>CALODM010000036.1:0-69202 GCA_942492125.1 uncultured Bacteroidota bacterium
AGTATATGAAAAGGAATTGATGAAAATCGATGAAAGGGTGAATATTGCAGGTATGGTTTATTCCGGAAGGATTTTTAAGATAATTCAATTACCCGGTGAGTCCAATAATACCTGGGTAGCCAATCAACTGGGGTTTCATAACCAAGACCAGATTCAACAACCGGTAGCCGATCGTTTTTTGGAACTTAGTCCCGCAGGCTCTTTTGGAGGCAATGCAAAACAATGATTATAGTTATGTCAACAAAATGCTGGATGAATTTTCAGAATACCAGCGTAGAAATGGAGGGGGCGGTAGTTCCGTCAGCAGCCAAAATAAACGCGGAAATCATTCTGAATAATATGAAGGTATTTGGCCGTTTGGCAGGTGTTTACGGGGTGCTGGGATTAGGATTTTTATTTTTCCTTTTCTTTTCCGTTTTCAAACCCCGTACCCGGTTGAGGACTGTTTATAAAATTCTTTTTGGGCTTGTAGTATTGGGGTTTGCCTTTCATACCATTGGACTTGGTCTTCGGTGGTATGTATCAGGGAGGGCGCCCTGGAGTAACGGGTATGAATCCATGATTTACATTGCCTGGACAACAACCTTAGCTGGAATCATTTTTACCCGTTTTTCATTTGGTGGACTGGCAGCCACTATGAATTGCTTGCAGCAACGGTTTACTGGTTGCCAGCCTGAGTTATTTAGATCCTGAAATTACGCCCCTGGTGCCGGTCCTGAGGTCTTATTGGTTGACGATCCACGTGTCTTTGGAAGCTGGAAGTTATGGCTTCCTGATGCTTGGAGCTATCATTGGATTGATTAATTTAATTTTGATGATATTTCTTACTGAGAAAAATAAAAACAGGGTCAGAGATATAATCAGGGAAATGTCTTACATGAGTGAAATGACACTTATTGGTGGACTTTTCATGGTTAGTATCGGTACTTACCTCGGAGGTGTCTGGGCCAATGAATCATGGGGAAGATACTGGGGATGGGATGCAAAGGAGACGTGGGCATTAGTGACCATCCTTGTTTATGCCTTTATACTGCATATGCGGATTATTCCTAAACTGGGAGGATTATATGCTTATAATCTGGCGTCCATTTTTGGATGGGGGTCTGTAATCATGACCTATTATGGTGTAAATTATTATCTATCCGGGTTACATTCTTATGCTGCCGGAGATCCTGTGCCTGTGCCACAATGGGTCTATATTCTTGTGGCTTCATTGTTGTTTATAAGCGTTCTGGCTTATTTACGAAAGCGAAAATTCGATGTGATCACCTGATAAAACAATTGAATCCGAATAATATTTCAATTAATCATTGCCATCCGGATGACAGGACAGGCAAGCGTTGCTTTCGTATAGATAACCGTTTACTTCACTATGGTCATTATCGACCTGAGATTGATTGTTATGTTCATGACAATCAAGACAATTAAATAGGGTGTAATCATTTGAGTTGAAATGACAGTCAACACATGATATCCATTCATCTTTTGTGTTTGCCGCTAAAAATGGGAAAATACTGACCATCATGATCAAAGGATGAGGGTATCCATGTATTTTCACTATGACATTGCAGACAATCTGTGGGGAACTGTGCCTGTTGATGATCGGGGTCATTTGTATTATTGAAATCATCGAGGTGGCAACCCACGCAGGTATTTGATTGTATTATCATACCCATCCGCATGGCATTGTAAACAGTCATTGGCAATCAAAGCATGAGCCCCGACCAATGGATAGATGGCGTCATGATCAAAAGTCGCAGGTATCCAGGCTCCTTGAGTATGACAGGCGATACAATCCGTAGAGAAATTGGCATCTATGTGATTTGGGGAGGTTGTACCATTGTAGTTGTCCAGATGGCAACCCACGCAGGTGTTCGGTGTGTTATCATACCCATCGACATGGCATTGCAAACAGTCATTGGCAATCAAAGCATGAGCCCCGACCAATGGATAGATGGCATCATGATCAAAAGTAGCAGGTATCCAGGCATCTTCTGAATGACAAGAGGTACAATCGGTATTGAACTGAGCTTGCTGGTGATCCGGATCCGAAGTGCTGTTGAAATCATCGAGGTGGCAACCGACACAAGTGTTAGGGGTGTTGTTGTAGTCTCCATTATGACAAGCCGCGCAATCATTAGCAATGGCTGCATGAGCCCCGTTCAGGACGTAATAATCATCGTGAATAGGGAAAGCTGCCGGCATCCAGTCGGGATCGGTGGTGTGGCATTGAGCACAATCCGTCGGTATGTTGAGCAGCTGATGATCCGGGTTTATGGAGCTGTTGAAATCCTGGATATGGCATCCTGCACAATCATTAGGGGTATTATTGTAATCCCCGTTATGGCAAGCGGCACAGTCATTGGCGATGAAGAGATGTTCTCCGGTTAAAGGGTAATAATTATCGTGAATATCAAAAGTAGCCGGTGCCCATCCTGGTTCTGTGGTATGGCAAGCCGCACAGTCAGTTGGGATGCCCAGGATATTGTGGTTAGGATTGAAACCTGCATGAAATGTGTTATGGCAGGCGTTACAATCGGTTGGAGTACCGGAATATCCGTTTTCATGGCACTCCAGACAATCGACGCCAATAATAGCGCCGGTGAGCGGGAAGTTGGTAGCGTTATGATCAAAAGCCACTATATGACACTCCCCGGGGTGGCATCACCAGGCAGGCAACATCATTGTAAACATATCCATTCACGCCAATGTGTCCTTCATCCGTTTCAGGGTTGATATGGCAGGTTATGCAGCTGACGTCCGCATAATTATCGGGATTGGTATGACAGTCGATACAATCACTCCATTGTCCGTCGTGAGATCCGGAATAAATGGGGAAATATTGAGCATCATGGTCAAAGTTGGCAGGGATCCATGCATCCTCCCCATGGCACATCACACAATCGGTATTGAACTGCGCCTGTTGATGATTGGGATCGGTGGTGTTGTTGAAATCATCGAGATGGCAACCCACGCAGGTGTTCGGTGTGTTATCATACCCATCCGCATGGCATTGCAAACAGTCATTGGCAATCAAAGCATGAGCCCCGACCAATGGATAGATGGCATCATGATCAAAAGTAGCAGGTATCCAGGCATCTTCTGAATGACAAGAGGTACAATCGGTATTGAACTGAGCTTGCTGGTGATCCGGATCCGAAGTGCTGTTGAAATCATCGAGGTGGCAACCGACACAAGTGTTAGGGGTGTTGTTGTAGTCTCCATTATGACAAGCCGCGCAATCATTAGCAATGGCTGCATGAGCCCCGTTCAGGACGTAATAATCATCGTGAATAGGGAAAGCTGCCGGCATCCAGTCGGGATCGGTGGTGTGGCATTGAGCACAATCCGTCGGTATGTTGAGCAGCTGATGATCCGGGTTTATGGAGCTGTTGAAATCCCGGATGTGGCATCCTGCACAATCATTAGGGGTATTATTGTAATCCCCGTTCTTGCAAGCAACCACGGTCATTGGCGATGAAGAGATGTTCTCCGGTTAAAGGGGTAATAATTATCGTGAATATCAAAAGTAGCCGGTGCCCATCCTGGTTCTGTGGTATGGCAAGCCGTACAGTCAGTTGGGATGCCCAGGATATTGTGGTTAGGATTGGAGGCACCCATGAAATCTGTGTTATGGCAGGCGTTACAATCGGTTGGAGTACCGGAATATCCGTTTTCATGGCACTCCAGACAATCGACGCCAATATGCGCGCCGGTGAGCGGGAAGTTGGTGGCGTTATGATCAAAAGCCATATCGGCCTCCCCGGCAGGGTGGCATGCCAGGCAGGCAACATCATTGTAAACATATCCATTCACGCCAATGTGTCCTTCATCCGTTTCAGGGTTGATGTGGCGGGTTATGCGGCTGACGTCGCATAATTATCGGGATTGGTATGACAGTCGATACAATCACTCCATTGTCCGTCGTGAGATCCTGAATAAATGGGGAAATATTGAGCATCATGGTCAAAGTTGGCAGGGATCCATGCATCCTCCCCATGGCACATCACACAATCGGTATTGAACTGCGCCTGTTGATGATTGGGATCAGTGGTGTTGTTGAAATCATCGAGATGGCAACCCACGCAGGTGTTCGGTGTATTGACATAGTCGCCATTATGGCAAGCTACACAATCATTGGCGATTACTGCATGTGCACCGTTCAATTCATAAAAATCATTGTGTATGTCAAAAGCTGCCGGCATCCAGTCAGGCTCTGTGGTATGACATTGGGCACAGTCCATTGAAAGGTTTAATTCCTGGTGATCCGGATTAACAGATGAGTTAAAATCCTGGGTATGGCAATCTGCACAGTTGGTAGAGGTGCCTTCAAATCCATTTTCATGACACATGAGACAGTCAACGCCATTGTGTGCCCCTGTAAGTGGAAATTCAGTAGCATTGTGATCAAAGACGAGGTCTGCATCTCCGGTTGGGTGGCAGGCCAGGCATGCTACATCATCGTATACATATCCATTTACACCAATATGACCTTCATCCGTTTCCGGGTTGATGTGGCAAACAATACAGCTGACTTCAGTATAATTATTGGAGTTGGTATGGCAATCCAGACATTCGTTCCAGTGCCCTTCATGAGCACCAGAATAAACCGGAAAGAATTGTACATCGTGATCCGGGAATCCTGCAGGTTGCCAATCTTGTTGCGGGGAGTGACAACTGGTACAATCGGTTGAGAATCCAAGGCTTTGGTGATCAGGGTTGGTGGTGTTTTGGAAATCATCCAAATGACAGTTAATACAATCATTACCGATCCTGTCGAACTGTAGATTATTATCTGAGGAATGGCAATCTACACAACTCAGGTTATCATGGGGTGGAAGTAGTGGAAATCCATTTTGTTCATGGAGTTCGGGGATATTATTAACCAACCAGTTCTCTACTGAATGGCAACGGACACAATCGTTTCCAAGAGTTTGATTGTGCATATCCTGATGGCAGGAAAAACAACTGGTTTCTGCCTCTGAAAATACCAGGGAAGGGTGGCAAAGTCGACAATCTACGTACTTATGGGAACCACGTAAAGGAAATTCGGTATTAAAATGGTTAAAAAAACTGGAATCAGTACTTAATACCCAGCCGGTCATTTCAGAGATTTTGACCTCCGGGAATTCATAGAACTTCCAGGATTCCATGGGTATTTCCCAACTGTCAGAGGTATGGCAGGCTGCGCAGTCCATTTTGAACTCGGTACCGTGAGGAGATTGACCCATCAACTTGAATGTCAGCCCCAAAAATATCAATATGGCTGACCATTTACGCATCCCGGTGTTTTTTCATTGTTGCCACTGATCTATCAGTTTTAAAAAAATCATTATAACCGGAAGATCTGTATGATTATCCGGAATTAAAAAGTGGCAAGCTTAGGATGAACGGAATTCCTGGTAAGAGTAATACCGTTTTTGTTGTTTATACCGGGTTCCTGAGAAACCGCAGTTTAATTTGGGTTAACCCAAAACAAATATAGTTAATTTTCTTTCCAGTCAAAGCTTAGGAAGAAACATATTATCGAATTAATTTACCATTTTCAATTATTATTTCGTACCGGTATCCGGCACCGAAATCTTTATTTAGTGTAACGGTTCCGGACATAGTAACTACATGACCTTCAGGAATCATAACATCGGAGGTGACCACCAAATCAAAATCATCCTTACTGCCATCCTTAAGATGTATCCAGTTAATATCCATAATGTTTGGATTAATTTTAGTACACTCTCCACTTATCTGTATGGTCTTGCCGGCATATTTTTCCGGATTTGATACTAAGTCCGCAATTTTTACAGAACCATCCACCTGGATATTCCTGGGCGTGGAATCTTTATCCTTATTCACATTGACGACTTTTTCATTAGGATTGCCGTGGCTATGATTAAGCGGTTGAATGCTGGAAACAAGATAGATGGTATCAAAAACCCGGTTGTGTTCCTTACTTTCAAAATTGGTTTTTAATAAACCACCTTTGTATGAATATTGTTGTCCAATTTCAACTTCTTGTTTGAGGGTTGCTATCCAGTGCTCTTTGCCATTTTCTGTAACATTAACGTAAGCATATTTAGACGTATAAATGACATCCTTCGCGGTGACTTTATGTACATCGTCTGCCAATTCAGAAGCCATTGACTTCAGGTCATTGGAATTGGTACTTCCATCAGAAAAGATACCGGTATTTCCTTGATCAGAATTCGATTTTTCTGTAGTGGAAATAACCTTTGGTTCATTACCGCACCCCGCCAGGATGATTCCTCCCAAGGCCATTAGTACGATTCCTCTAAACATTTTTCTCATGATAAAATTTTTATTTTCTGTTGTCAAAGCGTTTGATAATATTAGTATTTACTCTGAAGTTATTTTCAGATTGTCTGGCATTCATTTCTCCCAGAATGCTCAAAGATAGATTTCTTGTGATTCTGAATGAAAAGTTAGCGCCATAATATTGCTGGGCAAAGGTAAATTCACTGGTTAAATAGGCATAATCGACATATCGGAAGTATAAATCTGCACTTAATTTGTTATTGAACATACTTCTCGTGTGGCGGAAGGACAATATTTTGCTTTCAAGGTAATTGGATGTGTTCCAATTGAAATTGACTGTAATTCTGCCGTCGATTAGAGGAGTTCTGGAAATACTGATATAACCATTGATGTTGTCTGATTTATTTTGTTGGTCAGCCTGGAATCTTTTACTGTAACTGACACCGGTATTAATATACTTAAAGAGGCGTACATTTGCTCTGAAACGAAGTCCTTGTCTGGCAATGTCATCGTCGAGTAATTGTTCAACCGTTGTTTTCAGCGTTTCATAAAAAACTATGCGTTTTCGGGAATCATAGGATACGGTGAAATTTACCCTCTTGCCCAGGCGATAGCGGGCAGAGACATAAAAGTTTGTCAACCTGGGGTCCGTAGAGGTCACCTCCTGGATTTTTTTGTAAAGATCGAGCTCAAAAGAGGCAAAAAGGTTCAGGTCTCTCCCTATGGTACTCGAATGTTGAAAGTAAGTGTACCTTCGGTCGACCTGCCCGTTGTTTCTTTGTTCCAGGAAACCCATAGTTGTTTGGGAGTAAAGTCGCTTATGATTGGTCTGTCTGCCGATATATCCTCCGTATTGAAGTAGATCAAAATTAAATCCGAAGTCGAAAATGTCTAGTCTGAATCGACTAAAACCCCTATGTAGTTATTTCAAGAACTTTTCTCCTGAGGTCCGTCAATGGCCCCAAGAGAGGATGTTTTTTGTTGATCTTTCTGCCACTGTCAATGACAACGTGGTATCGACATCATATTTTACTGCAAGATTATAAACCCTGAAGAACTTTGTCTGCTGACCATTTGGCTGTTCTGGTGTAAGATAATTCTGACGATAATTGATATAGGACTGAACAGAGAATTTTGAATTTCCAATATGATCCCCATTTAAGGAAAACCGGTACATGGTCCTGTGTCTGTTGTCTCCGTCGGCAGCAAGGCTGCTATAGGAGGCTGCTGAAACCCGGCCACGAATTCTTCCTTTATAAAGGGGTTCTTCTTCGGCCAGTACTTCTTGGGTTGGTGCAGCGTCAAGTGTCCGGGATAGCCGCTGTTTCCTCTAAAGATTGAGTGACTTCCTGAAAGGAGAGTCCTTGTAAGTCACTATCATCTTTTTTAATACTGCAACCTTCCAACGGCGTACAAACACAGGAAGTAGTCGATTTTTGTGACACCACCAGGCAGGCGTTTAAAATACCCTGCCTGGAAACCATTAGGGTATCCCCGATTTTTATAGGAGCCGTGTCATCAAATTTAACATAGACATTTTGGGAAGTCAGGAAAGAAACTTCCCTGAGATCAGGCTACTGTCATCCTGGGCAATCATGTAAGTTGCCAACGAAAGGAAAAAGGGTATGATGAATAGGTGTTTTATGTTCATTGTTATTAATCTTCTTCTCCCGTAGGATGACATTCATAACAGGCATTGCTTTCGAATACAAAATCGTTCTCGTCGTCGTGTTCATTGGTTAATTCCGTTTGATTGCTGTGTTCGTGGCAGTCGATACAACTAAACACGGAATAATTGCCGGGTTGAATATGACAATCTATGCAACTATTCCATTCGTCTTTATGATTTCCAGAATAAATTGGAAAATACTGGCTGTCATGATCCGGAAATCCTGCTGGCATCCAACCCGGATCTGTTGTATGGCAAAGGGTGCAATCGGTTGGAAAAAAGCTGACTTCGTGATCAGGGTTTGTGGTGTTGTTAAAGTCGTCCTGATGACAACTGATACATTCCGGGGAAGCATCAGAAAATTTATCGGTCAGGTGACATTGCTGACAATCCTGAATGTCATGTCCCATGGTCAACGGAAAGAAATTGTGATTGATAAATCCGGCACTCCAGCCTTGGGAGAAAATGTCATGACAATCCATACAGTTTTCCGGAGAATATCCCACTTCCTGATGATTGGGAGTCGTAGTGTTTAAATAATCCTGTAAATGACAGGCAGCACATTCGTTGCCAATTCTGTCGAATCTTATATTGGTTTCGGAGGTATGGCAATCCACACAGCTCAGATTGTTGTGATTTCCTATCAATGGAAAACCATTGGCTTCGTGAAGCTCCGGAATGTCATCGACCAACCAGTTATTGGCAGTATGGCATCTTGCACAATCATTGCCTACGGACATACTATGAATATCATTATGGCAGGAAGCACATTGGGAAGAAGCTTCCTCAAAAACCAGGGTCTCATGGCATTGTTTACAATCAACTAGCAGGTGACGTCCCTCCAATTCGAAAGGCCATTGGTTGTGGTCGTACCGGAAGGTATCAATATCAATGGTCCATCCACCGGGGTTGTGGCACGATGCACAATCTACCTTGAACGATTCTCCGTGTGGAGATTGTCCTTTTAGCCCAATAACAGCTAACAGGACCAATATTATTGATGACAGTCTATACATTCGAACTTTTCAATTTGATAAATGACATAGGTCTTTCCGTTTTTATAGCTCGGAATATGGCACTCTTTACATTCAATTTCGGCATGTTTCCCGTCCAGGGGAAATGCAGTTTTGTTATGGTCAAAATTTCGGGGATACCAATTTTCAGAATCGTGGCAACGTTTACAGTCTGTAAGCCCATTCTCCTCAAATTGATCTTCATGAATATTGTCGTGACACAGATAACATTCCATGTCTAATCCTTTAAAAACCTGTTCAGGTTCATTTTGGGTGTTTTGATTATTGAAATGACAGGAAGCACAATCTACCTCGATATGTTTTCCTTCTAATGGCCAGGAAGTATTGGAGTGATCAAAAGACACCATGGTCCAGGTATCCGTCACGTGACAACTTTCACATTTATTGTCGGGATAAAATTTAGGATCCATAAAGCCTTCATGGATATTTTGGTGGCAATCAATACAGGTTGTTCCAATATTTCTGAAAGACCATCTGTCTTCACTCACATGGCAGGCAAAACAAGGAGTTGCCAGGTGTCCGCCATCCAAGGGAAAGGCAGATTCCTGATGCTGTTCAATGGTGTACAAACTGTACTCAAATCCCTCCTGAAGGGAGTGACACTCCAGGCAATCCGGGGAGTTGCCATTTTCTATAAATTCTCCCTGATGATAATCCTCATGGCAATTTTTGCATTGTGAGAAATTTATCGGTTCGGTGTAGCGACTGGTATGACAGCTTTTACAATCGACATCGATATGTTTGCCCTCCAGGTGATAATCTGTCAGGGAGTGGTCGAAAAAATCCATAGATTTTAATTCGATGAAACTGCTCTCCTGGTGGCATTTGGCACAATCGCTGCCAAATTTACCTTCATGGAAATCTTCATGACACTTATTGCACTCATTTTCATCCAGGCCCTTTTGGTCTTGAAAAATCCAGGCAGGATCTCGCTTTCTGTCATGACATTCAAAACAACCGGTTGACCGATGTTTCCCTTTTAATCGGAAGTCGGTGGTATTGTGGTTAAAATTTCGCTGTGCAATAAAATCAGAGAAAAAGAACTTTCCGTATGGCATTTTGGAGCACTCGCTGTCAATTTGATCCTTATGCGGATCATCATGACAGGCAATACAATCACCAAATTCAACATCCTTGAATTCCTGAAACTCAGCACCATTTTTGGAAGTAACCTGATGGCATTCCTTACAGTCGACCTCCTGGTGTTTCCCAGACAACGGGTAATTTGTCTCATCATGGTCAAAAAAAGGTGCCGGCCTGAAGGCTTCAATATTGTGACAACTGGCACAATCCTCGGCAAGTGTACCCTGGTGGTAATCATCATGGCATGAAAGGCATTGATGATCCAGTCCGAGAAAAGTATCCTTTCTTTTTTTAAGTTCTCTGTCTTGAATATTATCCGGAACATGGCATTGTCGGCAATCAATAACAGCATGTTCTCCTTCCAGTTCATAACCAGTTCGGTCATGGTCAAAATTATCCTCATCAAATCTCACCATGTCGAATTACCTGCCGTGATGGTCACTGTGGCATTCGAAACAATCCTGTGTTCTTACTTTTTTGTTTGCATGAAAACCTCTGCTTTGATTCATCAGAGATTTGATCTCCTTATGACAATCAAGGCATTTGGCATTGGAGACCTTTTTCCCAAGATCATGGCACAACGTACAATTACTCATTCCTTCCAGGTCAGCATGAGCCTGTGAGAGGTCACCTGGTGAAATTTGCCCTGAAAGTCCTGTGGCAACAAGGCAGATCAAAAAGAAGTAATATGCTTTTAATTTTCTCAAAAGAAAACCAATTTTTAGATCAATAATTATTTGTGTTTTTTCATGACATACCCAAACCTCCTGGTTATCTGAACCCCTGCATTTTCAAGGAATTTTGTGGGTAATTCTCCCCCGGCGAAAATGTAAACCAAATCGTTTTCAAGTTTTTCATTTCCGGAGGTAGTTTGCAGTGAAACGGAGTCGTCCTCGATCTGTAGAAGATTTGAATTAAAGACCACATCCAATGAATTATCCTCTATGGCCTTAATTACTTTTTCTTTATTTTTGGGTTTGAGCCGCGAAAATTTATCCTTTCTGTACGAAAGCACTACTTCATTTTCATCTTTGAGTAATAGAGCGGATTCTATTGCAGAATCGCCCCCGCCAACGACCACAATTTTTTTACCGCTTATTCTCTCCGGTTCGAGCAGCCGATAGGCCACTTTGGGTTTATCTTCTCCGGGAATATTTAGTTTTCGCGGAGTACCGCGTCGTCCAATGGCCAGCAAAACATTATTGCAGATATATTCTTTTCCTTTATTGGTTACCACTTTGAAGGTGTCACCAGGCAGAGGGGTAATCAGGTCCACCTTGGTGTTTTCGGTAATTTCGATATCGTGTTTGGTAATAACTTCATGCCAGAGGTTGAGTAGTTCATCTTTGGAGGTGTCGTATAATTTCACCTTTCCGAAAAGTGGCAGATTCATGGGGGCTGTCATGACAATTTTAGCTCGGGGAAAAGTATAGACCGTACCTCCCAAAGAATGCTGTTCCAGCGTAATACTGCTCAATCCATGTTGTTTGGCAGCCAGCGTTGCGGAGATGCCCGCAGGCCCTGCGCCAATGATGATAACATCCGTTATGCCTTGCTGTTTTTGTTTGCCGTTTTTAGCGATATAGGCCATTGCCTGCTGACCTTGTTCAACGCTATTCTTGATTAATCCCATTCCTCCAAGCTCTCCTGCGATATAGATTCCTTTGATGTTCGTTTCGAAGTTTTGGTTGACGTGAGGTAAATCAACACCTCGGGTTTCCGTCCCGATCCGGAGTGAAATGGCTTCCACCGGGCAGGCATGAAAACAAGCACCATGTCCGACACAATTGGACGCTTTGATAACCGTAGCTTTTCCTCCTATGATCCCCAGGATATCTTTTTCCGGGCAATCGGCAATGCAGGCAGCACTACCGATGCAGGTATTGAGGTCGATATAAGGGTGCAGAGACACAGGTTCAAACAATCCCTCTTCCTTGGCAACGTTCACTTTTTGCCGGGTGATTGAAGAAATTTTCTTCTGTTTTTTAAGATATAAATAAACGACAATGCCACACAATAACAGCACTGATCCATAAATTAATATTTGTTCTATTAATACTTCCATCAGAAGATCCATTTATAACCAAATGCTAAGGTTATACCCACATGTATGATCACGATGATAAGCATAATTAAAGCAAAAGGAAGGTGAGCAACGTGCCAGTATTTAAACCATTGTTGCATCTTTTGCAACCTGGCAATTCTTCCGGCCAAAGAAATTTCATTTTTCACCATTTTGAGAATAGCGTTTCGATCGGTTCTGGGAAGTTGAATGGCTTTCAATTCATTGTTGAGGAGTTTTACGACTTTTCTACCGTTGAAGTAATTGTTGACAAGGGAAACATTACTGGTCTCATCGCTGATTTCCCGGGTTGTGTTTACAATGAGTAATCTCGTTTTTAAGTCTAAATTAAATTTGCCTTTCAGTGAATCCGTAAAGTCGGTTTTCATGTTTTTTACCTCATCAAGACTAAGTGCTCTTCCTTCAATAGTTCTCGGAATCTGAATGTATATAAACCTTCCTATAACACCGCTGAGCACGACCGCTACCATGCTCCAGAAGGCAATGGAGACAATGCCTCCGAATTTAAAGGCAGTGTGGAATAAAACCAGTATAGGGCCCAGGGTGCATAAAAAAATATGAAACTCCAGTAAGTGTTTTAATCGAATCAGCCTGGAAAGGAAGTTGTACCGTTTTCTGGCAATATACAGAACTACGCCTACGAGTATCATGAGTGTGCCAATAATACCTAATCCATGACCGTAAGCTCCACTGGGTTTAAACCAGTCATGTTTTGAATGATAAAAGCGCTCCTCCAGCGGCGTTTGATAATACTCAATGCCGGTATATATCAAATAAATGGTAACTAATATTACGATGGATACCATTGTCCCGATGAAAATACCATGCACAGTTTTGTTCATAAATAATAACTTTTATACTTCAATTTTCCTCACAACCGACAAATCCCGGTACTTCTTTTGCTACCAATGTACTAGAATAAGGGTTCGTTGAGGAATTTTTTCTTGAAATCGATTTCGAGGAACTCTGTTTCTTTCAATGTTTTAAAGTTGAAATATATTGCTGTAATTTGATAATTTTTGGCATTAAATTATCATAATTTTTCATAATAATATTGGTCTCTGTATGAATTTTTAACAAGAAAACCTGGTTTGAACTAATGTGGTTGTCAATAATAATTGTTGCTTCATACCCGCCGGACAGAATCGATGACCTAAACGGAGCTTGCCTGCCCGAAAGATCAGTCAATTCTAGTCCGGTGATGGGTTGATTGGATCTTATTGTATAATTTCCGTTTCAGGATTTGGAAATACAGTTGCTGTTTCTTGATTTAGAGGAGTTTCCGTTTTATTTGGACTGCTTACAATAACATAGGCACTATCACCTACTACCGAAAGAGTGTTTAAATCCTTGTCAATAAGCATTATGGATTCTACTTCCAGGTTCAGCGTGTCCTGAAGCCCAAAAACAATATCCTCAATGACTATAGATACCTCTCCCAGTTTACCCTGACCAGAAATAGATTGCTGGTTGGTCCTTGTGATCCCGACCTCAATACGATCTGTATTGGAATCTTCTTCACTAAGGTGAAGAGACGAATCACCTGAGGGATCATACCAGGCATTGCTTTCATCCTCAAACTCCCATTCATTCAAAAAAATGAAATCATCATTGTATTTCAATGTGAAAGCGATTCCGTAAAAGTTCTCAATAGGCATATCTTCTGTCCCCAGTAACACATCAAAAATGATTAATTCACCAGGTTGAACATTATTGTTTTGAGGTATCAGTTGCAACGGAGGAGATTCACCAGGGGTGCCGCTACTGTATTCATCGGGAGTGACGTCTCCATGGGTCTGGAAAATATTTTCCTTGATTACTTCATCGAGATCTTCTTCGTTTATTACCCCGTTACCATCACAATCCGCATAAGCATAGTTGATGCCATTTGGGAAATCCTGGCTCCAAATGTCTCCAATATTTTGCCCGGTCCAATTGGCGTTAGCACCGGGCCGAACCGGACCGGAACTTCCGTGAGCAATCCCGAAGAATAAAACATCCACACCATTAACAATGCCGTTGTTATTGACATCCCCGGGCCAAATCAATTGCCCGTTTGAAGATGTCGCAAGGCATAATAATATGGAATATAAAATGATCTTTTTGAAGCTACCGGCCATGGTTCGCTTTTGTGATTTTTCTCTTAACGAATCAAATATGGACAAATAGTATGGTAGTGGCAAAAACATTTTTTTAAATTTGTCGGAATTCATTTATTATTTTTTTATCGTTTAAATAATTTTTTTAATCTTAAATAATTGTTAATCAACATAATATAAAATAAATATTAATTATTTTTTAATTTAAAATTAATATTTGTCGAAAATTAAATAGAAGTAGTCGATGAAAAAAACCAAGTTAATATCGCTGATAAAATCCTTCTCACCAAAGGAGGTTATTGCTTTTGATCATTTTTGGATTCTCCATATTTTAACAATAATAAGCATTTACTCGACCTCTACAGGGTTTTAAAGACATATTATCCTGACTTCAGGAAAGAACAATTAATTAAGCAGGAAATTTTTCAAAAATTGTTTCCGGAACAATCCTATGATGATAAACAGTTGCGTTACCTGATGAGTGACCTTTTGAAGTTGGGTTATCAATTCTTTTTGGTCCGGCAATCCCAATCTCAAAATCACCAGGCAAGTATGTCCTTGCTTGATGATTTTCTGAATAGAAATCTTGATAAACACTTTGTGCAATGGCGGAAAAAACTCAGCGCTTCAATGGACCAGGTCCGGACTTCAAGCGTTGATTATTTTTTTGATAAAATCCGATTAGCTGATATTGACCAAAATCGCTTCTCCCTTCTGTATCAACGCCGGTATGACGATAATATTCAGTACGGATCGGACTATCTCAATCGTTACTTTGTACTTAAGAAATTAAAGTATGCTTGCGGAATGCTTGATCGGCAAGGTCTGCTTCAGGGAATCTACGACCTGGATCTTCCTGATAACTGGCTGGGGTGGATGACTAAAAGAAATTTTTGGGGAGAAAAGATTATTGAAATGTATGCTATGGTTTATATGTCGCTCGATAATGAACATGATGCAGTCCCTTATAATCGTTTACTTGAATTGCTGTATGCTGACCTAAGTGGAATTGAAAGAAAGGATGCCAAGGAACTGTTTTTGTATGCTATTAATTATTGTGCACGTAAAATGCGAAAGGGAGAGAACCTGTTTATCGAAACAGCCCTGGATCTTTATGTACGAGGAATAGGGGAGGAGATATTACTAGACAATGGATTTTTATCCCCCTGGACTTTTGGCAACATTGTGAAACTGGCTTTGCGTTTGGAGCGTTTTGGATGGATAGAGCAATTTATTAAAGAATACCAGGTACATCTTTCTCCCGAATTCCGGGAGAATGCCATTCAGTATAACCTTGCAGAGTTATATTGTTATAAAAAAGATTTTGAGCAAGCACTGACCTTCCTGGTTAGGGTAGAGTTTTCTGACCTCAGTTATCATCTTGGTTCCAGAATAATGTTATCAAAAATTTATTATGAGTTAAAGGAAGAGGAAGCTTTGTTATCCCTGATGAGCTCGTTTATCATGTTCTTAAAGCGGAACAAGAAAATATCAGAATCAATCAGGCTTACCTGCCAAAATTTTTGTGATTATTTGTTCCTTATTGTAAGAGGAAAGATCAATGGAATTGAAGAAAAGATAAAAAATACTGATTTGTTAACCGACCGGAATTGGTTACTCGAAAAAGCCGCAGCCCGGTAGCAATACTATTTATCCCCAAAATAGTATTGCTTACCCTGGCCGCCTTGGTGTTCAGCTTATTAAAGTTTGATCATGATCCCAATGGTTGGTAAAACTGTACCCGACATATTGGGGATGGATTGAAGTACGTAATCCTGGCCGTTATTGGTTGTTTTATAGGTTCCGTCTTCATTTTTTTCTCTGATGACAAAGTCCTGGCTTTCGCTCTGGAAGTTGTAAACATTCTGGATATCGACATAGAGCATCAAAGACCATCTTTTGAAGAAGAAATTTTTATCTACTCTCAAATCCAATTGATGAAAAGGAGATATGCGTTGAGAGTTGAGTTGGTTGAAATCGGGATATGCCTGTCCACGTGCATTCCAGGCAAGAATATTTGCGGATGTTTCTAAATCAAAAGGAGTGAAGGGCAATCCGCCAACAAATCTCCACTTGAATCCTGCTCTCCAGTTATTCTTAAAATCTTTGGTTCCGGTAAGTGACAATAAATGGCGACTGTCCCAGGAAGAAGCAATGTATTCGTCTTCGAGATTGGTGAATTCACTCTTGAAGAAAGTGTAGGAGGCCAGTAAAGAAAATTTCTTGAGTTTGATCCGGTTAAGCACTTCAAAACCGGCGGCTCTGCCTGAACCGGTAAATGTTGCCGGTGTGGCACCTGCCACACTGCTGTACTGTGCACCCTCGTTGGCCAGGCTGGCACCTGTGATCAGGTCAATGGGGTATTGGAAATAATCCTTGTAGAATCCCTCAACAGAAAGTAATACAGCTTTTGAAAAACGGTATTCTGTACCGAGGTTGAAGTGATTAGCACCAATATATCGCGCAGATTCCAGGTTGCTGAGTTGACCTTCAGCGTTCCGGATACCCAAGGTGGTATAGGCCGGCAACTGAAAGTACCTTCCGATGCCTCCGTTGATTTTGGCTTTATCCGTAATGGAATAGGAAAGCGCCAGACGTGGTGACATCTGTTTCAATAAATTATTCATCTCGTCATTAAAGTTGTTCGCATCTGCTCTGAAACCCAATGAAACGAGGAATCTATTATTGAAAAATTGCTTGGATGCCTGGGCGGAAAGACCGTACTTGATCAATCCTAACGAAGAGTTGTAATCAAAGTTCACCAGGCTGTCATTGACAAAAAGCTGTTGGGAAGTATTGTTAAAATACTTGGCTCTCTCCAGGTTTGCACTGATCGTATATTTAATCTCACTTTCATTGACAGTCAGTTCATACCTGAATTTGTTCTCTATTTCTTCAGAGTTGTAGTCAAAACTCCTTGGCCTTGTTTCGTCATTATCCGGATATTTGTAAAACTCGTTATTCAACATATTGCGACTCAGGATAAAGGTGTGGAAACCTTTATCGAAAAACCTTTTATAGTTGGCGCCAATAGTATAACTCCATTGGTTATTGATCGGAATCTGAGTTAAAATAAATTCCTGTGATGGATCGGGGTTTTCGATATTCTCGTTTAAGGAAAGTCTGTCCAAAGAGCCAAGGCTGATAATGGTCAGCTGATTTTTCGTGTCGAAATTAGTCTTGACCTTTACCTGGTAATCATTGAATGTAGGGAGGAAAGGCAATTCCAGCGCCTGGAACAAAAACTGGAGATAGGACCTCCTGATCGAAAAAATGTAACTGGTTTTGTCGCCTATCGGGCCATCCAATGTGAAGGAGGATTCACTTGCTCCTAAAGCTGCCTGGACATTTGTCCTGTCTTTACTACCTTCTTTTTGGGTAAAGTCCAATACACCACTCAAGGCGTTGTATTTGGCTGCCGGGAAAGACCCTGAATAGAAATCTACAGATTGAATGAAGTCAGCGTTGATGATTCCTACTGGTCCGCCGGAAGCTCCCTGTGTGGAGAAGTGATTCAATACCGGAATCTCAATGCCATCCAGAAAGAATCTGTTCTCGCTGGGGCCACCACCGCGAATCAACACATCATTTCTAAAAGCCGGAGTTGATCCCACCCCCGGAAATGATTGGATTACCCGGGAAATATCGCGGTTACTGCCGGGATTGCTTTCAATTTCTTTCAAGCCAATACTCTGCATGGAGATGGGAGCTTCTGATCTTTTTTCGAAACGATCAACCGTTACGACCACCTCATCTAGTAATGTCTGGCTGGGCTCCAGCTTTATTTCAACAAAAGGAGCATTCGTGCTGGTTACATTTACATCCTGACTTATTTTGGTATTGTATCCAATATAAGATACGACCAGGTTCACAAATCCCGGGTCAATATTGGTAAGGGTGAAATTACCATCGATATCCGAGGTGGTTCCTGTTCCGGTATTTTCTACAATTATGGTGGCAAAAGGAATCGGTTCATTATTATTGGCATCCATGATAATGCCTGAGATAGAAGCTTTGCCTTGTCCAAAAGCAAAAGTTGCTGTCAACAGAAATAAGAAAGTGATAATAGATGATCTCATTATTTTCTTACAATTTAGGTTTTTATATGTTTGTTTAACTTTTTTTTCAAAAACTTCCACAAAGCTAGTGCATTTTTCAATTAAAAGCTATAATTTTGTAGTAAATTTTAAGAAAAAAGTCCAATGTCGAATAAATATAGACTTATACGGGAGGTTTTGGATCATTTGGAATCTTTTGAAAAAAGTGGTGGAGAAGATAATCTGAAAGCTTTTTCAATTTATCTGCGGGATCAGGCCTATACGACTGTCGATAAAGAAGAGCTGGAATTGTCCGGGTACGCGGATTTCCGTAATTACCGTTCCAATCCGGAAGTGGAATTTTCCATTTTGCTCACAGGCCTATTTCGGTTTGCCAAACATTACCTCAAAAAAGCTTTCGCTAAAACGGCTTTTAAAACCATTGATGAATTTGGTTTTTTGGCAACCTTGATAAAAGAGGGAAGCTTGATGAAAAATGAGTTGATCAATGAGCATATGCTCGAGATGTCGAGTGGCAGTGAGATCATAAAACGCCTGGTGAGAAAAGGACTGGTCTATGAATTCCCGGATGAAAATGATAAACGCGCCAAACGGGTCGCCTTGACAGAAAGGGGACGGCAGGAGATATTTGTTGCCTTTGGTGAAATGCATAAAGTTTCGAAAATAATCAGGGGGAACCTTCATGGAGTTGAATTAAAAGAATCATTAGCCGTTTTGAATAAACTTACCTCCTGGCACAAACATATTCATGAACAGGATAAAGATTCTTCGATCGAAGAGCTGCATGATAAATATGTGGCGTATTGAGTTCAGACTGCGGGGGAATGTTGTATGCGTGCCAAACCTTCTTTAACCTCTATCCTTAAAAGACCATGTGAATCTCATGCGGGAAACTTCCTTGCCGTCATTTTGGGTGCCAATGGAAGTAACGGTCACCTCCTGGGGGGCTCCGGTGTCAATGGCCCTTTGGACTCCATCCATCAGTTTTTGACCTTCATTACAAGTAAAAGTTGTCAGGCTTGTTGCTTTTTTGATATATTCAATTTCAACCTTGGTAATCAGCATGGCAATGCGGCCTCGGCCGTGGATGATATGACCTGCGATCAACCCTGTAGATAATTCTGCTGCGGCAAACTGAGCTCCTGCATAGATGGATCTGAAGGGATTTTGGGTTCGCCATTTAAATGGGACGGTCACTTCTGCTTTTTGGGTGGTCAGTGATTTTAACCGAACTCCGAAGAAAAGCACCGAAGGCAGGTATCTGAAAAAATACAACCACAACTTCCACGGGGTTCGGAGATCTGCCAGTTGTTTTTTTGTTTTCGGATTTTCCGGATCGTATTGCCTGTTACTCATGAGTAGGTAATTTTTCCTTTAGAAATTTGGTTATTCCTCTTCTTCTATCAACTGAATAGGCCTGTCGATGCTTTCTTCCAGGGAGATAAAAGTTTCTGTTCGTTGAATGCCATTGATTTTTTGGATCTTGTCATGCAGCAGATCTTTGAGGTGATTGGTGTCTTTACAAATTATTTTGGCAAAGATACCGTATTGGCCGGTGGTATAGTGAGCACCTACGACTTCCGGAATCTTCTCAAGTTCTGCGGATACCTGATCAAAAAGGGAGCTTTTGTCGAGATAAATCCCCAGAAAAGCAACAATATCGTATCCCAGCTTATTGTGATCGATCACCAGGTTATAGCCTTTTACAAGGCCCATTTCTTCCATCTTTTTCATTCGCACGTGGATGGTTCCCCCGGAGACAAAAAGTTTTTGACCGATCTCGCTGTAAGCTTTTTTGGCGTTTTCCATGAGAATGGATAAAATTTTCTTATCCAGGTCATCCAGATATTTTTCTTTATGCATAGGAAAAGGTTTGAAAAATCATTAATTGATTTAAAAATTTTAAACAAAAGTAGCTTTTTGTTTTTATTTTTTTAAAAAAAGGATGATTAAACCATAGTGCTTTTGAGAAGTTTTATTACTTTTTAGAGATCATTAAAGGGAATGTGTCCGTGAATTAACCCCTTGAATCAGCCTTTTTGAAAATAAACCTGATTTCAATCAATCTAAATTAAATGCAAACCGTTGTTAAAGAGGAAATAAAAAATAACTTCCCTGCTTGTTAAAACACTATTTGATCTTAGTGAAAAGTTTA
Organism: uncultured Bacteroidota bacterium; assembly: GCA_942492125.1. Taxonomy (GTDB): domain Bacteria; phylum Bacteroidota; class Bacteroidia; order Chitinophagales; family Saprospiraceae; genus BCD1. Next base: position 20,455 of record CALODM010000036.1, read on the forward strand.
AACAGGTACTGAGATATAATTTAGGGAAGTTTGTATCTTTCGGCGCTCAAAACAATTCATTTAAATGGAAAAGTTAACAGGCAACACTCCTGGCAAACTAAAAATCTGGACACCACTGCTGCTTGCGGTGGCTCTTGTTGGTGGAATGATCATCGGACTGAAGTTACAAAAATCAGGACCTGTTATGATCATAGACGATGCTGAATCAGGGGTATCTCACAGTGGTAGTTCCGGACAGGTTGAGGAATTGATAAGGTATATCGAAGCCAGGTATGTGGACAAAGTGGATAAGGAGGAATTAACCGAAATTGCGATTCAAAGTATTCTGGACAAACTGGATCCACACTCCAGTTATATTCCTGCCAGGGAATTGCAGGAAGTTAATGACCAGCTTGACGGGGATTTTGATGGTATAGGCATTGAATTTTTCATTCTGGATGATACCTTAATGGTTGTGACGCCATTGAACGGTGGTCCTTCTGAAGCTGCGGGGATTATGGCCGGAGACAGAATTGTGATGATTGAGGATTCCATTGTTGCCGGAAAAGACAAAAATGTAAGAGAGATCACCGGAATGTTGCGCGGCAAGAAAGGAACAGACGTGCGTATAGGGGTTCTTAGAGGTCATCAAAAAGGTTTATTGAAATTCACCATTACCCGCGATGCTATTCCCATGAATAGTGTTGATGTAGGCATGATGCTGGACGAAAAAACCGGTTACATCCGGCTTTCCAGGTTTAGCGCCAAAACCTACGAAGAATTTATGAAGGCGCTGGAGCCGCTGGTTGAAGAACATAAAATGGAAGATCTGGTTATCGATCTTCGGGGTAATCCCGGTGGATATTTGCAGCAGGCTACCCGTATTTTGAGCCAGTTGTTCAGGGAAAAGCAAAAACTACTCGTATTTACAGAAGGCCGCAAGACGGGCAGAAATGAATACAATACCTCTGGCATGCCCTTTTTTGAGGTCAATAATATCGTGGTTCTTATTGATGAAGGTTCGGCCTCTGCCAGTGAGATCGTTGCCGGGGCCATCCAGGACAGGGATAGGGGAGTGATCATCGGAAGACGCTCTTTTGGAAAAGGACTTGTGCAGGAACAGTACGAATTATCAGATGGTTCTGCTTTAAGGCTTACCGTTGCCCGGTATTATACCCCTTCAGGACGTTCTATTCAAAAACCTTATGAAGATAAAGAAGGTTATGCGCATGATTTTATGGACAGGATGGAGTCTGGAGAATTATCGGGTGAAAAAAGTGCTGAGGTAACTGACTCAACGCAATATCATACGACCAACGGCCACGTCGTTTATGGCGGTGGGGGTATTATTCCTGACGTTTTTGTTCCTTTGGACACGACCATGTTCTCGGACACCTATACGGCACTTCGCCAACAGTTAAATCGTTATGTTTTCCGGTTTATGGAAAACCCGGGCCGGGATTTTTCTGAATATACCCTGGAAACTTTCAAAAATAATTTTGTGGTAGATGATGACATGTTTGATGATTTTGTGGAATTTGTCAAAGTGGAAGATGTTGAAATTAAGGATAAAGACCTGGCCAGGTGTAAGGCCGATATTCAAAACAGACTGAAGGCACAGATCGCCCGGCAATTGTTCAAAGAAGATGGTTTCTATGGCATCCTTGTGGAAAGGGATGAAATGATTCAGGAAGCCTTGAGAGTGCTGCGTTTGCCGGACCCTCTGGCAAATTCCCGGGGAGAGGAATAATTCAAACTACTATTAACAAACTTATTTGAAATGAAATGAGCATAAACTTTTTTAAGCATACCATTCACTTATGATTAAAATAAGTTTGTGCGAAAACGAAGTGGTTACATTTGTTTAAAAATTTATTAATCACTTCATTTTCAAAGAATTAATAAATTTTTAAACAAATGAAACAGCTATCAATTTTACTTTTTTTGTCGGCTCTGGTTATCTTTTCCTGTAATGATGGAAACAATCAGGTGGCAACCACCCCGGCCGGGGAACCTCTAATACCATTCTTCCTACGGATGCTACCAACGAGACCATTCCGGGAACGACGGTAACCAAAGAACAATTGGAAGATTTGAAACCTAATGCTAATATCCCGGAAGGGGTATTCGCTGTAAAGAAGGTGAATTTTGCTCCGGAGATCAGTAAGTTTATGGTCCAGAAAGGCACCCGGGTCTTTGAGCAAAAATGCAATTCCTGCCACACCATCAAAGTGACGGACGAAGGTACAGCTTCCGCTTTCGAAGGTATGTTTGAACGGCATGATCCTGCCTGGGTTTTCAATATGATTAGAAACGTGCCAATAGATGGTATCGATCGCAAAATGAAAAAATGCCCGGTGCGTTCAGAAACCGGTGCACTGGAGGTGATCGATGCACGTGATCTGCTCGAAATGATCAGAAGTGTGAGCCCTGTTGAGGTTCAGTGACAATTTTCCTGGCAGAAATATAAACACAACTGGTTGATTAACATTCCTCGGATCGGATGCAGGCCTTTTTGTTATTTTGTAAAATTAAAAAAGACTGTCTTTTGAGAAAGGTTCAAAAACCCCTTGTTAATCCTGTCTGTGGAGTCAGATTCTAACTCTCCGTCAAACAGAACAGCCCCCCCCAATTTTCGTTACGATTTCTGTCAAAACGCGATATCCGATTTTCGGATATCCCGTTTTTGTGTCCCTTTGATGGAATCTGGTTACTTCTCCAACCCCAGCTGCGAGTAATTATTTTGAAAAACTTCAAGGCCACATTCCAGAAATCTGGAATAATCCTTCACATCGGCATCGTAACCCCTTGGAGCGGATAATACTTTTTCATCCGGGGAAACGAGAACATATAGTGGCTGGGAATTCTGTTCGAAATTGACGATCTGGAATTCCTGCCACAGACTGCCAACTGTTCGGAGTTTTGATCCGTCTCGGGCAGAGATGAGCGTTTCATCCAGTTTTTTCCTGTCATCGGTATATAAAGAAATCAACACATAATCGTTTTGGATCTGTTGCCATACTTTATCCACGATCCAGATATTTTCTTCTGTTTTACGACAATTGACACAACCATAGCCGGTAAAGTCCAGCAGAATGGGTTTGTTAATTTCCTTGGCATAAGCAACACCTTCATCGTAGACCTTGAAACAATCAAGATTGTTGGCGCATTTGGTGAAGGAGGGATATCTTGCCTGAATCTCAGGATCCACATCTGTTTTCGGGTCAGGCAGGAAGATGTTATATTGAGTCGGAGGTGCCAGGCCACTTAACAGCCCTAACGGGGAATACGATTTGGTTTGGTCGTTGTATCGGAAGCCGGTGAGCAAATAGATGGTAATGGCCGCTGATAGCGCAATGAATCCCCAGCGAACAGGTTTGATCTTCAGTTTGCCTTTGCTGTCATGAGGGAATTTGATGATACCCAATAAATATAAAGTCATGGCAGCGAAAATGATGATCCACAAAACCATAAATACCTCATAGGGCAGGATATTCCAGTGGCTGGTCATATCCGCCACAGACAAAAATTTGAGGGCCAGGGCGAGTTCCAAAAACCCAAGTACTACTTTAACAGAATTCATCCAGCCTCCGGACCTTGGCAAACTGTTGAGCCATCCGGGGAATGCTGCAAATAACGCAAAAGGAACTGCCAGTGCGGACGAGAAACCAAGCATCACAACAAATGGCCCCAGGGAGTTGGTTGCCGATTGAACCAAAGCAGAGCCAATAATAGGACCCGTACAGGAGAAGGATACAATTGCCAGGGTGAAAGCCATGAAAAAAGTACCGATTAACCCACCTCTTTCCGCCATTTTATCACTCTTGGTAGACCATGAACTAGGCAACGTAATTTCGTAATAGCCGAAAAATGAAATAGCAAAAGCCACAAATACGATAAAGAAAATAGTATTCGCAATGGCATCCGTAGAAAGGTTTTGTAAGGCTGTAACCCCAAAAACACCGGTGATCAACAAACCGATGGTTACATAGATTACAATAATCGATAAACCATAGATCAGTGCATTTCTAATACCGCTGGCACGGTCCTTACTTCTTTTGGTAAAGAAACTCACGGTCAGAGGAATCATTGGAAACACACAAGGAGTGAGCAGTGCCAGTAAACCTCCCAGGAATCCGAATACAAAGGTCAGGAATAGGTTTTGATCCCTCACTACAGCCTCTTCTCCGCAATTTCCTACCGGATTGAGATAGGTACTGTTTAATTGCTCGTTTAGCGGATTGAATTTACCATCATCCGCAAGGGTGGTGTTGGAGTCCTGAGTTTCTGGAATTACATTCTTGCCAATACTGGCAGCGAATTTACTGAAATCTGCGGTAAACTCTATATCAAATGGTCCCACACATTTTTCATCATCGCAGGACATGAATTCAATATACCCGTTAACAGGTTTGGCAGGATCGGTAATATTGACAGCCTGTGTAAAAGTTACCGGTCCATGGGGATATTTAACCACTTTGGCATTGTCAAACAATGGGTCAATTTCTTCTTTGCGATCTCCCTGTTCCGTGACATTGCCGATGGTATTGAAATGATCTCCTTCTTCGAAAGTGAAGGTTGTCGGAACCGGGCCTTTTTCGTCCGAGTCCTGGGAGTAAATACCCCATCCTTCATCCATAGTCGCAGTGAATAGAATATTGTAATTTCCGTCTCCAGCCTTTTCGATCTTAATATCCCAGTTTACCGGCTCAATCATATTGCGAGGTCCCTGATCCATGGGGTCATCGAATGTGATGGCTTGATCTTCCTTGTTAGGGGAAGATTCCTCTACAGGCTTGGTAGTTGAAGCCTGATCTTTAGACTTTTCCAATGTTTTGGGAGCGGAATCTGTTTTATTTTCCGGGGTTGTCTTTTCTTCAGGAGCCTTGTCTGGCTGGGGTGTTTGGATTTCCGCCTTTAATTCAAAGGAGAAATCGACCTCTGTTGGTGGTAAACAGCGCTCATCATCACAACACATGAATTCCAGGTATCCGGTAATGGGCTGACTAAGATCCGTGACTTTAACCCTTTGGGTGAATATACCCGTACCATAGAACTTGGTAAGTTCCATATCAAACACTTTATCGTGTTTTGTTTTTTTATTACCTCCTTCTTTTACTTTACCCATCGTTTCGAAATGTTCTCCGGGATCGAAGTAAAAACCGGTTGGGATAGGCCTGATATCTGCCTCAGGCAGGTATTGGGAATAGATCACCCAATTATCTTCAATGGTCGCTGTGAAAATCAGATCGAATTCGGTATCGCTGACTTGTTTATAACTTGTTTCCCAGCTCACAGGATCAAAAATTTGAGCCTGGGCTCCAAATACCAAAACAATAAAACTGAAAAATAAAAAAAGTCGTTTCATACTAATTGATTAAACGTTTATCTAAAACATTTGATACGATAAGGGAATTGATTGGTTTGGAAAGGAAAGCCTCGAACTAAAACTTTGAATAATTAAAACAACATTAAATCAAAGAGGTTTAATATTCCTTAACTCACCTGTGAAAATCTGCTGACAAGGTGTTTTAAAACCCTTCAACACGTAACAAGTGTTTGTGAAAACTTCATAAATTCAGGATGCAGGTTAATTCTCGAATCATTAATAACATACCTGAAGCATTTCGAGGTGCAAAGGTAATTATTCCTGATTAAATGACGTTCAGGAATTTTAAGTAATGCATGCCAATGACAAAAAATAATAAAAGAAAATGATACAACCCGTCAAATGGTGGTTTCATGCGGGTGAAAATCAACGAAAGTAAAATTCCCGTAGGCACAGTAAGGACAATCAATTGCTCTATGGTAGCAGGGGAGCAGAACAACATCATTACCAAACCAAAAAAGATCATCCAGTACAAAAGGGTTATTTTCTTTTTCTCTTCAAATTTCTTTTTAAGCTGGTTGTTCCCAAAACTGAATAAAACAACGAACAGCAGTATAATCATCAGGCTAAGAAAGGAATGATGTCGAAAATACTATTACCCATTTCAAAATTTAAAAATCCAATTTTATCCATGAGGAATTTATGGAAATATTCAGTTGCTTCTCCGTGCCAGTACCCATACAGGAAAACGTAAGCCCATGGCAGGATAATCCTGTTAAGCAGCATGAACAGGTGCTTGAATTTGATGCTTCTGAGAGAGTTGACAGCGATTAATGCCCAAAAAAAGAATATCAAATAGGGCGGATAGAACAGCGCACTGATACCTAAAAGGATTCCTCCGTTAAGAATGTATTTGGCAGCAGATTGAATTTTGTAGATCTCGAAAAAGCTGAAACAGGCCATGATCAAAAAAGTGTTGGCCAAATGTAGGGATGAGAAGGCCAGAAAATCAGGGACACAACTGCTTGCCAGGATATAAAATAGTCCAGGAAAAAGATTGATTTCCAATGCCAGGAAATTTCGGGCCGCCAGGTAGTTTATGATAAGGGCATTAACGAAAATAATGAACATGGAAAGAACGTCCGGCAATATTCCGTTGATACCAGAATACTGATAGAGTGAATCTGCCAGAAAACCTCCCTCGCCAGGGGCATATGGCCACTGGGTGCATTATGAAAACCACCGAACGGACCAAGACGATGTAGAAGATCAACATCACCCCGGAAATCAAATGATTGGTACGAAATAATTTCAGCACTTTCTTTTTATTTGATCGGCACCAAAATAGGAAATAATGTTAATAACACAAAAAAGGAAGAGCCACGAAGATATCTTTTACTTCATGGCTCTTCCTGTAAAAATCATTGAATCCAATTTACTGTCTGGAGAAACGAACACTTTTTTGTTCCTGTTCATTTCTGATTTGCATCAAGTATAGTCCGGGTAATAAATCACCGGTGCTTACCTCAATAAAGTTTTGACCAGGTATCGTCGAAACTACCTGCCTTTGGACAACCTGTCCGTTAAGGTTTAAAATGATTATTTCTGCATGGGCGGAGGTTTGGGAACCCATTTTAAACCTGGCGGTAAAGAATTCCGCTGCCGGGTTTGGATAAGTTGTTAACTCCATAAAAGCATTGGAACTTCCACTGGAAGAAAATCCTTCAGTGCCATCCGTTCTGTTCACCGTTATGAAATTATCAGATAAGCTATAACAGTCATCACTGAAGATTACATCGTCCATGTCATCACCAACCATGGCCATTATTTCGCCAGTATAAGCAACCCCCCAAACACGACAAATACCTGGAGCAGCCCCCTCAAAGTCATGGCTGTCGCCTTCCACAAAGCCCAGGATTTCATTGGCTTCGTCCGTGATGACATAAACATAGGGACCACTGGAAGCTCCTTCATTGCTGAAAGTCAGGACATCAGCGATTTCATCGCCAACAGTTATGGTTACCTCATCACCCTGGTCTGAAGTTACCATACCCCCGACAGGAGATTCAATAACTACGGTGATATAGTTTTCGGAAGCCGTATAACAATAATCTGAAAGGGGATCCTCCAAAACATTAACTCCAAAATTGATCAGACTGTTTCCATTAATGGAAATGCCGTAAATCCTGACTTCTCCGGGATCTGCAAAGTTGAAATCGATGGCAGGGCCGATGATTTGAGGAATAATGATCATATTATTGGTGTCCGTAATTACATATTGATAACCCGGATCCAAACTGGTCGTTTCAAGGATAATCAGATCTGGTGTGCTGTTTTCCGGACAAGTATAAAATGTAGTGGCTTCATCCCCAATGACCGAAATGGTTCCGCCATCAACAGGATCAGAAACGGTTACTTCCACAAAATTATTGGAAAGTTCATAACAACTGCCAGCCAAATCAACCTGGGTGGCCAGTAATCCCGGCGCTGCCAACAATGCTCCGGTATAGGAGAGCCCCCAGACACGATATAGTGCAGGGTCGAGGCCATTTAAGTCAATATTGTTGTCTGAAAAAACTTCAACGATTACTCCCGTTTCATCCAAGAGCAGGTAAACATATCCTGATGCAGAGGTACTTGTCGTTGTCATTTCCAATATTCCTGAACCGGCACCTATACATACCAGTGCGCTTGTTTCTCCGGCTGCTGTAGTAAGGTCTCCTCCTTCAGGAATATCTCTGACGATGGTGATGAAATTCTCAGAAAGGGTATAACATTCATCAGAGAAAACCGCCTGATCCATAAATGATCCAAACGGTGAGGAGAAATTGCCTGTATAGGATACTCCCCAAACCCTAAGGGTTGTGAATCCGGTATCTTCAAAGTCCTGCTCGTCCCCAGTGAGGAAAGAAAGGATTAAATCGTCTTCGGTCGTTAATACATATTGATATTCCGCTTCGCCTGCACTGCTGCTGTTTTCAAAGGTGATAACGTCCGGATTTCCATCCCCGGCACAAACGTAGAGGGTAGCTTCTGAAAAGTCCGTAAAAACCTGACCACCATCTACTGCATTTTTCTGTAAGAGTACGAATGATTCTGTATATTGATAACAATCATCACTTGCCGGGAAATCATTGATGTTATCTCCGGGGAAGAGGCTCAAGTTTCCGGAATAGGACAGGCCGTAAATTCTGGCCGGACCTCCGATGGCATTGTCAAAGTCAAAAGTGTCCTCAAAAAGCACCCCGATGATAAAATCTTCATCATCAGTCACCACATAGGCATAATTCAGGTGGGTGTTATCCTCAACCTCAAAAGCAATTACATCCGGAATGCCGTCACCAACACAGATGGATAATTCAGTCTGCCCTCCATTGACTGTCAGGGTGCCGCCCTGTGCATTTTCATAAATAATTTCAACATAATTATCCGACAGATCGTAGCACTCACTGGAGAGCACTGCCATTTCAACAGTTTCGCCAAAAGGTGCGTCAAAAGTGCCGGTATAAGCTACTCCCCAAAACTGCAAAATACCTGCCACTGGAATGGAAGAGAACTCAAAAGTATTACCATCCAGGGCCGCAACAATAATTCCTGAATCGTCCGTAAGGATATATCCATATCCGCTTCCAACGGCATTCTGGTTGGAAAAGTTGATGCTTTCAGGGGTATCTCCATCAGGGCACAACATCAAAAAGGTATCTCCATCCAGCGTTGAAACTGTTCCGCCCTCAATATCTGTTTTAAATATTTCCACAAAGTTGTCAGACAGATCATAACAACCGTCAGACAAGGGTACTTCATCCGCAGGATCATTGATCTGAGCGATAAGTTCACCCGTATAGGAAACACTCCAAACCCTGTAATCACCGATAGCTGCTACATCAAAGTTAACCGTGTTGCCATCGATAAAAGTGATGATATTATTACTGGCATCCGTCAATAAATATACCTGATTCTCAAAAGATCCGGTATTGTTTTCAAAAGTCAGCAAGCCATCTGCATTACCACTGTTGCAGACAAGGGTAGCGGTGGATCCATCCTCGAGTTGAACAATTCCGCCGTCGACATAAGAAACCCGAAGTTCAGCCCGGTTTGAGGAGAGTTGATAACAACCATCCCGAAGCACTGCATTGTCAATGTTTTGACCGACCAAAGCACTTATCTCGTCACCGGTATAATCTTCGCCGGAGAAAGAAAGCCAATAAATGTATCTGGTGTAGGTTAATAATACCGGAGGGGTAATTCCCAGTGTTATAGGGTGAATGCCTGTGATATTTCCAAATTCATCGGTTATTACATACCGGAAATTATCTCCAACAGCCCCCTCACTTGTAAAAAACAATTCAGTCCCCTCTTCTGTGCTGCAGTATTCAAAATAATCCCCGCCGTTGTTGGTAAAACTGATGGATCCACCGTTAACAGCTTCTCTGTAAATGGTTAAAAAGTTAGTACTTAAACCATAACATCCATCTGCCAGCTCTGTATTGATCAGGTTGTCTCCTTCTCCAACAAGCAGCGTGCCATCCCAGGTCAAACCGTAAACAAGGCAGGTGCCTTGCGGGGCATCGTCAAAATCATGGCTGCCGTCTGCAGCAAAACCGAGGATATTACCCTGTTCATCAGTAATGACAAAGGTAAAGGATGATCCTCCGGATACACCGGTAGCTACAAAATCCAAGATGTCCGGTTCGCCATTGGCAACGCAGATCGTTATGTCCGTGTCGCCGTTTTCGAGGCTTACCTGACCACCGAGGTATTGCTCGCGGAATAAAGTGACCACATTGCCTGATAGCTCATAGCAGTCGTCACTCAGCTGGCTTAAAATGTCCAGGCCTGACGACAGGTTGCTGTTACCGGTATAAGAGACGCCGGTTACATAAGTAGTACCCAATGGCACTTCACTAACCGGTAACTGCCCGTTTTCGATAACGGCAATGACGATGTTGTTCTGGCCAACCAGAACGAGGCCATAAGAGGACTCGGAGGTTGTCATAAATTCAAAGTTCAGTATATCATCATTATTACCATCACAAATGTCATAAGTATCTCCGCCTCCGGATAACATGACAATTCCTCCATCTGGATTAGAGGCAGTAATGGCAATAAAACTTTCTGAAAAAGTAAAGCAACCGTCAGCTACGACATCACTGGTCACGTCCATGCCCACTTCAGCAGTGAGATTGCCAATATAAGATAACCCCCAAACGAAATAACTTCCTTCAGCGTAATCATTAAAATCAAAATTGCCGTCTGCAGAAATGCCGGTAATGAGGTTATTGGCATCTGTTGCAAGGTAAACGTATTCGTTCTGACCTGAGGTTGAATTTGTGAAAGAAATAATGTCTTCAAATTCATCTCCCACGCAAACAAGGGTCGGACCTTGAGTAGATATAGTTCCTGCATCCGGAGCACCAGTATTCAGGGAAACGTAGTTTGTCGTGAGTTCATAGCAATAGGAACCGAGTTGGTCCGTAAAGATGTTATCTCCAACTTCAGCCAACAGGCTGCCCAAAAAGGAAAAGGCATAAATGCGATAGGCACCATTTTGAAAGGAGCTCAGGTCGAGGTTGCTTCCCAGTGAAAGCATCAGAATAGTGCCGCTTTCGTCCGTAACAACATAAGCATAAGGAGTTGCCTGGTTGCTGGTTTTGAATTTGACAAAACCATCAACAATGTCTCCCTGGCAAGCCAGTAAGGAGGTTGCTCCTGTTGCCGTGGAAATAGTAACATTCTCCGGGCAGGGATAATCATCAGCACGCAATGGATTGCTGAAGGTTATGGATAACAATAGAAGTAGTGGTAAAATTTTTTTAGTGAACATAGGGAGCATTTTTTTATTTGTAGGATTGTGACTGATTGAATGTAAGTACCTAATGACTAAAAATGTCATTTTGAATAATTTCAAAATTAAAAAATAATTACCTGAGGTAAAGTGAAAAAGGGTTAATTAAACCGGCGTGATTGTTTGATGTGATTCTTATGCGAAGTTATTATAAATTTTTCTATTTGTCAGATAATCTTCAATTATTTTTTTTAAATTTGGAATGCTTTCCAGTTCGTATTAAAATACCTGTTAATGTTAAAAGAAAATGATTTAGCCTTGATTTTTGGCAATTAACAGCGACCCCGGTCCAGGAGGTGGTTTCAATGATGATAAATAATTAAAAAAATCAGGCTTATTCCATGTTGGTTGAAAAACTGGCCGGTAAGCTGTAGTTTTACTTTATGAAATTCGATATAATTGCGTTTTTTCTGGGTTTTGTCATACTGGGCCAGGTGTCGACACCTCCAGAAAGAACTCCCGTTTCTGCAGGTATCGATAAATCGTCACCGCTCACCGGAATTACAACGGATGATGCTTTAACCGTTCAGGAACTGGTTACCAATATTTTTGCTACCGGAGCCTGCGAAACCATTACCAACGTGCAGGCCATCGGGAATGACCAGGGTATTGGTTATTTCTCCAACGGAGGAGATGTTATTGGATTACAGGAAGGGATCATCCTTTCTACAGGAAAGATTTCCAATGCGCATGGCCCTAATCAGGCTTCTGATATAAGCTGGAATTTCAATGATGGTAGTGGAGATCCTGATTTAGATTCCGTTGCTACGGAGGAAGTCAGGGATGCGGCGGGCATTGTTTTTGACTTTATACCCCTGGATTCCGTGATTATTTTTCGGTATGTTTTTGCCTCTGAAGAATACTGTGAATTCGTGGGCAGTGATTTCAATGATGTTTTTGGATTTTTTATCAGTGGTCCCGGTATATCCGGTCCCTATTCCTATGGAGCTGAAAATGTAGCCCGTATCCCGGGAAGTAACAGCCTTGTTTCTGTCAACACGGTAAATCATAACCTGAATTCCGCCTATTACATCGGCAATGAGCGGCAGGAGGATGCCATAGAATGCGAAATCCCTTTCAATCCCAGCCAGCCGGATAATATTGAATTTGATGGTTTCACCAAAGTACTGACAGCTACCCTGGAGTTGATTCCCTGTGAGACTTACCGTATACGAATGGTTATTGGGGATGTTAAGGATAATGTCTTTGATTCTGCTGTGTTTCTCGAAGCAGGAAGTTTTAACCTGGGAACCCGTATTGAGGTAAGTGCCGCAGGAGGTGGGGCAGGGAGCCCACAGATTGTAAGTGAAGGCTGCGAAGCCTTTTATCTTTTTGAAAGAGAATCCGGGGCTCCTTTGGATAACCCCATTACCGTCAATTACCATCTGTCAGGTGAAAGTACGGCACTGCCCGGCGCGGATTTTGTCGATTTTCCATTAACGGTGACTATTCCTGCCGGAGAAACATCTGTAATGCTGCCCGTGGCTACTTTGAATGATGAGGATACTGAGCCTGGAGAATCAATAACAGTTGTTCTTGATGTACCTTGCCAATGCTATGCGGATTCTGCAACATTGACGATAGTAGAACCCATACCTGTCTTGGTGGATTTACCCGATATCTATGTATGTGAAGGCGCCACAGTGCCCCATTCTCCTGTTGTTTCGGGAGGTAATCCTCCTTATACTTATCTGTGGAGTACAGGACAGACTTTGGAAAATATTGATATAACCGGTGTGGAAGATGCCCTGTATGCTGTAACCGTTTTTGATGCTTGTGGCCATTGGACAGTGGATAGCTGCACCATTTTGATAACTGCACCCCCGATAGCCAATCTAACCGGGGAAGCTACTGTTTGTGAAGGGGATACGGCCTATTTCCAGGTTACTTTTTCGGGCATTCCGCCTTTTGAATTCACCTATGCGATCAATGGTCAAAATCAAAATCCGGTATCAGGTATTTCGACCGGGAGTTATAGTATTCCTGGTTTTGAAGAAGGCTTGTATGAAGTAATATTCTTGGAGGATCAGGTGTGCGCCGGCAGTGTTTCAGGAACAGCTCAGCTGGAAGTCATGGAGATGGACGCTTCCTTGTCTGTTCTTGATGTTTCCTGTTTTGGTTTTTCTGATGGAGCTGCAGCAATTATGGTTACAGGGGCAAATCCGCCTTTCAATTACCATTGGAGTGAAAACCTTGGCAATGAATCCGAAGTGGACAGCCTGGGCGCCGGTAATTATAGTGTGACCGTCACGGATGCTCAGCAGTGTGAAGAAATACACGAAATTGCCGTAACAGAACCATCAGAACTTGAAGCCATAGAATTTGATTGTGACATGCTCTTTTCCGGGAAGTTAGATCTCGCTGCCGTGGGAGGAACCCCTCCTTATTTGTACAGGGCCAATGATGCACCTTTTCAGGGCGCCATGATCTTTGACAGCCTTATTGCTGGTGATACCTATATAATGAGTATTCAGGATGCTAATGGCTGCCTGCTGGAGCAGGAGTTTATTATGCCGGTACTGTATGATCCTATGTTTTTTTTGCCGGAGGAGATTGAAGCATTAAAAGGTGAGCAGCATGAATTAATGCTGGAACTCAATTTTCCGGAGTCTCTGCTGGCTTCGGTCATATGGGCCCCGGCAGATAATCTGAGCTGTACAGATTGTTTAAATCCCATTCACACCGCTATTGACGGAGGGATTTATTTCGTCCAGGTAACAGATGTCTTTGGCTGTAAAACCTTTGCAGGCGTAGATATCTCCATAAAGGAAAAGATCGATTACTATGTCCCAACGATCTTTTCACCCGACGGTGATCAGGTCAATGATTATTTTATGCCTTTCTTTAATGAGAATCATGTAAAGGAGGTCCTGTTATTTCAGGTTTTCAACCGCTGGGGCGGGATGATGCATGAGGTGAAAAATATCTTACCCAATAATGAGCGGTTGGGATGGGACGGAACACTTGGCGGAAGGCCATTGAACAGCGGGGTATATGTATATTTGGTTAAAGTCAGATTGCGGGATGGCCGGGAAATGGTAATAACCGGAGATATTGTGTTGATGCGATAAACCCTTTTTTACCCGGACTGTTAGTTTTAGAAACATTTAAATACATAATATATGCTGTATAATAGACTAGGGAAATCGGGGTTGCAGGTGAGTGCCTTTTCGTTGGGCTCCTGGCTGACCTTTGGAAAACAAATTGGGGATGATGTTGCCCAGCAATTGATGATCAAAGCCTATGACAAGGGTGTGAATTTTTTCGATAACGCTGAAATTTATGCTCGTGGCCAATCTGAAATAGTTATGGGGAAAATCCTGAAAAAACTAGGGTGGGACAGAACTTCTTACGTGGTTTCCAGTAAGGTTTTTTTTGGGGACGGACGCAATAAACCCAATCAGACGGGACTCAGCCGCAAGCATATTTTTGAAGCATGTGACGCCGCCCTGAAAAGGTTGCAGGTGGAATACCTCGACCTTTATTTTTGCCACCGTCCTGATAAAAATACGCCCATTGAAGAAACCGTCTGGGCGATGAATCACCTTATCCAACAGGGGAAAGTTTTATATTGGGGAACTTCCGAATGGTCCGCACAGGAGATCATGGAAGCCCATATGGTTGCCAGAGACCTTCGTTTGATCGGACCTGTCATGGAGCAGCCGCAGTACAATATGTTCCACAGAGATAAGGTGGAGGTAGAGTACAGCCAGATTTATAAAACTGTGGGTTTAGGTACGACCATCTGGTCGCCCTTAGCTTCCGGAGTCTTAACCGAAAAATACCTGGATGGATTTCCGGAAGGAACACGCCTGAGTATGGAAGGACTGGATTGGTTAAAAGACCGTTCCTGGTCGGAAGAAAAAATAACCAAAGGCCGAAAGCTTCATGAAGTGGCCAAGGAAATTGGGGCCAAATTACCTCAGTTGGCCCTGGCATGGTGCGTCAAAAACCCGGACGTCAGTACCGTCATACTTGGGGCTTCCAAAGTCCATCACCTGGAAGAGAATCTTGCTGCCATTGAATTTGTGGATAAATTAACGGATGATGTTCTTGAACGAATCGAAGATATTCTGGGGAACAAGCCGGTGCCGCCACCGTTTTAATGACGAAGGACGAATTGTCCTTGTACGATTATTTCGATATTATTATAGAAATACGGGTTGAAGCAACGGGAAAAAAAGCCTGGCTGTTTCAACCCGTTTTTTTTGCTCTTTTAGAAGCCCTAAAACAACTTCCCTTTTAACAAACCAACAGTTATCTATTAATTCCCCACTTTTATCCTACTTTTTTAAACCATCCGAAAATAAATCAGTCCTTTGAGGTAACATCTTATCCATTGAGGTGATATATAGGTGTAGGAAGCGAAATAATGCTGTCTGGCTGACAAATTAAAGGATTGATAACAGCTTTTAACATTACTTTAAACTTTGGCAGGCAACATATGGCGTTTCAAAATGGTTTTTACAATAACACAAGACAACATCCTAAAACATATCAAAAATGAACAACCAAAGAATAAATCGCGCCCTTACCGTTGGCCTGCTAAATCGCAGAAATGCCAATAACGGCATTGACCTGGTAAAAGAACTTATGATGAACCTCAAAGAGGCCGGAGATTTTATCGGATCTCAGCTCAAAGAAAAAATGACCCTGAATGCCAGTCACCAGATGGAAACACATGCCCTGAAATTTGAAAACTGTACCCTTGATGTGGAATTGGTGCGAAATCCTCAAACAAAGCGCCAGTCCATACAAGGATTCCAACTTCAATAAAACTAAGTCCAATTAGGGGTTAAAAAGATTTTTCCCCTTACATATCCAAATTTTACGGCCCTTCTTGCTCGATGCAGGAAGGGCCGTTTTTTATTGTGTTATTTTCTCGATTAATTAGATCACCTGCTTACTTCAGGTCATTTAATAATTCTTGGGCCCTTTCATAAAAAGTATTGCCTTCCGGCATTTGCCTCAATATTGTCCGGCATTGGGGCAAATCTTCCATTTTCAGATAAGTCATGGCTATCCACCATTTGGCAACAGGTTGGTAAGCGGAGACTCCGGAATCTATTTCATTAAAAACCTCCAGGGCTTTTTGGAATTGGTTACTCTCCAGGGCTGCCAGCCCCAGGTAATATCTGGCCTGGGTGTCTTCCGGAGTTTGTGCCAGGTAGATTTCTAGATGGTCCGTGGCCGCGGAATAGTTTTTCGAGTTAAACGCAGTTTCGGCTTTTCCGATTTCCGTTTCAGGCCCTTTTTGAACCAGGGACATAGTGCCTACGTCCGCATATTGGTGGTAAAGGCTTTTTTCAGGTAAGAAATAATTGATGGCAAACACCAGCATCAATACCGCTGCCGCCGCCGCCGCATAACGCCACCAACGAGGACGCATGGCAACAATCTTATCTTTTGGGGCTGAATCCTGTTTTTTATCGAAATATTGCTCACTCAGTGCTTCAAGGTCTTTTTTAAGAGATTTCCTTCCAGTTTGTCCTTTAAGGAAAATATCCATGCTTTTTCGAACCTCATAAGCTTCCAGAAAAGCAGGGTCTTCCGCCAGTCGCTTTTGAAAAGCTGCCATTTCTCCTTCGTCGAGACTTCCTTCCAGGTAACTATCTATCCATTTGTAATCGTCTGCATTCATAGAGCCGCATTTTCATTTTCATACAAAGTCCTCCATCTTTCGATACAGGCATTCTTTCTGCGGTAGAAGGTGCTTACTTTTGACATTTCCAATTGCATGGAAATGTCTGCTGCTGTTATACCTTCACCAACAAGTTTCAACAACTGTTGACATAACTCACTTAAACGGTCAAATGCCTGCGCTAATTTAGTCTGACGAATAGCTTCTTCTTCGACTTGTTCTACAAGAGGCGTTGCATCCCATTCATCTTTATATCGCTGCTGCTCCTCGTTTATTACCCCTTCCATTTTTTTATTTTTCCGGAGTTGGCTGATCCATTTATTCCGGCAAATGTGGAATAGGAATGCTCCAAGCGGGCAGGTAAGTACAAAATCAGGGTCTAAAGCTTTATCATAAATAGCAATGATCCCTTCCTGAAATACATCACGAGCATCATTGGCGGATCCGTTATTTTTTAAAACCCAACTCTGGACCGAGGGTAAATGCTCCTTGTAGATCATTTCGAGCACCTGGCGGTCTCCCCGTGCAAGGCGGTCAATATACTGGTGGTCTTTGTGTTTTTCCATCGATGACAAAATAGGATAACGGATTTTTTTTTCCAAACCAAAGGTAAGAAAAAAGTTTGGCTGCGATTAACCATCGTATTCCCGTCCGGTAAAATGCCACGGGACTTAATTTAAAACTAAATTTTTTCAACTATGAATTCCATTAAATCTATTATTTACCTTTTTTGTCTGGTAACATTGATGGGAGCCCCAATTTATCAAAGCACAAAACCTGAGTTGCGACAGTATCCAGGTGATGGCTTTCCTAAATTCAGATGAACCCTTTTGCTGTTTTGATGTAGAAATTACAAATCAACTTCCCAACACCTTTACAGATTTGAAGATTACCCCCTTGACATCATTGACTTTTGATAATGTGGTGTATACCCCGGGTTGGACGGCCAGTTCATCAACCAGTAATCTGATACAGTTGTCCCCGGCTTCCGGGTTTATTCCGGGAGGAACTTCTCAACCGATATCAATATGTATCGCCAATTTCAATACCATTCCACAGCAAATCCTGGTGGAGCTGTTTACGCCTAATGGGGAAGTGTGCGAAAAGGTTATTTACATGGACTGCCAGGTTAATACCGATGTCTGTCCGGATAACCTTGTCCAAAATGGAGATTTTGAATCCGGCATTGCCAGTTCCAATGACCAGGATATTGCCAATGCCACAGGATGGAGCGGCATTTGGACCGGCGGTAGTCTGGCAGACTTTTACAATACCACCTCCACAACCATTCCCTGGTCATTGACCATGCCACAACCTGCTTCCCAAAGTAATTTCGCCGGCTTCTGGTGTAGAAATCATCCGGATGAAACCTGGAGAGAAGGTATCATGAATACGCTGAATACTACAATAATGCCTAATACAGGGTGTTATGATGTTACCCTCAAGGTGGCTTGTATGTTCGATGTTTCCGGTACACCCGGATTGAGTTTGTATGGTGTTCCGGTTGGAGCTGCAGGGGTATCGAATCCGGGAGGAAATACGCCAACCAATGATAACCTTTTCACACCGCAAGCTGTGGAGTTACATATTGAATCAATTCCTGCTACCTGTGATGAAAATTTCCAGGTTTACACCTTTTCTTTTGATTCATCCTTGGTTCCAGCCGGGGGCATTGACCGCGTATTCCTTACCAGGACGGACGGTATGAGTGGATTAACTTTCCTGGCGGTTGATGATGTATGTATTATACCCGGCGATTGTTGCGATGATGTGGATTGGAGTACTTTGAATTACGGGATCATGCAGGATAATGCTGAAGATTGTATGGTCAAGGTATATCCTATTGGCAATGGTATTATTCCACCATTAGTGTACGATTGGTATGATGTGGACTGGAATGATGACGGAACGATCGAACATCCGGGTGTTGGTTCTACAGATACGACCTATGTTGTGACCAATGGAGGATGGGTGAATATAAAAATAACAGCATACAAAGTGATCGGCGGGGATACCTGTAGCCATGAGTATGTTTTGGAAATGGAAATGCCACCTTGTGATCCGGTATGTGAGAATAACCTTGTTCAGAACGGAGATTTTGAAACAGGAACCCCGACTTCGGGAGATCAGGACATTGCCAATGCCAGTTTTTGGAATCCGGTCTGGACGGGTGGAAGTACGGCAGATTATTACAATACCACCTCGACTACCATACCCTGGTCATTAACCATGCCACAACCGGCTTCACAGGGAAGTTTTGGCGGCATATGGTGCAGGAATCATCCGGATGAAACCTGGCGGGAAGGTTTGATGAATACGCTGAATGCCACAATTGTACCGAATAGCGGCTGTTATGATGTTACCCTCAAGATAGCCTGTATGTATGCTGTGAGCGGATCACCGGGCCTTAGTATATACGGGGTGCCAGTAGGGGCGACGGGCGTAAGCAATCCAGGTGGGAATTCTCCAACAAATGACAACCTGTTTACCCCGGTAGCCGTGGAACTGGGGTCCATTGCCATAGATGCGAGTTGTGATGAAAACTTCTTTACCGTAACTTTCCAGTTTGATTCAAACATCCTGACATCGGGCATTGACAGGGTTTTCCTGACCAGATCGGATAATGCCAGTGGAACGACTTATCTTGCCATTGACGATGTATGTATTGCGCCAGGTGTTTGCGAAACCGTTTGCGAGGGTAATTTAGCGGAGAATGGAGATTTTGAAACAGGAACCCCGACTTCGGGAGATCAGGACATTGCCAATGCCAGTTTTTGGAATCCGGTCTGGACAGGTGGAAGTACGGCTGATTATTACAATACCACCACGACTACCATACCCTGGTCATTAACCATGCCACAACCGGCTTCACAGGGAAGTTTTGGCGGCATATGGTGCAGGAATCATCCGGATGAAACCTGGCGGGAAGGGTTGATGAATACCCTGGGCGCTACCATTGTACCGAATACCGGTTGTTATGATGTGACCTTTAAAATAGCCTGTATGTATGCTGTGAGCGGATCACCGGGCCTAAGTGTTTACGGTGTACCTGTTGGGGCAACGGGGGTAAGCAATCCAGGTGGGAATTCTCCAACGAATGACAACCTGTTTACACCGGTAGCCGTGGAATTAGGATCGATTGCCATAGATGGGAGTTGTGATGAAAACTTCTTTACCGTAACTTTCCAGTTTGATTCAAACATCCTGACATCGGGCATTGACAGGGTTTTCCTGACCAGATCGGATAATGCCAGTGGAACGACTTACCTTGCCATTGACGATCTTTGTATTGTTTCCGGAGCCTGTGATCAGCTCAGCGCGGTCGGAGAAGTTGAACAACCGTTATTGTTCAAGGTTCAACCTACCGTTACCGACAATATGGTTACGGTCATCATAGATGATTTCGCCAATATGGATTACGAAATGGAACTTTTTGATGTCAACGGCAGACCCGTTATGGCCGGTACACGGATCAGAGGAGTAGTTACCGAGTTGTCCCTGAGCGAGCTGCCTTCCGGAATGTATTTGGTTAGGATTCGCACAGAAAACGGAATGGTGGGCATCAAAAGAGTTATTAAACAATAAAAAATTAAATAACGGAAGTGTATCCTTTTCGGATGCACTTCCCTAAAAAATGTCAGATGAATTTTATTAAGCAATTTTCGTTGATCATGATATCAGCCTGTGTTATTTTTTACAGCAGTTGTCAAAAAGAGGATGACTTTGGGGAAGATTTTCAAACTCCGTCAGAATATAAATTTTCCGGGATCACTTCCGGCAATACGGTTTATGCCTATACCAAGAATGGAGACGAGGTGATGGCAGTTCCAGAGGAAGAGATGGATCTGTTGGTACTGGAGGCTTGTGATCAGGTTTTTATTTTGGACGATCTACATTTCAAATCAAAGAGTGAATTGGATTATACGGCTTATGATATTTGGGGAGGAACCGGGACCAGGACGGAAGCCAGCAATTATGAATTTTTATCCGGTAATGTGATCCGGTTTACCTTTTTCGATGAATTTGGCAATGATTCGAATGCCGATTTATTTGTAGCGGGAGATGAACTCAAATTGAATACCTACGCATATGTGGAGGTAGTTAATGGTAGCCCCTTACCTCCACAAGTGTATAAAATGGCCCACAACCAGATCATCGTGGAAGATGAAGCCGCTTCAAGAGCCCAGGGACTATTTGATGGAGATACGATATATCTTATGGTTTACCAGCAGGTATATACCAGACAATAGCATTTTTAGAACTATTTCAAGGATTGGTTAACATAGATTTTTGTCAGCGTAACTTTGTTGCGCTGACTTTTTTTTAAATTGCAGGGTAAGATCGAAAGAAAGTGGCGATTAATTTGTGAATATCCAGGTAGACAAGCATTAATAATTAACCTGAGTTGCGGGTTTTAGGTTTCAAGTTACTGGCTCATGCTTCAATGCCGAAAATCCAATTATTAAATGGGAAATTCGGAGAATTCTGAAGTGTTTCAAAAAAATCAACTGGAAACAGGCAACTTATAACCCGCAGCTTGAATAATTATTGAAATTCCATTAAAAATGATCAGAGCTTTTTTTTCAAAAATAATTTCAGGTCCGGGAAAGCCTTTTCAGGTTATTCCGAAGACGGTTTCGGAATCCTGGAGAGATGCAGTGTATTGGAAACCTTTACAACCGACTAAAAGGCGGATGTTTAATCAACGGCTTGATGCCCAGAATTTTAATCGGCACAGATTTAAGCCGGGATTTAAGGCTTTTATTGGTGATTTGGTTTTTTGGGTGTTGTTGGTCATTTTTCTTTACACCAATAAAACCTTGCAGCAAATTGATATTGAAGAGATACCTAATGTTGTTTTTATTGGTTTAGGACTTGTTCTCATTTTTAAAATTTTTAGAATAATACAGGCTGTAACACCTGTCGTTTTTGACAAACCTTCCGGGTTTTTCTGGAAAGGATGGCAAAAGCCCTGGAATAGCAGCATGAGTAATAAAGCCAGGTTGAAAGATATTATGGCTTTACAAATAATCCATAAAACCGTATCTTCCCAGAAGGGATCCTGGACGGTTTATGAGTTAAATCTTTTACTAAAAAATAAGGAAAGACTTAATGTGATAGATCGATCAGACCCTGAAACGCTGAAGGAAGATGCTTTGCTTTTGGCCAGGTTTTTGAACGTGCCCTTGTGGAATGCGGTCAAACTGGAAAAGGAACCCTCCCTGTTTTAGCCATTCTCGCACTTTCAATATGATAATGGACATTTAATTGATAACCAAACCCTTCGCAATGAAAAAACTGACTTTTTTTGTCGTTTGCTTATTTATGTTTTTCACTCTAAAAAGTCAAACAGATACCCTCGAACATTTCCGATTTAATACCGGAGACCTCGAAGGCTGGACCTCTTCCTCTTCAGCTTTCACCAATTGGGTATTTGATTCGGATGGAAAAGCAGAAAATGCTTTCAGTTGGGATGATCGCCCCGCTATTATTTCGCCTTCTGATGAAGGTTCCGCAGATGATGGCAGGGGTGTTGCGGCGCTGGAAATTGATTTTGATGGCCCGCAGGATATTACCCTGACTTCTCCTAATATTAATTGTGGAATTTATGAAGATGTTTTTCTTAGGTTTAACCAGTATTTCGGGAAAGTAACCTTTGGAGGTGGTTCTGCGACGTTTGTTGAGGTATCAGGAGATGATGGTGGTTCCTGGACATCGTTTCCGATCCATGAGAATGACATTTTGTTACCTGGAGAAGAAACAACTCCTTATAACGTTCAGGAAATCGATATTTCTTCGGTGGCTGCTTTTAATGAAAGTGTCCGTATTCGGTTTACCATGAATGGATTTCCCCGATTCTGGATATTGGACGATATCCTTGTTTTTTCCAACAGGCCTGTTTCACAGCCCATTTCCTATATTGGCGATAGCTTGTCAAACTTTGGAAAGCCCTATGATATTGATGATTACGATTGGCCATTTGTGCCTTATCAAATAGTCGTTGAATTTGATGAAACTGCTACCGCAGCAGAAAAACAGGCCATTCGGGATACTTTTGGTTTCGCCCGCATCGATTCCTGCGTTTGTAATAAACTGGAGTTGTGGGCCATGGACGGACAAGGCGACCTCAGTGAACCCTTTCCGATCAACGAGCGGGTTATGGGCGTAAGTAATAAATCAAAGGTCAATAGTGCAGATGTGAATAAGATCAATTTTAATGCATTACAAAATTCGGTTTTCTCACCACAGGAACCTATCTCTGCCGTTCCGGGAAGTACAACGACAACGCCGCCGGATGCTACTATAATTGCCGTTTTGGATACGGGAGTCGATTTCGCGGATACAGCACCACTTACCCCCACAGTATGGTTAAATGATGCGGATGACGACTTCAATGGAGAAGATGAAGACGACTCCTGCTATCCGGATGACATTATTGGCTGGAATTTTGTTCACCGAAACAATAATCCTTCGGATGACCATAGCCATGGAACACATGTGGCCGGGATTATCTGGATGAATCTGCCGGATACCCTGGGTTGTGAATACCGAATCCTTCCGATAAAGACGCACGATGAGGATGGTGTTTCGAATTTATTTAATGTAACCTGCGGGACTTATTATGCCACACAAGTGGGAGCTAACATCATTAATGATAGTTGGGGAGCATATGGCTCAGGAAGTTTGGTGTTGAAAAACGCTATTGATGCAGCTGCAGAAAGTAATATTCTCGTGGTGACCTCCTCGGGTAACGATAACCTTGAGCTGGGAGATGGTAATGAGCAGTTCCCCGCTTCTTTTGATGCCTTGAATGTAGTGACTGTTGGGTCTTATGATCTTGATTCCGTTAACAATATTTACTTTCATTCTGATTTTTCTAATTATGATAGTCTTTTGGTAGATATTACAGGTCCGGGAAGGAATATAAGCAGCTATATACCCGGAGGAAGTATGGATATTAAATCAGGGACTTCCCAGGCTACCCCGGCTGTGAGTGCTGCTGCTGCCTTTAATTATTGTTTTATGGGGGCTAATTACGAGGAAGCAAAAAAATGCCTTTTAGGGTGCGCTATAAAAGATCCCCTTCTGGATCCTTTTGCAAATGAAGGTAAAATATTAAACATTGATCCGGCTTGTCTGGAAAATTGTGTGGTACCCGTTGAAGACCTTGCCGTCCAGCCAAATGCTTTTATCCTGGCCCCTAATCCGGCATCTGAAAGTATTTCCATTATTTCAAAATTCGAAGGAAATACCTTAAGTTTACACATAACAGACATTTCCGGTAAACCCGTTTTGAGACAATCATTGGGGAATTTTTATCCGGGGAAAGTGTTCGAAGTACCCCTGGATCGGTTACCTGCAGGTATGTATTTCGTGCAGATGGTTTTCGATGGATTTGTCTGGACGGAAAAGTTACTTAAACAATGATATCGAACCAATATGATATTGAATATTAAAAAAAAATCTACGGCATTGCTAATCCTGGCAATGCCGTTTTTGGTTTTTAGCCAATGCCCTGAAAATGTTAATATTTTAAAAGCAATTGACGACAGAAATGTAACAGTACTGGAATCTTTGACAGAAACACTCAAGCCCTGTGAAAAATGGCAGGACTCCCTTGGGCTGGTATGGCATACGCTAGGGATTGTTGCTTATAATAACGACGACCTCGAAAAAGCTGTTGAGGCTACAAAACAAGCACTCCTGGTTAGGAAAAAGGTATTGCCGGAACCTCATTATGAAACCGGAAGAAGTAATAGGAACCTGGGCGTCTTTTTTAAGGAACTTGGTCGTTGGGACGAAGCCGCTGAACATTTTAAAGGAGCTGCAGAAACTTTTAATGATTTGGATAGTGCTGATGTAGCCGATGCCTACCGGGAATTGGCGCTCGTCTATTATCAACAAGGAGACTTTGATCGGGCGATTCAAACCCTGGAATTGGCAACTTCAAAGGCTAAGTCTTTTGGGGATGAATACACCTTGCTGTCCTGTTTCCTCGAATTTGGGAATATTCTTCCTGAAAAGGAGCGATATCAGGCGGCGATTGATAGTTTGCTGAAAGCAGAGCAAATGCTTACTACATATGATCCGGGCTGGGAGCATGCCGTTTGTTTTACCAACCTTGCCCTGAACTATTCTGCATTGAAGCAATATGAAAAATCCTTTAATTACGGCGAACAAGCCATTATACTTTGGGCGGAAATGGATGCTCCCTGGGAACTGGGGACTACCCTGAATAACCAGGGGGTTACCCTGATGCGTTCAAAACAATACGCCAAAGCGGAAACAGTTTTACTCGAAGGAAAAAAGGTGGCTTCGGAAAATGACCTGCCCTTAATACTTTCTCAAAGTTATGACAACCTCGGAGAACTTTATTACCTGCAACAGCAAAACACCAGGGCTTTATCATTTTTCCACCAGGCCGTAATGATCCACTTGAGAGATGTTTCCAATAAAGAGGTGTTGACCAATCCTGCCGCTTTCGATCTCAACAATGTAGTAGTCAAAAAAGCGCTGTTAAATGATCTGTCTGATAAGGGTAAGGCATTATTGGCTGTCTATAAAGACAAGATGGCTGCTGAATATATCCAGGCTGCTTTGGAAACATACCAATTATGTGATCACCTGGTGGACCTGCTGAGGAGAGAGCATACAGTCAAAAGTTCCAAAATATTCTGGCGGGAAAAGATTGTGCCAATCTATGAAAAGGCAATTGAAGCAGCCTATCTGGTGAATGACTATGAAAGTGCTTTTTTCTTTTTTGAGAAAAGCCGGGCCGTTATGTTATTAGATGCTATGTTAAACGCAGAAGCATTGAATACCATCAACGACGAGCAACTGAAAACGGAAGAAAACCGCCTCAGAACAGCTATAATTGAGGCAAGGCAAAGGCTGGACGATGCTACGGCGACTGAAAAAGGAGAGATATTGTCCGAATTAATGGATTTAAACGACCAGTTTGAAGCACTTTCCAAAAAATTGAGTGAACAATTTCCTAATTATCACAGTGTAAAATATGCTACGGAAGTCGTAAGTCTCAACAATTCCCAACAACAGGCCGGCAGCACATTGATTCATTATTTTCTGGGCGAAGAAAATACCTGGATGCTTGCTGTATCTTCAAAACAAACACCTGTTTTTAAACAAATTGGTCGTACGGAACTGACCCAAAAACTGGTGGAAGATTATTTGCATTTTTTTGCAAATGCTTTTGCAATAGCGAATGATCCGGGAGCTTATGCCGATGCTGCCAGTAAATTGTATGATTATCTGATAGCTCCGGCAGAGACAGGGGAAACGGAAGATTTGATAATCGTTCCGGATGGCATTTTGGGATTTTTACCTTTTGAAGCTTTGCTGACATCCCCTGTGGATCATAATGACCTTGGAAGAATGCCCTATTTGATTCTTGAAAAGTCGGTAAGACTTACGTTCTCCGCAACGGTATTGGAAAAACAAAACCAGCAAGGATCGGATAATGGCAAATTACTGGCTTTTGCCCCCTTTTCATCAACAAGTGAATTTGCAAATTATCCCGTGCTGCCTTTTAGCGCAGATGAGTTGTCCCAAATCCAGAGGTCTGTCGCCGGAAAATATCTGGTTGGGAAAAAAGCTACCAAACGCCTTTTTAAAGAAAAAATGAAACATTATTCCGTTCTTCACTTGTCTACCCACGCGGAAGCCAATCAATCAGGGGGCCAACCTTTAATTGCTTTTGCAGATACCATACTTACCCTTAATGAATTATACAGTATGAACATCCCGGCCAAATTGATCGTTTTGAGTGCCTGCGAAACGAATATTGGAGAGGTTAAGTCCGGCGAAGGCATTTTCAGCCTTTCCCGGGGGTTTGCCTATGCCGGTGCTAATAGTACCATTGCCAGTCTCTGGAATGTGAATGCAGCTTCGACAGGGCAAATATTTCCGGTTTTCTATAAAGCACTTACTAAGGGAGCTTCAAAATCACAGGCGTTGCGGCAGGCAAAACTGGATTATTTGAATGGAAATAGCGACAATGGCCATATCATAACGCCCTACGATTGGGCCGGGTTTGCCATAATGGGCAATGATGAAACCATCGAACTCAAATCACCCTCAACGTCCTGGTTTTATTATTTGATTCCCCTGGTCATTTTTTTAGGGGTGTTTGTGATTAGGAAAGGTAGGAAGCGTTAAAGGTCCTAAAAGTAGCAGGATAAGGTTCTTTTTCGTTTTAGGTAGTTTCTATTATTGTTTCAAGTAGTTTCAATTGGTCCCGGCACTTTGTGCTTCCCTGCGTTGTGATCTCCTTTCAGTCGATTTCAGGTTATAAAAAAAAATTAACTTCTAAAGTTGGTCTGAAATATAATTTTTATGGTTCGTAACCGCCATATGCCCCTTAGCAGGATCGTTGCCGGCCCCATTATGGGCCATATATCGGTTACGAGGCCAGGAAAAATAAACCCCGTGCCGTCAGGTACGTAATCTTTAAAATTTCCCGCTTTTGATGGTTAAAATGACAAAGTTGTTATTATCTGAAACAACCTGAAACACCCAAAACCTACTCCAACCTAACACCAACAACCCCAACCCCATGAGCATCCTCCAATGCTGCTTCGGGAATGCCCGGACCAATGGAAAACTGCAAACTCTCCACCCTGTTTATATCAAATTTTTGGTCGGATTGATAATCAAAATAATATGGCAAAAAAGAAGGGTAGGGGCGTGGTAAGGTTACCGTTTTTACTTGTTTTAAATCAGACAACTCAATTTTGTATGCTCCGGTTTTTGGCTGTAATTCAATAATACTTCCGTAAGAACTGCCGTCCTCCAGGACAAAAGCGATCTGAACTTTGCAAGGTTTGTCGTTTAATGAGCGGCCTTCAAAAATAAGGCTCGTTTTTGAATCAAGATCCGTTTTCCTTCCGGATATGGCATTGAGAATATAATGCTTAAAGCTATAGTCATAAACAGGTTTTGCATTCAGGTTTTCGTCATCCTGACGGAAAATCGGGTTTAGATTCATCTGGTACTCGGATTTTCCAAATGCTGATGTAGGTGTCAATTTAAAAGACCTTCGCCATTGCCTGACCAAAAAATCGAGGTCGTCTTCAGCATTGAATAATTGTATGGGATTTGATTTCGGTACAATTTTTACGAGGTAGGGCGTTCTGTCGTAATAATCCCAGTCATAGGGAGACCCTTCCATGGCTGCGGGGTAACTGATGGTAGTCCCGTTGTCCAGTTCTGCAATCATATAATATCTTAAAAACCCTTTGGGGAGTTTTTCTGCCGCGATTACTGCCTCGTATTGCCCGGCATTTACAGGTTTCATGTCCATGGAGATACTGCCAGCATCTGACCATCCCGAAATTTTCAGATTGACCACATTTTCGGGCGCGATCAATTGAGCAGAAAGGGTTAAATCTTCCTGCTCGGAAATTTCTTCAGGAGCTTCGTGTTTAAACCAGACTTTATCCACCGTAGTTCCAGGGGCATGAAAATCATTTAATTTATGATTTCCCCATTGTTGAAAAGGCGACCAGTTTTTTGTTGCTCCTTTTTTACTCAGAATATATGTCCCCGGTGCAATTGGAAATAATCCGCCTTCTACATCTGCTTTATGATTATTACCTATGTCAATCGCTTCAAGTTTAAAGTCCTTTCCAAGCTCGGATAGGTTAATTTTCATATCATGTGTTTGCCATTTGATAACGCCCACCGTTTTATCCGGACTATTGCGTCCAAAAGGATTGTCGACCCAATAGGCATCGGGCATGACTTCCAGTCGCCATACACCACCTTCAATTTTGTCCAGGAAATAGGCGCCTTTGCCAGCATATTGCACGACGGGGGAATTGCCAAATCCGGCAATTTTCTTCAGCTTTGATTCGTCAACAGGTTTTGATTCGGTATGGTTCGTATAGATGAACTTTTCCGGGACATTGTACTGGGCCAGGTCTTTTTGGTAATTAATGAAAAACCCATTAAAGCTCAGGTTTGCCGGGTAATCTCCCAGGTCGTCATACATGGGGATGTTATGGAAGATCTCGGAACAGATCATCAGGCTTAGGGCTTTGGAGGGCGTATAGGCCAGGTTCATATAATGGGTGTTGTATTCCGTATTGGCATAAGCCATGAAAGTAGGATCATAGGAAAAATGGGTGGCTATCTGGATACCTGCCGTTCTGAAGCTTCGGGCCATGGCAGGATAAACATAAGATCTGCCGATATCGGCAGCATCAAATTCATAAACCAATTTGGCTCCGCCCCTGGCTTTGATGGTATTGTCAAAAGGAATGTGGTAATCGTTCACATTGGGCAGCACATTTCCGGGGATTTCCCGTTGATAGCCTAAGCCGGTGGGATACCACTGGAATGTTCCTCCCTGGATGCCGGCCTCGAAATAGGCTTCCATTAAATGGACCGCATGGCTCACATTGTAAAAAATCGGTTTTGTGGTTCCCGTTTTACGAATCGCATCGACCATTCCCTTGATGAACTCCGTAACTTTTTCAGGAGATTCCCGATGGTGAGGTTCATTGCTAATTTCGATGGCAATGATATTGGGATCATCTTTGTAGGCTTTGCCGGTATAAGGATTTACATGATTCATAAATTGGGTCAGGTAATTCTCCTGTGCTTTGATAGCATCCGGATTAGTAAGACATTCGCCTTTACCGTATTTGTGTGAAAATCCCGGAGTATATTCATCCGGTTCCGGCCAGCCGCCTCCCCAAAAAGCAATGGGGGTCACCACCGCTTTGATCCCATGGTCCTCCAGTTGTTTCAACAGATAATCGAAAAGATCCAGGTTTTCGTTGGCTATCAGGTTGCCTAGTGTATCACTGATTTCCGTATCCCAAACATGTACACGGTACAAATCAAAGCCCAACCGGGAGAAGTGATATACATCATTATCAATGGCCTTTTTCAGATCAATACCGCGTCTATTCCCTGTTTTATAGGCATGGGCAAAAGGCACTGTATAGTTTACCCCGAAACCTTTCACCTCTTCCCGGGATTTATCCCAGCGCATGACACCATTTTCGTCTACCATTACCTGCCCGGCATCATTTTGAGCATGGGCAGGTAAAAGGGTTATCCAATTAAGGGTAAAAATCAAAAAATAAACCCAGACAGATACGGAAGCACGGGCTGATAATCCTTTGTGGAATGACATAACAATGGTTATTTTGATGAAAATTGAGCAAAACTTAAATCACCAAAATAACCATTTATTACTGTTTGCGATCACACAACTTCGGTTTTTATTTCCCTAATGCCAATTTTTCGCCTGAGTACTAAATAACCAATCCCGGAAGCTATACATGCAGCCGAGGTGAGCATCCACAAAGTAGGGAAATCGTAATGTTCTGCAACATACATACTTAAAGTTGGCCCCAGGATAAAAGCAATGGCCCAGCTCATGGAATAAACGCCCATATATCTTCCCTGGGTTGCTGCTGTTGCTCTTTCACTTACCCAGGAGTTGGAAAAAGGCATATTGAGGATCTCTCCAATGGATAAAATGGCCACGAAAATCCAAGGGGTGATCCAGAGGGAGCCACTGGAAAGAAAGGGTATGTAGGAAATTCCAAAAATAATGGCTCCTATTCCCACCAGCTTCATTTTTTCGTGTTTGTTTTCGATACTGTAAACCATCGGCATTTCCACCAGCGCAATTAAAAGACCATTAAATCCCATTACTAATCCCACTTGTGTCTCAGAATAGGCAATGATATCTTTAAAAAATACAGGAATGGTGGAAAACAATTGAATGAATCCCATTGCAGTAAAAAAGTTAAGCAATACGAATATCAGGAAGATTTTATCCCGTCCGGGGTTTATTCCTGCCGGTTTACCAGAAATGGCTTCCTCATGTTGTTTCTTAGCCTTACTCTCTTTCAATTTCTGTGGGCTCAGAAAAATCCTGATGGCCAATGCAGCCAGGATACAGGTCAGGCCGTCGGCAATAAATAAGGCATTGTAACTAAATGTTGCAATAATTAGACCGCCTAAGCCGGGACCTGCTGCAAATCCGAGGTTGGCAGCCATCCTGATCAATCCAAAGGAACGGGTATAATTTTCAGGTTTGCTGTAAAAGGCCAGAGCTGCGTTATTGGCAGGCCGGTAGGCATCGGCAATGCTGCTGAGTAAAAAAAGCACCACACAATATCCGATAAGGCTGCTGACAAAAATCAGGGACATAAATATTAAACCACTGATGAACAGGGACCAAAACATGATAGGATAGGGATTGAATTTATCCGTTAGCCTGCCTCCAACGTTATTGCCCACTACAGAGCCCATACCGAAGGCACTCATCATAAAACCTGCCTCCTGCAAGGTGAACCCTTTTGAGGTTGTCATGAGAATGGTAAGAAATGGCAATACCATGGTGCCGGATCTGTTGATGAAAAAAATCAAGGTAAGTGTCCAGACATCTTTGGATAGACCGGAGAAAGAATTTTGATACAAACGAATCGTTCTGGCAATCATGTTGAGGGTATTTTAAGCAGGAGATATTAAGAACGCTTCCATTCCAAATTAGTTCCTAAAAATAAATATAATTCATTCATTTTTGCAGGAGCTTTCAAAATTAGTCAGAACAGGTTATTTTTGCTCTATCAAATAGAATAAATGGAAAATTCTCATCCATGTGGTCTTTCTCCAGATGCTGAAGCGCATACCTGCATGAATTGTTGGGCGAAGCAATTGTCATTGCTGCGGGATCTCTCGGAAGAAGAGCTTGAAGTGACCAACAATGGAAGACTGTTTGAACAATATGAACCCGGTGAAGTGATTTTTCAGGAAGGCGCGTCTCCAAGAGGCCTTTTTTGCCTTAATTCCGGGAAAGTTAAAATAATTCGTTCCGGATTGGTGGATAATGATCCGATCATTGCTTTGAAAAAACCCGTTGAATTTATGGGGCTCAAAGCACTTTTTCTGGAGAAAAACCATTCCAGTACTGCCATAGCCCTGGAACCTTGCAGCGTCTGTATTATTCCCAGGGATGCTTTTCTCTCAGTTGTGAAAAACAATAATGACCTTTCTTTAAAGGTCGTCCAAATGCTTTCCAGAGAGGTAGAAGATGCCGATAATCGCATGATCAACCTGACCCAGAAACACCTTCGAGGCCGACTCGCCGATGCCCTGCTTTTATTGCTGGATCGTTTTGGAACCAACAAAGAGGAGGAAACCCTTGCTTCGGAACTCAAAAGGGCCGACCTGGCCGCCCTGGCCAATATGACGCCTGCCAATGCCATCCGCATTTTATCGGAATTTGCCCAGGAGGAAATTATTGAGGTTGACCGACGGAAAATCAAACTGCTTGATTTGGATAAGCTTAAGGAGATAAGTGCTTTGGGGTAGTTTTCAGTTTTCAGTTTTCAGTTTTCAGTTTTCAGTTTTCAGTCTTCAGTGTCGGTTTTGGGTTGATGCCGCTTGAAACTTCCGGCCTGATTGGTTCAGAATGTTGCACTGCTCCATTTAAATAACCAACTCCTTAAAACCGTTCCTCGTCCACCGTTCCTCGTCCACCGTTCGTCCACCGTTCCTCGTCCACCGTTCCTCGTCCACCGTTCCTCGTCCACCGTTCCTCGTCCACCGTTCCTCGTCTACCGTTCCTCGTCCACCGTTCCTCGTCCACCGTTCCTCGTCCACCGTTCCTCGTCCACCGTTCCTCGTCCACCGTTCCTCGTCCACCGGCCAATTCGTGTTGTACAACATATTTTGATTTATTGAATTTAATGCCAATTTACCGTTCTTTGTAACCTGAGAGGTTTTACTTATTTGCTTTGGGGAAGCCATGTTTTCCCGATCCGAATGGCTGCCAAAGTTCAGGCATATGCATACCCATTCTTTCATATTTCCATTAAAATTTCATTTGCAGATAATCCCGGTTTATTGACCGGGCCATTGACAATTACATACTCAAATTATTATCCTATGAAAAAAAAATTACTACTCTTAATCGTTATGATCTTTGGTTTGGGTGTAACCAATACGCCGGCTCAGGAGATCCGCACTTATGACGGATACGGAAATAACTTTCAACATCCTGAATGGGGTGCTGTTGGAACCCCTCAATTATTTTTGACAACAAACGGATTCGCAGACCAGGTGTCGGAACCCGGCGGATATGATCGTCCCAATGCAAGACATATCAGTAACCAGATTTTTAACCAGGATGGTGTTCTGTCAGATGTGTTGGAGTTGAGTGACTATGCTTTCATATGGGGGCAATTCATCGATCATGACATTACCCTGGTGATGGAAACGGAAGAAGAGGTGATCGATGTGACTATTCCGGAAGGTGATCCCTATTTTGATCCACTGGGAACTGGGAATAAGATAATGCACGTTAAGCGTTCCGTTTTTTCGGAAGATTCTGGTACTGACCCTGGAAATCCACGGGCCTTTCCCAATGCTATTTCAGCCTTTATTGATGGTTCTGCCGTTTATGGTTCAGATGAGGAGCGCGCCACTTGGTTGCGAACCTTTGAAAATGGTAAACTAAAGGTATCAGCCGGAAACATGTTGCCTTATAATACGACCACCAATGAGGCAGGCAGTCCGGTAGATCCCTATGCTCCTTTTATGGCCATGGTGAACCCTTACCTGTCCCGCTGGTTTGTGGCCGGGGATTTTCGTGCTAATGAAAATGTAAACCTGACGGTTTTTCACACATTATGGGTTCGGGAACACAACAGGGTTTGTGATGAACTGACCGAGGAACATCCGGGCTGGGATGATGAACAGATTTACCAGCGTGCCCGCAGAATCATCGGTGCCAAGATCCAGGCGATTGTATACGAGGAATGGTTACCTACCCTGGGGGTACACCTTCCCGAATACACCGGTTACGATGCACTGGTCAACCCAGGCATCATGAATGTTTTTTCCGTAGCAGCTTATCGCTACGGACACACTGTGGTGAACAGCACTATTGTCCGGATGAATAATGAAGGGAACCTCATCCCCGCTGGTAATATATTATTGAGAAACGCCTTTTTTAATCCGATTATCCTGGTGGAAAGTGGTGGTTTAGATCCTTTCCTCATCGGTATGGCTACCCAGGTGGAGCAGGATTTTGATTGTAAAATAGTTCATGATCTCAGAAATTTTCTTTTTGGTCCTCCGGGATTTGGCGGACTTGACCTTGCAGTGTTGAATATTACCCGTGGCCGGGAACGAGGGCTGACGGATTACAATACCATTCGGACCAATTTTGGATTGCCGGCTTTGGAAGGATTTCACGAATTGAGTTCCAACCCCTGGCAGAATCAGGTTTTTGAAAGTGTTTTCGGAGATATAAACAAAATTGATCCATGGGTTGGAATGCTTGCGGAAGATCATATGGAAAGCGCTCTTTTTGGAGAAACGGTTATGACCATTATGAAACGCCAATTCAGATCCTTACGGGACGGGGACCGTTTTTATTATGAAAATGATCCGGCCTTCAGTGAAGCAGAAAGACAGGAAATCAAACAGACCCGCTTCAAAGATATCATCATGGCCAATACAGGCGTGGAAGCCATGCAGGACAATGTATTCCTCATGACACCACACGGAGTGACCGCCTTGCACAATACTGCCGAAGAACCGACGGTAGAGATTGCTGCCTACCCTAATCCGGTAACGGAAAAGCTATTCATCAACTTTTCCTCTCAGACCATGGGGGAAGTGGTGCTGCAGGTCACTGATCTGAAAGGAGTTGTTCTGGAGGAGAAAACAGTAGATGTTAACGAAGGCATGAATACGGTTGAATTTGAACTGGATAAGCAATTGCCTAATGGTGTTTATCTGGTAAGCTTGATACAAGAAGGAAAGATCGGACGTCAGAGGATATTCAAAAATTAAATGCTTGTATTCATTATTTAAAAAGGCAGACTTCCTGTTGGAGGCCTGCCTTTCCTTTTGTCGGGTGATTTCTGAATGGACTCCTAATCCAATTCAATATTGCCTTCGTAGGCTTTAATTTTGATCAATGGACTATTGTCCGTGGCTCCTTTGATTTTGCCATTGATGGTGATTTTGGAATTTTTTCGATATAGGTACGGGTATCAAAGCGATCTTCCGGGTAATCGATGTCTGTGTATTGCATATCTCCATCCAGGCGATATTTTACTGACGAAGGGATGCCTACCTCCAGGTTGGTATATTTACTTTCAAAATCAATGCCCGAAAATCCTTCTCCTACGCTTCCTACTTTAATGAACCCTTCGTAGGTATTAGCCTTAATGCCTCCTTCCAGTTTTTCGGTCTTGAAGTTGCTGTATTTCCCGTTTTGGACGGTCAGGTTACCAATGCTGATAGCATTTACATCCGTTTCGTAGGCACTTTCCAGGTTCATATCGTCAATGTGATCAATATTGATACAGCCGTATTTGTTTTGTCCTTTGATGGATTTACCTTTTTGGGCAGTAAAGCAACCTTCGTACATATTGATATTGGCTGTACCAAATTCTGTGGCGGTAAAACGGTAATATTTGCTATTGAGTTCCGAGGTGGCCTTTGATAAGTCCGGCTTCGCCTTTGCCTTCATAGGCATCGACAACAAGGCTCTGGATGCTTCCAAGGGTCCAGCGGCTGTATTTGCTGTTGATGTTGGCTTGTTTTCCGTTCCCCATATTCAAACTGCATTCATACAGTTCAATTTTTGCCTGGTTGAAATTACCGACTTCTGCCTGGCTGTATTTTAGAGAGAGGTTGAGTTGGCCGTTGACATTTTTGGCGTTTAGCTGCCCTTCGTATAATTCCACCTCCAGGTCGTGATCCAAACTGTTGATTATCTTAATTTTATCGTATTTGTTTTTTAATTTAAGGTATTCGATTTTAGGGATTTTGACGACCATATTGATCTTCAGTTTGCTTATGTTTTTGATTTTGGTACCATCGCCAAATCTAAGGCTGATGGACCCAAAAGTTTGATTCCAGCTTTTGATATCAAAATCTGTCTCAATGACAATTTCATTACCGGCTTCACCGACGCGGACATCAAAATGTTCGAAAACTTCCTTGGCATCGGCTTCGCTGTTGGCATCAAAGGTCAGTGTCGCTTCAAAATGAACCTTCCCGTCATTGGAGGCTTCTATTTGCAGGGGCCCGTATTTGTGCAAAACATACATATTGGGTTTGGCATCCAGTGTTTTGCTGATGGTCTTGGATTTGTACTCCCTGGCAAAGCCGGGGACCTGCAGTAATAACATCAGGATCAGGAGCCCCGGGAATTTAAATTTGAATTTCACGTTTCTTCTCATGGCGTTTGCTTTTTTGATATTCGTTTGATAATCTTTCCAGAATCTGGATTTTTCTTTCATAATATTTCATAAGGGCATTGACGACCCTTTCATTTTTTGAATATTGGGGGAGATCTTCGAGCGTAGTGGCCTTCATTTCCTCAAGCGTGTTTAATTCGTCGAGTATCTCTTCAAACAAGAATTGATCAAGGCTGTCAAAGGGGATATTGGCTTCTTTCAGGGCAATGGTTTGGCGGTAGTTGTCTTCCATTTCCAACAACTCGGGATAAAACATTGCCAGAGAAGATTCCTCCTGATTTTGCTGATCCATGAACAACCAAACCGCAAACCCGCCAAGCAGCATAAAGGAAGCTGCAATGGCTATCTTTCGGATACCGATGACAATGGCACTCCGCCTTTGCTTTTGACCGGGAATGTTTGGAGCTATCTCCTCCCACATACCCTGGAAATCCGGTGTTTCCACCTTGTCAAGCGCATCCCGGTTTTTAATAATATGTTTTTCTAAAGGATCCATGTTTTTTGTTTTAGTTGTTCAAGGGGTGTTTTATAAGTTTTTATGTCTGCGATAAAATTAAACTGACAATTTTATTCGCGTAAGTAAATGATAATCAACACTTTTTAATTCTGCACTCTGCATCCTACACTTTTAATTTTTCATTCCCCGCAGTGTTTCCTGAAGCAGTTGTTTGCCTCTTCTGTATTGGGTTTTTGAGGTTGATTCGGTAATGCCGAGGATTTGGGCAATTTCCTTATGCTGATACCCTTCCAGTAAAAAGAGGGGAAAGTACTGCCCGGGAGCCGTCCGGTAAAGCTTTTATCGCGTTGTGGATGGTTTTCATGTTTATATTGTGCACTTCCTCTTTTTCCATCGGTGTTTCATTCAGGTTGTCGTCAAAAGGCATGGTTTGGGTTCGCTGGGCCTTCCGGAGAAAATTAAGTGCCGTGTTGATGGTTATTCTTTTTATCCAGGCTCCCAGGGTTGAATCTTTCCGAAAGGAGTACAGGTTGTTAAAAACCTTGATAAAGGACTCCTGGATCACGTCTCTGGCATCCTCGGAATTACCGACCATCCTTACCACCGTGTAGTACATGGCATTGACGTATTTCTTATACAATATTTGCTGGCTCGCACTGTGTCCCGCCAGACATTTTTTGATCAGCTTAAGTTCTTCAGACGATACCAGGTTCTTCAATTTGTCCGTTTAAATTCGTTTGTTGTACTAAAGATGCCGCGTTTTTTATATAGTTGGAAAATGATGAAAACTTTTTTTGAAAATTTTGATTTCCGGTAATAGTTTTAGGTTATACCGCTGAGCTGCGCAAAGAAGCGCGGTGTTTCGCAAAGGTTTTCGATTAATGGTTACTCTCTCATGCTATGCGAAACTCGGCGCTAGTAAAAGGATAAATCGTATGCGAATCAAGGGCTAAAGCATTGGCTCAATAATTAGCGGTATAAAAGCAGCTGCTATTTTTCCAAAAATATGTACCAATAGCCACTTTAAGGATCGTACTTTTGCAGCCTCATGAAATATCCTGTTTTTTTCGATTATCCAATTGAAAAATGATTTAATGAGCTGTCTAATACTTGACACAGCAACAGAATATAACCGTCCGCGGCGTCCTCAGTTCTTTCCCTGAGAGCCCGTTGAATCCCATCCTGCATATACAACAGGCGTTGAAAGTTCTCCCTCAGCACTTCTTTTAATAACCTCTCTATCCTTTTTATCCCTAAAAGCTTTTTGTCCCCAAATACTATTCTGTTGGAGAGTTGTTTCCAAAATGGGGCGTTGAGCACTTAAGTCGTGTTCAGAGGCTTTACTTAGTTGAAGAAATTCTGGACCAGAGTAATCCTCTAGTGTAAAAGCCTATAGCATGCAGTTTAACCCCATAAAAATGCCTCTTTTTAACTGAGTTATAACCCTTACCACACAGTTCCAATGCAACTTTTAGCTCGCCTTCGATTGCTACAAGTAATTCATAATCGGATCGAATCAGTAGCTAAAGTATTGGGAATAATTTTTTCATCAGCCAATTCACAAATCAGGCGATAGACTAAACCAGAAAAACACTCACTAATCGGTTTAGCCGTTCATTGTAAGTCTGATAGGAGGAATAGATTGGAAACCAACTCAGCCAATGATCACGAATGTAACGATGGACTAGTTTTATCTGAAAGCGTTGTTCAAAACCTACTCCAAATAAATAGGTAGTTAAAACTTACAATCACTAAATATTAGCTCCGCTCCACTTTTCGTGAAGCGTTGGCAGTGCCATTTGAGTTCTTCTTCGTATACTTGACAGACGTAGAAGTAAAGTTGAATAAGTTTGAGTTGTTGCATTCACAAACTTACATAAACTTTCTTCTACGTTTTTAGCCCCTGATTCGCATAAATCTTGTAGCTGCACTGAGTATTGTGGGCTTATGCAAAGTTTTTTAAAAAGGATAAACCGAAACGAGTAACCAGAACCCAGCCACCAGTAACCAAATTCTATTATTTTTGCAACCAAATAGAACATTCTGGCAGTGATCGAGACAAGAGAGGGGGGGTAATACGGCTCGGGGTGGAGGGTTATGTATGGAATTGAGCAAGGAACCCCGTGTATTGATGATAAGGCCACTTTTCCCGGACCAGGGAAAGTATTTTAGGAGCGGATGGATGCCATCAGCGGTAAGGTAACCACCTTGCTCAACCGCCTTGACCCGGATATTCTTCAAAGATTTGCTGCGCAGCCGACCCATACCGATGTCTGGGGCATCACTTTTGTCGTACCCAACGGGCGAGCACTCAATATTCCTTTTCAACCCAACTATGTCAGAGATCAGAAAAATGCACCCGGCTATATCTGTAAACGCATGGATTTTGATAATTTCTTAATTAAAGAAGTCAAACGGCGGGATAACATTGATTTTTATGAAGGTATTGAGATCGATCAATATACTCAGTCAACGGATGGCTGGACGGTCGAAAGTGTTGATGGAAGCCTCAAAGTAAAGGGAGAGATTCTGGTGATTGCCAATGGAGCACATGCTGCCTTCACCCGTAAAATTGCCGGTATTGAAAAAGACAATGCCCATTATGCCGGGGCCGTAAGAGCCTACTTCAAAGGTGTCAAAGACTTGAAAAAGGATAACTTTATCGAGTTGCACTTCCTCAAAGAATTGACACCGGGGTATTTCTGGGTTTTCCCACTTCCTGATGGAAATGCCAACGTTGGTCTTGGTATGCGAAGTGATTTCATTAAAAAACGTTCTGTAAACTTAAAAAAATCCTTTTTTGAGATTGTAAATTCCCACCCTGAATTTTCCAAAAGATTTGAAAATGCGGAAATGATCGGTAAGCTGGAAGGTTACGGACTACCTTTGGGTTCCAAATCAAGACATATTTCAGGAGAACGGTTTATGCTGGTAGGAGATGCCGGTCATCTGGTGGATCCCTTGACAGGGGAGGGGATCGGTCATGCCTTTTACAGTGGCTTCATCGCTGCGGAGCAGGCCAGGGATTGTTTTGCCCAAAATGATTTTTCAGAAGAATACATGAAGGCTTACGATGTGAGGGTCGCCCGTGTGTTGGGTTCCGAAATGAAACTGAGTTACCGCCTGCAAACCCTCATGCGCATCGTCCCTGTAGTTAATCTTTTGGGAACCATCGTTGCCGGCAATCAGAAGTTCCTCGATACCCTTTCCAGGATGTACAACGACTTCGATCTGAGAGGTCAGTTGGTCAAGCCTTTTTTTTGGGTAAAGATGTTGTTTGGTAAGCGGAAGGGATGAGTCATGGAAGCTCTAGTTAACAGTAAATATTTTAATTTTAACTAATTTAATATTCATTCCTATTAATTCTTTGTTCAAAAAGAAAAAAGCCTTATTCAGAAGGAGTGGGTTTTTTGTTAGGATATTTTTTCGTATTTTGTGATTATGTCATTTGCTACGATAATAGCAGGCTTTTTTGGGGATTAATCTTTTGGTTTTTACAGCAAAAGAGCACATTAGAATTGTTTTGTCTGAGTAAATTGTGATAAACCATTTATATCATAATTTTTCATAACTAATTAGTGCTAGAAAACGATTCATTTAGTTTTGAGCAATCAACGATTATCAGGCACATCTCAAATTAAAGAATTTGGTTTTTTTTCTTTTCGTTGGACGATTTTCTTGTGACTTTAGGATTTAAAAACCAATGTGTTATATACTATTTAGAGTGTAATTTAGACTTTCGTATAACTCCTAGACTTCTTGACTTTAGTAGTCATAACGATTTAAATTTTGGGTTTGAGCCAGTCTCTTATTCCTGGTTTCAGGCCATTTTCTCCTCGGCAGCAGATTTTAGGAATCTGTAAAAAGGAGTACGTTTATTCGTTTAAAGTTTAATTTCGAATAAGTATAATTTGAACCGATGAAAATTTTTTTGATTGAAGATGATTTAGATCATGCGGAGCACCTGCAAACACAAATTTTAGATTTGGGAGGAGAGGTTATCGGACCCTTTTCTGAGAACGTCGAAGCCATGGAGGCCCTCAAAAAAACCGCACCGGATATCGTTGTTTCAAGTATTTTGGAAGAATCGGACACTTTCGATGGAATGGAGATTGCGCGGAGAGCCAAGAATACTCACGATACTCCTTTTATTTTCATTGTCAAGAACTATGATAAATCCATTTTAAAAAAGGCCAAATCACTACGTCCTGACTATCTCCTTAATAAATGGCCGTTGAAAGATCAACTTGGAATGGCTATTGACCTCGCCTTTTATATTTTCAACAAACGGAATTCGCAAAATCAAAATAGCAGTCCCATAGGTACAGATCAACTACCAGATCCTTTTTTCTTCGTTAAACGAAATGGAAAATATCTGCGGATTTTGGTAAATGAAATTTCTCATCTTAAAGCTGCCGGGAGCCAGACAGAAATATTTTCGGAAGATAGCCGGTATGTGGTGTCTTCCAATTTAGGAGATGTGCTCAAGCAAATTTCCAATGAAAATACCTTAATCCAATGCCACAGATCCTATGCTGTCAATTTGTTCGTGATTTCGAGCTTTGATAATCATTCCATTTATGTCAAAAATAATGGAAAAGAAATAGAAATTCCCATTGGCGAAAGTTTTAGAAAAAACGTTTTTGACAAAATAAAAATTTTAAAGTCCAAATAGATTGAAATACTTTAATTTCAAAATTAAAGATCTTTCCTTATTGCTTTAGTTTCTGAAAAATCCTGTTCAAAAGGAAAATATCCACCTCCGGAAGGAACTCAATTTTAGCATATTATTAATCAGTAATTTTCTAGGAAATGACCTAAATCAGTGTCAGGTTCCTTTTTTGGGGAATAGTACCTGGCTGCTCAGATGTTTTGAGTAAGGTGAAAAATAACAAATTATAATTCATGAATGATTTAGTAATTATCTCAATTACTATTGCAGCTGTTTCTTTGTGGAATGGTCTGTGTCAGCTCAGAAATTTACCTCAAAAGTATCAACACTTCCTGAGGGGAAATTTCATCCTGAATATCCTGCCGATGCATTTTTTCCCGGTAAGGCTCGTCTCGGGTAATTCCGGGTTTACCTATAGTTTTTCAAATATTAAATATACAACCTCAACAATTGAACCTATTGCTTCCGCCTGGTTCGGGAGTAACTGGTTTGATAAATGTCCTAAAATCAACCTTGTATGAACCTACCAACTTTACAATTTGTCAAGTCCGTTTCGGAGCGTTCTTTAATGATTTCATTTTTACTCGTTTCGGTTTTGTTTACCGCACAGGCCAATGGCCCGAAGGATATATCCGGCAATGATGATGTCGTTTTATCTGCCGGGGATATGGAGAGTGAAAGCGAATGGTCCCTGGGCAGCATCCTGTATGATCTGCCTTTTTATTCAAATACCCAGGTAGAGGGACTATCCCCCTTATCGCCTCCACCGGACGACATTACCTGTCCGCCGAATGTGGTTAAAAATACCATTACGTCGGCTTGTTTTGCCTCGCATTCCTGGTCAACGCCAATTCCAGGAGCAGGTAATCACCTGCAACTTTTTTTTGATGGTATTTCCGAGGAACATGACCTTGACGAGAATGGATTGGCGACTAATTCTGGGATTTTTGCTACAGGAACAACAACGGTGACTTTTGAAGAACATGATGCCTCGCATAATCTGGTGAGTAGTTGTTCATTCACTAGTTGAAGTAAGAGATAATGTCGACCCAACTTTTTCCAATTGTCCTGCGGATATTGAAGTGAATGATCTAGATGACAATTGTAATGAACAGGTTTCATGGGGAACTATATCATGGGATGATAATTGTTCGAGTACTGTAACCAGTAATTTTGTATCGGGTAACGTTTTCAATGTGGGAACAACAGTTGTTACCTATACCAATTCAGATGGTTCATCTTATAGTAATGATGCTGTGTGTAGTTTTAATGTAACTGTTGTTGACGTTACAGATCCCGTTATTTCCTGCCCGGGAAATACTTCGAAGAATATCACTTCCGGGGAATGTTTTTATACTATTTCCGGAACTGAATTTGATGCCACCGCTACGGATAATTGTGGAACATTGGTATATGCTTATATTCTTTCAGGAGCCACTACAGGCACCAACTATGGAAGTCTCGATGGCGTTAATCTGAATTTGGGTACGACCACAATTTCATGGTCAGCAGACGATGGGGAAAATATAGTGATGTGTAGTTTTGATGTAGAGGTGGTCGATAATGAAAGTCCGGTAGCTATTTGTCCAGCACCACCAACTGTTGAGTTGGATGGCACAGGCAATGGCTCGCTTTCCGTAAATGCTTTGGCAGGTAACAGTACAGATAATTGCAGTATTGCCTCTGAAACCAGTCCGGCTACGGCCTTTGATTGTGACGACATTGGTACTCAGCAGGTTATGTTGACCGTAGAGGATGATGCGGGACTTACTAATTCTATCATGTGCGATGTAGAAGTTGAAGGGTCGGTGAAGAATAATACTCAAACTACTTCGTATTGTTCTCTTCAAGATGCGATTGATGATGCCAATTTTGGTGATGTTATTCAATTGACAGATGATCTAGCGGAAGGTCTGGTAGAGGTAACTGAAAAAGTATTTATTAATGGAGATGGATATACCATAACCTCAACTTCTCCTACTTATGGAATTTCCATTCAAAATGTCGAAGTTACTATCGAGGATTTGAATGTTGAAACTGCAGGTACTTTTGGAATTCACCAAAGCCCTGGAATGGATGACCTTCTTCTTGACAATGTAACTGTAGATAATTGTGGTGGAACAGGTATCGCATTAAACTGTTCAACCAATATAACCTTAAAAGACATTACCTCAACCAATAATGGAGGCAATGGTGTTTCCATTACCGATTGTCATAATGTAACTATTGAAAATATAACTACAAGTGGTAATGAATTTTCACCGGGTGGTTTTGGTGCTGGGGTTGGAATTTTCTTCCAGTAGTGGGGATCTACTGTAACTCTCGTGGTTCAAGTGGAATAACTTTCATTCCTCCTATTAATATAACGTGAAACTCCTGCAGTCTATGAGGAAGTTGACCCTGCTGGAGTAGGTACAATTACCTGGTGACATTTACCCTGCCAGGTTATACGCACTTTGTAGGAATAGGAACTTCAAAATTCTACCACACCAGCTTATTAGATGCTTTAGCCGCAGCAGACCAGACATCTATTGGCAGATCCGAATTATATTACCCAATTACCTATGTGGAAGAAATAGCTACAGGCGATCACTGGGTCGCACCTAAAAATGCAGCAACAGTAAATATGTCTATCCAGGCGGCGATAGATTTTGCAACTCCAGGTATTACTGTAAATGTTTATGATGGTACGTATGACGAGTCTATAACCATAGACAAAGATGGTATTTCACTGGATGGTGAGTCAAAAACTGGTGTAATACTGGATGGAAGCAGTCAGCGCTGGTCCATATATGATTGACGTTGAGGCCAATGACGTAAGTCTTAGCAACTTTACAATAGAAGGTGGAAGTGCAGGCCCATTATCACCCGGATCAATCGTATTTGGTATTCGAGTAAGTCCTGGCTTTTATGGTTTTAGTGCAGATGAAATAGTAGCGAACAATTGTAATCAGAATGGTCTTGCACTGTCAGGTGTAGATGATAATTCTGGTTCCAACCCCAATATGATTTCAAACTTTTCGGGTACGGGTAACTTACTCTATACCATTGGAATTGCAAGTTCAGTAGGTGTTACTGTTGATGAAGTTTCGGGAGATAATATTGGTCTTTACGAGGGCTATGGTGGCTATACGCAGCCGATGTCAGATGTGGTGTTTACCAATATGACGCTCGCGGGTGGTTTTGTGATTCAAAAGAACCCTGTTGCACTATTAATAACGTACACAACAGCTGATAATACAGATGCAGATTATAACGCAAGTGCGGGAGTCATTGTGCCAGCAGAATTCGACCATGGCTACCACGCCAGCTTTTCAGGAGTACCACTAGTTCCTGGAGGTAATGTTGACAATGTATACCTTGTTCAGGAAGCATTTATTCCAACGGCGATTAATTTGACACAAAATGGGCCATACCCGGTTGACGATGAAGCCGTGCGTGATTTATCACTAGGACAGTGGGAAGTGTCACAGTCAGCAGCAGCGCCTGTTTATGCACTTACCATTCAGGAAGCGGTCGATATTGCCGCTAGTGGTGATGTTATTGCC
Organism: uncultured Bacteroidota bacterium; assembly: GCA_942492125.1. Taxonomy (GTDB): domain Bacteria; phylum Bacteroidota; class Bacteroidia; order Chitinophagales; family Saprospiraceae; genus BCD1. The sequence continues at coordinate 65,188 of CALODM010000036.1, forward strand.
GTATTTGAAGGAACGTATGATGATTCTGTTACCATAAACAAAGCCTTAACCCTTATCGGTCCAAACGCAGGTATAGCTTGTGGCAGCAGGGTAGCAGAAGCTATTTTAGCCCCAACAGCCGGCACCCCGGTAACGATAACAGCAGATGGTGTATCGTTGAATGGATTTGAGATTACTGCTCCAGACGCATACTATGCGGTTAATTTAGGAAGCACCTCAAACACAACAGTATCCTTTAACAACATCCATGATATTGGAACCACCCCAACAGGTGGAGGAAATGTACACGCAATCGTTTATAGTGTTGGGTCATCAAATTCAACTACCGTAGCCATTACGGACAACTGCTTAAATAATATTTCTAGCAGTGCATTAAGCGGATTTAGCGCAAGTGCGATTGGTATTTTACAATCAACTTCAACGGGCGTTTTAGATGGGATCAGCATCATGCGCAACGCCATCAGCAATGTAAATGTAAATACAGGCACTTGGCCAACAGGTAAGATTGCATATGGTATCCAGATAAATGTAGCAGGCGGAAGCGGATTTGCCTCAAGTACCGGTAACGCGAAAAATGCAGTGGTTAGCTTTAATACGATCACAGATGTTGAAGGCTACATTGCAACAGGTATTGCATTAGAAGGTAATACCGAGGATGCGATCATAATACGCAATGAGGTTACCAACCTAACAGCTTATAAGTTAGCCAACCGCGCAGGTGGAGGTTTTGACTTGAATGGTTTGAAGTTTGAGAATAACAAGTATGTAGGAACAGTAACGGTAGAGAACAATAGTTTTGATGCCAGTACTTTTACCCATAATGGAACGCCTGGATTAGGTTACGCAGTAGCGAACTATGTACTCGAAGCAGATGGCGGAGTAGCATCATTGAGCTGTAACTGGTACGGTTCAGCAGACTACGGAGAGCTTGTGGTTGATTATAATGCCGCACCAGCACCCACAGGAAAGATCTTTAACAAAGACGGAGCAGGAACTTCGTTTATTTCATACTTGACAAATAGCACGATAGATTCCGGAGCAGGAGGTTACAGTTGTTCAGGTGCACATGCCACTGCAACATCATTAAATGTAGCCTACACTGCAGCATCAGAAAACATCGTAGTGACCTTTAATGTGGCTAACAACTCGGTAGCGGAGTACCCAATTCCGGGCTTAAACCCAACAGTGCCAGCAGATCAAATAGAAATTGCCAATAAATATGTGGCTTTGCAAACAGCTCTGTTAACTGGAACGCCAGCACAGGTAGAAGCAGCAGCTTTAGACCTGGGAGATGATATCATCACCGAGTATTTCTATATGGATGGTGTAAATGAAGTATATCTTCAAACAGCAGGTGCATCAGATTTAATCAAGAACAAGTATTGGGATCAGTATTTAAATAATTCAACAACATCAACAGCTTATCCAAACTTTGGAACAAACTTGTTTGTAGTGCCAACGGGCCCATACAGCACAAGCACGAATCCGTTAACAGGAACTGTAGCCAGTGACTGGTTATCACCGGTATATGGTAAAGACCTACACGTCCGTGTAACGGTAATACATAACGGCAATGTTGACATTAAAACGGAAACTGTGGCTATTGGGTTAGGCCCGGTACGGGTGTATTCCGATCTGGCTGAGACCACACTTGTAAGCAGTCACATCTCCATTCAGGCTGCCATCGACGCAGCGACTACAATGGATGGCTATGTCGTGCGGGTAGATCCTGGAACGTATGTCGAGGATATCGTAGTCAATAAACCATTGACTATCCGCGGGCCAAATGCCGATAATTGTGCAAATGGAGCACGGGTCGATGAAGCTATTATTCACCCTCATACTTCTACTCCTTTTGGGAAGATTATCAAAGTTCAGGCGAGTAATGTTACCGTTGAGGGATTCTAATTGATGGAGATAACCCTGGTCTAACCAGCGGGATCGTTGGAACCAACGGAGCTGACCTCGATGCGGCCGAAGCAGTTACTGTTTATGTCGATAATGTCAACAATCTGATCGTACAGAACAATATTATCCAAAATCTCACCTATTTTGGGGTAACTGTGTTTGGGGCCTCCTATAATGCACCATCAACTTCAGGACACCTTGTTTTTTGCAATAAAATCCAGGATATGGGAACTTACCTGGATCCAAATGATGATATCAATTACTGGGGTGGAGGTGTGTTGATCTACAACGATCAATATACGCGGGTTGCACTAAATACCATGACCAATGTGCGCATTGGCGTTCAAACAGGTAACTTCCATAATGCTAACCCAGGAACAGGTAATTTTCAGGTTATAGGTTACAATACTATTGAAGCACGTCGCGGGAGGTATTTTCTATAACTTACACAGGGCCCGATGTAACGCCTTAACCCTTGCCGATAATACGATCACTGCATTGGATGATCCTAATGTGACGCAATGGGATGGAATTCTGTTGTCTTCTCTGTCGGATGCAGTTGGTTCTCTCATAACCAATAATATTGATGGTTCGGGGGTTACGGTACCTTCACAAGGTTACGAGGTCTGGAATGTCAAAGATGATGCCGCTGTTTCCATCTATGGAGGAACAGTAGAGAATGTAGATATCGGACTTTTTCTAAATAACTATGAGGGATATAATTCGGATGCGGGTAATGGAGCTCATGCAGTCGTAGAATTCGTTGACTTTTCACCCAACGATTCAGGTACAGGTATTCATCTTTTGGACAGCCCCTCCAGTACAGCTCATGCAGATGTAAGACTTACGGTAGGTGCAGGTGTAACGGTAACGGGTGGTACGGACGGACTTGTCATTGAAAATGAAAATGCAGCTCTGGTCGATGTACCAACCGCCGATGGTTATACAGATGCCAATGACCTTGAATTGAACGGACAAACAGGTGATTACATCAAATTGATCAATAATGCCTTTGATGTGGATGGAAGAGCAGTGACCTTTGATGGTGATCTGATCAACGCAACAACGCGGGCAGCCATTGAGGCCAAGGTATACCACCAGGCTGATGACCCGGCCTTGGGGCTAGTGATTCCATTGATCCCATGTGATGGTCCTGAGCAGGTGACCAATACCAACACCGGGGAATATTTTTGTACGATCCAGGAGGCTATTGATGATCCGGAGACCTTGACAGGACATACGCTTGAGGTTTCTGCAGGTACTTATGATGAGAATGTTGTTGTCAATAAAGGAATTACGCTTTTAGGTGCTAATGCAAATGAATCTTGTACCGGATCAAGAGGTACAGAGTCGATTATTGCCCCTTCAAGTGGTTTGCCGATCCAGGTTACAGCTGATGGAGTTACGATAAATGGTTTTGAAATAACAACTCCAGGCGCTGCCTATGCCATCGTTTGTGGAAACACCTCTGATCTTAATATCTCATTCAATAACATCCATGACTTAGGCGGTACAGTCTCAGGAAGCAATGTCCATGCCATTAATTATACTTTGGCTAATGGTTCTGCTACCAACAATGTGGCCATTACGGATAACTGTTTTGACGTGATCAGCAGCTCGTCGCTCACAGAAAAGAGCGCGAGTGCTATAGGATTCCTACAGTCTACTTCTACCGGAGTCCTTACTGGTTTGTCCATTGAGCGTAACACCATAAATAATGTCCAGGTAAATACCGGCAACTGGCCAACTGGAAAAATTGCATATGGTATTCAGTTGAATGCCGGAAGTGCTAATTATTTGACAACAGATGGAAAGATAGTTGATGCAACGATCAGGAACAATGAAATTTCCAATCTTAGCGGGTTTATCTCCACAGGCATTGGATTGGAAGGTAATACCGAAAATGCGGTTGTCGAAAATAATCTGGTTACAGCCTTGTCAGGCAGAAAACTGGGAGACAGGTCTGGAGGCGGTTATGATCTTCAAGCGCTTAAGTTTGAAAGCAACAGGTACGTTGGAACCTGTACAGTTAAAAATAACAGTTTCGAAGCGAATACTTTTGTTCATGACGGAACACCAGGACTTGGATATGCCATTGCGAATTATG
>CALODM010000037.1:0-6075 GCA_942492125.1 uncultured Bacteroidota bacterium
TGAAAAGGAGACCATTCAATTCGATAAACTGTTCCAGCCCATGTGAGGTACCTTTTGGTAGCCGTGAATTTCCTTACCTCTGCATCAAAAATGCCCAGGCATTGCTGTATCGCCTTCTTCACTATGGTTGCACATGAGTTGCAGTCCAAGACAAATACCCAGCATTGGTTTTTCGATGGATCGGATGACCTCATCCAAACCGGTTTCCTTCAAAATATTTCATCGTTGAACCTGCTTCTCCCACACCGGGAAAGATAACTTTGTCTGCTTGCAAGTATCTCTTTTGGGTCATCGGTAAGCATGCTTTCATAACCTAGCCGGTTGAGGGCATTCTGAACCGAGGAAATATTTCCTGCGTTGTATTTTATTATGGTATCATAAACTTCCTTTTGTACTGGGTATTGAAAAATTATCCGTCTGCCGGACCGCCATTTTGATGGCTTTGGCAAAAGCTTTGAAAATGCCTTCGATTTTGTGGTGTTCATTATCTCCCTCTGCCTTAATATTCAAATTGCATCGGGCAGCATCACTAAAGGATTTGAAAAAATGCAGGAACATTTCGGTGGGCATTTCACCAATTTTCTCACGTTGGAATTCCGGTTCCCAAACCAACCACGGGCGACCTCCAAAATCAATGGCTACCTGTGCCAGACAATCATCCATGGGCAAGAGGAAACCATAACGCTCGATGCCTTTTTTAGAACCTAAGGCCTTCAAAAAAGCATCGCCAAGTGTCAATGCAACATCTTCGATGGTATGGTGTTCATCGATCTCAAGATCCCCGTCAACCTGCACATTCAAGTCCATCTGACCGTGTTTGGCAATTTGTTCCAGCATGTGGTCGAAAAAACCCAGTCCTGTATTCAATTGACTCTTGCCCGAACCATCGAGGTTTAATTCAACCTTGATGTCGGTTTCTTTTGTGGTTCGCCTTACGCTGGCTTTTCTGGGTTTCCCTTTAAGGAAAGTGAAAATTTCGGCCCAGCTGCTTGTTGCCAGTACGGCTTCGGCATTAGGTTCATCCCTGAGTAAAAGACCTTGGCTTCCCAGGTTTTTGGCAAGTTCTATGTCTGAGATGCGATCTCCAATGACGAACGAATTCTCCAGGTCATAAGGGCCATGGAGGTATTTTTGTAATAATCCTGTTCCCGGTTTTCTGGTGGGCGCATTTTCTTCGGGAAAAGTTTTATCGATGAGCACCTCGCTGAAATAGATGTTTTCATTCTCAAAAGCCTTAATCATTTTGTTGTGTGCCGGCCAAAAGGTATCCTCCGGGAAGGAGTCTGTTCCCAATCCGTCCTGATTGGTGATCATGACCAGCTCGTAATCCAGTTCTGTAACGATCTTTCCCAGCCAGCGGAATACCCCGGGGTAGAACTCGAGCTTTTCAAGGCTGTCAACCTGATAGTCAACAGGCGGCTCGATGATCAAGGTGCCGTCGCGGTCGATAAAAAGTACTTTTTTATTCATTGTCCAAAGTTTTTAATACTTGTAGTAATTGTTGGTTTTCAGCGGGAGTTCCTATGGTGAACCGCAGGCAATTATTCACTTGTTTGGTCCTGTTGCGGGTGATCACTTTTTTTGTCAACCAGAGCCTCATAGATTTTATTGGCATCCGTCACTTCCACCAGTAAAAAGTTGGCATCAGAAGGATAGATTTTTTTCACCAGATTGAGGTTGTTGAGTGCTGTCCGAAGCTTTTCTTTTTCCTCCAGGATTATTTTTTTTCGTTCCTCGAATTCGTTTGGATCGCGGAGCGCTTCTAGTGCCGCCTTTTGATTGAGGGTGCTCACATTATAAGGAGGTTTTACTTTATTAAAAAGTTTAATAATTTCCTTTTGGCATAAGCAACCCCAACCCTTGCGGCTGCCAGCCCCCAGGCTTTACTGAATGTCTGACTGACGATGAGATTTGGATAATTTTCCATTAGATCCAAACAGGAGGATTTTGGACTAAAATCAATATAAGCTTCATCGATGATGACGATTCCTTTGAAATAAGTCAGGATCATTTCGATGTCGGACCTTTCAATGGTGTTGCCGGTGGGATTGTTCGGGGAGCAGATAAAAATGATCCTGAGGTTTTCCTGTTCGATCATTCTTCTGGTCACTTGCCGGTCAATTTGAAATTCAGCAGACAAAGGAAGTTTGATCAGGCCGATATTGTTGATGGCTGCAGAGACATCATACATACCATAGGTGGGTGAAAAAGTCAATGCAAAATCCTTACCGGGTTCGCAAAAGATTCTGAACATCAGATCAATCACTTCGTCGCTTCCATTGCCGATGAAAATGTTTTCAGGGGAAACATTTTTTATACCGGCGAGTTTGTTTTTCAGCTCTCTTTGATAGGGGTCCGGATATCGGTTGAATAAGCCATAGGGGTTCTCATTGGCATCCAAAAATACGCCTTCCGTCCCGGTGAATTCATCCCGGGCACTGGAGTAGGGGGATAAGGACCAGATATTTGGTCTTACGATATTTTTTAAATTGAAGTTATCCATTTGCTTCATTTTTTAGTCTTATAGAAACGGCATTTTTGTGGGCCATCAATTCTTCTGCTTCCGCCATAACTTCAATGGCCGGGCCAATATTCTCCAAACCTTGTTTACTCAGTTTTTGAAAAGTAATTTTCTTGACAAAACTATCCAAAGAGACCCCACTGTAGTTTCGGGCATACCCGTTTGTCGGCAGTGTATGATTGGTGCCACTGGCGTAATCTCCGGCACTTTCACAACTGTAATTGCCCAGAAATACAGAGCCGGCATTAGTAACTTCCCGGGCAATGATTTCTGCACTTTCAGAGGCTATGATCAGGTGTTCCGGGGCGTAAAGGTTGCTTAAGTTTACACAATCTTCCATTTGATCCAGTAATATGGCTCTGCTGAATTTTAGTGCTTCTGCAGCTATTGCTTTCCTTGGGAGTTGTTCCAGTTGTTTGTTCAATTCAACCAAAGTTTGTTCGATAATAGTCATATTATCCGAAAGAAGTATTACCTGACTGTCGGTGCCATGTTCGGCCTGAGATAGGAGATCGGCAGCAATAAAGGCAGGCTTACTTGTTTCATCAGCGATAACGAGGACTTCACTCGGTCCGGCCGGCATATCAATGGCAACGCCATCCTGTTGAACTAATTCTTTGGCCTTGGTGACGAACTGATTGCCCGGGCCAAAGATTTTATTGACGCTGGGTATGGTTGCTGTTCCATAAGTCATGGCGGCAATGGCCTGGGCACCACCGACTTTGAATATTTGAGTGATGCCCACCAGGTCGGCAGTATAAAGGATAGCAGGGTGTATATTGCCCGCGGAATCCGGCGGGGTGCAAAGTACGATTTCCTTACAACCCGCAATTTTTGCAGGAACACCCAGCATCAAAATGGTGGAAAACAAAGGGGCTGTTCCACCCGGAATGTATAAGCCGACTTTTTCAATGGGTACACTTTTGCGCCAGCATTGCACACCCGGAGTGGTTTCAACAATATTGATTTCTTCTCGCTGGGCTGAGTGGAAGATCTCAATATTCTTCCTGGCCAATTCGATTGCCTTTTTTAAATCTTCGGGCGACAAACTAATGGAATTGCGGATCCTTATCTCGGTTTCCGTTACAGCAAGGGTCGTGAATGTAATCGCTTTGTCAAATTTTGGGTGAATTCCAATAAAGCGCTGCATCCCCTTTAATTTTTACTTCTTGAAGAATATTTCGACAATGCCTGTCAAGGCTTGCTTTTCGAAAGCTGGGCGTTGGGCCAGTTCTCTCCAGATACTTTTATCAGGATTTTTTATGATTTGCATTTTATTTTGTTTTTCAAATTTTCAACTTTCAAATGTTGAAAATCTGTCCGCCATAAAGGCTTGACAAAAGTTCTGTCCTTTTACAAAACCATTTTATCAATAGGGATGATTAAAATTCCTTCTGCTCCTGCCTGCTTCAGTTCATCAATCACTTTCCAAAACTTATCTTCATCGATCACAGAGTGTAATGAACTCCATCCTTCCTCGGCTAAAGGTAAAATGGTTGGACTTTTGAGTACGGGAAGGATTCGGCTGACAGCGCCTATCTTTTCATTCGGGACGTTCATCAAAATATATTTGGTGTTTTTGGCTCTTAAAACAGCTTTCATTCGAAACAGAAGTTTCTCCAATATGGCCTCCTGTTTTTCGTTAAGTGTTTGCGACTTGGCAAGGACGGCTTCAGATTTCAGCATGACCTGTGTTTCCCGGAGCCCGTTTTTAAATAAGGTGCTGCCTGAGCTTACGATGTCACAGATACCATCTGCAAGGCCAATGTTTGGAGCTATTTCAACAGAACCGGAGATAACGTGAATCTCAGCATTGATGTTGTTTTTATGGAGAAAGCTTTGGAGGGTATTGGGGTAAGAGGTTGCTATTCGTTTTCCTTCAAAGTAAGACAGGTCATTGGTTTTTACGCTTTTGGGAACAGCCAGGGAAACCCGGCATTTCGAAAAACCCAATTGTTCTACAACCGCTACATTTTTCTGTTTTTCAATCAATAGATTTTCGCCAATAATGGCAATATCTGCCACGCCGTCTTCCAGGTATTGTGGAATGTCTGAATTTCTTAAGTAGAGAATTTCCAGGGGGAAATTCGGAACGGCTACTTTCAGTTGATCCTTTCCGTTATTGATGGAAATACCACAATCTTTGAGCAATTTTAGGGAATCATCGTGCAGTCGGCCGCTTTTTTGGATCGCAATTTTCAGCTTACTCATTTCAGGTTAAATTTTATGTCTGAGTAAACCGGAAGGAGTGAAAATAAAAAATCCCGACTGATTTACTCAGACGGGATTTGATATTTATTATTTAGGTATTACACATATCATTTCCATTTCGCCTGAGGGCAATTATGAAAATGATGATGATGTAATTGAATGTAATTCATAAATCAAATTTGAACGTCAAAAGTATGAACTATAAACGAACCTTCCTAATAAATGTTCATTCTTTCGTGATTTTTTTAGGAAAAATTGCTTAATCTTTTGACTTCATTGATATTCAATAAATTATATTCGGTTAATTTTCCAGCTCTGCTTGCTTCCGTCGATCATTTGGACTTCCAGAATGTATAGTCCATCACTTTCTTTGGAAAGGTCAACCCGGATTTGTTCTTCTGAAATGACCACATGCTTTATTTCTCTTCCCAATACATCATACACCCGGACACTTTCAACTGTATTACTTTCCATACCTTCTATGAAAACATAGTTGTTGGTTGGGTTCGGGAAAACACGTATAGTGGAAGCTGAAGGGGCATTTGTTGGAGTATCAATTACTACATAAGGCGCTGAAATATCGGAACAAGGTTCCGGGTTGGTTACCTCTACCGTATATTCTCCTGGCATAAGATTGGCTTTTGTCAGTGTCCAGGGAAATGGTTCACCTTCAATAGGTTCACCATTAAAATACCATTGGTATTCATAAAATCCGAATTGCGGTGTTGCGTAGATATAGGTGTCATCTTCCTGAATCTCAGCGTTTAAGTAATCAACCTCTACTCCTACTCCGGAAGAAAAGCCAAATTCAGGGCAAATCGATGGATAGGCTGTAACTGTGTAAGAGCCAGGATTCTTTACCCACAAGGTGTCATTATTCGACTCAGGAACCGGATCAAAACCATCATACCATTCAATATATGCCCAGTCGCCCGGGAAAGAGATATGTAATAAAGTGGAATCTCCCTCTTCACATAGCTCAGCATTATTGTAAGAGGTAACCCCAGGAGCGGCGAAAACATAGGTGTCGATTAAAACAGGATCAGAGTAACCGATACAGCCTGCAGAATCTACTTCAGCAGTGTACCAGCTTGCTCCTTCTGCTATTATATCAACAATACTTTGATTGGCTCCGGCGATAGGATCACCAAGTTCGTAATCATCATCACCTGTATAATACGTGGTGTACCAGTTATAAGTATCATAATCAAATTCACTTTCTATGTTTAACTTTACCGGCTCATTTGCACAGAAAATATAGGTGGCAATTGAATCGTATGGAGCAGGGCGCCATGATTCGATACCGTAGTTGGGGTCTGGAAAAACATTGGGGTTTACGCGTG
>CALODM010000038.1:0-56743 GCA_942492125.1 uncultured Bacteroidota bacterium
ACGGATTCATCCCCATACCCTGCGCCACACTTTTGCAGTGCATTACCTCAACCTGGGAGGTACTTTACCTGAACTTCAACGTCTGCTGGGGCATGAACATATTACGACCACCTTGCACTACCTAAAGTATGCCCATATTCCCGGCGCTGCCACTATTTCTTTGCTGGACAACTTATTGCAAACAAAATGAGGCCCCAACTGGAGGTGGCTTATGTAATTGATCGTTTTTTTGATCAACTGCCTGACCATAAACTTACAACGCACCACCGCCGAACGCTTAGGGCATTACAGGCTTGCAGAACCGCTTCACTGGGCGGACATGTCGATGCTTGTGATAGCTGCGGTCATTTGCGTATTAGCTACAACAGTTGCCGCAATCGACATTGCCCTAAATGTCAAGGCCTCAACAAGGAAATGTGGACCGTACAACAAGAGGATCAACTCCTCCCAACAGCCTATTTCCATGTAGTTTTTACACTGCCTCATGAACTTAACGGATTGTGCCTTCACAACCCAAGGTTTATGTATGATTTACTGCTTCGCTCAGCTTGGTACACCCTAAATACTTTTGCCAGGGATGCCAAATGGCTGGGAGCTAAATCTGCTGCTACGGTGGTCCTTCACACCTGGGGGCAAACCCTTGTGCTTCATCCTCATGTGCATTGCATCGTACCTAATGGAGGTCTTACGGCTGATGGTCAATGGCAACTTCCTAAACGGGGTAATGTCAACTTCCTTTATCCCGTAGCGGCTCTGAAAAAAGTATTCAAAGCTTTTTTTCTCAAACAAATGCGACTGGTACTGGAACAGGGGCTCTTAATCTTACCTCCCGACTTTCCCGGTAGCCGTAATAAATACTATCAATGGAAAGAGGGACTTTATGCTAAAGACTGGGTGATATCTACCAAAAAACCTTTTGCCGGAGTTCAAAATGTGGTAAAGTATCTCGCTCGATATTCCCATCGCGTTGCCATCACAAACCATCGACTAAATCAAAATGCCGATCGTTGCCCTTGTTGCAAAAAAGGAAAAATGATGCTCGTTTATACTTTTACAGCAAACAAAGATCCGCCAGTTTACTGTATCCCGGTCCTAAAAAAGTCTGAATGCTCATAATCCCTTTGGCAGCCTGGACTGCCCCGGCATCTTTATGCCCAGGGCTTAGAAAAAACAATATTTTTAATTTGTAATGGGTCATTTCAAAACCGAGTGTCTCTCGGATCCCGGACCCTTCCAACACCGGAACCCCCCGTCCCAACACCAACCAAAATCACCTTGGAGGGGAGGACTCCTCAATCGCAAAAATTCCATAGAGTACCTCCTTTCACTTCCTGAGACCTTCGTCCAACAAAGTCCGACTCCTTAATCGACGGATGCCCCGGTACCCATATTTCCTTTCACTTCCGGTAACACTTCTCCGACCAACTCCTCCGAAATCACGGTTGCACCAGTGGCCTTGAATATTGTAATTCGTTATTTTTCAAGTATTTTTTTATAGGAATCAAGAAATCCATTTCCAATATTTTTACTCCCGAAGTTGCGTAGAAAGAATCCAAGGAACCCTGGAGCTTTATGGTTGCTAATCTCTATCTGAAGTTCAACTTTGTCATCTTTTATCTCAAACTTTTCGACTATGTGGGAGTTGGTCGTTAACGCACTAGTTATATATTCTTCGTCTAATTCGATTATTATTTTACTTTCCAATCTATTTACTGAAATGTTGGTTCTTTTCATAGTTCCTTCGTTTGTCGTAATTGTCACAAAGTCGTTTCCTTGGTCAATTAGTTCAACAGCTGTCACACCAGGGTACACACTTATCAGTCGTTTATAGTGCTCACCCAAATTTTCGAATGATCTATTTACATCTTCTAGGTTACAATCAATCGTAGTTGATTTTGAAACCAAATTTTATAACCCGCAGCCTGTGAAAAATTGATTTCAATTTACGAAAAAAAAGCCATTGTCTCATAGCCAGTGTTATCTGTGGTTCACACCCTTAACTCAAAACCTCTGTCACACCCACACAAAAATTCCAGATATTATTTGCAAACCAGGACAGGCCATCCAATGACTAAGCTCCTTAACTTTAATACCCACACCTCAAACTATACTCTTTACTCACACTCAACGATGTTCCAAGTGGGGTAGGGCCTTCGCTGAACAAACCCCGCATGATTAAGCTTTCAAAAAAATAATCACAGATAACGGTCTCGGCTATGAGCAGTGGCTCCTGGCCGGAATGTTGTTGCGGCGGCGAACCCGCAGCCTGTGAAAAATTGATTTCAATTTACGAAAAAAAAGCCATTGTCTCATAGCCAGTGTTATCTGTGGTTCACACCCTTAACTCAAAACCTCTGTCACACCCACACAAAAATTCCAGATATTATTTGCAAACCAGGACAGGCCATCCAATGACTAAGCTCCTTAACTTTAATACCCACACCTCAAACTTATACTCTTTTTACTCACACTCAACGATGTTCCAAGTGGTTCAGAGCCTTCGCATGAACAAACCCCTCTATGATTAAGCTTTCAAAAAAATAATCACAAGATAACGGTTCTCGGCTATGAGCAGTGGCTCCTGGCCGGATATGTTGTTGCGGCGGCGAACCCGCAGCCATGTGAAGAATTGATTTCAATTTAGAAAAAAAAGCCATTGTCTCATAGCCAGTGTTATCTGTGGTTCACACCCTTAACTCAAAACCACTGTCCGGACACCCACACAAAAATTCCTGATATTATTTACTCAGGACTTCAAAACTCCTTAATTGGATACGCAATAAAGTGTCAACTCGGTAGGATAGGTTCATTGGTTTCTCACCCAATGTATTTAGACCGGGACCGGATGACATGTGCAATATTCCAACCCCATTAATTTAATTTAGAAAAAAAACAATTTCAAATTCGTGTCCCCCCTTCCCCTCTGTCAGCTCTGAAATCCAGTCTTGATTTGGAAACCATTGGAAGGCCATCCATGAGTAAGTTTCTTTAACCCCACATCGTCTATTATGATTCTTTCTCAAAGTCAAAATGGTACAAGTGGGGCAGGGCTCCATAAACGCTCCAGCACTATTAGCCTTCCAAAAAGTAATCCGATTCCACGTTCTTTTAAGGCTTGAACAACGCCCAGGTGTGCAAATCCCTTTGCTCCACCACCGCCAAGAACCAATCCAATGGCTCTATTTGAAATAATGCGACAAAATCTTCGAATATCTTGATGATTGTTTTGCCGCACATGAATATGCAAATCAATGTTTCTATCTTTTAACCACCTATTGGTATTAGCGGGCATTTCCCCTTCAGGAGGGTGGAGTAGCAGAAGATAAGTCTTTTTTTTTAAAATTTTTTGGTATTTTCTTTTTTTATATTTTGTTCATCGGCTTAAAATTGTCGCACTACAATCAAATCTGCATAAATCAAACACTGATGGCCCATTCTGATGCTCATTATCACAAAATAAATTTTAGTCCTTCGTGTTGTTCAAGGGAATTGAAGAGTTCTTCCGGATGCTTGCTATGATAGGATTGTGCATCATGGATTAGAACTGGTACTTCCATTTCTTGGAAAGACGATTGAATTATTTTTGTCAGATCACCTATATTATTGCGCTTTTGAAGATTGATAATCGCAATGTTCTTAGGTGGAGTGCCTTTATTTAATTCAAAGGTATTTCTCTTGAGACGTTTAATAATTAACTGGATGACAGAGGACGTCAGTTTCGGATTAATAGAGACCAACTCAATGAATTTGTCTTGGGTTATTTCTAATACGATTGAGTTTCTGATGGCCAATACAGAGGCGGTTCTTGTTTCTTTGGTGAAAAAGCCTAATTCTCCAACCGTTTCACCAGCACCGATATCCCCTAAAATAAGTAGATCTCCATTGCTTTCGGAAATTGCCCGGAGCCTGCCACTTATTAATATGTACATATCATTTTGATCCTCCCCTTGATGAAATAGATAGTCACCGGTTTGAAGTTCAACCTGTCTTAATGAATCAAAAATTTGTTTTATGGAATTTTTGTCTAAGTCTCCAAAAAGATTTTCCAGAAGCACGTTAAGTGTTTCGTTTAATTCGATAGGTTTTTTTCCTGGCATTTAAGCGACTTTGAATCAGTGTTTGTACCCAATGGCGTTAAGACTAATTTATACTTTTAAAGTTAGTGGAATTTAATACGAAAATATTACTTTATTTATTGGCTACATTCTCCTACACTTTAATTGCTTGTGCACAGATAACTTGTTTATATACACCTAAATTTAGTGCATTACTACCCAAAAAGACAAATAAACCGCAAGTTTATTGTTTTTTATTCCTCCCGTGGCTTCAACTCCATACGCTCATCCCATCCCGTCAATATCACCTAAACCACCCCTTTAGAGACAGTTGCTTTTAATCCTTTTAGTCTGAGTGTACACCTGATAAGCAGGTTTACCCAATGGCCTGCTGACCGAAGGGAGGTAGACGGAAAGTTTGGTGAGCATATTTCCATCAAAGCTAAAAGCTTGGACGAGCGACTTTTTTATTTTTTTGTCGATATGCTTGGGCCATCAAAGGGTTGAACGCTTGGCCGTTACTTGGCGATAATAATTTTCTCGGTGGACATCGACCTATCTTTGAAGAACTGTAGGTAATATACTCCACTTGGAAGAGCTTCCACAGCCACCTGGTTAGCAATAATTGTTTGTACAATCTGACCATAATTATTCACCAGGCGCACTTCCGAAAAGGGAGTGATGTCATCCAGAATAGTGAAGAAATTCTTTGCCGGGTTAGGAAAAACACCAATTTTGGAAGCGGTAATTTCATTGGTAGACGTAGCAAGCGGTTCTAATTCGAAACGCATCATATCACTTTCTAACTGGACATCGCTAAGACCGCACATGAAGTAGACATAATTATCGATGACGAAGTTGCCCGGCGCCCAACGACTCCTCCCGGGGTGTGAAGTCAATGGTGTCCATGTATCGCTTTGTGGTTCATATTCCCAAAATTCTCCTTCTTCCATGAATGAATGATCGTCCCCATCACCACTCAGGATATAACCTTTTCCATTATAATCGAATTGAGTACCCGCAACCCGGCCCTCCCCGGGAAAATCCTCCAGGCGTGTCCATTCATCCGTAGAGGGATCAAATTGATAGAAATCGTTATAAATACTGAGGTTGTCCCCAACATTGTTGCCATGGCCAAAGCCAACATAGGCGATATCATCAATACCGAAATAAAAAGGATGGTGCCTTGAAGGCCCCGGCAAATCGTCTTTTTGAGTCCAGGTATCTGTAGGGATATCATACGCCCACCAATCCTTCAGGTTGCTTGAATTGTTGCCCATACCTACGTAGATCTTATCTTCCAGCTGGATGAAAGCAGGGTGGTAGCGAGGCGCACAAGGACAGTCAGCCAATTGAGTCCAGGCTTCCGTTTCCGTATCATATTCCCATAAGTCTTTATAGGGTACGCCATCAAATCCACCAAAGCCAATGTAAGCCTTTGTGCCCCGGGAGGTACCATAAGAAAAGCTCCGGGGCCCACCTGGAAAGTCAGGAAGGGTTTCCCAGGTATCGGCTGCGGCATCATACCGCATAAAGTCATTGGCAGCTTCTCCATTCACCGACCCTGTGAGCAGATAGCCATAGCCATCAACAGCAAAGGTGACGGGATGATGACGAGCATCCGAAGCGCCGCCCGGTAAGGAAGCCATGGGCTCCCATGATTGCGCAAACAGGAAATTCAGGGGTAATAAAAGCGTGAATAATAGTATCTGTTTTTTCATTGGTAATTTTTTTTTAATTATGGATCCGGTTCATTGCTTTATGCCTTTCATTTTTCTTGTTGGATTAATGGAAAACTTGTTTATTCCAAATGGTCAAATGAAGGGAAAAGGAACACTGCGGCTAATGACCCGAAAATAGTCCTGATAAGCCATCAGTTGTCTCCATCCGCTTAAAGCACTTATACTGTAACCAAAAATCGCTTTAACTGTTCTAGTTGATCTCGGAAAATGGGTGGCGGATATATAAAAACTTGAAAAAAAAATGGAAAGAGATGCCCCGGACAGGTATTGGTCTGGGCCGTCCATTCGATTAGTAGAATCTTTTTTAATACGCTCTGTATCCCGTTCGTTGTTGATTTTTTGGGTTTGGGGTTATTACTTTTTTGTGACGGATGGCGGCATGAAATGGTTGAGGACTATATCCCTGTCCATTTACACTGAACTTCATGTGTGGAAAAAACTTAAATAATCACTAAAATCTCAATGGTTTATACCGCGTATTGTCCAAAGTGTTTTTATTATTCCTTCATCTTCATTACTTCATCGTATAACTTCTGGACATCTTCATTATCTTTATTAATATCCATTGCTTTGACAATTGCATCTTCGGCAGCCTCTTTTTGATTACTTTCTTTGTAAGCAAGCGTCAGGTTATAAAACGATTCCCAGGAATCGGGATGAATTTCTGTATTTGCTTTAAATATTTTTATAGCGATATCGTTTTCATTGCCTAAAAACATTTTTCCTACCACATTTAACCTAATGGCTTTGCCTTTATACCGTATTTCGTTTGATTTCAATTCGGTTATTGAACTATCAATACCTTCTTGTAATATCTGGTTAAGCAATTGTGCAAAAACATGGTAATCAGTAGAATCTTTATGAATTAATTCATTTTGCTGTATTTTAAAATCTTTTAGATTCTCCATTCCCGGTTTCAATTTGCTATTAAAAAAACGGTTGACGCAATCACATAAAATGGTATAACTGTCAGCTATGCTGTTTTCATTACTGTCTTTACTGCACATAGCAAATTGTTGCCAATAAGATATAAATCCGTTATGGTCTATTGCCGTCATCTTATACAAATATTTATGCTCTGCAGCAATAGAGTTGTAGTACGGGAAAATAGAAAAGTCTTCATATTTATTGGCAATCATCAGATAGGGTGTTTTGGCTTTATCAAAACTAAATCCTTCAATTTTATTCAGGATAGGATAAAAGGCGTATTCCTGGCTGCCATCTAAACTAGCTACTGCTTTTACCTGTGGCGTTTTCATCTGGTAAATTATAGTTGCCATACTTCCGGTGCTGAATCCGAACAATCCAATATCCGGAAAGTTTAAATTCAATGAATCACTGATGTATTTTTCGATGAATTCCATATCCTGAACCTGTGCAAGTGTAGCTTTTTGTTGATCATATCTTTTTAATGTTTTATCTCCTGCCGAACCAACTGAAACAACACAATAGCCATTACTAGCGAGGTATTCGCACATAATATGATTTTGAACGGCTGATTTACTATTGGATGGTGCGTATATTAGGAGAGGAAATTGGTCAATAATTGGTTTGGCATCATAGGTTGCTTTGACCCTGCGGTTTAGCACATCTTCTGTGGTTATCGATGCGTTAATTCCCAATTGCTGTTTTGAAAATCCCAGGTAAGCATTAATTAATCCTTCGGTCATTTTATCGATTTCCGCTTGATTTTTTTTCAAAATCTTCTCTAATGGCAATCAAATCAATATAGTCTTTGAAAGTCATATGGTTTGACTCAGACTGTTTTTGCGCTGGATACCAATAATGAATCAACATTGGTCTGTATACCGTATCGCTTTCAACAATATAATTTCTCGAATTGTCCGTGGTTTTAAAATATTTGAATCCAACACTATAGCTCCCATTGTTTTCATGCTGACAATAACTAAATTTATATACAAGCAGCAGCAGACAGATTGATATTATTTTCTTAATCATAATATTTGATTTAAGTATACTTGATTTTACGGTATTTTGCTCGACTTGTTTATATACCCTAAATTTAGTGCATTACCTCCCCAAATGCGAACTAACCGACAAGTTTATTGATAATTCTTCCTGCTCCAATACCTGACTGAAGTTCCAGACTTTTTAACCGCAAGATTCCCTAAAGATGAGCAAAGTATAATTGAAAACCGTGAAACAATTGGAACAACCCTGAAATCGACCAAAGGTAGATCCCGTGCACAAGGTGCCGGGACAACCTGAAACAACTTTGGAACCAAATTTGCCTCATACTAAATCCTAATAATCCCACTCTCTCCAATTGTAGAAATACCCCTCCAATTCCATAAATGTAAGCTCCCACAAAATAAAATCCCCTCAGAAATCATTATTAAACATGAAGCAAAAGATTAATGTTTCAACTCCATAAAATATAGCCCCCCAAACTTTCCCCACATTTTGCTTCGTCCTCAGTTGATCTCAGTTATACTAATTCACCTTGCAGGTTGCAGGTTGTTGGTTACAAGTTACTTGTTTCTAGTTGACTTATTTTTGTGGAAAACCACTCAAATTTCCCCGGGTTTCATCTTCAATCATTGAATTTTTAATCTGGATATCTAAACCTGACTTGAAACTTGTAACCTGAAACCAGCAACTTGAATTAATTTAGAATCATTCATCCTTTTAATAGTAATTATCCCTATGAGAATTTTATTCCTATTACCTTTATTATGCTGTTCCATCGTGATGTCGGGGCAAACCTACTTCGATTATGTCGGAGGAGGGCATGACCAGAATATCACCGTGACAACGAGCAGTGATTATCAGCCTCCCGGATGGGAGGAAGTGGCCGAAGGGTCCAATACGCTAATGGTTTACGGCCTTACAGGCAAGATTATTGATGCCAGTCGTTTTTTGGCACAAGCCACGATGGGTGCCGACAGGACTATGATCGATTCCGTAGCAAAATTGGATTTTGAACCGTGGATCGATCAACAGTTTGCTTTGCCTCCGACCTATATCCGACCCCTTATTCAGGAAATATACGATACCACCTTTCAGCGCTACCTGGCGGCTGGAGGCGATTCCCTGGATTATCCTGAAATTCCCACCAATGAGCATTTTGACTACGCCTGGTGGCAGGTCAATATGACCAATGATGATCTTTTACGACAACGAATTGCCTTTGCCCTGAGCGAAATTTTTGTCATATCCTTTAATTCCAGACTGGAGCGGTATGGCGAAGGTGTGGCCGGCTATTACGATATGCTTATCGATAATGCCTTTGGGAATTTTGAGGATCTATTGCTGGATGTGACCCTGCATCCGTGTATGGGATTTTATTTGACACATCTCAATAATCCAAAATCCAACCCGGCACAATTTATCCATCCCGATCAGAACTATGCGCGGGAAATGATGCAATTGTTCACCATTGGCCTGTATGAATTGAACCAGGACGGTACCAGGATGCAGGACAACCAGGGCAATGATATTCCGACCTATGACAATGACGATATCAAGGAGTTTGCCAAAATATATACCGGGCTCAGCGGCGGCACTACCATTCAATTACCGGATACCATCATCGAGCCGGCTTTTGGCAGGAACATCAATACCATTGATATGGCCGAACCCATGGCCATGTTTGACGACTATCATGAAACGGGGCCAAAATTCCTGCTCAACGGGTTTGTCGTTCCGGACGGTCAAACGGGTATGGAAGATATCAATATGGCCATCAACCATTTGTTCAACCACCAAAATGTGGGGCCATTTTTTGGAAAACAATTGATCCAGCGGCTGGTGAAATCCAATCCATCTCCCGCCTATGTCTCCCGGGTGGCAGCAGCATTCAATGACAATGGTTCCGGGGTCAGGGGAGATATGAAAGCGGTCATCAAAGCCGTCTTACTCGATGAGGAAGCACGTACCTGCGAATGGTACAATGATCCTGTTCAGGGTAAACTTAAGGAACCGATTATCCGGTACACCCATTTTGCCAGAGCTATGGGCGGGATCAGCGAAGACGGAAGGTTTTGGAATTATGGCTTTGATTATAACGATGATGCCGGACAACATCCTATGTATTCTCCTTCCGTTTTTAACTTTTACTGGCCTGATTTTCAGCCTATTGGACCTATCGGAAACCCGGGATACCTGGCTCCTGAATTCCAATCGTATAATTCCCGGACAAGTATTGGTTTTGTGAATTTTGTCAACGAGTGGGCAGTCAACGAAACCCTTTTACATACCCGGGAGAATCCTGATCGGATCGTCCATACCAATATTGATGACATGCTGGACTTCGCTGAAGACACGGAGATACTGCTCAATGAATTAGATATTTTACTGACCAATGGTATGCTCAAGGACGATACCCGACAAATAATCACATCCATTGTTGACCCCATTGAAGATGAGTTTGAAAAGGTGAAACTGGCTATCTATTTGATGGTGATCAGTGCGGATTATACAATTTTGAAATAGGAATGGGAGAATGGAAAGATGGAAGGGTGGAAGAAAGGGATATTTGGTTTCGACTGCCTTTTCTTGACGGGGATCTTTGGGAGTTTTACCGCAAAGGGCGCAATGAAATCGCAAGGGTCGCAAGGAGGTTATTGAGTTTTCCATGTTTTCCCATTCCAGGGAAATTTTTGCTCAAGGGACTAATTACAGGTTCCTGAAATTAAAAACATTTAAAACATCCACTAATGAAAAATAAATCAAGAAGACAATTCATAAAGCAATTTGGGTTGGGGGCATTGGGCGTGACGACTGCATCGTCCATTACACAACTCAAAGCCATTAATGCCGCTTATTTGAACAATATGGCCTACAACCCCAATAACGATTACAAAGCGATCGTTTGCTTTTTCCTGAATGGCGGAAATGACTCCTTCAATATGGTAGTGCCCCGCGGGAATCCGGAGTATGACGAATATGCAGTTACCCGTTCTGACTTGGCCATTTCTCAAAATGAATTGCTGCCGATAACGCCTGTAACCAGTGACGGGAAACAGTATGGTTTGAATCCGGCGATGACGAATGTACATCAACTGTTCAATACCGGGAAAGTTTCTTTTATCAACAACGTGGGACCGCTGATCGAGCCGACGACAAAATTGACTTACCAAAACAATACCTCTCCGATTCCTTTGGGATTATTTTCTCATTCGGATCAGCTAAAAAATTGCCAGACGGGTTTGCCGCATGTGAGAACCCATTTCGGTTGGGGAGGTAAGATGGCCGACTTGCTCAATTCCATGAATACCAATCAGAATGTATCGATGAATATTTCGCTGGCGGGTACCAATATTTTTCAATACGGAGAGACCTTGGTAGAATTTGCCATTGATCCTTATGGCGGTAGTCCCGGAATTGTCGGTTATGATCCGCTGGCATCGGGGTTTAATGCCCAAAGGACGGAAGGCATCGATCTATTGCTCGGGGTGGATCATCCCGATATGTATAAAAAAACGTACACCGATATTTTAAAACGGAGTCTGGACGGCAGTATTGAATTCCGGGCAGCGATGGCCCAGATCGGCACTTTGAATACCTTCTTTTCGGACAACCGTATTTCCCAAAGTTTCAAGCGCATCACAGAAGTGATCATGGCACGTGATATTCTGGGTTTCAAACGCCAAATATTCTTTGTACAAATGGGCGGCTGGGATATGCATGGAGAATTGATCGATGCTCATGAAAGAAATCTCACCGTCGTGGATAATGCCTTGAATGAATTTCATAATGGACTGAACGGAAATCAACATGTTTGATGGCGTCACCACTTTCACCATTTCAGATTTCGGCCGAACACTGACCTCCAATGGTAACGGCAGTGACCACGCCTGGGGCGGTAACGCTCTGGTAATGGGAGGTGACATCAAAGGCGGAGATATGTATGGGACTTTTCCATCCTTAGCTTTGGGCGGTGAATACGAGATCCATAATGGGGTCCTGATCCCAACGACTTCCAATGACCAGTATTTCGCTGAACTGGCCTTGTGGTTTGGGGTGAGTCCTGGTGATTTGAGTACGCTGTTTCCGAATATCGGGAATTTTTATGATACGGGATCGTCAGCGCCGCCATTAGGATTTATGAATCTGTGATATGAGTATGAATCAATGTTTTTTTATTGAAGAGGAGGACGCTGAGGTTTGTACCGCTGAGGACCGCAATGAAGCGCGGAGTTACCCGCTGAGGGAATTAATAAGTCCCTCTGCGAGAGGGACTCCGCGGTCTAACCATTTATTACTTTTTTTTACTGAGAATTAACAATAATTTAGACAAATGAAAAAATACATATTAATCGCCATATTTTCGTTTTTGCTTATGCCAATATTTCTGCGCAATGCTTTCTGGACCGGCATAATACCACCTGGTATGATGGGTGGATTTCCTGTACGACACCTCCCCGAATCCCAATCCGGTAAGGGGACGAGTCGCATTGGATCTTGTACAATTTGAACTATCCTTATGAGTTGCATCAAATGCACATCTGGAATACCAATGCGCCTGATTACTGGGCCGACGGGATGCAAGATATCGTCATCGATATTTCAACTGATGGCGCTACCTGGACCGAAGTAGGGGAATTTCGGATTCCCATGGCCGATGCCACCTCCACCTACGAGGGGCTCGACTTGTACGACTTTGCCGGAACACAGGCCCAATATGTGTTGATCACCGGGCTAAGCAATCACGGCGGTTCCTGTTTTGGCTTGAGCGAAATCAGAATTGATGTGGCTGATGAAATTGTAGGTTTCGAAGAAGAACCGCTGGATCCGGGCTGTCTCTCTGCCAAAATATTTCCGAATCCAATAACAAAAGACTCGAGAGCCCTTATTACCTCCAATTGTAATAATGGACCGATATCCTATTCCATCCAGGATATTTCCGGTAAGTCAATTATCAGGGGAGAGATCAACGTTGTATCTGATGAAGTCGTGTTGGAGCTTGGCTCGCTGCCTATAGTAGCCGGCAGTTATATTTTGAGTCTGCAGCAGCATGATTTGGTACGGAGGTTTAAGATCGTGAAGATGGATTAAGAGAAGAGTAAACTTGACGCTTTACTTCCAACTATCTTTGATATATGTCTTTTTGCGGGGGCAACTTCCTCCGCAAAAAGGCATCATTTGAGATATTCAACTTACCAGTGGGTTGAATATCTACTCTCTGACACTTTCTTCACGGTCACCGCATCAAAGTCACATCTCCCGAATATTGCTTGATCGCACCATTAATAAATTCAACTTCCAGGAAATAGACAAATACCCCTGAATTGAGCAGTTTGCCATTTAACCTGCCATCCCAGCCGGCTGATTTATCTCCCATTGGGAAATCCGTTCTTTCATATACCAGGTCACCCCACCGGTCAAAAACCCTCATGAAATTGACATTTTGGATCTTATTGGTAACAAAAGGCCTGAATATGGTATTCTCAGCATTGCTGCTCAGAGGGGCAAAAACATTGGGAATGAAAAAGGGGAATTTGGTACTCACAGCGATCAGAATACTATCGGATGCGAAACAACCTGTTGTGTCTTCAATCATTACCGTCAGGTAGGTTCTTGAAAGTGGGGATACATATTGTTCAAACAGATTGCCGGAGGTTGAATCAGCTAAAATATGGGATGGAGACCAATAGGTATTAGCAATGGCTGACTCATTGATGGAAGGCGTGGCGACTGCCAAAATAGTGTCACCATACAGGATCAAATTATTTTCGACTTCCAAAGCCAAAGCCAAATCCACAAATATCTGCTCAGGTTGTGCGATAATAATAGAATCACTTTGGGCCGTACAATTATTCTCATCCGTTAGCGTAACCAGGTAGGTACCGATAGTTAATGAATCGGGATCGATCATCCCATCCAGAGCATCCATATTCCAGTCATATTCAATGAATCCGGTACCGTAGTTTACCGTAAGGTCAATACGGCCGTCATTGCTTTCAAAACACTGCAGGTCATTGGCCAGAACCTCAAGAGAAAGCGCATCGGCAGGGGTATTTTCAATGCAAATATCGAAATATCCTGCTGCGCCAGTGGCATCGGAAACGGCTATGAAATAAGTAGTATTGGCCTCAACACCCATATGAATAGACGATTCTCCACTTGAACCTATATCGCAGGTAAAAGGCAAGGAGGCACTTTGCTCCGGACAATCCCCTTCAAAAATAGCCATTTGTGGTTGAGGGAGATCTTCACTGTTAATGGAGATCTTAATACAATTTCTGTCAATCTCAGGCGTGAAAGTGTACCAGACGGTTGCATTTGGGAAATCAAAGCAACCTCCGGTATTTATAGGTCCGGGATTGGCACCAGAGCTGCAACCCATGCTGCAAATCGTATCCCGTTCAATATCCAGAAATATGGAACCAAAGGAATTATCAGGATCGCAAAGGTCATTGACACCGCAGCCAACAATTTTGGCAATAACCACATCTTCCCCACCATTAAAGGAATCATCGTAGGGACTGCCTTCAATGGGGAAATCTGCAGAATATGTTCCTCCGCCTACAAAAACACTTCCGGCATCGTCAATGGCAAGATCCAGCGCCCAGTCGTTGTCGGCACCACCGATGTATGTTGATTCCAGCAAAGCTGAAAGGTCAAAGGAAAATCGGGAGACGAAAATATCCCGGTCACCATTATGGGTGGCATCAAAGGCGTTTTCTGTTACCGGATAATCGGTTGAAAAACTAATGCCTGTAATAAAAACATTTTCTGCACCTTCGATAACCAATCCGTAACAATCATCATCGCTGGCACCTCCAATAAAGGTTGAGGCCAGGATATTGGTCAGATCATTATCTATTTTGGTGATGATCGCATCGTGATTGGCATTAAATGAATCGTCATAAACACCTGGTGTGGACGGAAACTCCGGAGATCCGGTAAACCCGGCGATAAATACATTTTGAGCGGAATCTAAAGCTATGGCGTGGCTCTCTTCGTAGTTGCTGCCACCAATAAAGGTAGCGGCAGAAAGCAGCGAAAGGTTATTGTTAAACCTGGCAATATAAATGTCTCCCGAGCCATTATGGGTAGAATCATAGGGTGTACCCGCAAAAGGAAAATCAGCGGAGTAAGTAAACCCGGAGATAAAAACATTGCCGGTATCATCGGTTACAATGGCATCGGCACCTTCGTCAGAACTTCCGCCGATATAAGTAGAAGCGAGTAGGGTAGTGAGACCGTTGTTCAGTTTGGAAATAAAAACATCTTCAAATCCACCGTTGAAGGTATTGTCATAGCCACCATTGGATGGATAATTGTCAGACTCTGTTCTTCCGGTTACAAAAATATTTCCCGAATTATCCAGCGTCAGGTCATAGCCGTAATCATCATCATTTCCTCCGATGAAAGTAGAGACGATAATGGAAGAAAGGTCATTATCCAGTTTGCAGACAAAAACATCATTGCTGCCACCGTTATAGGTGTTGTCGTAAGCGGCACCGTTGATCGGGAAATTGGCGGAGCCTGTCGCTCCGGAAACGATTACTTCGCCCGTTGGTTCGACGATGATGGCCAGGCCATTTTCCCAGCTGCTGCCCCCCAGGAAAGTAGAGACCATGAGTGTTGAAAGATCGTTGTTGAATTTGGAGACATAAGCATCTTTTACTCCGTTAAAGGATTCCGAAAAACTGCCCGCAGTTGTCGGGAAATTATCGGACCAGGAATAGCCAGTTATGAATACATTGCCGGTTTCATCTACCGTAATGGCGTTGCCCCAGTCATTGCCACCATCTCCCATGAAAGTGGAAGCCAAAAGCGGATCAATAATTAATTCATAGTCTGGATCGTAATCCTCTACTGAAAAAGAGTAGGTGTTTTTCCCGGGAGTGCCTATTTCGTATTTCGCTTTCGCGAATTGTTGCTTCCCATTGATCCATTGATAGGCGACAGGGGCCGAGTAGTATAATTTGCCTGCAGGCGTAAAGACCACCAATTGGCCATTGGCAGCAACCTGAAGCTGCTCTGCACCATCGATGGCTACCTGAATGGATTGTGGTTGTATGTTGGGCTTTACATAAAAAAGTTTTTCAACATTTTGGTTGTAAGCATTAAGCCTAAGGTCTATGCCTTCCCATATTTCTCCCATATTCAGTACCTCATAAGCAGGTACGTTCGTTTGCCAGGAAGATCGATCATTGCCGAGGAAATAGTTGAAAACGGAAGCATTTTTTTGTTCGCCAAAGGGTTCGGCCTTTATTGTTTTTTGGGTTTGACCGATAAACATTTCTTTCAGCACATAACCTGAAGTACTGTCGACAGGAAGGGCGTAAAGAATTTCTTTTGTTTTGTTGACGATAACATTACCCGTAAAAGTATGGGCAACGTATAAGATGTCATCATGCCACTGTCCCGAGTTTTTGACCCAGGGCGCCTTTGTGCCGGTAATGTCTGAAGCTGGGTTATGGTTGAAGGGAAAAGCAACAGCAGTTTCCTCGATAAAAGACATGGAAATAATACAGGTAATCAAGAAAAATCTAATCATCTCCGGAAAATATTACAGTTGGATTTTAAAAGTGTTGTTCAATACTTTGCTGGGAGATTAGTTTTTTCCGTTTTTATAATGACATAATGAAAATTGGAAGCAATATATTTTATCAAATGGAAAAAATACTGTTAAAGCGTTTAATATTAACATTCGGGGTGACAATTGATTTTGATTGTTCAATTTGTATAAAAAACTGGTATTTGGTCTTAGTCGCCCCAAAGGCAATGGTTTTTGTCCTGGTGCCTGCATTTCGAAAGGGTGGCCCTTACGGAGAAAAGGGGAGCTTAAGGCAAATTATTGAATTTGAATTCGTATTATTTTTTATTGGCCAAAACTCCAAGACATTTCCAGTTAATAGTATTTCCCCGGAGGTCCAGAGGCTCCTGGATGATAATTTCTTCTTGCCAGTCAATTATCCTGAAGCCCATAGCTGTCATTAATGCTTTAAGTTTTACAGGTGGATAGCAGGCATTCCAGTTTTCGGCCTTGTTAAAGTTTAGAGGAGTGATCAAAATGAGTTGGCCAAGGGGCTTTAAAACCCGGAACATTTCCAATAAACCATCCTCAGGATTATCCAATCTATCCAATAAAAAGCTACTCAGTACCAGATCCTGGCTGTTATCATCAAATGGCAGGTCCGATGCTTTGGCCAGGCCTAATTGTAAATTTTCCAGATGTAATCCCTGTATCTTGTGCAGGCCCGGAAATCCTTTGGAACTCAGATCTATGTCCAATTCCTTACCCTCAATCCAGTATTCGCGGGCCCGTCTCAGCATTTGGTAACTGTAATCAATGCCCCAGCATGTTGCATTGGGAAAACGGTTGGCCAGCATTCCAATCCAACGACCCACACCACAGCCTACTTCAAGGATGTTTTGTTTCGCAATATACTCATATTCCTCCCTGGCGAAATCCAAAACCGCCTGCATCGGATAGCTGCCCCAAACATTATCCGCCAAATGAAGAGCTGTCTGCCGGACAACCATTTCATCGTATCGCTCGTAGATGTCCTGTGTAAAATCTGTTGTCGATTTCTGGCAGTAAAAGGGGATGCCATTTCGGCAACTCACTGGTTCTTTCATGCTGTTTTTTTGACAAAGGCAGTGTTTCCCCAAAGCCATATCATGCATAATGATGGGGATCAGTTTTTTTTGCAATACTCCTTCGAATACCAAATTCAAGGTGACGCCTTGAATTTTCAATCATTCTAATTCTTCATTGATCCTGACTTCCAGGTCTTTCACTTTTTGCTCTACCTTATTGTAAAAATATTGTATGAAATTTCTATTCAATTCTATTTTCATCAGGTAGCTCAAAAGTTTGTTTTTATCGCTTTTACTCAAAGGAAGGGGAGTCTCAATATTGATGAGGTTCCCCCGTTCATCATAAATGAAGTAGGGGGAGATCAAATCATTAATTTCCTTGAAGTAATTTTTCTGAAATTGCATTTCTTCATAATCCTCTTCCAGCTTCCTCAAAGTATAATAATCGTATTCGTATAAAGAGATTAATTCCGTTCTCAAGGAGTCATTATCCAACAATTCCAGTCCCCGTGATTTCAGGGTTTCATAACCGGAGATATTTTGTAATGAGGTGAAGTCTCTGGTCAATTGAACATACTTGAACTGCAGTGAGTCCTGACTAACAGGTTTATTGAGAAAGACATTTCTCCAGAACTGGCAGGCTTTGATCCCTTGTTTATGACCTTCGACATTAATTTTGAGGTCTTGAATGTCCTTTTTTAAGCCATTTCGGATTTCCACCAATATTTTTTCTTCAGCCCTATTGTCCCGCCTGTTATCGTTCCAGTTATTGAGGGTAAAAGCTGATATCACCGCGATAAAAATCGAAAAGAATTCGAACGCGTAACTCTTCCAGTTTCGTTTTTTCAATGGATGATCTGTTTTATTAGACAACTAAAAATGATACTGATTAATCGGTTTTTTTTGTACTATCAAGGCGTCACCTTGAAATTTTCATCAAACAGCCTTACACTTTTCTGCGAGCCATTTTTTTTCCTCTTCATCGAGTTTTGGACTTAACCTTTCGAAAACCATTTGGTGGTAATTGTTGAGCCATTGTTTTTCCTGTTGATCGAGCCTGTCCAGTTTTATCAATGCAGTATCTATGGGAAACAAGGTCACCGTTTCAAAGCCGAAGAATTTACCATATTCGTTTTCTTCGGCTTCCACGCACACGATAAGGTTTTCGATGCGGATACCATACTCGCCTGTTTTGTAAAATCCGGGTTCGTTGGAAGTGAGCATTCCGGGTAAAACCGGGTTTTGCCCTCTGCTCGTTCTGGGATTGGGGGTGATGCCCTGGGGAGGTTCGTGTACATTCAAAAAGAAACCTACGCCGTGTCCGGTCCCGTGGCCATAATTAAGTCCTTCCCGCCACAGGAACATCCGGGCCAGGGTATCGAGTTGAACACCGGTGGTACCTTCCGGGAATTTTACGCTGTCTAAAGCGATATACCCTTTCAGTACAAGCGTGAAATTGACTTTTTGTTCTTCGGTTGGTGTACTCAGGGCAACGGTACGGGTAATATCAGTAGTTCCGTCCAGATATTGCCCTCCGGAATCCAGCAACAGAATCCCTTGAGGCGCTATTTGTGCACATTTGTCCTTTTCTGGGCTGTAATGAATAATGGCACCATTGGCCTCATAGCCTACGATGGCGCCGAAGCTTTCTCCGAAATAATCCGCCTGTTTGGCCCGGAAACCCGCCAGTTTTTCTGCAGCAGCAGCTTCCCCTACCGTTTTCCCTGAAGCCAGGGTAGCTTCCAGCCAGCGGTAAAAACGCACCAGTGCCACGCCATCTTTTTCCATGGCATGGCGGATATGAGCGATTTCTGTTTCATTTTTAATGGCTTTGAGGTTACCTATAATATTACTGCCATCAACGACCATTGCTTCGGGGATCGCCTCAAATAAGCGGGCATTAATGGTCGATGGATCCACCAGCATTTTTATTCCCGGAGGCAGTTTCTTTAAATAATCCTCGATAGCATTATAACTATTTAAATAAATGCCTTGCTTTTTCATTTCACCGGCAAGGGAGGAGGATAACTTTGAAGCATCCACAAACCATTGGGCACTGTCTTTTTCGATCACCAGGTATGAAATACACACGGGGTTGTAAGCTACATCCGAAGAACGGATATTCAATGCCCATGCGATATCATCCAGGGTGCTGACCAGGTAAGCATTGGTACCTGCCGCCTCCATTTTTTTTCTGATGAAGGATAATTTTTCAACCCTGCTTTTTCCGGCAAACCTGATGTCATGCTCCATTACTTCTTTCCGGGGTAGGGGAGGTCTGTCTTTCCAAATCTCAGCAACGATATCTACTGTGTAGTTGAGTTTTATATTATTTTGGATCAACTGTTTTTCCAGGCTATTCAGTTCGGTATGGGAAAAAAGATAACCATCACAACCGACCGTACTTCCTGCCGGGAGTTGATCGGTCAACCAGGGAATATGCTCTGGGGCATAAGGTACTTTTTGCTTTTGCAAAACCACTTCACTGTCCCGAAGTTCTTCCCCGGCTTGTAAAAAATACCGGGAATCTGTCCAAACTCCTGCATGATTCTGAGTGACCACCAAAATCCCGGCCGAACCGGTAAAACCGGAAAGCCATGCCCTCGATTTCCAGTGTTCTGCCACGTATTCGCTTTGATGGGGATCGCTGCTGGGGACCAGGTATGCATCGAGATTGAATTCGTTCATTTTTGCTCGCAATAAAGCTATCCTGTCATTAATGTTTTGCATGGTTCGGTGTAGTATTTTCGGTTATCAATTGTTGGCTAAGGTACAAAAAGTTTCAAGGCGTCCCCTTGAAATTTTATTCCTCTTTCACGTAGTAGTATCTTTTTAATTTATTTCTCACATAAAAAAACCGAACAATTCCAATGAGGAATAATACCGGAGCGATCACCATTAAAAAATATCCAATATCCGTAATATCTTTCAATGCACTAATTTTAATAATTGCGAACCCCGAACTAAGAAATACGATTGAGGTTCTGAAATAAGCCAGAAAAGTCCGTTCATTAGCCAATCGGGTCCGTTCTATCGCCAGAGCATCGGTTTTGTTAAGTTTGACTTTCTTCATTTGTTTAAAAATTTATTAATGTTTTAGACCTGTCTGCCGTCAGGCAGGAGTGAAGTATATTTACCCAGGAAAACAGGGTCACAAGTTAAGTTGAATTTTAGTATCTTTTAAGCAGGAATCTTAAGAAAAGCTGTTTTTTGGGGTTGCGATTAATAGATAATTCTCGTTTCAGGGAACACATTGATCCATGCGAACCAAAAAGCTTCATGAGCGGGAAGCCTGGAGAGGTGCTGCTCTTTCGGACCTGTCAATGCTTTTTCTGTTACTTTCCATACGTCTCCGTTGTTGTCTACTAACCTTCCGCGTTTGTATGATTGAAATTGCTGGTCTCCAATCGCATAAGCACGGCTGGCGCCGCTTTTTTCAGTAATGATCAGTAACTTTTGGTCTCCTATTTGATCCATGTGAAGTCGCTTACGCATCAGGTATTTTACGGAAATGGCAATTGGATCTGATGCATAGTTTTTCGGGCGGGGAATAAAAACCCTTGCTTTATTGGGCAAGCGTTTATCGATCTTAGGAACAGGAAACATCAGGTTGTCATGCGCGTAATAGTCTTTATACGCTTCCCCTTCATCATAATTTCTATCATGCCCGGTGTTCAGGGAGAGTACCTTTGTATTTGGATATCTGTCACGCCACTCTCCCCATGTGGTGGTTTCCACTGGAATAGTGGATAGTTCAATATCCTGGCTCACCAAAGGACCAACTACCGGCTGCCCCAGGAAGGTACTCCATAAGGATTGAGTAGCTTTGTCATACATCAATTTGTTGGAACGATAAAGAAAACCACTGGTTCCAAGTTTGTGTTTCACTCCCTTGAATTCCGTGTCGTAGATAATCACTGTTCCGCACAGGGTACAGTACACCCCAGCGATGGATCGCTCTTTAATATCGTCCGTAAAGAATTCATGCCAGGCAAGAATACGTTTTGGGTATGCCCGCGCTTCACCGTTTATGACCAAACCAAAAACGATATCAGTATCATCAAGATAAGTAGCCTGGGAGGAAGACACCATCGCAGGTGAGTGAAGAGGGGGAATGCCATCCTGGACGACCCCGCCCCAAACGATTTCGTCGAGTCGGATAGTTGTTTGGTTTTTCCTGTCAAAAAAGTATTTGTAAAAAGCAGGATCAATGGCACTATACAAATAGGCTTTGAAATCAGCGTAGTAGGTGCCATACTCAGGCTCCTTTTTCCACAACTGTTGGATGCCTTCGTAATAATCAGTTTGGATGGAAGGTGCATGCTCTGCCAATAAAGTCTTTATGACCCTCTTTTGCCAGGGATCCTGACTTATTACCAGTATGTCAAGCAATGGAGGTACAAAAGTTGGTGTCCAGTTATCCTGTAAAAATTTTAAGGCTTCCATCCTTTTTTGTTCGTCCCATCCAATAAAATGCTGAAAAACGATCAGTGTGTCAATTGTTGAATTCGGTTCTTTGGGCTCTTTTGGGGTTTGTGTTGAAGGGGCATTGTAGTTAATGGGCAAGGTAGAAGCCAAACGCTGTTTTGCCCAGTACCCGTATTCCCTCACGGCTGATTTATTAACAATATTTCCCCGCTCGTCAAATAATAAATAGGGTTCTATTTTATATAATCGTGAAATGGCATCTTGCTGACCTGTGCCCAGGGATTGAATACGACTACTCCCGAACTTTTGCTGTTCAGCACTCGAAACGGCCATCTGAACCTCTTCCCCGAAAGAATCGCTTAGCCCCTTGTGCCTTACGGTCAGGAAATCCGAAAAATAAAGTCGATACAATCCGGGGTTTGTGTCGGGGCGAACAAGCGTTCCGGGTTCCATGGGCATGTGGATGAGCTGAAAATCCCCGCCCTGATATTTTTCAAAAGTGAGTTCATAGCCCAGGTCTTTTAAAGTTGCTTTATCAGGATTTTTTAACAGGCTTTTTAAAAGGTGGGGCAGGCTGTGTCGATATATATTGTCCCTTCTTTTTTGGCGTCTCGGGTCATTTGCTCCCTGGTCGATGAATTGACCATTGCCTATGTATTATGTTGAGCCATCCGCTTCGATGACCAGCTCTTCCAGACGGAAACGAATATCATATCCCAGATAATTGTTCTCAATATTCAGGAGGTCCACAGCTGTTGCTCTCAAGGTTCCGTTTTCTGCTTCGAATCTCAGTACCTCCGGATTCAGGATTTGGCAATCTCTGGCATCGGTCCCTTCTCCCAAAAGGGCTTTTCTAAATTTTTTTAATTTTTTCTTCCATTGATTTCCACGCTTGGCAGAAAGTACAATTTCACTAAAATCCACGCCATTATCCCACATTTTGAGGGTGTCGCCATTCACCAATTTCAGATAGACTTCCGGAGCAATAATTAACGGCTCATAAGAGAGGTGAGTAATGATCAACTCCTGTGTTTCCTGCCCGGAAACGGTAAGTTCGCCGTAGCCGTTGATGTCGCTGATGGTTCCCAGGCTTGAATCATTAATGAAAATGTGTGCATCTGATATGGGAACTTTGGATTCTCCATCGATCAGGTGGAATTGCAGCTCGACCGGTTGAGCGTTACCCATTGGCAGGTATGCAATTCCAATCCAAAGGCAAAACAATATCTGTCTCATTTTTCAAATATTATAAACCTAAATTGCAAGTCAAAGGGGAACAAGTAACTTGCACTAGTTAGTAAAACTGGCGATGATCGTATGTTTAAAACGCCCGGTTGGCCGTAGTTCCTGTAGTTCAATTTCCCCGGGCTCTTTGGTTTTACTCAAAATTAAGCAAAGTAGATTCCCGAATCAATAGGCCGATTGTCTTTATGGAGACCCTTATGGTTTTTGAAAGCTTTGCGGCATAGTTCGGTATTCTGGGGCAGCTGTCTGGAGCTCTATTTTCCAACAATGATCTTTTCCACTATTTTCTGGCCTGTTTTCAAGTCTTTGATCTCCAGCAAATGGGTTCCCCGCGGAAAACGATTCCACCACCAAGGTTGGCATTGTAAAAACCTTTCCAAACGGTAATTTAAGGAATTATAACCTTTTCAAGGTGTCACCTTGGATTTTCAAGGATTTTCGGTAAGGTTTGAATGCGTGTTTTCTTTCCTTGTCGTAAACATGAAAACAAAGCGAAGATCAGGAGAGAAGTTCTATCAGGAAGGCGAAAGCCGGCAGGATACCTTTAAGGAGAGTAACAGGTTACAGGCTGCGGTTGTACCGGCAGCCTGTAACTTGGAAAGTGTCTGGAGGTCAGAAGCTTATTCTACAATAAATTTGCCTTGCATCATCCCGTAATGGCCGGGAAAGCTGCAAATGAAATCATAAGTTCCTTTTTCAGGAGCATCAAAGGTAATGCTTGTTTTTTCACCTCCTCCAAGCATCTTTGTGTGAACGATAACAGCATCGGTTCCTTCAGGAATGTAGTCGTTATCTTTAAAGTTAAAAGCTTCGGTTGCAAAAGCGGCAATATCAGTACCTGGAACCAAAAGTACAAAATTATGTCCCATCACCTCTAAGGCCAATTTCCCGACGTGTTCGAAATTTAAAGTGACTTTCTGTCCAGCTTTCACTCTCAACTCCTTTTTGTCATACTGCATCTGATCATTCCCTGCCAGGTTCAGCGTCACTTCATTTTCTGAAGCCTCCGGAGTTGTTGCTATTGTTTCCGCTTTTTGAGGGGCGTCTTGAGCAGGTTTGTCGCTTCCGCAACTTGCCAAAAAGAACATTCCCATTACAAATAATAATAATCCCTTTTTCATTTTTGGTAATTAATTTATGGATTTGAAAAATTTAATAATTTATCTTTTTAATTGTCTGACAGCAATATACTGATCAGTTGCTTTGTTTCTTTCCCGGATCTCCTTCAGATAACCCGGTAGAAAGTTTTTTTAGCTTCTGATAATAGGAACCAATTTCGGGGAAATATGTTTTTTAACTTTCAGTATAAATTGAAACTAAGGCGTCGCCCTGAGCTCCGGAGATTTGATGTTTCTGGCAGTATAATTCTATGGAAATATTAATCGAGGAAACCCGATAGAATGTTAACGGGGAGACAACGGAACTCGTCCTGGTGGATACGCTTATCGTCGACAACATAGAGGTATCCGCCATAAGTCTTCAGGATTCTGTCTTTCATCAATGCATATTGTTCCTTGGGCAGATCTCCGTTATTTACAGCTTTTTCAATATGGGGGAAATACTTTTTCCGGTATTTTTTTTCTGCATGTTGTAAAGCAAGCCAAATTATGAACACGTTATTTTTACCTACTTCTTTTACGGTAGGCATTCCACATTGCTCAATTATGCTGATTACCAATTCCTGATTTCTGTGGTTCTCTCTGGCGAATTGTTCAAAAGGAACATCTTGTTTTCTGATGGTTTGATCACTTATGAATACTTCTTCCAGTATTTCAGTTTTCTTTGAACAATCAACTGCTACAATATCTACGCTGCCTACATAGATAATTTTATCCCTGTTAATAAAAGCAATGATGGAAAGCGCTATAAAAATTATTGATATGGACAGGAGTACGATTTTTTTCCGGTTCATATGTATTCCTATTTAGTTTAATGGTTTCGTAGTTTTAATGATACTTGCACCAGGTGTGTAAATATTGCTGTCTCATCCAGACAAAGCAATAAGGTCAATTGTATCTCAACTTAAAAAGTATTTTTTCCGGGAGTAATAATTATCGACTATCTAACCACCTTTTTTCGATAGCAATCTTTGTGTTTTTTATAAACAACTGCCTATGGTACACCCCGGCATTAATATCGAGTGTAGCACAATTCATTAGAACGCCCACGCCACGTCATCTGTGTTACGGGCTCTTTGGAGTGGCATCCCAGCCGATGGTAAACTTATAGACGAAGAAAATCCAGATACTCATTTAAAGCCTCTGAAATTATTTTCCAAAAGGCATGGATGCGATTAAAGCGTGCTTGTTTTAGAAAAATAATTTTGTCACTAGCTAACTGATCTGTTGCCTTGTATTTTTTTGCTGAAAATTAATTTCAACTATTGATTTGCATATTTTACAATTTTTCGAATACTTACGAAAGTATTATCTTCATTCAAAACCCTCACAAAATAAAGTCCTTTTGGCAAGGATGAAATGTCAAAAGTATAGGCAGACTCATTGGGGGTCACTTTTCGATGAATTCGGCCGACCGAATCAAATAATTCTATCTGATAGAGGTTCAAATTCCCTTCAATCGTGAACTCATTTTGAGCGGGATTTGGAAAAATGTGAATCCAGTTTTCATTGCCTGGATCTCCCCCTGTCGAAGTAATATCAGGATTGAAGAATCCGAAATCAACGGTATTATTACCACTGCCATCATAATTAAAATAGCAATTAAACGGGTCACCATCGTTCAGGGGTTCTTCGTCCGGTGTTAGGGTGACAATGCCGGACATGATATCTGTAAAAGGGTTTCCAAAACCGTTATTATCGAGATCCACATCATTATTCGCATCCGCCACGTAGCCATTGGTAGACTGGAACCCGTGTAATGGCTCTCCAGGTTCCCAATTGTCTACCTGCCAGACAAAGACGACATAATTTCCAGGCTGTAAGCCGGAGAATTTATAGTAGCCTTGATCGTCTGTTACCTGGACACCTCCGAAGCCTTGCCAGTCAGGAATTCCATCCCCGTCCGAATCGCTCCAGATCACAAGAGATACTCCAGGAATTCCCGGTTCATCAGGATCATTAATGCCATCCTGATCATAGTCGTTCCAAACCCTGTTGCCGATCGATACGATACCCGGCGATATTTGTTGGTCACAATCTCCGTAACAAAAGGCCATGTCGTTTATCGATAAGATCATTTCTTTCCCCAATGCTTTTCCAACATTCAAAAAAGTAAGGGCATTATTATGAAAATGATGAATGGCATAATGGGGTGATTCAGAAGCGTCCAGATAGTATTGCTTCGTTTCTACAAAACCTACTCTTCCTCCATAAATGGTGTCATTGCATCCCACATTTTCCTGGGCAACAGAAACGATATTTTGCATATCCTGAACCCAAAGGTCATTGCTCGTAATAAATCCACCATGACCCGAATTGGCAATAACTACCGGCAGTTCTGGGTTGCCCAGATCATTTCTTACATCATTGACCAGGTGGTGAAGATTGCTTTCATATTCTGCTAAAAAATCATCGCTTTCGCCATCATTCCATCCCTGGAACCAGGCAAATCCGGTAATTTCAAAGTCCTCCGCTTCGATAGCAGGGAATTCAGTCCCCAGATTTTGGGTCACCTCCTGCACGGTTTGAATCATTGCGTTATAATAGGCTCCCGTACTTCCTCCAGCAGAAGGCGGCCTGAAATCAACGGCAAGATTCTTTCCTCCCCAGGCCGTTTTGATGATCAATACAGGATCTTCATAATATTCATCGAGTTGGTGAGCAAACATCAACTCCGGGCCGATTAAATCAGGAAAGGCTCCCTGGCCGACCGTTACATTGGTTCTGACCGTATCCCCATTTCTGGCGAAATATAAATAGGCATCATCCAAAGTATTCCAGTCGCCAACTTCTCCAATTGCTGACCAGTTCCCATCGGCATCATTTTGAATGACATCGGTCAGCGTTCCGGGATCATTTTCCGCATCAGTAATGGCCCCGAACCCTTGCATGTTTGACTGACCGGCCAATACGAAAACCCTCACTTTACTGGTGGTTTTTTCTTGTCTGGTAACTATAGGAACGTAACCTATTTCCAAACCAGCCGGTGGTTGAACAATGGCGGCCGGATCAATCGTTGCTATTTTGCCGATTTCCGGGGGCGCATAATATTCGTCCGTATGACTCCAGTTCGAATGAATTAATTCAATCCTGTTTTGAAGCTCAGTACGAATATCTGCCGGAAGGTTGGCATGTATGATGGAGGGTTGATCCACAAAACGATACCAATAATAAGTCACGGTGGTACCGTCCCCCAGGTCAGCTT
This sequence comes from uncultured Bacteroidota bacterium, assembly GCA_942492125.1. Lineage (GTDB taxonomy): Bacteria > Bacteroidota > Bacteroidia > Chitinophagales > Saprospiraceae > BCD1. Next base: position 27,314 of record CALODM010000038.1, read on the forward strand.
TGAAAGGTCCGGCTGCAGGCCCGGGACTATTCCAGGGGCCATTGGGATCCTGCCATTGGCAATCCGGATCCAGGGGTGTCAAATAAGTAATTTCAGTTCTCGGACTTGATGGAACTTCCGTATTGACCAAATTGGTTGCCGGAGGAACAGCAGCTTCATCAATGGGATGCCATTTATTATCTGCTTCGAGTTTGAAATATTCGGGCAAAATGAAATTGCCTTCTTTTTCAAAAACCGTATTGAGGTCAAATTCAAACCCCATTATGTTCGCGTTTAACTGAACATTATCAATGTAGTCCAATTCAATATCATGGTTATAACCGGGACCGGAAATTTCCCCTGCCATGGAACCACCATTGTTGATAATGGAAACACCATATGAGCCGGATTGAATGCTTTCAGGCAGCACTGCTGCGCCACCATTGAACCAGGATTCCATGTCATTCCACAATGCATTTTTGGAATAGACGGATATTTGATTCAAAATCATCGAATTGTCTTCGTTACTGGCAGGGAATTGCAACCTTTCTATTTTGGCATATGGATTTCCGTCACTGTCTTCCGATATTAAAGCGGGTGAACCTGCATGCTCTATCCCGAACCCTATATTGGGATCGGAAGGTCTGGTATCCAGGAACAAACCTTCCAAAGAAGGGTCGTTTAATACCGGTTCGGTCCAGAAAGTTGGTAAAAAGAAGGTTGCAGGACCTTTGAAGTTGGTAGCATTCAAGAATAATGTCCAACATTGATTTCCGGTAGTGATATCCTCTCCGCTGGTTTGTTCCATCGGTTCTGTCAAGGGTAGGGGAGTATAACCATATCCGAGCATCTCCCCGTTTAAACTTTGAGCCAGATTCAATCCATCAGGAGCCCAAAGTAATCTATTGGATAATTGAGCAACCCCATACTTTCCGCCGGGAGTACTCCAATCTCTTTGTCCGTTGGGAAGCAGGGAACTTTTTCCGGCTCCGGGCCCGTTGGCCCAGGCATGAAAATTAAAAGATACGCCGCCCATAATAAACTTGGGTATTTTAGTGCCAAACCGTGTATCGTGCCACCAGCCTAAGCCTCCTTCAATAGTAGTATAAAACTGATCAGGTTCGTTACCTGTATGCTGAGTTGTGAGCCAGCAACCTGCCAAGCCCATTTGGAAGTCTGCCGGTCCGGGATAATCTTTAAATATGGGCCATGCTGCACTGTAAATTGTATATCCTGCTCCGAAAGTCTCATCCGTTACGTTTTCTGTTGGAATCCAGGTGAATCCGGATCTTTCTGCATCGATAATTTGAGCATCAACATGGTAGCATAAAGTTGAAAGAACAGTAATGAGCAGCATTGCGGATAAGGGAAATTTCATAATGAGAGAGTTATTTATAAAATTAAAAAGGCTTTAGAGTAAATCATTGGATTTTAGCCATCACGCGCAATTTCAGGGGCGCAATGGCGGTTGGAGTAAACCGGGCTTTAAGGAAGTTTAGGGTTTGCTGGCATTTCTTTTGTTTTCATCTAAGTATCAATTTTTGAATATAATGCTTGTTTTCAAGCCTTGCACTGCAGTAATAAAGGCCGCTTTCCAATGGTGGAAGTTGCACCTTTATCTGAAAATGATCCCCCGTATTTTCAACAGTCTGATAATGTACAAGTCGACCAAAGATATCTATGATTTCGACAGTAACCAAACCTGGATGAACGGAATTAATACTTAGTGAAAACTGATTGTCAGCCGGATTAGGAAATAAATTCAGGACGGATGCTTGTTCCTTATTAATTTCGTCGGAAAATGTATTATCCTCTTGAAAAATATAAAGCTTTGAATCGATGTTGTGTTCAATGCCGTCTTTGTATGCTGCAACCACCAGATAATAATTATTGGCGATCTCCATAAATTCCCAGTCAGTTGCACCATTTGTAAAAACTTCCTGAAGTACAACAAAGGAAGAACCATTCCAACGGTAAATCACGGACTCCAGGTTGTAGTTGTCATCATCATCCTGATAGTTGGCCACACAAAGGAAATGCTCCTGATTTATACTGAAAAATTCCCAATCGAAAGCTCCGACTGTTGGAATTTGCTGGTAGCTGATAAATTGCCCGCCCTCCCATTTGTAGATATGTGAATTTGTGCTAAACGAACTAAAATCCCTGCCGTTCGATGTTGCCAGATAATATTCATTATCCATAGAAAAGCTTTCAATTCCAGTGGTGCCTAATGATGATAATACCTGGAAGTTTTCAAATTCAGTACCATTCCATTGGAATATATCCGTTGTCAAGGCATAAGTATTTGCCACGGCCAGAAAATGCAATGAATCGTTAATATTGAATGCTTCCCAATCTGATGCACCATGCGTTAATACACTTTGAATAGCATCAAACTGTACACCATTCCATTTATAAATCATCGAATTTGCAGTAAAATCACCAGACGCATCCAATTGGTTGGCAACTGCTAAAAAAATGGTGTCATCCATGGTGAATGCTTCCCAGTCATAGGCAGCACTGGTTGGTATTTCCTGAAATACGACCAAGCTGTCTCCATTCCATTTGTATATGGTGGAATTAACTTCATATGCTACCTGTGATTTATAGTTTGCGACGGCAAGAAAGTGTTCCGATTCTATTGAAAAATACTCCCAGTCCGAAGCTCCTTTTGTCGGGATTTCCTGGAACATAATGAACTGGTTGTCAACCCATTTATAAATGGCCGAGTTTATCTCTACAGTTGCATTGTTCTGATAATTTGCCAGTGCAAGATAAGTGGCATCCTCTATTTGAAAACTTTTCCAATCATTGGCCCCATGAGTAGGAATTAATTGATATTCATGGGCAACATACTGTGCAAAACCAACAGAGGACAAAAGCATCATCCCTGCAAATGAACAGTACAGCACAAAAAACGAAATTTGTTTATTTTTTTTCATGATGAATAGCAACATTAAAGAGCATGAATAGTAGCAGTATGCGCGGTATATTTCTGCTAATATAAGATATATATCCCGAGAACTACATACTTTGAAATTATGCACCGTGCCTGCTATTTCGGATACAAAATATTAGCCGCCGCCTTTATTTATTATCAAATTCAATCAAATCAATGGGTGCTCCATTATACTCAATCATTGCAACTCTTACGCCCTCAGCAGGAGGATTTGGTGCTGAAATTATTTTCAGATCGCGGTTTTCCAATTCAAAATCCAAATCGTCCACTTCGAATGCTATATGGGGTACTGTTTGGATTAATTTATCGATTGGACTGTCTTTTTCGAATCTCATCCATTCAATGTCGAAAGGACTAGTGCTAAAACCGGAAACATAAAATTTAAACTGCGGTAAATATCGCTCATTGGACATTACTTTTTCTGTCGGAATACCTTGCATATATCCTGAGGATATTTAAATATCTTTTCTTTTAAGCAGTTGATCAAAATTATGTTACCATTAGACCAGCCTGCTGCTATCGGCTGGCAGGTTGAGATAAATTTTTTTAAACAGACGAAATTAGGCTTTTATTTTCGATAAATTATATCGATATAAAGTGATGATGGCATTTATTATGCTCAGCAGTATTCTCTATTCTTCTTCTTCGATCATCTCGGAGATTAATTTGTTGACGATGTCTTCTCTTTCGGTATGGGCCTCGTGACCAGTATTGGGTAAAATAAGTAGGTTACTATTCGGGATGTTTCGATGCAAATAGACCTGATGTTCGATTTTTATCAAATCGTTATCGCCTGCTACAATTAGTACGGGACAACTTATTTTATTTAAATCATTTTTTAATCGTCTCCCAATGATGATCGAATAATCTGTACGACAGGTGATCTTTCAAACAGGGGAGAGGCTTCAGCCTGACACTTACTGCTGTTTGTCAATCATTTATTTGTAATAAAATTTCCATAAAAGACGCCCTGGTGGTTCATGAAAGTTCCGTTCTTTCTGTTCAGGTCCAATCTGCCTCCTTTAAAATTCGTTGCGGGTAACCCCAATTCCTGATAAATACAGGCCGTCGCCGCAAAGTCCCAAATGCTCCCGCCGCCATTTTCTTTTTTGGGAAATTTCAACATGCATGCCGGGCCATTTTCCAATACGAGGATGCCATTCAATACAGAACCTGCTCCGGCCATTTCTTTTACCCCATTTAAACTCAATTTCTCTGCATTTTCATTTAGTAACCTTTCTATTTCGGCTGCACGAGGTGTATCCTTCAGCTTTCGATCTGTCACATAGGTTAAATGGTCATTGGTATGCTTAATTTCCCAGGGACTATTATTCTTATAGGCCCCATTTCCTTTGACAGCATGATACAATGTATCTGTGCTGGGGTCAAACACTACGCCAATATAGGGTGTCCCGTCTTTTGCGATTAAAGCAATGGATACAGAAAAACCCGGTTGTTTATTGATAAAAGGAAGGGTTCCGTCCATCGGGTCAATGCACCAAAAAAATCCTTTTCGAACCGGCTGCCATCATCTTCGGTCTCTTCCGATAACAGGGCTAAATTTAACGCATCACAGGTAGGAAGCAGGTGAGCAAGAATGACTGTTTCACAAGCTTTGTCCACTGCGGTGACGACTTGGGAAGCATAGCTTGTTCCTCCCTTGTTTTTGCTCTACCAAAACCTCGTCATTCATAGACTTCTGAATGACTTTCCCTGCGGTAAGCGCTGCTTTGATCGCAATATCGCTAAGTTGTAAAAGATCCATTTTATAGGTTGTTGATCACTTCTGCGGTAACCCGTTCACTATAACTATTGATCTTCCAGTGTCCGGGGCTCCAACCTTTGAGAAAGCGATGAAAGTCCGCCCAGGCTACTCGATATAAAGACCGCCATTCTCTTTCCAGCGCTTCATTTCTTTCTTCAATTTCACTTTGTAAACGCTCAAAATAGGTATCCAGGATTTGTGCTTCCAAACGTTCACACTCTCTTTCGTTCAGACAACTTCCTATAAAATACGCCACATCTTTCATTCCACACCCGCCACCTACATACTGAAAATCTACCCCAGCAACCTGTCCATCTTTAGCAAAACAGAAGTTTGCCAGCTTGGCATCCCCGTGAACAAAGGTTTTGTACGCACAGGTATTCAGTTTTTCATCAATGACAGGAGCTGCCTCTTTCAACCTTTGATCATCCAATACGGCTAATTCCTGCGGTCTGGTCTCCAAATGCCAATAGGTTCCCACTTCCCAAAGCCCATCTGGAGTTTTTCCCAGGTAACTTGCGTGAAATTGTGCCAACCATGCCAAACACTCCGCTATTTCTTCCCATGTCAACAGCCTGCTTACGTAAGGGATAGCCCGCTTCATCCAAATCCTCCAGCACCATCAGCACCTCATCATTTTGCGCCTCAACGGCTAAACATTGCGGCAGACGAGCAGCACTGTTTTTACTGTATTTGTCATACCATGTAGTTTCTACTTGATAGGACTTCACCTTTCGTTGATGACCGATATCCGTATTCCATCCGCGGGGGTGATTATTGTAGGTGGGCAACTGAACGTGCTTGATGACGACGCTTTCGACAGCAGCATTCTCCAGTCCGACTCGCATGATTTTCCCGTACCCACTCCACAATTCCTGGATCATCTCTTTTTCAAATAAAGAAGAAGCTCCTGTTCTCTGCAGAATGATCGACCTGAAATATTCATTCATATATAAGTCAAGTGGTTTGTTTATCGTCATTCAAAATTACCAGGCCTGGCATGTTTTTCATGCCTTTCATACTGAGTTGTTGTGTGGCGTACTCGATCTTTTCGTGCCGAGGATACACATTTTGAAATTTAATTCAGATCCAATTAGTAACTTACGTGACCTTAAAGCCCATTTTTACGTCATCAATAAAAAAAATAAAATATGAGTGAAACAAAAGTATTCGAAGCAAGTCCGGAAGCAAAAGCGAAAGCGAAACAACTAAGGATATTCGCTATATTGGCATGGGTACTTGCCATGGCAGGTCAGGTCTTTGCCATATTAAAGCTAATCAGCGACGAGACCCTGGTATGGTTGATCGTAGCGATAGTTGTCATTTTAATTCTGGCCATTACAGGTTCTACGCTATGGAAGAGAGCCAATAAACTGGATCCTGCCTCCGAGAAGGATAAGACCCGGTTCTTCATTCAAAACCAATTAGGGGCAATCCTGGGCGTGCTTGCATTTCTCCCCCTGGTCATCTTGATCTTTACGAACAAGGACATCAGTGGAAAAACAAAAGGAATTGCAGGTACCATTGCAGCCATAGCATTGGTTGCAGCGGGGATAACCGGAGCAGACTTCAATCCATCCTCCATAGAGAAATATACCGAGGAAATCAATCAACAAACCGAAGCCGCTAAAAATCTAAGCATTGATAGTGATAATGTTTACTGGTCCAAGGCTGGTAATAAATATCATGCTTATGCTGACTGCTACCACATCAAAGGAAAGGCACTTAGCCAGGGTAGTATCAAGGAATCATGGGAACAGAAGGGGATTTCTGAACTGTGCAAGACTTGTCAGAAAAAAGCTGCCGATTCTTTGGTCCCATCGGATGTAAAAGAGATAATCGAAACGGAGTAGGTTATCGGCCTGGTAAATTGGAATGCTTTAGCAAGAGGGAATGTCATATGATATTCCCGTTGCTTGTTTTATAATTTCAAATCCAAAGATTAAACGCCTCAGACGTTCGAAACATCCTTTCAATATAACTAAAAGAGGTCGCAACGGAAAGTGTGACCAAGCTTAAGGGGATAAACTATTCAAGTAAGCCTGAACCAAATTGGTAAAGTAAGGTTCGGAGAACCTGTAGGAATATCGGTTGTAAGTGTGGATGCTTAAAACAACAAGGGAGCACTATAGTGCCCGGACTAAACATCTGTACTGATTTTTTGTTCTTTTTGATTGAGGCATTTTGGCATCTTTGTGATTTTTAAAATTTTGGAATTTTATAGTTTGGTTAAATGAGCGTAACAAAAGAAAAGGAGAGACTTAAGGAACACTATTCGAGGCAAAAAGACTGGCTCCAATGGGGCCCCTATTTAAGCGAACGGCAATGGGGAACCGTGCGGGAAGATTACAGTCCAAACGGAGATGCCTGGAGGTATTTGTCACATGACCATTCCAGGAGCAGCGCATACCGTTGGGGCGAAGATGGTATAGCCGGGATCTCTGATCGATATTGCAATATTTGTTTCGGGGTAACCCTTTGGAATGGAAAAGATCCTATTTTAAAAGAGCGTTTGTTCGGCCTTTCAGGTCCAAAGGGGAACCATGGTGAAGATGTAAAGGAACTGTACTACTATTTAGACAATACGCCTTCACATGCGTACATGAAACATTTGTACAAATACCCCCAACAGGAATTCCCTTATGTGCAACTTGTGGAGGAAAACAAAAAGCGGGCAAAACATGAACTGGAATATGAGTTGCTCGATACGGGTATTTTCGACAACAATGAATATTTTGACGTTTTTACAGAATATGCCAAGGTTGATGGAGAGGACCTATTGATAAAAATTTCGATCAGCAACCGAGGGCCTGAAGCTGCTCCCGTTTATTTGCTGCCAACCCTGTGGTTACGTAATTTATGGAGTTACGGAGGGATTAAAGAAAAACCAATTATCGAAAAGGGTAGTGGTGCCTGGGAATATAGTGTTTCTGTAAAACATCGGTTTGTCGGTGATTACCATCTTTATTTTGAAAAACCGTCAAAATTTTTGTTTACCGAAAACGAAACGAATCGTGAAAAGATTTTTGGTGAAAAAAATGACCATCCGTTTAAAAAAGACCTTTTTCACAATTCGGTTATCAATAATGACTACTCCCTGGCGGGGAAAAAAGAAGCGGGTACCAAATTCGCACCCCTCTATGAATTAAACCTTAAAGCTGGTGAAACCAAAATCATTAAATTAAGATTGGCGAACAAATCCCTCAGAACACCCTTTGATGCAAATTTTGACGCTGTTTTTATGGAAAGGAAACAAGAATCAGAGGCGTTTTATAATGAGGTGACCAAAAAATCAACCGAAACACAGCGAGAGATACAAAAACAGGCCTTTGCCGGATTACTTTGGACAAAGCAATACTACAATTACGATGTTGAAAAATGGTTGATGGGGGATTCAAACCAGAAACTACCTCCCGAACGGGCCCGTATCCGAAACAGCCACTGGAAAACATTGCGTACCCATGACATCCTTTCCATGCCCGATGCCTGGGAATACCCTTGGTTTGCCGCATGGGATTCGGCCTTCCATTGTGTCACTTTTGCCATGATTGATCCTGATTTTGCCAAACACCAATTGTTGCTGTTTACCAAAGAATGGTTTATGGCTCCCAATGGCCAGATACCGGCATACGAATGGAATTTCAGCGATGTAAACCCGCCCGTTCAGGCGTGGGCAGCTATTCAGATCTACCAGATCGAACAACGGGCCACCGGAAAAGGTGATCTGAACTTCCTGAAGCGAATGTTCAACAAACTGGCGCTTAATTTCACCTGGTGGGTCAACAGGGTGGATTCCTCCAATAAAAATATTTTTGAAGGCGGATTTTTAGGGTTAGATAATATAGGGGTGTTTGATAGAAGTAATGACGTGCCGGGAGGTGGCGTTTTAGAGCAGGTGGATGGTACTTCTTGGATGGCTTTGTATTGCCTGAATATGTTGGAAATAGCCCTGAAAATATCGATGGAAGATGCGACTTTTGAAGACATGGCCATCAAATATTTTGGCCATTTTGTCTTTATTGCAGAAGCATTGAATAAACTAAGAGAAGATGAACCGGGTTCCTGGGATGAGCAGGAAGGGTTTTTCTATGATACGTTAATCTTACCCGATGGGCGGCACATACCTATTAAGGTTCGATCCATTTCAGGCCTGTTATCCCTGGCCGCTGTATTAAACATCAGAAAGACAACATTGGACAAGTTGCCCAATTTTCGCAGAAGTATGGAGTGGTTCCGAAAATATCGGATGGATAATGCCAAGTACCAGGTGATCGAAGAATATTCGGCGGATAAGGATGTATTACTTTCTCTGGTGCCCAGAAAGCGACTGAATATTTTGATGGATACGATCTTAAGCGAATCAGAGTTTTTGGGTAAGCATGGCATTCGCTCCTTGTCTAAGATACATCAAAAACCATATGCCATTCAAATTAATGGTACTACCTACAGTATTGGCTATGAACCAGCAGAATCTCAAACACATCTTTTTGGTGGCAACTCCAACTGGCGGGGACCGATCTGGCTGCCGATGAACTATTTGTTTATCAATACTTTTAAGGAATATCACAACCACTTTAAGGACGACCTGAAATATCCGTTCCCATCCGGAAGCGATAATTTTTTAAATATGAAGGAAATAGCATTTGAAATAAGCGAGCGGCTTATTGCTATTTTTGAAAAGGATAAAGATGGTAACAGGCCAGTTAATGCATTACATCAACAAACATACGCAGACGAACATTTTAAGGAACTGATTCTTTTTTACGAATATTTTGATGGCAATAATGGTCGTGGGGTAGGGGCCTCCCATCAAACGGGCTGGACCGCACTGGTAGCTAATTTAATTGAAGAAATCAACCGGGCAAAATAATGACCTTCCATCCTAATGCCTTTAAGGGTTTAAGTTTATTTTATTTCCGATAAGAACATAAGTGCAGTTCCAAAATCCATAATGCCATGTAAAATTGCAAAGTAAATGAAAAGCGAAGGTCGATAATATATGGATACTCCCAGTAGGGTAGCAAAAGGTAAAAATACCAGTGCACGATACATAATAAAACTAAAATCAGGGATAAATGGCAAAGTGCAATGCTGAATAGAGAGAAATATGATCGGGAGTAAAACTGCTAACCATTTTACTTTCATCTGTTTTTTGAGTTGTGGCATGACGTATACGAGGGTAGCATCCCGAAAGGTACTATGATTTCATATACAGTGTTGCCATTTCGTTGTTTTATTCCTCTTTCTTTTTATTATTACGTTCCACTAAAATTGTTACAATTAGTGCTGCTCCAATAGTAATCCCACTTAATGAGTCAATTAGTTCTCCGCCTTTTATTATTCCATATACCGCAAATATGATTGAAGCTAATCCAATTCCGATAATAATACTCTGTGTTGATTTTTTCATTTTATTGTTTTTCAGCTAGTTATGCAATGTTTTAGACGTTTACGCTGAATCGGGATATGCAATCAGAGCTCGCATTTTTTTCATCTGACGGTAAGTATATGCGTAGCTGGTGAGATACGCACCTATTACTTCATATCTTCTTTATTGTTTTTTCCTTCATCGAAATAATTCACCAATATTGATTCCAAATCTTCCTCTCCATTTATTATTCTTTCTATCCGGCTCCAGGTCTCTTTAGTCAGAATTTCTCTTAGTGGCTGATCGACCTTAGTTATTTTTGAGAAGACCTTTTTTATCTTGTTATCCCAAATAGAATGATATTTTAGTAGGTCATTGGGGTAAACTATTTTCCTTCTGGTACCCTCGTTAATACCCCGAAACGGGCTGGAAATATTCAGATATCCGTAATCATCTGTTAATTGCTCGCCTACCTGAATGTCTCGAATTGCAATTTCAAAGTCATAGGCAGTGGTAAGACAGTTAGCGTTAAAACTATGGTTCACATATCTCCCGTTATCCCAACATAGCACTAAATTTCCATTGTTGTTTCTAAAGGTGTATGTATCGAGGATATTTTGATAAATAGGATCCATATTTTGGAATTCTAATGGACTAAATTCTCTGTCCAGTTTATCAAGAGCCCAGGTAATCGTTCCGGCAGGAATGAATTGTGTTGCAACAACTCCATATCCCACCTCATTGCTTATAAATTTTAATTCAGTATTTGGATGAACCATTTCCTATAGTTTTTATTAATCATAACCAACGGCAAATGCCATTTATGCATTGTTCAAGGAATCAATTCTTCAATCCAAACTCCATAGAAAATTTTCCTTTCACTTCTGCCAACGCTTCGTTCAACAACGTCCGAAATCACGGTTGCACCAGTAACTTCAACCTTTAATATTAGCGGTTCGTTTTTTATTTCTTCCAGTTTTCACGCCTAATTGCATAAATTAATTCATCCAAATACTCACCATTTTTAATCAAGACATTTTTAAACTGCCCTTCCAAAATAAAGTTGTTCTTTTCTAATACTTTTTGAGAAGCAATATTGGTCCCAAATGGTCTTGCGAATACTCGGTCGATTTCAAAGGTTGCAAAAGCAAAATTAATTGCTTGTTTGATTGCCTCGCTAATTATACCCTGACCCCAAAAAGGTTCTGCTAACCAATATCCAAGCTCCGCATTTTTTCTATGAATATCGTCTTGGGGATGTATTCCAATTCCACCGACAGCTTGCCCTTCTATATCAATAGCAAAAATATGGATGGGGTCATTTTTTGTCGCATATGAAATAAATGCCCTTCCGTCATCTTCAGAATATGGAAAAGGAAATTTATCGGTCAGATTTTTTGCAATATTCCAGTTGTTGGCATATTTAACCAAATTTTCTAAATCAGCTATGTTCCAGGGTCTAAGTTTTATAAGAACCATTTCATTTAAGTTTATTTGTAATTCGAATGAATCGTATAATTATGACCGCCAAAGTTTTGCCGCTTTGCGATGGCAGGGATTTTCTTCCCTAAACTTCATTAGATGTATAAAGCCTGGATTTAGCACTTCACTGTCATAGAAGCACGAACTCCCTGCTTTTTCAAAATGCCTGTTAGCTGTTGGCTTCTTTTGTTCTGACAGTTTTTTAAACAATTGTCCTAAATTCATATTCAATTTCATCACCCTGAAAATCTGCAATTTTAACAAAATTAAGTCTATCAAGAAGCTTTATTGCTTTGTCGTTTTGTTTAGTTGTTATAGCCCAAATACGTTTTAGTCCGATGGTATTTAGTCCAAAATCTATCGCTAATTGCAATGCAGGAGTCATAAACCCTTGCCCCCTGTGTTGAGGTAATAAAACACAACCAAGTTCTCCTTCTCCTTTGTCAAGTCCACGATAATAACCACAAGTCCCTACAATTTTATTCGTTGATTTGTCTGCAATGCCCCAATGAATTGAATTACCGTCAAGATAATCCTTGTTGATTTTTGCTTGCATTTCTATCGCCTGTTGCAATGTCGTTGCTTGAATAGAATCATAAAATGAAATTTGAATAAGGTCTTTAATGTCAGAAGTCTGAACTTGTCGCAACAAGATTTTATCGCCAGTGATGTTTGGGAAAATGTCGTATGGTGGTAGTTTCATTCTTTTTGTTAGTGCTTTCCGTCTTGTGCATGAAAGGTAGAGGGTTTTGAAGCTGGGTGTTTGTCCACCGAGACTATTTTTGCTAAAACCACTATCTGCCCTATTTTTTCACCATATGCTGTAACGCTCATAAATATTATCATAGTAAATACTATTGATTTCATAGGTGCTAAGTTTACGCTAACGTTTATTTTAAATTGGTTTAATGGATTTTAATATGGGGTACTTCCTCTCCAAAGTTAAAGGCTGGTTTTCTTAATCGAGAACATACAAACAGAATGAGAGAAGATCTTCGTAAAAGCCAAGCTCAGTCATAGATGGATATCCTTGATTTAAGAGTATTTTTGAATCTTCCTCACTGAAGCCTAAACTTCTGTAAATATCTATTATTTTTTGTCCTTCATTGGGGTCATGCTGTCCATCATTAGTGATTTTATTCTGAGTGTATGACATTCTTATCGGTGGAGAATTAACAGTTATAAGATTACCCAGGGCACTATTAACATCATCTAGATTGCCTGCTGCATCTCCATGGTAAATACCTTTAATTCCAGAGTCTCCAATATGTGCCAGTCTCCAGCTGGCAATGGTTCCTCGAGAATGACCACCCATAATAACTTTTGTTATATCGAGATTGTATGTCTGGGCATTAGTCTTAACCCATTGGAACATTAGGTCAGCATCATTCAGAATATCCATAAAATTAAATTCGTCCATTTGTTTTATGGATTCCCAACTGATAACAGAAATGCCATTTTCTAGCAGTGTAGTTATAAAAGGTTCATACTTTTCGTGGGCGTCCATGTAGGTGTGACCATTTCCATGTGCCCAGATATATACAGGTGTTGGTTCATTGGATGCAGCTTGATAAATATTTAGCCATTGCCCATCATTACCCGTATAGTTTTCCATATTACCGTAGAGAATATTCAGGTGATATTTAATATCATGAGATTTATTAATATCATTTTTATCGCAACCAGATAAAAATGATAGGACTAGGATTAAAGCTATGTTTTTAAGTATATTATCCTTCATTAGTTATTGTAAGCTTCCCCGAAAATAGGTCAGTTCAAAAATAGAGAAAAAATCTTTTCAGTTTATCCATTTTTTCTTTTTTCGTCTCATTGCAGCCAACGATGCTATATCCGAACATTTCCACTTTTTCATGTACTTTTCTTACCATCTTCAAGCCCTAAGTCCTCCAAAGGGCTCTGGACCTTTTTTAGCATTCTGTTGCTGACATGGGTATGAATTAAAATCAAACCTTTATGTCAGGTTTCCGGATCAAAGGGGGCAGGAGAACATAGTTTCAGGAATGATTTTCAAGCCTTTACCTTTGTGTCCTATGTGCCTTTGTGTTTCAAGATGCTAAATGCCACGAAGTTTGTCCTGAACACATATTCTGTTTTCCATCACCCATGCAAATCCTTCCAGACCAGTTCCGGTTCATCGGTCTCAATCCAATCTACCCCTAACGCCGCCAGTCTTTTGACCTGACTGCTGTACTGGGCTTTTTGGGCTTCAGGGATTTCTCCCGGCATTAAAGGGTAGAGTGTGAAACAGCCCACTTTCATATCCCGCCTATGGTATTTGTCGATAGTATCTTTATCGATCAGCGTATATTCTGAGCAGACGGCATTAGAATAGACCATCTTGCCTATGATATTGGATTCCATCAACCAATTGAGCATTTTCATGGACAATGGCATATTATCATCGTAGGCATAGCCGGTAGGGGTAGGGCGGTGGACTTTTTCCAGATCATAAAGCATGAAAAAGTTAAAAGAAGTACATACCACCTGGTCGAGCACGTCCATGGCCTTCACAATTTTGGCCACCTCCCGGCCTATTTTGCGTTTTGCCCAGCTTGGCACATAGGCCTTGAGTTCAATATCGACGAAAAAATCCTTCCCTTTTATGGTCTCCAGGGCCTCCTCCAGTAATGGAATGTGGCTCGGTCCGGAGTATTTCCGAATACCGCCATCCACTTCAATCTCCGGCAGTATTTGAATGGTCTTCAGGTCATTCCAGGTCATGTCGTATATACTTCGGTCGACACCCGTAAGCCTTTTCATATTTTCATCATGAAACAATACGACTTTATGGTCTTTGGTCAAAAAGACATCAAATTCAGTCCCGTTACAATAGGGGTTATCAATCGCACCCTGGATAGCCGGTAAAGTGTTTTCCTGGTATTCCGTGACGAGGCCCCGGTGGGCAAGAATGAGCGGTGTCTTTTTCATTTTTTGTTTTTATTTTAATGATTACCAAAGGTTTGAAATTTTCAAGGTGTCACCGTAAAATTGCTCTTCCCTTTTTCATCAAAAAAAGCCCCCGCCACATAGCAGAAGGCTTCCTTTGATATTCTACATTTTATATTTTGCATTCCCCAAGTATCAATCCCTCACCACACGCTTCACTATACTCTCCCCGTTATTGCTGATCCTGAGGAAATAAACCCCCGACGGTAAGTCCCGAACTTCATCCTGCAGGCGAATGGTATTTTTGCCGAAAGGCATACGGTCATAAACCTGGCGGTAAACATGCTGACCGGAAAGACTGAGTACCTCCACGAATAGGTCACTGCTTTCCTCCAAAACCAGATCAATGAATAAGTCCTCACTGGATGGATTGGGGTAAACCTGAAGTTCCGCAATGCCGTCAATCACCTGGGTACTGTTGACACATGCGGTGGTGAAATTAAAATGGGCAATTTCACTGATGGAAAAGGAACAAATGGTCCGCAATTCTACCTCGTATTCGGTACAGACATCCAGTCCGTAAATCGTCAGCCCATTGCCCTGGGTAACCTCAACTTCCCAATCGGCAGCACTGCCGGCAGGACGGTATTTTATTTCGTGACTCAAAACATCACCGGCGCTGAGCCAGCCAATGTTGGCACTGGTCATCGTTGGTTCTGCACCCATTTCAAAAGGTGTGCCACAGGGGATCGAACCGGTGAAGTGGGCAGTGATCTCATCGTGCTCTGTCAACTCCATGGTAATGATATCGGAAAACTGCCCGGGACCAAACACGTTGTTGTTGACCGTCCAGTAAAGGAAAGAGCCGCCATCCTGCGGAATTGCCGTCAATTCAATGGGCAAACCGCCAAAATAAGTGGCCTGCCACGGGTAATCGAGCCCGACAACAGTATTGGCTTTTACCTGGCCGGAAAACGGCGGATCAACATTGATGATCAATTCAAAGGGACCTGTAATACCTTCATCTTCATAACAGTCCACAATTCCCTCATCTATGATGGTACAACGGGTTTCGATAAAGTCGCGCAACGTCTGTACATTATTCTCCCATCCGGATACGGTGCCGCCCCATTTCTCAATATGCCGCGGCATTTCCGGCGCGATACGGGCAATGAGTGTGTCCAGTAGTGGTATCATGAAGTCACAGGAGAAATAGGAATTATTCAAATCTGCGTACCTGTTGATGTACAGGTTGAAGAAATCTTCGTTGGCAGCCAGATCGGTAAACAGTTCTACATGTCCCTCAAAATCTACCCACGAACTGATCTCTTCGGGGTTACAGGGATCTGCAGTGGCACTTTGATCAGGAATACTGGTGTAATTGATATAATGCCCAAAAGTGGCATCTTCATCCCAGAGGATATAACGCCATTTTTGAGCATCTCCTTCCGGGTTGCGGCCACGCCACCAGGCTGTATTCCAGTTCAGCCAGTCACTGGAAACATTGTGAGCATGCAGGATCATATAGTCAATGAGACTCAGCACTTCCAGCCTTTCTTCCACATAGGCATAATTGTCCGGATCGGCCATGTCGTTGGAAGTGATAAAATCGTGCAGATCGTACCAGTCATCCCAACTTCCGTATTCCTGCCAGGTACCACCCCATGTCTTGATGAAATCGAGATCTTCTTCATCCTGGTTATAATAGTAATCTGTATAATCGGGATCATCTACTTTCTCCCGCATTTCATAAACACCCCAGTAATCCCCGTTGAGGTATACGATGCAGGGTTCATAGGTGCGTTCATCCATTTCCAGATTGGCCAGTTGAGAGAGGTGATGCACATAGGCATCCCGGATGTGGGCACTACCCGATACTTCGGGATAGTTGTCATTGGCCGCAGCCTTTAAGATGATACGCTGAAAACGGTTACGGTCACTGAAATGGGGGAATATCTTATATTTTATGGCATAATCATCTCCCATCTGGTCTCTGGAAATGAAATCCACGCCCCGCTGGTCATAAGCCCAGGAATCGTTGCCGTGTTTGTTGAATTCTCCGCTTACATCCCCTACGCGATCACCGGTTTCGTCAAACAACTCAAAGGTTCCTTTGGGATCGATATAACTTCCGTTGAAGAGGTCCGGCAAGATCCGGCCGGAAACAGAAACTACCGGAATACTGTGTTCTTCATTGATGAAAAAGGTGTGGTAATCGGTAAAACTTTTGGGTATATTGGAGTCGTTGCTGTACACGACTGCTTTAACAACGGTGGTGGAATTGATGGTAAACGGCCCGGAATACAAATTGGATCCCTGGTCAGGCTCACCGCCATCGGTGGTATAATAAACAGATGAATTAGGTTCTGTATTGTCAATGGATACTTCTACCTCATCGGCATAGAACCCCGCAGAAGGGGATATGCCCGGTTTGGCAGCGTATTCACTTTTGACGTTGAAGTTGCTGGAGCCCGGGGTAGGGTTGAGGCAAACTCCCCAGGTGCCGCTTCCGTCGGTAACCCTGGCACGGGAATCACCCAGTTGGTTGGGAATGTTAATAGGGTGGGAGTCAATGATGTTTCCTGAGGGATCAGAAAATACGATATCCTCGTTGTTCCGGGTCTGGGTGATCTTGAAATTCGTGTGGATGTTGTTACCTGAAACGACGTCGCGGTCACTCGCCCAGATCAGTAAATGACCATTGGCCGCAATACCAATACCATTCGGGAAGGTCCATTTGTCGGGGTTGTCTATCTTGTCGCTCAAATGATAACCGGAAAGATCGACATAGGAATCAGAGGTGTTATACAATTCAATCCAGTCCTCATATTCCCCGTAATTATCCAGGTCGGATTCGAGGTTGGCAGCTGAAAACTCATTGATAACCACCTGGCCCGTCAGGGGAAAGGTCATACAAAAGCCTAATAATAAATGGAGAATAGTGTAAAATTTTTTCATCATGAATTGTTTAAATTTTAAATCGAGAGACAGCAGTTCATTTTTAGGTAGCCCAGGCTTTGGCCTGGTCTGTGTAAAGAAATTCTTCGGGCTATTATAGTCTAAATGTCAAATGGCCCGGCAGGAACCACCAACCTTGTAAATTCCTGCAATCAAATAAACAATTTCCTTAATTGCTTTTGAAAAACAAAACCTCCTTTTTCAGGTTTTTGTTCAGTTTCATCAGGTTGTTTATAAAAAGTTTATTCTGGGAAAGGCTTTCTTTTTATATTTGCGTTGGTTTGAATTCGAAAACTAAAATATTAATATCTATTTTTCAAACGGAAGTAAAGATAATAGATGTTTTGCAAATTAGACAACAAAACGGAAAATGGATAAATGGACGAATGCAAGGGTGGAAATGCCGGTTATCAGGTGACATCTAATCTGCCTTCAGAATAACCTTGTTCCGATATTCCCTTTTTACATTTTACCTTTAAACACAACACCATGAAGCAGTACCTGGACGCCTTACAATATATTATCGATAACGGAGTAGAAAAATCAGATCGTACCGGAACGGGAACCAAAGCTGTTTTTGGTTACCAGATGCGATTTGATCTCCAGGAAGGTTTTCCGATGCTCACTACCAAAAAATTGCACCTTAAATCCATCATCCACGAATTGTTGTGGTTTCTGAAAGGAGACACCAATGTGAAATACCTCCAGGAGAACGGTGTTCGGATATGGAATGAATGGGCAGATGAAAATGGCGATCTTGGCCCGGTTTACGGTAAACAATGGATTGCCTGGGAAACGCCCGACGGCAAAACCATCAATCAAATCCAACGGGCCGTGGACCTGATTAAAAATAATCCCGATTCCAGACGCATCATCGTCAATGCTTGGAATGTGGGGGAACTCGACCAAATGGCCCTAACCCCCTGTCACGCCCTTTTTCAGTTTTTTGTCGCTGATGGTAAATTGTCCTGCCTTTTATATCAAAGATCAGCAGATGTATTCCTGGGAGTACCTTTTAATATAGCCTCCTATGCATTACTCACCTTAATGATGGCACAGGTATGTGATTTGGAACCCGGGGAATTTGTTCATTCCTTTGGTGATCTGCACCTGTATTCCAATCACATGGAACAAACCCTGTTGCAATTGAGCAGAGAACCCAGGCCACTGCCAAAAATGAAGATAAATCCTGAAGTCAAAGATATTTTCAGTTTTAAATTCGAGGATTTTGAATTGACAGGATATGACCCGCATCCACACATCAAAGCCAAGGTAGCAGTGTAACAAAAAATATGCCAGAATTGTACAGAAAAATTAATTTTATCTAACAATTTATATGCGTTAATTTTCTAAATAAATTTGTGGTTGTTCGGAATGAAAATTCCTTCAAAAAACAACTTCCCAATAAGCTGTTAATATATTCTTCAGGCACGTTTAAATGAAAATATGATCGAATGTTGTTGTATCTTATTTAGAATGAGTATAAATAACATCAGGTTTTTCACAAATTGTGTTAAAAAAAGTTAACGAATTATATCTTTGCCCAGAATATGTGAAAAAAAGGTCGTTTTTGATGCAAAAACAGGCCTGTAACATATTTCCAGGATTCGCATTTTTAGGTGGATTTTGGTACAAATCTTAAAGAACCAACAGTTCAATTTAAACAAATTATTTAAACATCATTAAAAAGATGATATTTAATACCTTCCTGAAAAGGACTTTACTGTTACTGACAATTCTCGGTTTCTCCCTAACTTCTTTTGCCCAGGATGCAGATTCCGGGGCAGGGAAAGAGCTTTTCCGAAACAATTGTGCCGCCTGCCATAATAAGGATATGAAATCCGATATGACCGGACCTGCCCTTGGCGGGGTCCAGGAACGCTGGGCGGATTATCCCATTGAGGATCTTTATTCCTGGATTCGTAATTCTCAGGCTTTGGTGGAATCTGGCCACCCCCCGTGCCGTTGAAATTTACGAAGAGTGGAATAAGGTCGCCATGCTGGCTTACCCCGGGTTTTCAGATCAGGATATTGCCAACATTCTTGCCTATGTGGACGAGGTGTATACGGCAGTGCCCGATGTAGCGGAGACGGTGGCTGTTGCTACCGAGGCAGGGCAGCCCAGAAGTAATCTGTGGCTGTATCTTGTATTAATAGGTGTATTGGTTGTCGTGTCCATCGTTTTGATGCGCGTCGTTGCCAACCTCAATTATCTGGTAAAGATCAAAGAAGGGGATACACAGGCCAAAAAGCCTGAGTCCCTGGTGAAAATCTTCACCAGCCGCTCGGTGATTGCCTTTGTCGTTTTCCTTGGCGTTATCTTTTTGAGCAATACCTTCGTCAACCAGGCAGTAATGCTGGGACGTCAGATTGGTTATGCACCGGAGCAGCCCATTAAATTTTCACATAAAACCCATGCCGGTGATCAGCAGATCGACTGTAAGTTCTGCCACGATGGCGCCCGCAGGAGCAAGCACTCTGTAATTCCTTCCGGAAATACCTGTATGCTTTGCCACAAGGCTATCATGGTTGGTTCTCAATATGGAACAGGAGAGTTGACCAAGGTATTCGCTTCCGTAGGTTTCGACCCTTCCGCCAATAAGTATATCGAGAACTACGAAGATATGTCCGAGGCAGAAATCGAAAAGATCTATAAAAAATGGATTAAGGACCAGGAATTGGGCTTTGGGTCCAGTGATGCCAAGGCAGATGCTGTTGCCAAAAAGCAATGGAGAGAAATCGTTGAGGCGCTGACCACTCCTGAAAACGGGGATACGAAAATCCCGGGGTCTATCGAATGGGTGAAAATCCACAACCTGCCGGATCATGTTTATTTCAATCACGCTCAACACGTAACGGTGGGGCAACTGGAATGTCAGACATGTCACGGGCCTGTTGAAGAAATGGAGGTTGTAAAACAACAAGCGCCATTAAGTATGGGCTGGTGTATCAATTGTCACCGGGAAACGGAAGTTCAGTTTGAAGGCAACGATTATTATAAATCTTATGCCAAATACCACGACGAGCTGAAAAAAGGAAAGAGAGAAAAAGTTACCGTGGAAGACATCGGTGGTCTTGACTGCCAGAAATGTCACTATTAAGGGATTGGGCTTTGCCCATTCGAAATCTAAATATTTGAAAAAGATCGCATAATTCATAAAAATGAAGAATAAGCAAAAAGAAGTTTGGGTAGGTGTTGAACAATTGACCAACGACCCAGCATTTCAAAAAGCTTCAAAAGAGGAATTTAACGAGGAAATTTTCTTTGATAAGGTTGCGGAAAAGAAGTTCATCGAAGCTTCGGCCAATCGTCGCGACTTCCTCAAAGTCCTCGGATTTGGAATAGGTACAGCTGCCGTTGCAGCAGGCTGTGACATCCCGGTGAAAAAAGCCATACCTTATGTAATGAAGCCGGATAGCATCGTTCCTGGTATTGCCAGTTATTATGCTTCCTCTTTTGTACAAGGGGGGGATTACTGCGCCGTTTTGGTTAAAACACGTGAAGGCCGTCCAATCAAGATTGAAGGAAACAGCTTTTCAAAAGTAACCAAAGGGGGAACCAGTGCAAGAGCTCAGGCTAGTGTGCTCAGCCTATATGATACCAGCCGTTTTGACGGACCTGTTGCCAGTGATGGTACCGCCATGACCTGGGCTGAACTGGATAAAGCTGTCGGCAGTAAATTGACCGCCAATGCCAATATCCGTATTGTAACGCATACCAATCTCAGCCCGACCTCAAAACAGGCCATGGCTGATTTTGCTGCAAAATATCCTAATGCCCAGGTAGTTACCTATGATCCAATATCCAGTACTGCCATCTTGCAGGCCAATGTGGAATGTTTTGGTCAGCCGGTGGTTCCGGATTATCACTTTGACAAAGCTCAGGTGATCGTCAGCTTTGATGCTGACTTCCTCGGGTCATGGATTTCTCCGATTGAATATGCTGCTGATTACATCAAAAACCGTAAAATTGACGATGTAAATAAAGCCACCATGTCCCGCCACATCCAGGTAGAGAGCCACATGACCCTCACCGGATCTAATGCGGACAACCGTATTTTGGTTAAACCTTCTGAACAGGGTGCCGCGATCGTTGCTCTGTATAATGAGGTTGCCAAAGCTACCGGAGGCGCCACGGTAAGTGGTCCTGCATTATCAGGAGGCCAGGAAGCAAAATTTGCTAAAGTGGCCAAAGAACTTGTAAACAACAGAAACCATGCCTTAGTGGTGTCTGGTTCAAATAATAAAGGTGAACAGGTATTGATCAATGGCATCAACGATATGTTGGGTAGCTATGGTAATACCATTTCATTCACCAATGCATCATTACAGCGTCAGGGGATGGACAGCGATGTCCGCAACCTGGTAAAAGCAATGAATTCAGGAAATGTTGATGCCGTTTTTGTTATGGATGGCGCCAATCCTGCCTATGATCTGCCTGATGGACAGGCTTTCGCTACAGGAATGGGTAAAGTCGGCTTGAAAGTTTCTTTCTCCGGTACTCCTAACGAAACTAGCGCCCTGTGCGATTACATTGCACCAACCCACCATTTCCTGGAAAGCTGGGGGGATGCCAATCCTAAAAGAGGTCATTACAGCCTCATTCAGCCAACCATCAACCCGATCTTCGCAGCTGTTGGCCGGGAAGGTACCCGTCAGGCGGAAGAGAGTTTATTGCGTTGGGCCGACAGTGAAACACTGAACGCTGACGCTGAGCAGCCTTACATGGAATATGTCAAAGCATTCTGGCAGGCAAATATGTTCCCGGCTCAAAGCCGTTTTACCGACTTCCAGTCATATTGGGACAGTACTTTGCATGATGGTATTTTCGAGGTGGAGCAGGCAGCCATTCAGGTAGCTTTCTCTGGCGATGTTAACGCCGCGGCTGCTAAAGTTCGCAAGCCCTCGGGAAGCGAACTGGAGATCAGCTTCTTTGAAACCGTCAATATGGGCAGTGGCGTTTACGCCAACAACCCATGGTTGCAGGAAATGCCTGATCCGGTTACGCGTTGCGTCTGGGGTAATAACCTGACCATCCCGGTGAAGTGGGATGGAGGAAATGAATTTACGGCCTTCTAAAGGATCTTAATCCCATGGAAATCTACTCCGAATCAGATAAAGTAGAGGTTCAGGTGGGAGAAGTTAAGCAGTTAACTTCTGTTATTCGTCAGTTCGGACAAATGGAAGGAACCGTTGGTTTGGCTATTGGATATGGAAGAAGCAATACCGGAAAAGTCGGAAGAGCATTAGGCAAGCAGGTTGGGGTGGATGTATATCCATGGCTGTCTGTGGATGCTGAGGGTAATACACAGTACTATGCTACCAATGTAAATGTTTCTGATAAAGTCGACACCGACAAGGAATTTGCCTGCGTTCAGTATCACCATACCATGGGAGTCACTGCCAAGGATGAAAATGGTGAAGTACTCAAGGACGAAAAGACGGGTAAAGACTTTAACGTCGATGAGAAAACTGTGATGACCCTGGGGCAGGGATTCCAGGGTGGTCTGACAGACCGTTCGATCATATACCAGTCCAGCCTCGGAGAATTACCGGAGTTGATCAAACACATCGATCATAAGCGTCATGAGGCAGAACACCTCAATTCCAAGACGCTCTTATCCTTACGAGGAATACAACGAAAAATTCTACAGCCAGGGACACCACTGGGCAATGCACGTCGACCTGAATGCTTGTATCGGTTGTGGTGCTTGCCAGGTAGCCTGTGTTGCCGAAAATAACGTGCCCGTTGTTGG
Organism: uncultured Bacteroidota bacterium; assembly: GCA_942492125.1. Classification (GTDB taxonomy): domain Bacteria; phylum Bacteroidota; class Bacteroidia; order Chitinophagales; family Saprospiraceae; genus BCD1. Next base: position 50,488 of record CALODM010000038.1, read on the forward strand.
TAAACACGAAGTACACCGCCATCACGAAATGACCTGGTTGCGGATTGACCGCTACTTCTACGGCGATTACGAAAACCCGAAGGTGGTTTACCAGCCGATGATGTGCCAGCACTGTGATAACGCTCCTTGTGAGAATGTTTGTCCGGTAGCCGCCACCAACCACAGCGGCGAGGGTCTGAACCAAATGACCTACAACCGTTGTATCGGAACGCGTTACTGCGCGAACAACTGCCCTTATAAAGTACGTCGTTTCAACTGGTTGGATTACACGACGGCGGATTTATTCCCGATCAACGAATTTTCAATGATGGACGAAGAGTTACCATTCGGTGCAGACAACCTGACCCGGATGGTACTGAACCCGGACGTTACGGTTCGTTCACGGGGTGTGATCGAGAAGTGTAGCTTCTGTGTACAGCGTATCCAGGAAGGTAAACTGACCGCCAAGCGCGAGAAGCGCCGCGCTGAGAGATGCCGATGTACAAACGGCTTGCCAGACGGCTTGTCCAACGGGAGCTATCGTATTTTGGTGACCGCAATAACAAGCAAGGGTGAGTTGGCCGAAAAAATTGGAAAATCCGCTTGAACTACCTGGTACTGGAAGAGATCAACGTGCGTCCTTCCAGTTGTGTTCTACGCAGCCCGTGTCGAAAGCGAAGAATTGACGCTTAATATTTATTTGAATTACTAAAAGTTTACGAGTGAAAACCGGAATTTTGTTAAAATATAGAACATGAGTGCAGTAGTATCTCCAATTCGGGAACCTTTAATGCAGGGTGGTAGACAAGATTACCACCAGATTACAGAAGACATTTGTTCACCTACCGAACGTACACCTAGTGCCGCCTGGGTAATTGCCTTTTATTGTGGCGGTTCATGGCCTTCTGGCATTTTACGTATTTTGCGTAGGCCTGGACCATTTGGGTGGGTATTGGTTCCTGGGACCTGAACCGTACCATCGGTTGGGGTTGGGATATTACCAACTTTGTTTGGTGGGTCGGTATCGGTCACGCCGGTACGCTAATCTCGGCCATCTTGTTACTCTTCCGCCAGAAATGGCGTACGGGGGTAAACCGGGCCGCGGAAGCCATGACGATCTTTGCCGTTATCTGTGCGGGACAGTTCCCGCTTATTCACATGGGACGCCTTTGGCTGGGATTTTTCATTTTCCCTTATCCAAATACCCGTGGTCCGTTGTGGGTAAACTTTAACTCACCTCTGCTTTGGGACGTTTTTGCGATCTCGACTTACTTTACCGTATCCTTGTTGTTCTGGTATACGGGTTTGGTACCTGATTTCGCTACGGTACGTGACCGAGCCAAGGGCTTGCGCCGTAAAAAGATCTATAACTTTCGTGTCCTTCGGCTGGACGGGATCTGCCAAACACTGGCAGCGTTGGGAAAGTCTTTCCCTGATCCTGGCCGGCTTGGCAACGCCACTGGTACTTTCGGTACACACCATCGTATCCTTTGACTTCGCCACTTCCGTGATTCCGGGCTGGCATACCACCATCTTCCCACCCTACTTCGTAGCGGGGGCTATCTTCTCCGGTTTTGCCATGGTGCAAACCCTGATGATTATGACCCGGAAGGTGCTGAACCTGCAAGACTATATTACCATCGACCATATCGAAAGTGATGAATAAGGTTATCCTGCTGACCGGTTCCATTGTTGGGGTAGCTTATCTGACGGAGCTGTTCATCGCCTGGTACTCCGGGTATATTTACGAGCAGTTTGCTTTCTATAACCGGGTATGGGGCCTTACTGGTGGTCTTATGTGGGTATGATGTCCTGTAACGTACTCTCGCCTCAGATTTTCTGGAGTAAGAAAAATCCGCCGCAGCATTTCGTGACCTTCTTCATGTCGATCTTTGTCAATATCGGTATGTGGTTTGAGCGTTTTGTGATTATTGCTACAACCCTGGCGCGTGATTACCTGCCTTCAAGCTGGAGTTACTATTCTCCAACCTGGGTAGAGATTGGATTATTTTGTCGGTACCTTGGGATTGTTCTTTACCTTGTTCCTGATTTTTACCCGGGTAGCACCGGTAGTAGCTATTGCTGAGGTGAAAGCGCATCCTGAAATCTCGGGCGATCAGTATACCGGTGCTAATGCTAAAACAGCATACGCCGAAGCTGCACTAACGCCGGTAGGGAATTACGAATGATAGAAAGGTCAATTTAACATTTAAAAGCAAAAATTATTCAACAATCATAAATCCAAATGAGTGCAAAGAGAAAATAAAGAAGTGCTCTACGGTCTGTACGACGACGAGGAAATCTTGATGTCTGCCGTCAAAAAAGCCAAGGCTGATCATCTGGATATCATGGACGTTTATACGCCCTTTCCGGTACACGGCCTCGATCCGATTTTAGGGCTTTCCGAAAGCCGCCTGCACATTGCCGGGTTTATTTACGGTGCCATCGGTACGCTGACGGCCTTCCTGTTTATGAGCTGGGTATTTACCCGCGACTGGCCGATCATTTTTGGTGGAAAGCCTTATTTTTCGGTTCCTGCTTTTATTCCCAATCACTTTTGAGGTGACGGTTCTGTTTGCATCAGTCGGTATGGTGGTTACTTTTTATACGATATGTGGTCTATGGCCCGGCGTGATCAACCCATCAGGTTGGATGATCGCATTACCGATGATAAGTTCTGTATTGCTTTTGAAACAGCAGACTCAGATGTTCAAAAGCTCAGGGACTTTTTCTCCTCAACAGGTGCGGCATCAGAAGAAATACGGACCACGATTTAATAAATTTGAAAGAAATTCAATTAAAACTGATGAAGAATATAAAAAATCCTTTTTGATAGCTGGTCATACCATTACTGCTTTGTACTCCTGTTCAAGGCCGGACGGGGAACTTCGGTGGTAGTGAATATATGCCAGATATGGGGCACTCCATTGCTCAGGAGGCTAATGTATATACCTATTATAAATACAATACCTGGGATGATGAGAGTACCATTAAGCTGAAAGATCTGGCCAATTTGCACGATCCTGTAAAAGGAACGATTCCAAGAGGTTATGCCGGTGTGGCTTTTGCTGCTTCGGATGCAGATAGAAATGCTATGGAGAAAAGACTCCATGGAATGAATTCTCTTAATGAGATGAGTATTCCCATGAATGGTTCTGTTCCTTATTATTATGAAGATACAGAGGATGAGCGCAACCGTGCCATGGCTGAGATCATTGAAAATCCATATCCTATTACTGAAGATGGATTGGCGAAAGGGAAAGACCTGTTCACCATTAATTGCGCCATTTGTCATGGAGACAAGGGCAATGGCCTGGGGTACTGGTCAGTGAAGAAAAACCCAATGCTCATATATCCTGCTGCTCCGGCTAATTTCATTGGACCGATGATTTCGTTGCCTCGTCAAACGGGCGGTATTACCATGCATCATGTACGGTAAAAATGTGATGGGGGCTTATTCCGATAAGCTTTCCTACGAAGAACGCTGGCAGGTGATCCACTATATCCGCTCTGCAGGCTAAAGAGAAGAAGCCGTATACAGTCCCAGACGCTGAATACTCTTTGCAACGCCTTATGGCACAAGTAACACAGGTCGCCAAAAGCATGGAGGAGCCTGCCAGAAGGAAAAACCGAAGATGATGGAGACCATCGCCTGAAGCGGAGAGCACGGAATGAAGGTGATGACAAACTGCATGGCGAACATTAAGATACCAGAAAATAACTGAAAAACATTAAACTAAAGATATACGATGAACCAATTCACTTTTGAAGCCAAACAAAAACATTCTTCATCGGGCTTTATGGTACTCGGTCTGGTTTGCCTGGGTATCACCTTTGCTCATTGATGATGAATTGCATACCCGTTTCTGGACCAATTACCTTCACAATACCGTCTTTTTCACCGGTATTGCCTTTATCTCTTTGTTTATCCTCACGGCGTTTACTACTGCATCTGGCAGGATGGCATACGTTCAGGTGAAGCGTATCTGGGAAGCTTTTTCCTGTTTTTGATTCCGGGATTGGTCCTGTTGCTGGTCCGCTTATTGAGTTGTGGGGCCATTGTCACCACCTGTACCACTGGGCGGATGCGAATATGTAGCCACAGATCCTATCTTGAAAGGGTAAATCATCTTTTTAAACAAAAACTGGTACGGTACTCTGGGCACCTTCATTATTGTGGGATCTGGATTTTTTTTGCCTGGAAGTTGATCGGCAGCTTTCCCTAGATGAAGACCAATCCGGAACAACGGATTATAAGCAGCATCATAAATAGCCGTTTGGTCGGCTGTATTCCTGCCGATTGCCGGATTTACAAGCGCAGCGATAATCTGGCAGTGGATCATGTCTATCGATGCACACTGGTACAGCACGCTTTTTGCCTGGTATTTACCGGGCTAGTTGGTTTGTCGCAGCCATGGCTCTTACTATTTTATTGATGATCTTCTCAAAGGTAAAGGATATTTTGAAAATGTGACGGCAGAACACATCCATGACTTGGGTAAGTACATGTTTGCTTTCAGTATTTTTTGGACTTACCTGTGGTTCTCTCAGTATATGTTGATCTGGTATTCAAACGTCGGAGAAGAAACCATTTATTTCCACGATCGGATGCGAACTATCCGGTGCTGTTTTACGGCAACCTGATCCTGAATTTTGTAGCTCCGTTCTTTTGTTGATGCGTAATGATACCAAGCGAAAAATGGTCCCCTTGTTTTTGCATCGATTGTTATTCTTTGGTCACTGGCTGGATTTTTTCCTGATGATCAAACCAGGCGCTCTGCATACTGCTCATGGAAGCAATGGCACACAGGGGCCATGATGGCGATCATCGGTGAGCAGCGGAGCTGCTCATCATGCCTCTTCGTTTGCTGCCGGATTTACGATGCCGGGGTTGTTGGAGATCGGTAGGGATGATCGGATTTCTTCGGGTTGTTGCTTATATGTTGCATTTTATGTGCTCGTCTGGGGCAAAGGCACCTGTTGTACCAGAGAAGGATCCATATTTAGAAGAAAGTATGCATCATCACGTAGAATACACGGGAGACGATATACCTTATTTAGATTCGTTCTAAAGGCAAGGTAAAATTTCAGAGCTCATATGCCTTATACTTTTTGAAAAGTACCTTGTTGTATTTTTTTGAGGCGTAAGAAATTTTTTGGACAAACGATATTAAATAGACGAATAGTTAGATGACAACATTATTATATTACTCGTGCTGCGCATCATTGATTATCGTGCAGATTGGTAAAGTAACCGAGCTGGCGAGTAAGATTCGTGGAGAGCAGGAAATGCAAAAATTCGCTGTCCAATCTAGAACGCAGTCTTTTTATCTGCTGCTTTTCATGCTAGTTTTTCTTGTGGGCTGTGTTTGGTCGGCTATTTATTACAAAAACTATATGCTGGGTTATGGCCCCCACGAGGCGGCTTCGGCGCATGGCGGTAGCCTTGATTACCTGTTTAATATTACCTTGTTTTTCACAGGTATTGTTTTTGTAATTACTCAGATTTTGTTGTTCTATTTTGCCTGGAAATACAAGGCTCAAAAAGGACGCAAGGCTATCTTTTTGCCACACGATAATAAATTGGAAGTGGTTTGGTCGGTTATTCCGGCTGTCGTAATGACCTTCTTGGTTGTCGGTGGTCTGGATGCATGGAATGAAGTAATGGCTGATGTACCTGAAGATGCTACTTTTTCGTTAGTACCGGAAGGAGGAGAATGATTATCTCGAAATTGAAGCTACTGGCTATCAGTTTGCATGGCATTTGCGTTATCCAGGTGCAGATGGTACTTTGGGTGAGTCGAGATTATACCATAGATTCAGCAGTTACAAATCCACTTGGACAGGTATGGTCAGATGAAAAATCTGGATGATTTCCACCCTGGTGAAATCGTATTGCCTGTAGGAAAGAAAGTTCGAGGGTGCGTATTACTGCTCGTGACGTATTGCACAACTTTTATTTGCCACACTTCCGTGTGAAAATGGATGCCGTACCGGGTATGCCTACGTACTTTGTTTTTACACCAGAGAAAACGACAGAAGAATATCGTCAGCAGCTGCGGGGATATCCGGAGTATCAGGTACAAAGTGATGCGGATCCTGAAAAGCAGCTTTGGGAAACGTTTGAATATGAATTGGCATGTGCAGAACTTTGTGGTTCCCGGTCACTTCAGTATGCGCAAAGTAGTAAAAGTTGTGGAGCAGGATGAATATGATAAGTGGCTGGCCGATCAGAAACCGGGCTATTTGACAGGAGTTAATGTAACGAATCACATTA
>CALODM010000039.1:0-192525 GCA_942492125.1 uncultured Bacteroidota bacterium
CTTTACCGGATGTCTTTTCGTATTCCTTCCAACTTTCAAGCAGACTATTTTTTTGTTCAAATGGAGCTGATTGGTGATTGCCTTGTGATAATGTCAATTCTTCAATTACTTCCTCCATTTTCTTTCTGGCCATACCATCCAAATCTTTCAAAGCATCCTGTAATTGCTTCAAATCTCGTCGAATATCACTTGAGCTAGAACTATTAAATTGAATTTCTGTGGATTTAAGTCCCAGAACATTTAATAAATCTCCTGATGACCCGATCTCAGAACTTCTTCTAAGGTATTTGATGTCAAAATCTTTTTCAAGCCTGGGGACTAAACCAGCACTCAACAAGGAAGACTTTCCAACTCCACTCTGCCCAAAAAGTAGAATTATGGGAGCCCCCCCCGGGTCATTAATCCTATGATACAAGTCTCTGATATAATTTTCCCGCCAAAAAAAATACGGGATCATCTTCCGAAGTGTCATCTTTTTAAAAACTTATAAGGAGGTTGAGGATATTGATAATAATCTGGGATTTGTGGAAGGCCAAAATATGGATCTTCTACTGCATCAGGTAAATTCCACAAGCGTACTTTCTCTGCCCCTTCCCTGTAAAACAACTCCCAAGGGAATCGATCCAGTTTTACCTCTTCTTCAATATCTAATCCACGGTTTTTTGCTTCGAATTCACTCGAAGATTGCCAATAGAAATCTTCCACCCCTTGGTTTCCCTTATTGGCTTGTTGTATATATACAGCCTCTCTCCATGATCGATCAATTGGAAGACCATTACTTAGTCCGGAGTAAAAAGCAATGGCCAGATTTGCAGCAAGTTGGTCATTGACAGCAGCAACAGTTCCTACAACGGCAGGAACCCCTTCATCTTTTAACCCAATTGCCCGGATTGATGTAAGACAGCCATTTTTAAAAACACCATTTTTAAACCATTTGGACTGCCGAGAAATGGAATAAATCCTTTTGCTTTTGCAATTCCTGAACTTGCATTGAAATCCTCAAGTAATAATTCATAGCCATTTGCATGGCCTGCAAAATGGAAAATGGCAATACGATCTCTAAATTTCTCTTTTTGAAAGGTATTAACGATTTGGTCGATAGAAGCATTCGTAAGAAATTACTAACTCACAAAGACCTTTATCTTCTGCCTCCTCTAAAACCTTTTTCAAATGATAGAGTTCTTGAGGTAAATTCCTTAAATAATTTGAGTTTGATGATCGGTCGTTTGCAAAAGCTAGAAGAATTACAGGAAGGTTCATATTTTTATATTGTTAAACACAAAACCAAGTTATCAAAATTCCATGAAAAAAAATCTTGCTTATGAACAGTGTAAACTTCAACAAAAATAGTTTTCAACTAAACTTTAATGAATTAGAAAAGAAGAAATAGAAATTAGGAGTTTGCATGGGTATTTTTTTCCGAAAAGCATAATTCTTAATGGCTTTGGTCTAAAAAACATCCAAAATTTGAATTAAAAAATCGTAAATAATTGAAAATAAGCCCATTAAAGTAATTTTTCTATCCCTAGTGGAACCACTTAGAGATCAAAGCGTAAGCCTCTTGTTTTTCAATGCATAAGGGCTTTTTATTTTACATATCAATGTTATATTTTTGGTTCTTCTTACAGTTCCTATTTTGGGTTTTGTAAGCGTGTATAAATGGTTTTTATGGTTGGCAAAATTTAGACTTCCGGCCGGTTCATTAATTTCTATTCAATCACCATCACCTTTTCCACAATCCTCCCTGTATCAGTCCGTATTTCAAGCATGTAAACTCCTGGCGAGTACGCACTCACATCAATTTGATGGTCGATACTATCTTCATTAAAATTGTATTGGTATAAGGAATGGCCAATGATATTGAAAACCGACAAGGTTCCGCTTGTTTTATTTTTAAAGGGAGCATCAATGTTCAGTTCATCATTTGCAGGATTTGGGTATATGGTATATTCAAAGTCTTTATTGATAGAAGAAATGTCATTTACCAACTCACAGGCTGCCTCCACTTCTTCAACACTATTACAATATGTAGCATTGTCAGAAATGGTTGCCGGACCACCATTGTCCATGAAGTCGCAAATGCTTTTAACTCCGCAAAAGGATAAGTTTTCATTATGTTCCAATATCAGTTCTGTGATTGAATTGTGGTCAATGCTATCCAAACCGCTTAAGCTTGTCAATACGCTAGTGTACTCTACAGACAATTGTCCTCCAATGGAGCATAGATTAATTAAACCTTCCACATCCGAAAGAGATGCATTGCCGTGTGGTCCCCAGCAGAATGAAGCGCCTATGGTTTAAGTCACCTCCGATAGATGTCAAACTCTCCAGGCCATTTAAATTGGTCAGCATAGTATTTGCACTAATTTTGAGACTTCCTCCAATGGAAATGATGCTGTTTAATCCGCTTAAACTTGTAAGCGTATCATTAGCTATAATCGAAAGGTCTCCTCCGACCGAGGTCAGGTTATTTATGCCCTCCATATTTATTAGAGAAGGATTGCCATAAAAGTCATCACCATAAGTATTAACCCCGAATGACCTGCCTATGATTAAATCACCTCCGATAGATATTATCCCCTCAAGGCCACTAAGGCTTGCCAGCATAGCATTGTCCAAAATTTCTATATCTCCCCCAATGGAATTCAGGTTTTCCAATTCGCTTAAATTAATAAGAGAATCGTTTCGATACATTATTAGGTTTCCCCCGATTGTTGTTAAATTATTCAAGCCTTCTATGTTCACCAGCACAGGATTTCCCCATCCAAAAAACCCATAATTGCTCAAAAATGAACCAACCGAAATTTGAAGTCCCCTTCAATAGAGTTGATAAATTTATGATTGACTATCGAAGGTTGGTAATATTCTCTCCCTCAATCACCACATCCCCCTCAATCACCTCACACCCCGGATAATTGATAGGAAAACTGTCGATCTGCCTTTGATTTGAAAAGGTGATGCCATTGGGAAGGCATTGTCCGTAAGCTACCAAAGCTAATAAGAGCAGAAAGTGTAGTAAGATAAATATTTTTTGATTTCATTTTCATGATAAATGTTTTTTTTGTTATGTAAATAAACCGGATGTTCCAAGGAAGTGGAAAAGGCATTCAAGTTCAAAAACCAGGAAAGTGGAAGTATTCCAGCGGGAGGAAAAGCTACGATTGAGCATTCATCATTTTGATCAGTATAAGTTAAGGGGAAATCGCCACTTTTTTAGTGACTTTTCTCAATCAGCTTCTCTCTTTTTTCTATTTGTCGAAAAAGGTCTGAAGGCCTAAGTTTATTGCTTATTACCCTGCGCCTGTCTTCCGGTGTTGCCAGGAAGGCTGAAGCACAGGGCAATTAATGACACTTGTATAATTCGTTTTTTTATGAACCAAGCCCTTGTACCTATTGCACAAGGGCTTTTGTATTTGGTTTTCCACGATCTTTTCGCCTCCTTTATTGTGGACTCTCGGCTGCCTTGTTATCCCTATTCCACAACCATCACCTTATCAACCATCCTCCCATTTTCGGTACGGATTTCGATCAGGTAAAGCCCTGGAGCAAAGGCACTCAGATCAATTTTATGGTCGATAATGCTGCTATTAAAATCATATTGATAAGTAGTGTGTCCCTGAACAGCCAAAAGTGATAAAGTACCCTTCGTTTTATTTTTAAAGGCCGCATTGATGTTTAACTCATCATTGGCTGGATTGGGGAATATGGCATAATCTACTTCCTGGCTCTGAAAATCGGCCTGTTCAATTTTGCTGATAATATCTACGGTCGAGGTACATGGATTTCCCCCGGCAATTAAGAGCTGGCTGATAGAATCGTTTTCAATCGATACAACGGCATGGTTAACCCTCCATCCTAAGTCGGTTTGAGTTCTCCAGCCCTCTTCGGGATGAAAAATGTCAATTATTTCGGAATCTTGTATCCACTCCCAATTAAGCGTGTTAAGGTTAAGTTTCGCCCCATTAATAAAATAAGCTTTGCCGTCAACAGTCGCTGCATTAATACTTCCTAAAAAAGCCCTTGGTGCAGAGAGTGAATCAATTGACCAATGACCCCCGTCTGAAGGATCATAAATATCCACGATTTTACTCACCTGATTATCACTCGTCATGCCTCCGGCAAAATAGGCTTTGTTTCCCAGAACAGTTGCTGTTAAAAAATCCCCTTGGCACAGATAAGGAATCAATAGTCCAGTCGCCAGTTGAAAAATGGTATATGTCCACTCTTTTTGAAACGCTTTGCTCGTTCATACCTCCAGCAAAAATAGCCAGGTCACCCAATACAACAGCAGCCCTTACATCTCTGGCCTCGGAAAGCGCAGCGGTGGTCCATTCGCCGGAATTTGTATTGTAGATATCAACAACATCTGTTACAAACTGGGGGGGGGGAGTGCCTCCCCCCGCAAAAATTACAATGCTATCTTTACTCACGGCAGATGTGAACCTGGGAACAGAAAGATTATCGACAGTCCAGTCCCCGGTGGTGGTCTCCAGGATATCAACTTCAGAATATACTGTTATCCCCCCATTAAAATCAGTACCACCGGCAAAAAGAACCTTTGTGCCTGATGTCACACCGGCGCACATACAACGGGCAACTGAAAGGTTATGTAGGGGAAATGTCCCATGCTCCAGAGTTGAGGCATCATAGGGTAAATTTCAACTTTGTTAGAATAATATGAGGGAGTTACATAATTCCCCTCCTCCAAAGTAAGCTCTTGTACCTAATGTGGTAGCACCGACCAGGTATTTTTCTTCTGACATATTAATCTGCCCAAAAGCCGGCAGGGTTAAACAAAGCAGCAGTACAGCCAGCAAAATATTTTTTGACCATTCCTGTGTTGATGAAATTTTCCGTAATTTCTTTTTCATGATAAACGTTTTTATTATTTCATTAATAAATTATTTGCATGAATCCCTTTCCCTCCTTGACGAAGCAGGAAGGGAAGTAAATACAAATGTTTTTTTGTCTTGAAAAAGGGTGTTAAATAGATTGGCCAAAGAATGGAAACGCTACTGGTGTTGTTCCTGATCGTGAGATTATTGAGATTTAGATAAAATTAGACAATTTTGATATTAACTGCTGGCACTAATGTCTGAAAGAACAGGACTAATGTCTGGTGGGAGAAAAAAATATTGTACTATTGTCGGGGTGGGTTCAACCTTTGATTCACATATAGAACTAAGAAATAGGTTTATAGAAAATTTGGCTAAACAAGCTCTAATCACTTCCGTGCCTGGGTGGGAGTAATGCCAAATTCTTCCCGGTATTTACGGGTAAAATAACTGGGGTCCTTAAACCCGACTTCATAGGCGATTTCGGAGATATTCAGGCTGGTGCTTTCTAACAGTTCTTTAGCTCTGCGCAGGCGGATGGTACGGATGTAAATGGCAACGGATCTGCCGGTGAGGGCATTCAACTTATGATACAATTGAGAGCGGCTATAATTCACGGCGCTGCACAGTGCAGTAGCGTCAAAATTTTCATTGGCAAGGTGATCCTCAATCGCTCTATTAACTTTTTGTAAAAAAGCATCCTCCTTTTGAAAGTTTTTATGCTGAGTAGCCCCGGATAGATTAAGGTCTTGATACCTTGCCTGTAGGCGCCGCCTTATGTCAACCAATTTTTCGAGTCTGACAAAAAGTTCCTGTTGGTTAAAAGGTTTTGTCAGATAAGCGTCGGCTCCTGCTTCCAGGCCGGCGACCCGGTCTTCCATTGTCGCTTTGGCAGTAAGTAAAATGATGGGAATGTGGCTGGTTCGCTCATCCTGTTTGAGGGTATCACATACTTCAAAACCATCTTTTTCAGGCATCATGATGTCGCTGATAATGATATCAGGTACCAGCTCAATGGCTTTTTCAATACCTTGAAGGCCATTCAATGCCGTTTCCAGGCGGTAATGATCTTGGAGGCAGGCGCTTAGGTAACGAAGCACGTCGGGATTGTCCTCGATGAGCAACACCAGTGGCAGGTCGTGCTTTCCGGTGGATAGGAAGAGACCTTTTGTAGCCTTTGCAGCAGGCGTCTGAAATAAGGAACCGACGAGCGCCGTTTCAGGAGTGCCTCTTTCAGCAGGTTGGTAAACCGGGAGTAAAACAGTAAACTCGGTTCCTTTGCCTACTTGACTGGTTACTTCGATTGTTCCATCCAGCAATTTAACAAGTTCCCTGGTGAGCGACAGGCCAATACCGGTTCCTTCTACCTGACGGGTAACCCAATCATCAGCTTGATAAAAACGGTCAAAGATGTAGGGAAGCTTGCTTTCTGCAATACCCACTCCTGTATCGGTTACGCGAATGCGGCAATACGATTGGTCAGTCTTGTGTTCCTGAATGCTGATGTGAACATCACCACCAGGCGGAGTGAACTTAAAGGCATTACCCACCAGATTGGAGAAAATGGTCTGGATCTTTTCCGGGTCAAAATCCATATAAAGCTCCTTAACTTCAGATAACATATGTAAATGGATATCTTTGGACTCGGCGTAAGAATGAAAAGAGTCGTTAAGGTATTTAAGATAGGCTATAAGATCACTTTGGATCAGGTGTATCGGGAACTTACCCGAATCCAGTTTAGATAGATCCAGCATTTGATTGACGAGGCCCAGTAAATTCCGGCTATTGCGTTTGATCATTGCCAGTCCTTCCCTGAACCAGGTATCAGGGTGTTCCAGTATCTGGTCAGCCATTCCTGAAATAACGGTTAAAGGTGTACGAAATTCGTGGGTGATGTTAGTGTAAAGACGGGATTTGAAAATATCCAACTCCTCGAGCCTTTGAGCTTCTGCAGAGGCCAATTGGCGCTTTAGTTGAAAGCGGTATACGCCAAATAAGAAGCCCAATCCGACCAATAAATAGAGGGATTTTGACCATGGGCTCCACCACCAGGGTGGAAGGATGGTAAATGAATATTCCGCAGCTTCGCTCCATATTTGAGCTTCTCCGACCGCCCGGACTTTAAAGGTAAAGGTGCCCTGTGGCAGATTGCGGAATTCTGCCTTTGCTTCTTCTGAGGGATTACTCCAGTTTTTATCTAGCCCTTCTATTCGATAGCTGTACTTCAATTTATTCGGAGCAGCCCAGTCTATGGCAGAAAAATAAAAAGTAAGGTGATTTTTATTATGTGTGAGGCTCGGATTTAATGGGTAATTAGAGAACTTTGCCACCTCCGGAAATTTTATTTTTCCTTTAAGGCTATCCACCATATTTCGATAATCAAAATACTGCTCATTTATCTCCAGATAGTTTAATTGAACGACAGGAGGCTGATCATGCAAGTCGAAATCACCAAAATCCAGCATAGTAAGTGATTTTGCACAGCTCCACCAGGCCCGATTTTTACTATCTATCAGGGAATTGGTATAATAATCATTTGCTTTTAATCCATTCTCAATAGTATAGTTGACAATCAAATCCTTTGAAGATGCTTCCAATATACTGTCATGCAAACCTGTATGATCTGTTTGATCACCACTCCGAATAACACTGATCCCAGCCTGGGTACCTACCCAAATATTTCCATAAGAATCCTCTTGTAGTGACCAGGTTCCATTGGCAACCAATCCTTGTTTTTTTGTATAATAGGTAAAACTTTTTCCATCAAATTTGTTAACACCGCCTCCGTCGGTCCCGATCCAGATAGCTCCATTTTTATCTTCCAGTAAGGAGGTGACCTTATTATCAGATAAGCCTTCTTTTTCCGAATAAATGGTGAAATTTTTTCCGTCATATCTACCTACCCCCTCTCCTTTACTACCAAACCAAAGATCACCATTCTTGTCCTCCAGTATAGCAAAAATTGAAAAACCCACGAATCGATTCCCTTCCTTTAAAAAGGTCATATCTTTTCCATCGTATTTGAATAAAGGGCCAGACAATGCGGAAAACCAAAGATCACCATTCCTCTCCTCCAGCATAAATCGCTCTATCCCAAATCCGTCTCTGCTTTTATGGTGGGTAAAATATTTTCCATCGAATTTACATATGACTCTAAATCCCTTAATGATCCAAATATCTCCGTTTTTGTCTTGCTCAATATAATTGATGACATTGTCAGACAAACCCTCTTTAACTGTGTAATGAGTGAGGGTATCTGCACGGTATTTGTATAATCCATCCCCTTGGGTACCAAACCAAAGGTCGCCCTTTTCATCTTCAAGCATTGACAGCACCAAATTGCTGGAAAAGCCCTGATTTTCGGTAAAATGGGTGAAACTTTTTTCCTTCAGGATGCTCAGCCCACTACCTAAGTTGCTCAGCCATAAGTTACCACTCCGGTCTTCCATAATAAAAGAGACCTGATTATTGGGTAAGCCCTCTTTTTTCGTATAATGGGTAAAATAAACTCCATCGTATTTATTAATCCCACCATCTGTGGTGCCAAACCATAATGCCCCATTGCGATCCTCCAATATTGATTCAACAATGTTGCTGGACAAGCCTTGCTTTTTCGTAAAATGTGTAAAGTTTTCGCCATTATACCGTGTAACTCCCCCTCCAATTGTCCCAAACCAGATGTTGCCGCTTTTATCTTCCAGCATAGACGTAATATTATATGTTGATAAGCCATCTTTTGCTGTGTAATTGATGAAATGTTTACCATCGAATCCGGAGACTCCGGTACCCAGGGTAATAATGTTCCTATTATCCCTGGTGGCGAACCAAAGTAAACCGTTTTTATCCTCCAGAATGTCGGAAACTACATTACTGACAAAACCTTGACTTTGATCGTACAAAGTGAAGTTCTTACCATCAAATTTCCAGGCCCCGCACCGTGAACCAAACCAAATGTTACCTTTACTGTCCTCTTCGATAGTAGTTACTTTAAAACAGGGAAATCCTTCTCTTGACAAATAATAGGTAAAGTTTTCTCCGTCATATTTACATATTCCGTCATCCCACTGTGAACCAAACCAGATATTTCCATTTTCATCCTCCATCATCGACATGGCATTGTTGTTTAATAGGCCTTCTTGTTCAGTGAATTGGATAAAGGTTTCGCCATCGTATTTACAAACTCCGTTAGAGGTACCTAACCAAATGTTGCCCCGCTTATCTTCCAGCACACACCAGACATAGGAAGAGGGTAAGCCCTGATTTACGTCTAAATATTGTATGTTATGATTGGTCGCATCTTTAAAACGGGGAGGTAATGCCTTAAAGGGTTTTGGATAGATGGCAGGCACCACTTTTACTTTTGCAGGAATGGGGATTCCCGAACGAAAGGTATCTCCCAGGATGGCAATCTCTGCTATAGTGGAATCAACTTCAAGAGTAAATGATTTAAGAGAATCCTTATTAATTGAAATTGTGGGGAGTTGAGCTGGTATTTCGTGTTTGTTGGTATTTATGGGTAGTACTTCAGGTGATCCTGCCCTGATTCTTGTTGTTTCAAATAGTTCTTCAAATGGAATGACATGTTTTTTTACCAGGAAAGGCTTGCCGGTTAAAAGTGTATCTCCTTGTCTGCCTATCAGGAATGGAATACTGTCTCCGGAAAATTGGTTTACAGGATGGCCCTCTTCAGTATTTAAAGCTACACTTTTGGGGGGAAGGAATAAGGAGGGCGTTTGATTCCTGGTGTTTTGCTTGTCATTATTGCATGCAGCGAGAAACAAAGCTAGGATGAAATATAGGAGTGGTTTCTTCATAGATTAACACTCATTTTGAAAAACAAGTTAGTCATTCATCCACATTTTTTCTAATCAGCCTTTGGTTTTGATTGGAAGCTTTTCAGGTATTATCACCTTTTCAACGAATCTTTATTTTCTCTTGATTAGAAAATGCTCTTTTGAAAAATTGAGGAAGATCTTTTTAACTAAAAAGTCCTAACTTTTTTCTAACTTTTCATTTTTTGTTTTACAATAAATTTATTTAAAACATTTTATACAGCAAATAGTATCCCTTGTGGAACCACCGAATATTTAAACAAAAGCCCTTGTGTTTCAGTACATAAGGGCTTTTTATTTACATATCAATGTTATATTTTTGGCTTCTTACAGTTCCTATTTGGGTGTAAGCGTGTATAAATGGTTTTTATGGTTGGCAAAATTTAGACTTCCGGCCGGTTCATTAATTTCTATTCAACCACCATCACCTTCTCCACAATCCTTCCTGTATCAGTCCGTATTTCAAGCATGTAAACTCCTGGGGTGTACCCACTCACATCAATCTGATGGTCTAAGGACGTAACATCGAATTTTTGCTGGAATATAGCCTTGCCTGTGATATCAAATAACGTCAAGATACCATCGGTTTCATGCTGGAAAGAAACATTGACATTCAAATTGCTGCTGGCAGGGTTGGGGAATATGTTATAAACCACCTTTTGGTCATCAAAAAAGACTGTTTCTGTTTTACTCAAGATATCCACGTTGGCGCCGCAGTTATAACAAGTTGATCCACCCGTTACCAGGAGTTTGGAAATGGTATCGGTTTCGATGGCTACCACGGTATGGTTGACAAAGTGGCAGTGGACGAAATCGAGAGACCACCTTGAACCAGGGCTGGCGGAAGGATCATAGATATCCACTCTGTTATAACCTCCAGTCCACTGGGAGGTAAACAGGTTAAGGCTACCTCCATTGACAAAATAGGCTTTGCCGTTGAGGGTAGCTGCATTGATGCTGCCTAAAAAAGCTCTTCCGAAAGGGAGCTGTTCAACTTCCCATTCCCCTGTCTCTGAATCATAAATATCAATAACATTGCTGTTGAGATTGTTTTGAGTAACACCTCCGGCAAAATAAGCTTACGTTCCCACAACGGTAGATGTCATATTCCCTCTTGCGACGGAAAGGGTATCTGTAGTCCAATGACCGGTTGAAAAGTGGTAAATGTCAACTTTATTCGTAACCTTTTGGCCATTAAAACCTCCGGCGATTATGGCCAGGTCTCCCACGACCACCGCATTAAAGGCATCTCTGGCCTCGGATAAGGTGTCAGTGGTCCAGCTATTATTTGCTGAATCATAGATGTCCACTACATTTGTTGTCTCAAAAATACTTGATGCTCCCGCTTCATAATCTATTAATCCCCCGGCAAATATGGCTTTACTTCCATTACTCACGCCAGTGGTTATTCTTGGAACGGAAAGCCCTGCCATGGTCCACCCATTGTTGAGGTCAAAAATCTCAACAACGGAATAGAAATTTACGCCTGAAGCATTATACTTCATTCCCCCGGCAAAAAGGATTTTATCTCCACAGGCCACTACAGCGGGTCCCCCTCTGGCAACAGAAAGGCTGTGTGAAGTATCCCATTGCCCGGTCCTGGCGTCATAGATCTCTACTTTTGCGGTAGGCACTCCATTACATAGCTGGCCTCCTGCCAGGTATATTTTTGAACCATGGGAAGTGCCGCCGATCCAGATTTTTGCTTCTGACAGGTTGCTATCTATCCAGTCCTGACCGTAGGATGGATAGCTGAAAACAAACATCAGGGAAAAAAGGAAAATAACCGTTAGCCATTTCTGTAACGATGATTGTTCTTTTAATTGCTTTTTCATGATAAATGCTTTTTGGTATGTAATAAAATCTAACGCTTCCCAGGGGAAGTGGAAAAGGCATTCAAGTTTAAAAACCAGGAAAGTGGAAGTATTCCAGCGGGAGGAAAAGCTACGATTGAGCATTCATCATTTAGATGTTTATAAAATTAAGGGAAAATCATGACATTTATAATGACTTATGTCAATTCCCCTGTCTGAGGTCATTTGTGTTTATTGGGAGAGAAAATCGAGTTTTAAAGCTTTTCCCGTTACAGTTGGGACTTTTTATTAATAAATATCATTTGAAAATCATCTAAAATTTAATGCAGGAAGAGCTAAATAATTGAAAATAAATTCATTAGCAAACTTTGTCGTCCCTTGTGGGGTAAGGGAATGGAAATGAATATTCCCTTCTTTTATTTTTCGGTATAATGTTTTATTTTAATTGTTATGCTTAAAATAAAAAATTAAATTATTGTTATTTTTTGGATTTAAGTTTTATATATTTGCATAACCAAAAGAACAAACTCTTATCTGATACGCATTGACCATATTGGTCTACCCTCCAAATAATATGCGATCTATTTCACCTGACTGTTCCAATTTATGCTAAATAATAGCTGAAAATTTTGTCTTTACAGCAAAGGTATTGTTGTATGCATTCTCTCTCTCTGCCTGATTGTCAATGGGCAGTTATTGTTATTTCATTGCCAAACTTGAAAAAGTAAGGTGTTGCGATTCCCCTTTATTTAATCACATCATTAATTAAAAACCTGAATTCATGAAAACCCTTACCATTATTTTGGCGCTGGTGGCCTCTGGTCTTTTTATCTTTTTGTGCACCAACTTTATAGACCTTGAATTTCCATTACTGGATAATATAGAATCCTATGAAAATGGCTCTGTTGTTTCTTCCGATATTTCAGGAATGCAAAGTTCGGTTGCTATTGACCTTGAATCAGGTTCATGGGGAACCATTATTGTGTTGGTTCAGAAAATCATGATGATCCTGGTGGTAGTTACTTTTTTGGCCTGGGTCTTTTTGATGTTGAAGGATACTAAAGTCATGAAAAAATCATAGGCTATATTAATAAAGTAATGTAGATATGACCTTGAAAAATAAGCCCTTGTATGTTGAATGAAAGGGGCTCTTTGCCTGGGTTTTCCTGGACCCAAAGGTCACGTCCATAGCTCCGGATGACGGTTTGGGGAATCCGGGGTATATTATAAGTAAAGATTTTTTCTCTCCCGTCATTTTAGCTCAAAATGTAATTATCCCTCTTTTCGTGTTGCCCAATCTGCGTTTTGTGTTAGTCCACTACCCCAAAAAAGCCGAACTTTGTATCAATTAAATGAGTCAGGTAATATGTCGTCAAATATCTATACCGTAAAGTCAATCAGTCAATTGCATGAATTGATGGGGATGCCCAAACCAAAACATCCACATATTTCACTGATCGATGCGTCGAAGGTAGCGGTTTCGGAAAATCAGGTTGGGGCAAAAATCATCAGTGATTTTTATATGATCTCCCTAAAGGATAAAAGCTGTGGCATGGAATATGGCAGAAATTCTTTTGATTTTGAAGAAGGGGTAATGGTGTTTTCTGCTCCCGGGCAGACCTATTCTGCCACCAAGGAAATTGAGGCAGGAGAGATTACCGGCTGGATGTTGTATTTTCACCCTGATTTGATCCGCAATACCCATCTGGGGGATCAGATGGATGACTACTCTTTCTTTAATTACGAAGTCTATGAAGCATTGCATCTTTCAGACGCTGAAGAACAAACCATTCAGGATTGCGTAGAAAATATCCAAAAAGAATATGAACAACGCATTGATAATCACAGTCAAAGAGTTATCGTTTCCAATATAGAACTGCTGCTCAACTATTGTCTGCGGTATTTTGAAAGACAATTCAATACCCGAACCAGCCAGAATAAAGACATCGTTTCCAAATTTGAAAAAGACCTGAAGGCCTACTTTAAATCTGAACAACAACTGGAATCCGGACTGCCGTCTATTCAATATTTTGCCGATAAAGCTCATTTGTCACAACACTATTTCAGTGATTTACTCAAAAAGGAAACCGGCAGAAAACCCAAAGACCATATCAATGACTTTGTTGTTGAAAAAGCCAAAAACCTGCTGTTGGGAACAGAGCAATCCATCAGCGAAATAGCCTACGACCTGGGCTTTAACTATCCACACTATTTTACCCGCCTTTTTAAATCAAAAACGGGTCAAACACCCGTACAATACCGTACACTTAACTGAGAATCCGCATTTTGTGTAAGGCTTCCCGCATTCTGTGTAATTAGATCTACTCCGAAGATAGAACATTTGTATTATCATAATTAATCTAAGTTGCGGGTTACTGGTTTCAAGTTACTGGTTCAGAAATCCAGGTCAAAAATTCACTGATTGAAGATGAAAATTGAAAAAAATGAAGGATTTCCGACAAAAATAAGTCAACTAGAAACAAGTAACTTGTAACCCGCAACTTGAATTAATTAGTCAAAAATCAAACTTTAATAATCATGGAAAAAGTAATTTTGATCACAGGGGCTTCCTCCGGAATGGGTAAGGATGCCGCCATACTATTAGCTAAAGAAGGATATAAGGTTTATGCCGGAGCCAGACGTGTCGACCGAATGGAAGACCTCAAATCTCATGGTATCATTCCGGTTAAACTGGATGTAACTGATGAACAAAACAATGAACAAGTAGTCAATCAGATCATACAGGAACAGGGCAGAATAGATGTTTTGATCAATAATGCCGGGTTTGGACTTTATGGTACCGTAGAGGATATCCCCATAAAAGATGCAAGGTATCAGTTTGAGGTCAACTTGTTTGGCCTGGCGCACATTACCCAGTTGGTGCTACCCCATATGAGAGCTCAAAAATCAGGGAGGATCATCAATACTTCTTCCATGGGTGGTAGAATCTTTACGCCACTGGGCGCCTGGTATCATGCTACAAAACACGCCCTGGAAGGATGGTCGGATTGTTTGAGGATTGAAACCGCACCTTTTAATATTCAGGTAGTTGTCATTCAACCCGGAGGTGTGAAAACAGAATTTACGGATGTTGTGGGTAAACAACTTTCCAAATACTATGACAAAAGTGCTTATAAAGCACAAATGAAGCCGTTCATCGAAATGATGGGGGACCCGAACAACGCGATGATGGAGCGATCTACAGAACCTGTAGTACTTGCAAGAGAGTTTGTCAAAGCTGTAAAAGCCAAAAACCCGAAACGCAGATATGTGAAAGGTTTCATGGCCAGGCCCATGATGTTTATTCGCAAATGGTTTGGAGATGGCGTTTTTGAGTGGATGCTGAGCAAATCGTTTTAGAAATCAAATCATCCAGGTATGAAAAATACACCAATTGATGGGGCAGACATGCCTTGATTTAAAAACCGCCTACATTACGAATTTTGTCGATTGATTAAATTTGGGAGAACATTGCATTGGTAATTAATTCGTCAACATCTTATCCAGTCGTTTCGATTTGAATATTGATATACACCGCTGGCGGCTAGGGCTTGCACACAAGTAGTATTAAGTTATTATTTAATATGTTTTTGAGTCAAAAGCGATAAAAATCGTGTATTTTCCATTACAAATGACTGAAAAACTAATAAAACCGAGACGAACCGAACCGAATATCCAACCACAGAATGTCCAATGTAGAAGGTTTTTACCACTTCTACACCTGTCTTCCTGTGTCAACAGGCAGGTTGGAAATTGGTTATTCTGCGGTTCTGCGGTTCCGTCAGGTATTTTTTTATTCTTCATTCTCAATTTTTTAACCTAATTGTAAAGCAATACATCGAATTAACCAAAAAACAAATTACATTTTTTTATTATACTACTTATGTAGAAGCCCTAGCCGCTGGCGAGGTAAATTATGAGTTCATACAAATGACACCTGTGCATAAATGTTCATTATTTAGCCTTTTAGTGAATGTTGTCCAAAATAATTTAATCGAAATCAAAATTCGGGATGATGTTTTCTATGTTGTCTGTCGAAATGCTCCAACCGGTACCGCTCCCCAGACTCCGTAGGAAATTGAATATAACCTTTGTGCTGCTTTATCGCAACTTGATTTCCATTCACCATAACGGGTACCGGTCCATCCGCGCTAATTTTGCAATCTACTCCGGCTTTGGATAACAGCTCCACCGTTTTTATACGTCCGTTTTCCCAATGTAAATCGAGTTCAAAAGCACCACGTGTACAGACGCCGCTAAAGGTTCCGGAATGCCATTCCTGAGGTAATGCAGGCAATAATCGGATAACCCCCTCGTGTGATTGCACCAATAGCTCTGAAATCGCCGATGTGAGCCCCAGGGAACCATCCACCTGTCAAGGTGTAAATCACTTGGCGAACAGGGAGGGGTAACATTGTTCTTTTAAGTATCCTTTGTGAATCGCATTGGCCCGGTCTCCATCGGAGAGTCTTGCCCATAAAGCCATCTTCCAGGCACGGGAGAATCCTGTTCCTCCGTCCCCTCTTTGTTCGAGAACAGCTTTGATAGGATCTATGAACTCCGGAGTGAACTGGGCGGAGAGGACATTCCCGGGGTATAATCCATACAGGTGGGAGAAGTGGCGATGCTTGTCTTCCAATTGCCCAAAATCTTCCATCCATTCCTGGAGGGTACCATCTTTGCCTATCTGTGAAGGCACCAGGCGGTCGCGGGCTTGAGTAACTTCCCTGGCATACGCTTCGTCTTTGCCTAATATTTGTGTGGCATGGCTATAATAATCAAACAAGTCTTTCAAAATTTGCATATCCATGGTCGCTCCGGCGGTGATGGTGGTAAAATAGTACATCCCGGTCACCTCGTCATAAAAATACTCATATCCCGGCCCTTCGGGTGGATTTTCGGAGAGTTGGATGGATTGGTTACCAACCATTGTCCATTAGGATGCTCTATGAGGAAGTCCATGAAAAAGTCACCGATCCTTTGATTACCGGATACACCTGTTCCAAAAAATGGGTATCCCGGGTATATAAATAATGCTCCCATAAATGTGTACACAACCAGGCTCCACCGACTGTAAAAGTTCCCCAGGTAGGCCCGTCCATAGGAGCAGCCACCCGCCAGATATCCGTATTTTGATGGAATACCCATCCGCCGGCTCCATAATGTTCTTTGGCGACTTCCGCCCCCTGGTCTGTCAATTCTTCGATCATTTTAAATAAGGGCTGTGTCAATTCGGAAAGATTGGCAGCTTCTGCCGGCCAATAGTTCATTTCAGTGTTGATGTTGGTCGTATACTTGGAATCCCACGAGGGGTTCATGTCCTGATTCCAGATGCCCTGTAAATTGGTGGGCTGTGTACCCGGCCGGCTGGAAGAAATTAACAGGTAACGGCCAAATTGGTAGGATAAAGCAGCCATCTGAGGGTCGGCCTGGGTTTGGATACTGGTCATGCGTTCATCGGTAGGCAGAAAAGAACCAGGTGTTTCGGGTAAACCTAAGCTTACCCTGTTAAATAAACTTTGATAATCCTGGACTGCCTCGTCCCGGATGCTGCGATACTGTTTGCCTTCCAAGCCCTTTAAATAATTTTGTACCCGGCCTTTTTCGTCCGCGCTGACGTCTTTGTAATTGACAAAATTGGTGGCCGCCACAAAGAAAAGGGTTACGGCGTTGGCCTTGTCGATCTGGATACGGGTTCCGTTCCGGCTCACCCTTCCCCCTTCTGCTTCCACCCGGGCTCGGGCTTCGTATCGAAGCTTCCCCTCAATACCCAGGTAGTCGGCAGATTTGCCGGTGAGGATCAATTCATTGTCTCCGGCACCGTCCATCCGGAAATAATCCGTTGCATAATTGGAATGCGCACTGTTCCTTACGCCCCTCAATTCGGTTTCAAAGGTAATCATCCCCGGTGCGCTTGCCGTTATTCGAACCACAATCGTTTGGTCCACTGCTGAAGCAAAGACTTCCCGCAGGTAAGTGACGCCATTGATCGTATATTCTGTCCCGGTGATACCGGTTTGCAGGTCCAGCCACCGCCTGTAGTTTTCTGCTTCCTGATCTTTTTCAAAAAACAGATGAAGATTGGCTAAAGACTGGTATTTCTGTTGCTCGACCGGATATCCCATCAAATGTCTGCCAAAGAGTTTGTGTGCTTCAATAGGCTTTCCTTCAAAAATGAGTTGTTGAATTTCGGGCAGCTTTTTATACCCTCCCGGAACCACCGTGCTATAAGGGCCGCCTGACCAATAGGTGTCTTCGTTCAATTGGACCCTTTCTTCCTCGATGCCGCCAAAGACCATAGCTCCTAACCTGCCATTGCCAACGGGTAGGGCTTCTTCCCATTTTTTGGCTGGCTTCGTGTACCACATCAATGTGGTGGGATCAAACGATTGGTTGGCGATACTTTCCGTTATTGGGCTTAGAAAGGTAGTTGCGGTTTTTGTATACGTTCCTTCATTATTGTTCCAGGAAAGAAATACCAGGCAGCAAAAGAGGGTAATTCTCATTTCGGTTAGCTTATTTGAATGTATTAAAGTAAGTATTGACATCTTGCAATTCTACTGGACATTTGGTCATGAAAACACATAGCAACATTGAGAACAAAGTTTTTATGGTTGATTTTCAAGTCCTGATCTTTGTGTTCTATGTGCCTTTGTGTTTCAATTTTGAATTTTGTCCACCAGTATGCACATGGCTTTAAAGATAGTGTAAGTTTTCTAAACATTGCTCTTGAACGGACGAAGGATATTCCCGACCTATCCAAACTTTTTTAATCCCTAATTCGCCTGTTGGCCGTCAAAGTTTCAAACTATTGTTGTAGTTTTAGGTATCTAAGTAATTGTTCAAAATAATCAATAACCTATGGCTGTAGCTTTTTTCATTACTCTGCGTTGAAGAACCCGTCACTACGCCTTGGCGTAGCTCCTGAACCTCCGCCTTGATTAATAAAAAAATCTTCTACCCAAAATTTATCATTATTTTTGAACAATTACTTACTCAAAAATAAATAGCGATCCGTAGCACGATCAAAAACAAACTCCAACATGAATAATTCCAAAAATATCATTGTGCTTTGTGATGGCACTTCCAACCATGTGAGTATCTACAGCCAGACCAATGTTGTCAGAATAGCAGAAAGATTAGAAAAACCAATGGACGAAACAGGTTCTCGTCAGGTAGTTTTTTACGATCCCGGCCTGGGGACGGAGGATGCACCCGGGGCCTTTACTTTTATCGGCCGGAGTATTTCCAAATTTCTAGGGCTCGCTTTTGGTTATGGGCTTTCGAAGAATCTTATAGATGCTTACACCTTCCTCATGCAGCATTATGAACCCGGCGACCGCATCTATATCTTTGGCTTCAGCCGTGGTGCCTATACAGCCCGGGCTCTTACAGGACTGCTGGGGCGCGTCGGACTTATGGATCGGGGATGCAACTCTCTGATTCCCTATGCTGTCAAGTACTATCACGAAGGCAATAGTCACCAGCTGAATTTTTTCAAAAAGCGGTTCTCCAGAACCTACAACCTGAAGTGGTCGGAAGTGATTCCGGATATTGAAAATACCTCCCTGGCCAACATCAAAGACAAACCTTCCCGAGGAGTGATCCCCGTTCATTTTCTGGGGGTATGGGATACGGTCAAGTCGGTGGGTATCCTGCGCTTCCAGGTGACTTTGCCGGATACGGACTGGCTGCCCAATATGCTCAACGGCCGACATGCAGTGGCCATCGACGAGAAGCGAAGCCAGTACCAGCCGGAACTCTGGTTTGCGGATACCGACGACAATCATGAGGCTGAAAAGGAAAAGAGAAAACGCAATAAACAAACCTGTCTCCACCAGGATGTACAGACGAAATGGTTTCCCGGGGTACACGCAGATGTTGGGGGTGGTTATGGATTGCCTGCCAAAGTGGAGAAGCAAGTGATCAAAATCAAACAAAAAATTGGGGATATAAACTGGGAGAAACTCCCAAAAGCCCTTGACAATGAAAAAGACAAGTTGAAAGCACTTAGAAACGAGCTCGAGCAACGTTTGGAAAAGTTTAAAATACTTGAAGAGCATGAAACAGCACTGGCCTATCCATCCCTGAAATGGATGTCGGAAGCTGCAAAGGCTCACGGCCTTTTGTTGGATAAAAAGAAAATGGAAGAGGACGATTCAAAAATAGCCAATCCAAATGCAAAATTGCACAATCCTCTGTTCCCCTTCTGGTGGATACTGGGCTGGAAGCGGCGAAATCCTGAATAGTGCAGTCTCGTGGAAAGATCATCTTACCTTGCGGGTTTTAACCAATGTTGGTGGTTGGCCATTCACCAATAAGGAAAGAATCCTTACCAACCCAATGAAAAACTACACCGCCTCCTATAATATCGCTAGATCCTGATGGCAATACTTATTAATTATTTTATGACAGTTTTCTATGGGCACCATTTAACAACGATTACCCTCTCAATGATCTTTCCAATTTCGGTGTCGACTTCAACGAGGTAGACTCCCGGTGTATATCCACTCAAATCGATTTGATGGTCAATAGTTTTTTCCCTAAACTCGTATTGATATAAGGAGTTGCCTGAAATGTTGAAAAGCCTTAAAATACCACTGGTGTTGCACCTTAATGAAACATGGACATTTAGATTCCTGCTGGCGGGATTGGGAAATATGTTATAATCCATTAGAAGTTCCTCGGAAGTGGGCGTATTGATCTGGGTTAATAAGTTTACCAAGGATTGACAAGGAAGCCCTCCAGCAACCACGAGTACCGAATCCGTTCCTGCAACTGCATGGCTCACCAGTGGCCCCGGGAGGTACGAAAAGGACCAGGAATCGCTGGCGTCGTCATAAATATCTATGATCCTCGAATCACAAGTCCACAAGTTGGCATACAGGCCGGTATAGATATCCATTTTTCCTCCACCGACAAAATAAGCTTTGTTGCCAACCGTACCTGCATTAACAGCACCCATAAAAGCTCTGGGGCTGGAAAGCGCAGCTGTTGTCCAGGTACTGTCTGAAGTGTCAAATATATCGATCGTGTAACTTCTGGTATTTTCTGAGGTCATTCCCCCGGCAAAAATGGCTTTATTGCCTACAGCGGTTGCACCAATGAATGCTCTTGCCTCAGAGAGGGAGTCTATGCTCCATTCTCCTGTTATGAAATTATATATATCTACCCTTTTCGATATGGTCTTGCCCGCCCATCCACCGGCAAAGATGGCATAGTCTCCGGCAACAACAGCAGCCCGGGCATCCCTGGCTTCGGAAAGTGTGGCTATTGACCAGTCCCTTGTTTCGGTATCGTAAATATCTACAATATCCTCAACCATGGAAAAATTATGCCTCAATCCACCGGCAAAAATTACCGTATTATCTTTGGCTACGGCACTGGTCACCCTGGGTACGGAAAGGTACTCCACGGTCCACCGGCCCGTTTCGGCATGAAAAATGTCCACCTCTGCATAGTCCACCTCAGACCAGTTCTTCTTTCCTCCGGCAAAAAAGACCTTGTTGTCACAGGCAACCACTGCCGGCAAACTCCTGGCCACTGAAAGTTGATGAGAAAAATCCCATTCTTCGGTTTCCGTATTATAGATCTCCACGCTGGCCACCGGGAAATTGCCAAAGCAATGCACGCCGCCCGCAAAATAAGCACTGGTACCTAAGGCAGCGGCACCGGCCTTTTCTATTTGTTCCAGGGGATTTGCTGGTGGTAGCGAAATATAGGTGGTTGAGATACAAATGGTCAAAAATAGGGCCAGTGAAATTTTAAGGTATCGCCCGGGTCTTGATAAACTTATTGCTCTTGTTTTCATGATGTATGGTTTTAAGGGGGCTAAAAATTCCTGTTTCAACGGGAGCCTTATTTGTCAGGTCGGGAATGCTCTAAAATTTTGAATATGTCCAAGAAAACAAAAAGCTCTTTAACTCAATATAAAGGGCTTTTTGCTTGGTTTTTTAAGTTGTGCTTGCCTCCTTTTTAGGGGCATTTGGCATTTTGGGGCAAAAGGATTATTCATTAACCACCACTTTTTCGATAATCCTTCCGGTATCTGTCCGGACTTCAAGCAGGTAAATACCTGGTGGGTATGAACTAACATCAATTTGATGGTCTATATCTGTCACATCGAATTTTTGCTGGAATAAAGCCTTGCCTGTGATATTAAAGAGTGTCAAAAAACCATCGGTTTTATGCGGGAAGGTAACATTGATATTCAAATGGCTGCTGGCAGGATTGGGGACAATGGTATATTCTATTTTAGGATCCCCGAAAGTTTCCTGGTTGGTGGTGGTCAACACATACCTGTCTACAAGGGTTCCGCAGGAAGGAACGCCGCCAGCTACAAGTACCTGACCAATTTCACCCGACTCAATTCCTACGACGGTATGGTTTACCTTATGCCTTGTCAGGAAAAATACCCCCCAGCCATTCTCTTGGCTATAATTATCTACAATGTCATAGCCAATACTCCAGGAGAGATTGTTCAGGTTTAAGAGACCTCCATTAATAAAAAATGCTCTGTCAAAAACTGTGGTGGAGTTTGTGTTGCCCAAAAAAGACCTCGGAAACCAAAGGTGTTCTACAGACCACTCGCCGGTTTTTGAATCGTACACATCAACTATATCACTACTGAGATTCTCCCGGGTCACCCCACCGGCAAAATAGGCCTTGTTCCCAGAGGCAGTGGCTGCCAGGAATCCTCTTGCCAAAGACAAGGTATCCATAGTCCATTCTCCGGTTGAAAAATGGTAAATGTCTACAGTATTGGAGACCGTTTGTCCGTTATAGCCTCCGGCAAACATGGCCAGATCACCCACGACAACCGCCGCTCTGGCATCCCTGGCCTCGGAAAGACTGTCTATGGTCCAGGTGCCTGTCTGGGCGTCATAAATGTCAACGATATTAGTGAATTTTGTAGCAGGTATTATTTCGGATATGCCGCCAGCAAAGAGGACTATATCGCCTTTGCTTACCGCGGAGGTCATTCGCGGCACGGACAGGTGTTCGACGGTCCATTCGCAGGCACTTACATCCAGGATGTCCACCTCCGATAATAGTTTTGACGCGGGCCAGTTAAAAATAGCCCCACCGGCAAAAAGTACCTTGTTTTCAGTGGCAGCAGCAGCGATCAACGCACGACCAACGGATAATTCCTGAGGAGGATCCCAGGTATCCATGGCTGCATCGTAAATCTCTACCTTGCTACTGAAAGAATTAGTGCCGCAAAGTTGTCCCCCTGCAAAGTAGGCTTTTGAATCCAGGGAAGTTGCTCCAATAAAATATTTTCCCTCAGATAAATTGGTTTGTTCCCATTGGGCAATGGCGGTAAGGGTCGAAAAAAATATTAAGATGAACAGTAACATCGTCACGGGCCACCTTTGAAAAGGTATCC
The DNA here is from genome assembly GCA_942492125.1 of uncultured Bacteroidota bacterium. Classification (GTDB taxonomy): domain Bacteria; phylum Bacteroidota; class Bacteroidia; order Chitinophagales; family Saprospiraceae; genus BCD1. The sequence goes on from CALODM010000039.1 coordinate 22,871, forward strand.
GGATGTGAATTTGTTTTTCCATTTTCTTGGTTTTTATACAGGGGGAAATTTACTTTTTTCAGAGCAGTGGAAAGGATATTCAATATGAGAGAAAGTAGGGTGGTCGAGAGATCTCAGGCAGGGTGTTCAGAAGTATTGAAAAGGATTTTACCTTTCTGATTACTTTCAATTTAAGGATAATTTAGCAATTGTAACGATCTGTTTATCCAATGGTTTATCCAATGGTTTATCTAATGGCTGAAGAGGCTTTTTTACCGTTGGATAAACCGTTGGATCAATGATCATCAGGTGGACAAGATGTTCATTAACATAATTAGCCATGATATAACAAAACAGACCCTTAGGCAAAACATTAAAGGGACTGTTTTCCGGGGGTTATTTTGGATGTTTCTTTAAAAAACATTTGTTTTTTTGAGGTTAAGTTCTAATCATTAATAAGCACCTTTTTAGTTACTTTATCCTGGAGCTATTGACTACCAGAGAGGATATATAAAGTTTATCCAATTTCCCGTAAAATGCTTGCTCCATTGTAACAAAAATTTACACTATTGTAACATTTCTTGAAAATACCTGTTTGAGGCAGTACCAGTTTTTAATACTGGTTGGTAGTAGCAGTCTTCAGCCCACAGTAACCAGCAACCAGCCTGGCACATCCTCTCTGCGATAAGTTCCTACCAATATTTAAAAGCCTTTTGCTTCCTCATGTAGACCGGCCCACCATCAAATTGAATTCATCATCCTCAGCGAAGAGTTTCCTTATTGTTTTACACAAAGCCTTCATTTTTTGAAAATATAGTGAAGGATTCTACATGCTACATACAAGCTCCGTAGAAAGTACCCAACCAAATGTTCCCGCGTTTATCTTCCAGCATACACGATACATAGGAAGAAGGGAGCCCCTGGTCCACATCCAGGTATTGAATATTATGAGTAGCGGCATCTTAATAACGCGGAGGTAATGCGGCAGCTGGTTTTTTATGGATAGCAGGTACAACTTTCCCTGTTGCAGAATGGGTATTTCGGAAAGGTATGTATCCTTATAGATGCCACTCACGGGGTTGTCATTTTCAGGGTTAATGGTCAACTTTTCAGAAAACAACTCGCCGGAACGGAGGGTATCCCCCTGGATGATGATCTCTGTCGACACAGGAGTTTTTTTAGCGCAATGGTTTTTAGAGAATCTTCGGTTATCGAAATGGTAGTGAGCTGGTCTGGAACCTTGTGTTTGCCGGAGTTTATAGATATGACCTTAGGGGGACTTGCCTTGATTTTGTTCGGAATAAAGGATATATCATAAAGGAAAACCCTGAAATGTGCGGGGAAAGACCTGCCGGTTTTCATTGTGTCGCCTCTGTCGCCCACAAGAGGAGAAATATTGTCGCCGGAAAATTGATTTAGTGAATAGCCGGCAGAAGTGTCCAGTACAACAACCTTAGGGGCAAGGAATAAGCCGGGCATTTGCTCCCTCGTGTTTTGCTCTTCATAGTGGCATTCTGCAAGACACAAAGCCAAATTATAATATAAAAGGGTGTCTCTCAAGGTTTTATGGCTAGGTAGAACCACAAGTTACTCATTTATGGTCTATTTCACAAATCTTGTTTTTGGGCGTATCAACATAATTTATCAGCCTGAAAATGAAGGTCTTATCAAACCCATTTTGCCAGACTTTAACGATCAGAAGGTTTGTCTTTCATAAACATCAAAAAATGGTTAAATTAGCTTTCAAAACAAAACACATGTTCAGCAGCACAACCTACACAGATCGCCAACAAAAATTACTAAGCCAGGTAAGTTCAGGCATCATCCTGATCATGGGCAATGACGATAGCCCCATGAACTACACCGATAATCCCTATCATTTCCGCCAGGACAGTACTTTTTTGTATTTCTTTGGCATCATCAGGCCAGGATTAGTCGCTTTGCTGGACACTGTAGATTGCTCCGTATGTATTTACGGGGATGATTTTACAGTGGAAGATGTGGTATGGATGGGTAAACTCCCAACGATCAAAGACCAGGCTGCTTTGTGTGGTGTTGACAAAACGGGGACACTCAAGGATTTGGCCAATCGGGTGCATCAGGCTGTTCGTAGTCAAGAAGCCATTCATTTTATCCCCCAATACCGACATCATAATATTTTGAAACTGATGAAGCTTACCGGCAAGAGTGCCCGGGAAATTGAAAATGGCGCTTCCCCGGAATTGATAAAAGCCGTGGTGGCTCAGCGCATTTACAAAACAGCAGAAGAACTTGTAGAGATCGAAAAAGGAGTCGATACCACCATCGATATGCATGTGGCAGCCATGAAAATGCTCAGGCCGGGCATGAAGGAACTCGATGTTGTGGTAGAAGTTGAAAAAATCGCCCGGGCTACCGGAGGGGAAATCTCCTTCCCAACCATTGCCACCATCAACGGACAAACCCTGCACAATCATTACCATGGCAATATAGTCAAGGAAGGGCAGTTGTTTTTGCTGGACTGCGGTGCAGAAACGGCTATGGGTTATGCCGGTGACCTTTCCAGTACCTTTCCTGTGGGTAAAACTTTTTCAAGTTTACAAAAAGATGTTTTCAACCTGGTGCTTAAATCACATTATGCCGCTGTTGACATGCTTAAGCCGGGAGTTCCTTACAAACAGGTTCACCGGGCATCCTGTCTGGCCATCACAGAGGGATTGACAGACATGGGACTGATGAAAGGAAATCCCGAAGATGCTGTCGATGCAGGTGCCCACGCCTTGTTCTTCCCCTGTGGGACCGGACACATGATGGGACTGGATATCCATGACATGGAAAACCTGGGCGAAGAATTTGTCGGGTATGACGGACAACCGAAAAGCAAACAATTTGGTCTGAAATCCTTAAGGCTGGGCAGAGCTCTTGAACCGGGATTCGTATTGACCATTGAACCTGGTATCTATTTTATCCCCGAACTTACGGATCAATGGAGAGCTGAAAAGAAATTTACCCAATTCCTCAATTACGACGAAATCGACAAATTCAGGAACTTCGGCGGTATCCGGAATGAAGAGAATTATTTGATCACCCCGGAAGGTAAACGACTGCTCGGCAATAAGCGGAAACCGATGACAGCTGAAGAGGTAGAAGCTTTGCGGGTATGGTGATTTCTCGTTGATTTAAGCTTGCAGCCCTACTGGACATTTAATTTAAAAAACACATAGTCACATAGATAACATAGCTTTTATGATTGATTTTCAGTCTAAACCTGTGTGTGCTTTGTGTCTTTGTGTTTCGAATTTGAAATTTGTCCAGAGATCGGGATTGAAGCTTTAATCCTTTATGTTCAATTCGTTTTGTGAATCGCAACGACATCCACATCTGTTTTTTTATGGTTAGTCGGTTAAAACCATTTATACGTCCATTTACTTTCCCGATAGGCATATGGTTGTTGACAGACCTTTCTATTTCCACTATTTTACAACCACCATTACTGAAACCTTGTCTTTCAAATAAAAAACTAACTTATGAAGAACCTGATCCTACTATTGCTTTTACTCGTTTCCACAACTATTTCTTTTGCCCAGGTCAATCAATCTGCCGAAAAATGGCAGGAGGATCTTCAATTCCTGCAGCAAACTGTTCACGAGGATTACAACTTCCTGTTTAAAAAAGTCAGCCAACGGGATTTTGATACTGCTGTTAAAAATCTGTACAGTGAAATTCCCCAAATGGAGGAGCATGAGATCATCGTTGGTTTTGCCCGGATAATCTCCTTATTTGGCTATGGACATACAGCCCTTTGGCTGTACCCCAGAGAGCAGGGGGGGCAATTTAATTTCCACCAGGTACCTTTTAACATGATGGCTTTTAGCGACGGCATTTACCTTCAGGGAGTGCATAAAGATTATTACAATGGTCTGGGTGCCCGGGTACTGGAAGTAGAAGGTATGCCCATTGAAGAGGTGGTTAAAAAAGTCAAACCTGTTTTCCCGGCAGAGAATGACCAGTTCTTCAAAGCTTATGGGCTTAACTACCTGGGAATCCCCGAAATTTTGCATGCCCAAAAGATAACGAAAGAACTAAAACCAGAGGTGACCCTGACCTTGAAAAAGGACGGCTTTACTTTCCGGCAGACCTATAAGGCAGCTCCGGTTGGAAAATTCCCCGGGCATTACGGTTATGTTCAGGGTTCGGAAGAATGGCTGGATGCCAGGAATGAAGGAACATTGCCGCTTTACCTGAAAGATCTTGAAACAATATATTTCTACGAATATTTGCCGGAATATAAAACCGTTTACGTACGTCAAAGTCAGATCCAGGATGATCCGTCAATGGCTATTCCGGAGTTTTACGAGCAGGTTTTTAATTTCATCGAGGAAAATGATGTTGAGAAACTGGTCATCGATGTCCGACTGAATGGCGGTGGGAATAACTACAAAAACAAACCTATTGTCAAAGGCGTCATCCGCAGCGATAAGATCAATCAGCCGGGCAAATTCTTTGTCATCACTGGCCGTCGCACCTTTTCCGCCTGCCAAAACCTGGTCAATGAGCTGAGTAATTATACAGAAGTTACCTTTGTTGGAGAACCCACCGGAGAGAATATTAATTTCTATGGGGATAACCAGGAAGTCGTTTTGCCCAATAGTAAAATACCGGTTCGATTATCCTTTGCCTGGTGGCAGGACAAACCACAATGGGAGGATGGTCCATGGACGGCGCCTCATCTGGCCGTAGAGATGAGTTTTGAAGATTACCAAAATAATCTCGATCCCGTTTTGCAGGCAGCCCTCGATTTTTCTGCCGATAATTTCATTTTAGATCCTATGGCCTATTTTACGGAACTTTTTCAGTCGGGCAAGGTTGAAAAACTACAATCCGAAGCTGTCCGGATGATCAGTGATCCTGTATATAAGTTTTTTGATTTTGAAGGGGAGTTCAATACCGCCGGCTACCGGTTACTCAATAGTGGGCAGATAGAGTCAGCAGTCCAGGTATTCGGCTTTGTGACCATGCTTTTCCCGGATTCGGCGAATGCCTTGGACAGCCTGGCGGAAAGCTTGTGGAAAGCGGGAGATATCGAAAAAGCCAGGCAGCTTTACCAAAAGGTTATTTCCATGGATCCGGATGGCCCGACCGGAAAAAATGCCAGGAAAATGCTGAAGGAGATGGAAGGCAGGGAGTAAGGCAGACTTCGGCCTGTTTTGGTCTGTCATTCAATAGCTGTCCGATCCTGAGGCTATAAACCTCAACCAACGATCCTATTTACACCGGGGGGCAACGCAGTCGCCCGGTGTAAAATAACTTATGGTCATTAACGCTTGCAGTATTAAAGTAATACTCTCATCCAATCCTTCCGGATGAATCTGTAACCTTTAACGAGCTGCAATTCGGGATATTTTGTTTAAATTTGTCTGAGGATACAAGGTTCTGCAGGGCGAGGTATTTAAGTTTGCCATCCTCAAGTATTGTATCTTCCTCTATCTACCTTTCTTGTTTTGTGGCCCATTTCGGCCACTCCCGATTATTTTTCCCATTAGATTCTCATTTATCAAAACCAGCAGGCTATGACATTTATTTTAAATCGTTTTTTACTCGCATTTTCATTGTGTTTGCTGATAATTTCGGCAAAGGCACAAACCCTTTCAGGAACCCTCACTTATACCCAGACAAGGGTAACAGCATTCAACGCGAATAATGCTGAAATTACGGTTACAAGCACCACCGGGTTCGCCATCGGGGACAGGGTGCTGTTGATACAAATGCAAGGGGCCGTGGTCAATACCTCCAACAATTCTTCTTTTGGGAATGTGACAGATTATAACGGTGCCGGAAGTTATGAGGTTGCCATCGTTTGTTGGGTCAATGGCAATCAATTGATCTTTGAGCATGAGTTGTTAAATGACTATGATCCTTCGGGAATTGTGCAAGCCATTAATATACCCCAATACGATAATCTGGTTATCAATGGAACTTTGACATCTCCGGCATGGAATGGGATCGATGGCGGGGTGTTGGTTCTGGAGGCAAAGACGATAGAATTGCAGGCTGATATTGATATGAGTGAAAGGGGATTCCGCGGAGCAACGATGGAAGATTCTGATTTTAACTGTACCTGGTTGACGATCTTTAATGATTATTCTTATGACAACCCAGGTAGTGGAGCTCCTAAAGGAGAAGGCATCGTTAACCTTCCGCCGAACATCAGTTACGGAAAAGGGGCTGCTGCCAATGGCGGTGGCGGTGGCAATGATCACAACAGTGGCGGCGGTGGCGGCGGCAACCTCGGCAATGGTGGTCAGGGAGGGACAAATGGGGCCTCCGGGTTTTTTGATTGCAAGGGCAATCATCCCGGAGTGGGCGGAAAAGGATTGTCTTCTGTCGACAAAATCTTCCTCGGCGGTGGCGGCGGTGCCGGACATGGCAATAATAATGAGGCGACTTCCGGTGGAAACGGCGGTGGGATAATCATACTCCTTTCCCCGTCTCTGGTGGGCAATGGATATGCCATCAGATCCAATGGCGAATCTGCCCTGAATACATCCTATGGCCCGGGAGATCTAGGCGGCGACGGAGCAGGAGCCGGTGGTTCAGGAGGATCCGTTCATCTGGATATTTCCAGTATATCGGGGAACCTTACCATCGAGGTTGTTGGCGGCGATGGGGGAGATGTTGTACATACCGATAACGGGGATCGTTGTTTTGGACCCGGTGGCGGCGGTGCTGGCGGAGTAATTAAAGCTTCCGGAAGTATTCCCGGAACGGTAACCATGATCATCAATGGAGGTGCTAACGGCACCAATGAGATCCTTGGCGGAACGTGCTCCTGTCCGGGGTCTGCACAGGGAGCTGCTTCCGGACAGGTGGGCATTGTCCTCCCCGGCGTGGGTAGTGTACCGCAAAGCAATGTCAATTATACAGGCTGTAATATCCTTCCTGTGGAATTATTGACTTTTGAAGCTTTTGGTCAAAAAGATCTGGTGGAGGTTTTTTGGACAACGCTGGGGGAATTTGACAACGACTATTTCCTTATTGAAAGAAGCCGGGGAGGTATCGATTTTGAAACAATAGGGCAGCTCCAGGGTGCCGGAAACTCCCTGGTGCGTATTGATTATGTTTTTACCGATGATAAACCACTGGAAGGCCTGAGCTATTACCGATTGGTCACGGTCGACTTTGATGGGAAAAGACATTATTCTCCGGTCAGAGCAGTGAAATTTTATGACGAAATTGAATTGACTATTTTTCCTAACCCTGCGAAGGTTGGGAAGGATCTGACAGTAGCCTTTGTGGCTCCGTCCACCGGAGAACTGCAACTTAAGGTTTTCGATATGATGGGTCGAATGGTCACCTCCCAATCATTTGAAATGGAAAGCGGTGAAAATCAAATAACGGTTTCTTCCCTGGATTTACCTTGCGGTTCATACTTGCTGAAGCTGGAGTCGGGAAGGTTTGTTGTGTCCGGTAAGTTGGTTGTGGTAGAGTAATGGAGTCTCCCAAAATTTCAAACCCCGGAAGTTCATTTCCGGGGTTTGAGCATATTTAGTCAGCATTCATTAATTCCCGCAAACGATCAGTTTCGCATTCCTTTGTTCCCTGTTCGCATTCAGGGAAACCACGTAGATGCCATTCGGCAGGTCTTCCAGGTTGATGACCGATTGCCAGGTGCCCGGACCTAGGTTCTGTTCCACCTGGGTTTTGATCAGCTGCCCTTGCAGGTTGTAAATGTTAATGACCGTTTTGGTCATTTTATTCAGGGTGAATTCCACCATGGCATACCCGGTAGCCGGATTGGGATAGACCGTCAGATCAGAACAATAAGGTTTAGTATCTTCAACGGCATTGGGAAATTGTCCGATCAGCCCCATGATATTGAAGCCGATATTGTTGTCTTCATGGATTTCGTTCATTTCACCATCGGGATCTATGTAGGCGAAAATTTTCTGGAAATCTTCAAAACCCTCTGTGTAGACCCATTCAAATTCCACAACACCAAATCCTCTCGGTTGTAAGAATGTTGGTGTAGTCACAAAAGTATTTCCATGAATATCGGACAGCAAATTACCGCCTTCATTAGGATGACCGTTGTAGAACGATACCTTGATGACATCCTCTGTGGGTAACATGCTGAAATTGTGCACGATAGCATAAATGGTAATGGTATCTCCTGCCTCGGGTCGGTCATTGGAGAACTGGATGGATTTGGTCTGGTATTTTTTCAGGGGATTTTCCAGGGTGAAACCTTTTTCCTCATCCAGGCGCCAGGGCAGGATGAAGGCTGGATCCTGTTCCTGGCCGTAATTGTTGTCCCACCAGGTATTTGATCCCATTCCGGATTCAGGCCTTGTGACATAATCGAGGAACATTTCTCCATTCTTAGACCAATAGGCATAAGGGCCTACGTGATATATGGTTTCTCCTATACCTGTACTCAGGTCTCCAAATTTGACGCTCACCTCCAGTTCATCCATCATTTCTATCTGGTGAGTATTGATTTTTTCCTGGGAATAATTGTTTTTGGAATCCATTCCGAATCCAAAATTCCAGAAGTCTCCAAAAATACTGAAACTCCCTTCCCGGGTTACTTGCTTGCTTACGGTGTATTTATGATCTTCTGCCGAACTGCCAAAATCGCTTAAAAGGAGTGACCAGGAAGGGCCAGGGTCGTAGCCCAAGCCATAAGTATCGCTGAAATTTCCAAATTTAATCTCTTCTTCAGCAAATGGATTATTGGCGGCAGTGGGGTAATCTGCATAGGAAAGTATATTACCAACTTCATGATTAGGTACATAAGTAAATGCGCGCCAGCTCTTAGACTGGAACCAGGCATTTTGGATATTCTGTGGCTGAACATCCATGACATATCCGGTTATGGAATCTCCGCTTAGGACCGGGAATTCCCAGATGTCGTAATCGATAATGGTTGCATAAAGGTAGTCATCTGTTTTGGCGGATACCTGCTGGGTGATGGTGAATTGATTATTGTTGGTGTGGGTTTTGGAATAGTTTTTACCGTAGGTGTTCTCGATGGTTTTTTTGAGGCCGAGGCCAAAAAATCCACCACCGATACTATGGGAATTGGTGAGGCTCCAGTCTCTCATAACTGTAGTTGATGCGGTCATACTCTGGGAAGTTTGTACTTTGTACAAAGCCTCGAAGTCACAATCATTGTCGTTGAAACAGCCATTGATATCATAAATGGTTCCGTCAATTTTGTCAAAATGGATCGGCGGGGCATTCAGGATCACCAGAGGTTGCACGATCTCCGTAACTTGATGATATTCCGGTGCTCCAAGTCTGACACGATCACCGTCAAGGTCTCCCGCTGCCAGACTGTATTTGTACAACCCTTCGGTGGAAGCACCTGGATGATCACCTAGAAGATAATAACCTTCAAGAGAAAGATCAAAAACATATTCCGGCGAAACATTTACTTCAAAACCTCTTAAATAACTCTGGGTTGGGCCTTCCCATTCCAGGTCATTAGTGAAATTGTAAAGCTCCAACCCTATGTCTTTATTGATATCACCAATGATCATTCCCTGATTGCAGTTCATACTTACATCAGCCAACTCCCCGAAAGAATATGGAAGCCAATCTTTAATAAAAGAATTATCAGTGTCTGACTTCACGAAGGCATAGAGGTTAATAGAACTTTGAATAAAAAATTCTTCTAAACCATTTCCATCAATGTCTCCACTTGCAATGGAAATGTTTGGCAAATTGTTGTCGTAATAATCATGTTCCCATAAGTTCAAAGATACTGAAAACGACTCTTCCATAGATTCTGTAATATCGTATTCAGAGGTCTCATCATCATCCTTAAAAGTAAAAGTTTTAATTGCTGACTCTTCGTAATCCAACTGGTCGACCCCTTCAGCTTCGGAAACAGCCAGGGCAATAAGGGAAGGATAAAGAGAATGATACAACCGCCCGGTTTCCAGAAATATGGCTTTGATATGTCCTGGATTGTTGTCGAAATCAAGGTTGCGTTCTGCTTTGGTTTCAAAGGTGTAGTTGTCTTCTGCTTGTTCGAAAACCAATACTTTAGCGGAAATATCATAGTTGTTATCCCCGTTTTCATTATGTCCCCAGGCAACGACAATCTCATCTTTAAGATCAAAATCCAGGTCGTCGGTAACCAGGTCAAAAACTTCCATATCCCTTCCGCTAAATTCCGTGAGGGTTGTTCCCAGAGGAATATTCAGTTTGTGGTTTGGATCAAAAGTGCCATTTGTGTCAAATAAATCCAGGTAGATGTCCCGGGATGTAATATAATTTTGTTCTGCATACATTACTGCAAATTCATCCATCAGATCTCCGTCAAAATCGCCAGTGACCAGTTTTATTCTTCCTTTTAGTTTTTTAGGCTTCTCATCAATATCAGTCTCTATAGTATAGGTGAAAGCTTCTATAACTTCAAAAGTTTCCGGGTCCAGTCTTGGAATGTAAATCTCAATGTTTCGGTCATTGCCTGCGTAAGCGAAAACATAGTCTTCAAATTCATCACCGTTAAAATTTCCGGTGGCGATATCCACTTGCCGACTGCTTCCTGAAACGGTGTCGATAACTGTAGACATGATTTTGTTCAGGCCGCCTTCTTTTAAGTCAAAAATGGTATGCTTATAATAAGTATGTGCTGTAGCTTCATCGTATGTTGCCGTTACCAGTACCAATTCAGAGGCATCCAGGACATCGAAGTTTCGAAAGCCCCTGAAAGGTTCCTGTGTAAAAGATGTTGTATTTGACAATAATATTATGCCAAGTATAAAAATGATATTAGGTAGGAAAGTTTTCATGATCTACTATTTAAATTTATTTGTATTCGATCTGTGGAGTGGAGGAGAATTGGGAGGGAAAGTATAAAATTATTTCAGGGGTGTCAGGTTGAATATTAAGCAAATTGACTTGCTTATGCAATGATGAATGTCACCATTAACAATATTCTTGTGAAAAAATAACAGGGCCAAAACCTATAGGCCGGCTTAAGGGCCAAAGCGTTGAAAATGATTGTCTTTGCACAGTGTTTTCCTCCGGGTTTAGGGGATAAACTTGTTCATTTTTATGGTATGCTCACCTTTTTCGTATCGTAATTTTAACAGGTAAAACCCAACGGGAAGCTCCCGGGTATTTATGGTTATTTCGGGAGCGGCAGTTTCCTGAATCAAAAGGATCCTTCCATGAATATCAAAAAGGGAAAGCTGAACGTAATCTGTTTCCAGGAGTGGTAAACTCACCCTTATCTCCTCAGAAAATGGATTCGGAAAAACCTTCACATCCTCCAGTTCCTGATTGACAACATTGGCCACAGGTATTTCCACCATACCCTCCTCCTGGTTCAATGTCTCATTTTCGGGGTCGATAGTGATGTTGGTAATATCCTGTGTTACAGGAATTTTGAACAACTGTGTCGGCTCCTCCTGTCTAATGAAAATGGTTGTATCGCCGCCGGGGTATTTCAGCTCGTATTGCATCAGCATATCGTAAAAAGGCGTCACCGCCGGGTAGGACACCTCCTGGGTGACTTCCATATACAGTGTGTCATTGGTCTGGTACCAGGTCCCTGAATAGATGGGATACCCTTCTCCGTAGATCCACTGATCGAAAAACCATTGGTAATCTTCCCCCGTGGTTTGATTGACGATGCCAATAAAGTCTTCTGTGGTCGCTGTCCCGTTTTTGAATTCACTGAGATAATTAGTCAGAATTTCCCAAAACAATGCAACATCCTGCAATTCGAATCTCAGCATTTTGATCACAGTCGCAGCCTTGCAGTATGTTAGTTTGTAATCGAATATCCTGCTGGCATTGTTGATGGCAGCTCCGGGAACATACACACTGCCATTGGGATAAACCATCGCCCGCTCATGGTAATAGGCCATTCGGTCTTCGCCGGCTTCATCAGAAATGATGTGTTTCAGTGCCAGGTAATCGAAATAGGTAGCAAACCCTTCGTTCAGCCATATGTCCAGCCATGTGCCACAGGTGACGAGATTGCCAAACCACTGGTGACTCAACTCATGGGATAATCTCCTGAAGTCAATGGTGTAAGGCATCGAGGTGAGCGTTTGATGTTCCATACCAAAACCTTTACCCCATATACTATGACCGTATTTTTCATCATGAAATGGGTATAGACCAAACCAATTGGAATATAAATTTATGGCTTCACAGGTCCGGTCCAGTTCTTCTGACATCAACTCGATATGCTCCTCATCCACCATGAAATTTTGGATAAAAATGGATTCATCAAAACCTTCTGGCTGGCAATAAAAATTGTATTCGGAATAATCAAAAACATTAAAAGCGACAAGGTAATACGCAATGGGATGGCGCGTTTGCCATTTGTATTGGGTAGTGCTGTTGTCCATGTCCACCTGTTCCGCCAGTATTCCATTGGAGGAAACCTTGTATGCGGCACTGGTAGTTACCCAGATATCCAGCGAATCGATCTTGTCAGAAAGAACCTGTTTGCAGGGAAACCACACAAAACTGCCGTAAGGCTGATTAAAAGTATAGGAAAGGTTTTCAAAATTCAGATCGGGATCACTGGAAGTATGGTGTAAACCACCGGCGTAATTAGCTGCATCATAACCGCTGCCGGAATAGATAATTGTAGCGCTAAAAGATTGTCCCGCTGATATGGGTGTCTCCAGGTCGACGAGGATCTCATCTTGCTCATGCGTAAAAGCTACGGAAACACCTTGGAAAAAGATCTCGCTAATGGTCATCTGCGAGGACAATTGTATATTGAAAGCTGACATTGCCTCAACAATCACTTTTCCCTCGATATGAGCAGTGGTTGAGATGATTGGGGAAGTATTTAGGGTTTCGATCTCCAGTCGGGTAAAGGTGAGATCGTATGCATCACTAAGAGTATTATTGGTCGTTTTTAACAGCGGTATAAACCCACGGGAGCAGGCATCAGGTTTTTCAGGTAATTCATCACCACAAGGGTTGGTTTGACTTTGGCTTATCAATGGAAGAACGAGTATGAGTAGCGTAAATATACTTTTCATGAGAAATGTTTTAGGATTGCTATCCGGTCAGGCAAATATAAGTTTAAACTACTTAAACTTTTATGGTTCCCGACTAAAACCATTAGAAACGAAAGGGATGTTATGTTTTTTGCAATTTTTTTACCGGGCATGCATTATTATCAATATTCCCCGGTCTTTAGGGATAAACCTTATTGCTAACTCGAAAAATTTTACTTTCTATGAAGTACCTGACTGTTATTTTACTGACCGCATTTATGGGATTGGTAGCGTTTACGGCACCTGATCAAAAAAGAGAGGCACCTGAGATCGCCCTGAAGAATCCTGCCGGGGAGGTTATGAAATTATCCGATCTGCGAGGTAATGTTGTATTGGTTGACTTCTGGGCATCCTGGTGCCGCCCTTGTCGCGTTAAGCATCCTGAATTGGTGAGTGTTTACAATGAATTTAAAGATGCCAAATTCAGGAATGCAGAAGGTTTCCAGATTTACAGCGTATCCCTTGATAAAAATATGCAAGCATGGAAAAATGCTATTAAGCAGGATAAGCTTACCTGGGGATATCATGTTTCTGACCTGAAAGGATGGCAGTCTGAAGCTGCAAGGACTTATGGTGTGCGGAGTATTCCAACCAATGTGTTGCTAAATGAAAAGGGTGAAATTGTGGCAACAAATCTCCACGGTGATCGTTTGAAAGCTGCATTGAAGCAATTACAGTAATTTTTCATGTTGGAAGAAGGGGCTGTCTCAATAAGAAATTGTTTAGTCTTGTAGTCCACCCCCTAGCCCCCGCCAGCGGGTGACTTAAAACTTTCCCCCGCTGGCGGGGGTGGAAGCGCTAAATTTCAAGCGTTATTACCTTTGAGACAGCCACTGACTCCATACCATTATACAGCAAATTGTAACGAATAACCGGAATGTCCGTAATGAACAGCACAAGGCAGGAAACAAAACTTTATGTCGAGTCGATCCGGCCGGTAATTGAACTGGCCCGGGAGGGAGATGAGCAGGCCATGCATCAGCTTTATGATCAATACGCCAAAGCTATGTTGAATACTGCCTACCGGATACTCAATAATGTTGAGGATGCTGAAGATGTGTTGCAGGAATCTTTTATCAATGTGTTCACACGTTTGCATCAGTATAATTACCAGTCCTCCTTCGGGGCCTGGGTGAAAAGGATAGTGGTCAACAGAAGCATTGATGAGTTGAAAAAGAAACAACGTTCGCTTGTTTTGACCCAAAACGAAGCCAATGAACCGGAGTTTACCCTCGAAAATGAAAAAGAGAACAATTTCGTATTAAATGATAAACTGGATTTAGTGTATAAAGCTCTGCATGCGTTGCCAGATGGGTACCGGACAGTATTTTCATTGTATATGCTCGAAGGTTATGACCATAATGAAATAGCTGAAATATTGAATATTGGTGTCTCTACATCCATATCGCAACTTTCCAGAGCCAAGCAAAAGATAAAATCATTAACAGCAAAATTTCAGCATCATGGATAATATGGATCAGTTATTCAAGGCAAATAAAGGTGCTTTTGACCGGTTGGAGCCCCGTGATGAATCATGGCGCAAAATAAAAAAAGCCGTGGTGCATCACCCCTCAACTCCAAAGGGTTTTACGAGGACTATTTCCCGTTGGAGAATTGCCGCAACACTCTTGTTGTTCATAGGAGCCGGGTTTTTATGGTATTATTTGGCCAACGAATCACGTTTGGAATTTAATGCAATAGCCTTAGAATCTCCGGAAGGGCACCTCATCCCGCTGGATCCTTCCCAAAACAGATACACCCTGGTTCAGTTCTGGGCATCGGGTAATGCCATTTGTACCGAAGAGAACTGCTATTATTACCTGCCTGCCTACGAAAAATATAAAGACCAGGGCTTTGAAATTTATGCCATTTCTCTTGATGAAAACCTCCATGAATGGGTTGCCGGGATTGAAGAAAATAAACTTCCATGGATCCATGTATCTGACCTGAAAGGTTGGGAGTCTCCGGTTTGTATTGAATGCAATATCACCGAGGTTCCTTCCAATTTTTTACTCAATCACAAAGGCAAAATCATTGCCCGGGACCTGGAAGCTGAGGAGTTGGAAAGTACCCTGGATAAATTGCTGGCCCGGAATTGATCTTTCTAAAGGTTTTCCCCTGATTCATCTTGCATGCTTGTCGAATATTCTCTATTTTCCGGCTTAAAATAAAAATAAGCAAATGAGAAGCCTATTATTCAACCTGTTATTGTTGATTTTGATGACTGCCTGCACTCAACAATCTAATTCCATACTTGGCGAATGGAAAGGCAAAAATCACTCCGGTCAGGATATCCAGTGGAATTTTGAATCAGGAGGCAAAGCTGTATCCATCAGGGGCAGTGCTGTCCAGGATATGTTTTATATGGTTGATAATACGAAAGATCCCTGGCACCTGAATCTCAATTCCACTGTTGATACCAATACCCTCAGGGCGATTTATCGTTTCACAGATACCGGCAAACTGGTCATTGGAATCAACAATGAACTGGTGACCCGACGCCCTTCCGGTTTTGACGATCCCGGAGTGCAAAAGCTTATCCTCACCAAAAAGGAGCAGTGAATTAATAGTTACGAATTAGAAATTACGAATTACGAATGATTTAGTTTTAACTTAATTCGTAATTCGTAATTTCTAATTCGTCATTAAAACACATATTCCACCACCATCGTAATGCCAACACCTCCGGCATACAGGTCAATTTCCTGCGGGAATCCATTGGTGTCATGGTAGGGTTTGAATTCAATACCGCCAATGTAGTCATCTTCACCAATCTCATCATAATCATACAATACGATCGCATAATAATCATTGGGTTCATTCAGGTCGAATTCCATTTCAAATTCGTAAATATCCGTTGGATAGGCATCGATGAAATAAGCAGAGGATTCAAAGATCAACTCGTCGTTTTTGTAAATGGTGGGGTAAATATCCGCGTCGCTGCCTGCATCCCATAGGAATCCGTTATCCGTGGCTGGAAAATCTGTCACCCGGATAGTCCTGATGACAATTTTCTGAGGTGTCACCTGGAAACCGCAGTCTGAACCGATATACCCAAGCGGGCAATCACAGGTGCCGTCTATACAAATACCATCGTTATAGCAAATTATACCATCACATGGATCATCTACGCAGCCAAATACGGTAAATATTGGGATCAACAGAATTAATAGCTTTTTCATTTTATGGGTTGATTTAAAGTTTGAAAATAAAATTCTTGAATCAATGCGCTAAAGATTGAAAATCAAAATACCCTTAGAATATCATTCAACTCTATGATGCTTAAAGTTCCGATAAACCACTATCAAAATCAACTAAGGTTTTGTTAATACGGGTTAAAGAGTGTTAGGAAATAAGATACTTACCGGCAAAGGAATAGGGATAATTTCGAAATTTTAAGTTACGAATTATACAGAAAGCATTTTATTCAAGATCCCTAATTCGTAATCAATCAAAACTCCCACCTTATTCCATTGGTCAGATTATATACTGTTGTGGGAACTTCCGTTTCTTCCTGGGAAAGGCGCGCATCGTAACTGATGTTAAACTGAACATGGAAGCGCAGATGGCTTGAGATTTTAAAGTTGAGGGAATTGACGGAAGATAACCGGGAGTCAGCAAAATTATTGATGATCGGCTGATAATAAGAAGTGCTGGCAAAATTCAGGTTGGGTGTCAGCTGCAAATGCACCGATAAATAATTGCTCATCCGATGATCTCGCCAGACTGTACCCTCCGACGCCAATTCATCATATTCATACATATACATCATCCCCAGGTAAATTTTTTGCTTGGGTTTATCATACAACAAAAACCTTGGCCCACTGCCTATCAGCCACCGGAGGTCTATACGGAGCTGTCGGTTGTGTTGTACCTGTGAAAAAGCTTCCCAGGTAAACCGTTTGTTGAGGAAACGGCCATACCTGAAATGAAAAAAACCATCATCCTGGATTTTGTCCTTATCATTGAGCAGCACACGATAATCCACAATAGAGAGCCATGCCCCTTTGTCCCGCAACCAGTCTGCCCGGGAGCTGCCTCTGAAAGTTGTTAATTGCTGAGATGCTTTATTCAGGTTGAAAGCCAGGTCCATATGGCCGTAAAATCCTGAACTGTCAATTTTTTTGCGGGAATCTTCAATGTTTACGATCTGGGCCTTTAGGGTAATGAGGGATGTAAAAAGCAGTAAAATTAATGTGGTAAGTTCTCTCATTAATTCGTTTTTTTTGAATGAAATTGACGCAAAATTAGTAAATTTACAGGCATATATTGGGACCATCCGGGATAAAAAATCAAAGCAACTGCCTCTCATCATCAGTCTCCCGAAAATATTTTAAAGATCAATGACTTATTTATTTCCTGACTTAATAAACCATCTGGCGATTGCCAGGTTTAAATGTAAAATCATGCAAAAACACTTTTTTACCTTACTGTTACTCGTTGCTCTTTTCAGCGGATGTAATGAGCAGGAAACAGTAACAGAACCAATCCAAAACACAAACATTTAAGTGAATTATCCAGAAACAGCAATGGTCGATCAGACCGACGATTATCACGGCACCGAAGTTCAGGAC
The DNA here is from genome assembly GCA_942492125.1 of uncultured Bacteroidota bacterium. Taxonomy (GTDB): domain Bacteria; phylum Bacteroidota; class Bacteroidia; order Chitinophagales; family Saprospiraceae; genus BCD1. The sequence continues at coordinate 40,443 of CALODM010000039.1, forward strand.
CCTTTCCGTTGGCTTGAAGTAGACACGGCTGCCAATGTCAAAGAATGGGTGGATGCCCAAAATGTAGTCACACAAGGATATCTTGAACAGATTCCTTTTAGGAAAGCTATCGAGGAACGTCTTACAGAGCTGATCAATTACCCTCGTTTGAGTTCCCCTTTTAATGTTGGAGAATATTATTTTTTCAATAAAAATGACGGGTTACAAAACCAGTCAGTCATTTATTACCAGAAAGGACTCGAAGGGGAACCGGAAGTATTCATCGACCCCAATGCCTTGTCAGAAGATGGAACTGTTTCCATAGGTCTTGTTGGCTTTTCCAAAGATGATAAATATGTGACCTACTCCAGATCCGAAGGCGGGTCCGACTGGAGTTCTTTGCATGTGATGGAGATCGCCACCAAAAAAGAAATGCCTGATGTATTGGAATGGGTCAAATTTTCCGGGGCTTCCTGGCATGGCAATGGTTTCTTTTATAGCCGTTACCCGGCTCCGGCAGAAGGCATGAAACTCTCCGGCAATAATCAGTATCACGCTGTTTATTTTCACGAGTTAGGAACGGATCAGTCGGAAGATAAACTCATCTTTGAAGATAGGGAAAATCCTGATTACTATCATTTCGGCGGCGTGACGGAAGACGGGAAATATCTGATCCTTTATCAACAACCAGGTACTGATGGATATGCGGTCATGTTCAAAGACCTCGAAAATGATGGGGATTTTCAAATGCTTTTTGAAGGATTTAAGAACAAAAGTTCTGTAGTTCACCACGTGAATGGTAAGTTTTTGGTACTCACAGATATCGATGCTCCTAATTACAAACTCGTAGCTGTGGATCCGGCTAATCCTTCCAAGGAAAACTGGGAAGTGATCATTCCTGAAAAAGAAAATCTGTTGCAGAATGTGAATACGGGCGGAGGGAAAGTATTTGTGAATTACCTGAAAAACGCCACAGACTTTTTCTATCAGTGCGAGTACGATGGTAGTGGCATGAAAGAAATAAAATTACCTGGCCTGGGAAGTGCCGGTGGCTTCGGAGGCGAAGAAGATGATGAAATCCTTTTCTACAGCTTTACTTCTTTTACTTACCCGAATACCATCTTCAAATATGACATTGCCACTGGGAAATCTGAGCAGTTTTATAAGGCTAAACTAGAATTCAATCCGGAAGAATATGTAGAGAAGCAGGTGTTTTACAAGAGTAAAGATGGTACCGAAGTTTCTATGTTCCTCGTTCACAAAAAAGGGCTGAAGATGGACGGACAGAATCCTACTTATCTGTATGGTTATGGCGGGTTCAATATCAGTCTGACGCCATATTTTAGTGCATCGAGAATGGTTTTACTTGAAAATGGGGGTGTTTACGCCATGGCCAATTTACGAGGTGGGGGAGAATATGGAGAAGAATGGCATCAAGCAGGCATGTTGCTCAATAAACAAAATGTCTTCGATGACTTCATAGCTGCAGGAGAATATCTTATTGAGAATGGCTACACCACACCTGAAAAGCTGGCCATTGCCGGTGGTTCCAATGGCGGCTTGCTCGTTGGAGCAGCGATGACGCAACGGCCTGACTTGTTTGCCGTGGCCCTTCCCGCTGTTGGGGTGATGGATATGTTGAGGTATCACCTCTTTACGGTAGGCAAAGGATGGATTCCGGAGTATGGTTCCAGTGACGATCCTGAGCAATTCCAGAACCTGTTGTCCTATTCTCCTTTACATAATCTGAAGAATGGTACGGAATATCCTGCGACCATGATCACTACTGCTGATCATGATGACCGGGTGGTACCTGCCCACTCTTTCAAATTTGCGGCAAGGTTGCAGCAGGCCCATACAGGGGACAACCCGGTATTGATCCGTATTGAGACCAAAGCCGGGCACGGTGCCGGGAAACCGATTGCCAAAGTGATCGAAGAGCAGGCGGATATTTATTCCTTCCTGTTTTACAATACCAATTCTCCGGTGAAATACCTGGAGGATTAATCATTAATGCTTGAATGCTTGAATGCCTGAATGCCTGAATGCTTGAATGCCTGAATGAATGAATGCTTGAATGGTTGAATGCTTGAATGCCTGAATGGTTGCATGGGAGTATTGATCTTGAACGCCCCGGGTCTCGCCAAAATTATGGGGCCCGGGGTGTTTTCATTATAGTTCTCAAAAACCCTGGCGTAACTCTGCGGAGTCTTGGCGCAACTTGGCGATACAGCATTTAATTCCAGGCAAAATAAAGGTAGAGGCCCCAAAAACGGACCTCCTGGCTACGCTGAGATATCGTAAAATTAACCAAAGGAGATTGCTTAAGTTTAAGAGACAATATTCATCCCCGGGAAATCAGATTTTCAAAATTTTGAAAAAACACTTACATTGGCTAAATGGAACAAAAGGAAAATAATCAAACCGATCAGGTTCAGGAAATAAAAAAAGAACTCAAGCGATTTGCTTATGCTGTTTCCCACGATCTTCAGGCACCTTTGCGGATAGTGAACGGTTATGTCAAAATAGTTCAGCGTAAACTGGCCAATTCAGAAGATGAGGAGCTTAAAGAATACATAGGCACGGCAGTTGACGGTGTGAAACAAATGGAAGGATACCTCGCTGATTTATTGGCCTATTCCAGAATAATGCATGCCGAGGTGGAGCCACGACCGATCAAACTGGCCAACCTCATCGAAGTGGTGAAATATAGTCTCAGAGAAGAAATAACAGCTGCCGGTGCAGTCATTCAGCTCAATTCAATTCCTGAAATCATTCAGGGCAATAAAGAACTGATCAAACAATTGTTTTACCACCTGCTCTCCAATGCCATAAAATTCCGCCGTGAAAATGAAGCGCCGGTCATTGCTGTTTCGGGAGAAAATACCGAAATGGGGTGGTCATTTCAGGTAAATGACAATGGCATCGGCATCCCGGAAAACAGTTATGAACGGGTCTTTGAATTGTTTCAACAATTGCATCCGGCAGATAAATATCCGGGCAATGGCGTTGGACTGGCCATTTGTAAGAAAGTTGTGGAGATGCATGGCGGGAATATTTCAGTCAATTCATCGGACGGGACTACATTTTTATTTAATATACCTCGTTGATTTTAATGGGTACAATGGATGTATTTTCAGGCTTATCCTTATATTTATTCTGTATTATTTATTTAAGTAAGTTTGTCACCTCCTATTACCCATTTATCCCCAAAAACAGATTTTAGGATCTACCCTTTCTTCTTCTTTTAATTGAAAATGCATTTTTTGCTGGAATCGTATTCGGTTCTGGTTTTTTTAATTGGTATAATATATCAAAAATGAAGGGTAACCTTTTACAAAACCCTGCCATCATTGGGGGTGGCGAGTTTTTCCAGAATGGTTTAGAAGAAATCAAAGGCATAAAAGCCAATGTTGTTTTTGGCAAAATCAGTAGAGATTGTGCCGGAATCGGTATTTGTAAGGTAACGGTCAATACCGTAGCTGGGAAAACCAATTGTAATTGCCCAACCGCCAAAGCAATCATTAACAGGGACCAATACGGGCAAATTGGATTTTATTTTCCAAAAAAATCACTGAGTTTAAAGAGCAGGATCAAATTCTTTCAAAGGGATTATTTCCTGGTTGGAGAATCTTTTGTTTTACCACAAGCTGTTACCCAGGGTTTGGGACTCCATAATCCGGTGATTGAAGCCGGAGAGTATCCCATGGTCAAAAGGAAGGATTACATTTGTGTAATGTTTCCTGCGGGTTAATACCAGATCTATGGAATAATGATCTCACCAAGCAAATAAGTTACTGCACTTCCTGTCAGCAATACTTTTTTGCCGTCTTCGGATAGCTCACATTCCAGGGAGCCTCCACGTTGTGAAATTTGCCTCGCGACAAGTTTGGATTTTTGCAGTTTTGATGCCCAATATGGGGCTAAGGTGGTGTGTGCGGAGCCGGTAACCGGGTCTTCCTCAACGCCTGCATTCGGGAAAAAACACCTGGATACAAAATCACAGTCCTCACCGCTTGCAGTTACCAAAACACCTCTGTTGCTTGCCTTACCCAATGCTTTGAAATCAGGACGGACATTTTTAACAGCCCGCATAGATTCTACCGCATACAGTATGTCCTCCCGGCCTTTAAATGCTTCCACTGCCGGAATGCCGATAGCTTTTTCAAGGGCTTCGCTGACTTCCAAAGGGGAAAGTTCATCTGCGGGGAAATCCATAAGGTAGCGACCATTTCCGAGATTTGTTACCTCCAATTTACCAATACGGGTATTGAATTTTAACATCGCTTCATTCGCCTTTAGTATAGAAAACAAGACATGGGCGGTTGCCAGGGTCGCGTGCCCGCAAAAGTCTACTTCTATGGTCGGGGTAAACCATCGGAGGGCATATCCATCTCTTGCCTTTACAAAAAATGCAGTTTCGGACAGATTGTTTTCCGCGGCTATAGATTGCATAATAGTGTCCGGCAGCCAGGATTGTAAGGGAACCACCGCTGCGGGATTCCCGCCAAATAATTCATCGGTGAAGGCATCGACCTGGTAAATAGCGTTTTTTGTCATCTTTTAACCTTTTTATTTTCACAATACGTTTTTTTTAATATAATCCTTATTTTTGACTAGACCTCAATTTCCGACCCCGGAAAATTACCAAAAAAATCAATTCCCCTGATACCAATCTTTCTTAATGACCAACAAATACTGTATCTCATGTTTTTATTCAAGTATCACAGGTTACTGGTAGTTTCCTTTTGTGCATTTTTACACCTGGCTAATGCCCAAAATACACCCATCCTGCAACAATCAATTCAAAGGTCGGAAAGATATTTGCCTGCGCCCAAATACCCCGAATTGTTTAAGACCATCCCTTTGATTACCGATTCATCTCCTGAATGGATCAGGTTATTGTATAGCGAATCCCCCAACTATTTTGATATCACCAATGCTTATGATGCGTATTATGCCAATCATGATTTTATCAAAAATACCCATACGCAGAATTACAGGTTCTTTTGCCGTATCGTTTCCACAGAGCATTATTATGACAATACAGGCCAGGTATATATTCCCAATGCTATGGAGATCAGTGAACAGGAAGCCTTTTTGAAGGAAAAGTATGATGCTATTCTGGAGCGACAAGGAATGAATTCCCGGTCTGGTAACTGGACATCCATTGGTCCTTTTGAGACCTTTGATACGGACGGCACAACCTACAAATCTTCCCAGGTGAATGTTTATGCCATCGATCAGTGTGCCTCAAATCCCAATGTCCTGTATGCCGGCGCCGAAGGAGGCGGACTTTTTAAAACAACGGACAAAGGGCTGAACTGGGTAGCTATTTCCGAAGAAATGGATCTTGGAGGTATTGGTGCCATCGAAGTCGATCCTAATAATGAGAACATCGTTTTTATGGCCCAGGGCAACCGGCTGTATAAAACCGTGAACGGAGGAAGTTCCTGGAATATTATTGATGATATTACCAGTCTGAATATTACCGATATTTCCATCAACCCTGCCAATGCTAATGTAATCCTGACAGCAGGCAACAAAGGATTAAAACGCAGTATCGATGGTGGTCAAAGCTGGGTCACTATCCTGTCGGATAAATGCTGGGATATAGAATTGAAAACGGATGATCCCAATACCGTTTTTGTTGCCAAATCCAACCCGTCAGTGGTCCGTACGGAAATCTGGAAATCTACGGATAATGGTCAGACCTTTACGGCCAGAACCACGGGTTGGTATCAACCCATTGGCGGAGTTGCAGCCTCCAACGGAGGCGCCCGGATCGGAGTTACCGACGCTGATCCCAACCGGATATATGTTATTCTCCTGGGTAATGAAGACGATAATATTGATGACAATAATTATATCGGTATTTATCGCAGTGATGATGCCGGAGAATCCTGGTACACCCCCTACGATGGGGATGGTAATGGCAGTCCGGATAATGAACCGGGAGGCCCCTACAGTGAGGACCATTGGTGTTTTACGCATTTTGGATTAACGACTACCGGCTATAATCAGGGGTTTTATGACCTGGCTATCGATGTTTCAGATACAGACCCTGATAAATTCCTGGTGGGGTCACTGAATCTGTTTAAGTCTGAAGACGGAGGCGTGACTTATGCCGCCTGGGGTGGTTACCAGTGCCATAATTGCGGTTCGGGATATCGCCATCCAGATATTCAGGAGATTGAGATCAATGGAAGCGATGTTTGGGTTACTTCCGACGGCGGTATAGATTATTACAACGCCAATCTGGATTATCAAACTTCAAGAACCAAGGGTATCAATGGATCTGCCTATTGGGGACTAGGCCAGGGCTGGAATGAAGATGTGGTCACTGGTGGTCGTTATCATAATGGTAACGGTGCTCATTATGAAGGATATCCTTTTGGTCAGTACCTTGCTCTCGGGGGAGGAGAGGCGGCAACGGGGTACGTCAACCAGGGAGAAAACAGAAAGGTGTACCACAGCGATATCAGCGGAAAACTATTGCCTCCGACGATTACCGGTGGGGTTACGAATATTACCAACTACTCCCTCTTTCCCAACCAGCATTATATCTCTAACTGGAAAAGTGAGATCGTCCCTGACCCGCGTTCCTGGAATACGCTTTATTTGGGGAATGCCAATAAATTATGGAAAAGTGTTGATGGTGGCAGCTCCTTTACCGTTATCGGAACATTCGGAACCAATACGGAGGAAAAGGTACTTGGTATTGAAGTTTGTCGGAATAACCCGGACGTCATTTATGCCGTTCAACAAATAAACGGCGGCGGAAAGGTCTGGAAAACAACCAATGGCGGCAGTAACTGGACGTCATTGCTATTACCTGCTGCTACCAAGGAAATGTATATTTCCGTTAGCGGATCAGATGAAGATGAAATTTACCTCGCTTTGGACAATGGTTATTCCAATGCCAATAAGGTTTTTAAATCAACGAATGGCGGAACTTCCTGGACCAATATTTCCGACCCCATTTTTAATGGTGAGTGGCCCAAAGCAATCCAGGTGCAGGATGGAACGAATGGAGGCGTTTATCTGGTAACGACCAAAAAAGTCTATTACAGAAATAATTCAACGGGATGGCAATTGTATTCGGATGGATTACCGGCCAGGGTGAATTATGAAGGGTTCCTGCCGTTTTACAGGGATGAAAAAGTCAGGTTCGCTACAGAGAACAAGGGTATTTGGGAAAGTGATTTTTACGAACCTTCAAATCCTGTCGCCCAACCCATGGTTGATAAAACGGATGGGTTCTGTACCCGGGACACCTTTTATTTTGAGGATTATTCCATTCGTAAAGCAGGCGCTTCCTGGAGTTGGTCATTTTCTCCTGCCCCCCAATGGGTCAATTCCACCAATACCCGAAACCCTAAAGTGGTATTCGGCGCAGTAGGAACTTATACCGTTTCTCTGACGGTCAACAATCCGGGGGGTGCTTCCAGTTCAAAAACCATTACAGATATGATCACCATATCCGCAGAGTGTGATGCAGACCAGGTGCCCGGAAGCGCCATGCAATGTACCAATTCAGGAGATTATGCCAATGTTCCGGATATGAATCTCACCACCAATACCATAACGTTTTCGGCATGGGTTAAACCCAATGGTACTCAGCCTGATTATTCCGGAATTGTGATGAATGACGGTACCACCGCCGGATTTAATTTCCGGGAAGGCAAACTGGCCTATCATTGGCCCGGTGGTGCTTGGTGGTGGAACTCCGGACTTGTTGTTCCTGAAGATGAATGGTCTTATGTGGCTATGGTAGTTACACCTTCGGGTGTAACCCTTTACGTTAATGGTGTAGGGGCAACCCACAATTTCTCTGCCGGTATGGTCGATTTGGGTACGATGAAACTGGGCAGTTATAAAGGCTGGAGCAGCCGGAATTTTTACGGGGATATGGATGAAGTTTGTATTTACGACAGAGCTTTGAGCCAGGATGAGATCAGAGAATTAATGCACCTGACCCGGGTGCCTGGAGCCGATGCCAGCCTGATCCATTATTACCAGTTTAATCGTGCTTCAGGAATTGTGACCGACCGTTCCGGAAACCTCCATGCCACCCTCGCAAGTGGCGCAATCAGAACCCTCTCTACAGCTCCGGTCGGCGGCGGTACAAGTCATCGTATGACCGTAAATAACGGAGGTTCAAAGGTTTTTACAGGAACCGATATTACGCTTGAATTTCCTGCTTTTGGAATTTTTCCTGACGGGGAACTGGTGGTTAGCAAGCTGGAGGTAAACCCCGATCATCCGGTTGGACCTCAGCCTACCCCCCAGAAGCGTTACTGGATTGTAAATAATTACGGTGCTAATGACAGCTTTTCTGAATTGGAAAGTATTAGGTTCGACAACCTTCCAGGCATTGCAACCGCCAATGGTGGAAGCGAGTATAAATTGCATAAAAGGGCTTCTACCGCTCATGGTGATACCTGGAGTCCGGAACTGGATTTTGCGGATCAGGCCACGACAACCAGCCTCACCTTCGGATCTGGTAACGGAATAACCGGTTTTAGTCAATTTGGAATCAATAAAGGCACCGTGGTATTACCTGTTGAACTGGTGGATTTCCGAGTAGAGAAAACGGGGATCAAAACTGCCTTGTTGAAATGGGTATCTGCGGCGGAAATTAACAGCAGTTATTTTGAAGTTCAGCGCAGTCGTAATGGGGTGGATTTTGAATTCCTCCATACCGTAGAAGCAAAAGGGAATGCATTCCAGGGAGCGAGTTATTTGCTGGAAGATGAGAAACCCTTTGCCGGGACAACTTATTACCGGCTGAAAATGGTGGATATGGATGGCACATTTGGCTGGTCGCCGGTAAGGAGCATTCTTATAAACGGTTTGCCGGGGAAGATTATGGTTTATCCGAATCCATTGAGCGGCAGTCGTCAGTTGCAGGTAGTCAGTATTTTTGAAGAAGACCTGAAGCTCCAATTGTTTGACAGTTCCGGGAAGTTTGTGAGGTCGGCCGTACTGCGTGGCGGTGCCGGTCAGGTGGATTGCAGTAATCTGGCAGAAGGTATTTACTTTTTCCATGTATCTGGAAGTTCCTTCATGAAAAACGGATATATAGTAGTGGATTGACGGAAAACTGTTTACGGTAGGTGGTTGACAAATGACGATCAGTGGGAGGTAAAGATTTAACAGGCTTATGGGGAGAATCTATCTTCAGTCTTTGTTTTTTGGTCAATCGTCTACCTTGGCAGGTACTTGCTTTTATTCAAAACAAGGCTTTAAAACAACGCATGGGCGTTTAATTTCTTCGTATCTTTGTAGTTCACTCAACAATACAAGGTTCATGTTTACAGGCATCATAGAAACACTGGGTAAAATTGACAAAATAGAACGTGAAGGAACCAATATACACATCACTATTGCCTCTTCGGTTTCTTCAGAGTTGAAGGTTGATCAAAGTGTGGCTCATGACGGCGTCTGCCTCACGGTGGTAGCGCTGGGAAAAGGCACGCACACGGTAACAGCCATCAAAGAGACCCTTGACCGTACCAACCTTGGTTTTTGGAAGCAAGGGACTCTTATCAATATCGAAAGAGCGATGAAAGCCGGCGGCAGACTCGATGGCCATATGGTACAGGGGCATGTTGATATGACTGCTGAGTGTATCGATGTCATTGAACAAAACGGTAGCTGGGAATTTTCTTTTCGCTATAAACCAAGTCCGGAGCATTTTCTGGTGGACAAGGGATCTGTCTGCGTTAACGGCGTGAGCTTAACGGTCGTGTCTCCTGTGGATGATGTTTTTAAAGTGGCGATCATCCCATTCACTTTTGAGCATACCAATTTCCAGGACATTGAAGCAGGGACAACGGTGAACCTGGAATTTGATATCATAGGAAAATATATTGCCAGATACGCTGAGTTGTACTTTAATAAATAACCTAAATTGTGGGTTAGAGGTTTCAAGTTACTTGTTTCGTTAAACAGTACCTTGAATTAAATAATCACCATTTATATACCTTATGGAAAAAATCGGTTTGGTGCTTTCTGGGGGAGGTGTCCGTGGGATGGCGCATATTGGCATATTACAGGCCCTGGAAGAAAATGGCATAGCAATCCATGCCATTGCCGGAGCCAGCGCCGGAGCACTGGTTGGAACGCTTTATGCTGCCGGACTTTCACCTAAAGAAATTCTGAAGTTTTATGAGGAACATAACCTCTTTAATGTTTCCTATTACAACCTGGGGGGTGCCGGAATTTTCAATTCAGTCAAATACCAGGATTATTACAAAAAGTATATTCCACAGAACAGTTTTGAAGCTTTAGAAAAAAAACTCTACATATCCACAACTGATCTGGAACAAGGAAAGTCGGTTATTCACAGTTCCGGAGAATTATTGTTGCCGTTGGTAGCTTCGGCTTCATTACCGCCTATTTTTTCACCGGTTGAAATTGATAACAGACTTCATGCCGATGGCGGGATATTAAATAATTTCCCTGTGGAGCCACTCCGGGAAACCTGCGACAAAATCATAGGAAGTTATGTCTCTCCCATCAAACCCCTGAATAAGAAAGATCTCAAGTCAACGACTCAGATATCTACCCGATCCATGTCATTGGTTTTATATGCCGCTGTTCGTCAAAAATACCATCTGTGCGATGTGGTGCTGGAAATTGAAAATCTGGATACCATTAATATTTTAAACCAACGACAGATCAAGGAAGCTTATGACATCGGGTATCAAAAAGCACAGAAGGAAATGAAAAGTATCCTGAAAGCCCTGGCACCAATAAGTTAAACGTTCCTTTCTAATCTTAATGTTCATACCTTTATACCATTGAATCACTTTTTAAAACAATAAAATCTGCAAGCTATGAAGATCTTTACCACTTTTTTATTTTTTTTATTGACGCTTTCTTTCGTGGAAATTCAGGCACAGGGCGATTACCCTTATGCGTTTTCGACTTTCCAGGAAGCTTATACGGACCTTCAGGACCCTGTGATACTAACGGATCAGTTTTGGGATGATTTTGACGCTCAGACTTATGAATTCCCACTTGGTTTTGAATTCACCTTTTTCGATCAGGTCATATCTTCTGTTTTTATAGGAGAATTTCTTGCTGAAGTTTTATATACCCAACAAAACGAGATGGGTAATGCTAATCTTATGCTGCCCTATAACGGTGACCTTATGGCCAGAATTGATAATATGGGCAACGTTCTTTCTTCCATCAGTTATAAAGTGGAAGGGGAACCCGGAAGTCGTATTATGAAAGGTCAATTTAAGGATGTAGGCTTTTATAACGATGATGAGGGAGGGAGCTATATCAATTTCCAGTTTTGGATGTACGAATCAGATGGAGCTATTGAGTTTCGGTACGGCCCCAGTAATCTTACTTATCCGTTGGAATACCTCCTGGATGATGAGACAGGCCCTTTTGTTGGTCTTTTAAATGGTTTTAACGAAGATCTGGAGGAATTTGGCGATTTGTACATGTTGTCAGGAGACCCGGCCAATCCTGAATACATTTATCTGGACGGGCTGGAGGACGAAGAATTTCCTCCAACCCTTAACGGGCAGCCCGTTGATGGCACCGTTTACAGGTTCGGACCGGAAATTATAAATAATTTGAATAAAACACCTGAATTTTTAAACATCAAAGTGTTTCCAACCATAACAGCTCGTTCATTGAATATCGAAGGGATTCCTTTTGAAGAGATTACTTATTCCATATTGGATCTCAGTGGAAAAACCCTTTTGAAGCCATCGAGACTTCAGGGGAGTTCTATTGATGTGAGTGGTCTGAACCCGGGAATGTATCTGATTCGATTTGCTGAAAATGGTCAAATGTTCCATTCAGAAAAATTCATCAAAGGCCATTAAAACAACTGTTGTGTAAAACAACTCACAGATTTTCTTGTTGTTTTTATGCTATCTTTGCAACATGGAAAGTAAAATACACATCAAAAATATATGGAAAAGCTTTGCGGCGCTCGCATTGCTTGGTGTGTATTTTACCTTTCTGACGTTCCAGAACATTGGTTTTGTAATGGAACATAAGGATCACGTCCACGAGATCTGTACCCCTGAACTCGAACTTGATTCCTGTCACCGCCATGTTTTTCACCATGATAATATCGAGGGTTGTGATCACAAGGATCACATTCACCCGCCAAAGGATCAAAAGAAAGTTCTGACGGCTGTTGTATCCCCTCATGGCTTACCCGAATTTGTTTTTCCGGAGGTTTTTGCTTCAAAAGCTGAAACGTCAAATATATTTGCAGAACACCAATTAATACTCGATCGATTTTATCTCTCCAGCTATTTCAGAGGCCCTCCTGCTCAAGTCTGACATTTATCTTTTTTCAATTTTCCTTTTTTGATGCACCCACTGACCCCTACGGTTGGTTGTTGCCCATTATTTATGTTTAAAATTTAATAAAATGCAGACTTTAAATAAATTTCTCCTGCTTGCAGGACTTTCAGCCACTTTTATATTCGCCTCTTGTGAAAAAGATGACCCGGAAATTCCCAATGAAGAAGAAGTGATTACTACTTTGACTTATACACTCACTCCGGTTTCTGGTGGAGATGTGGTAACCTTGACTTTCCAGGATCTGGATGGAGACGGAGGCAATGACCCCATAATTTCAGGAGGCAGCCTGGAGGCTAATAAGGCTTATACAGGAAAATTATCCTTGCTTAACGAAACGGAAGATCCAGCCGGAGATATTGGGGAGGAGGTCAAGGAAGAGGATAAAGAACACCAGTTCTTTTTTCAGGTTTCCGCCAACCTAAACCTTACTGTTATCTATGCAGATGTCGATGCTGATGGTAATCCAGTTGGTTTAGACACAGCCATAAGCACAGGGGAAGCTTCCCAGGGACAATTGACGATCATTCTGCGTCATGAGCCGAATAAATCAGCTGCAGGAGTGGCCGGGGGTGATGTGACCAATGCCGGTGGGGAAACAGATATTGAGGTGACTTTTGATGTGGATATAATTTAAGCCAAATAAATAGGGAGCAGGGATCGAAGGACACATGTTACCGGATCCCTGCCTTTTCAAACCCGACTATACCTATGAGAATCCAAACACTGATTGGATTGTTTTTCTTTTTACCATTTTTTTCTTTTGCTCAGGAATGCAACCTGTCCATTACTGGCCATATAAGGGATATGGGTACGAATATTCCTTTGGAATATGCTACCTTATTTTTGGAAGAAACCGGCTTTGGAGCCATTTCAGATTCTCTTGGATTTTACAGGGTTGAAAATATTTGTGAAGGAGAATATCATATTAATTTAACCCATATTGCCTGTGATCCCAGACAAATATTTTTCAATATTACGAAGGATACGGTGATCGATCTTTACCTGAATCATCATTTCGAGTTATTGGATGAAGTAGTGGTTCATGGGAGCCGGGAAGAAAATTCCACCCAGGAGAGTAACTCCATAAGCCGGGAAAATATCACTTCACAAAGTAATAAGAATTTGTCTGATATCCTGGAGCAGGTCGTCGGTGTTAGTGTGCTTCGCAGCGGAAGTGGTATTTCAAAACCGGTAGTACATGGGATGTATGGCAACCGGGTAGCTATCCTTAATAATGGTATCCAGCAGGCAGGGCAGCAATGGGGAAACGATCATGCCCCGGAAATTGACCCCTTTGTGGCGGATCACCTTTCTGTGGTCAAAGGGGTAGGAGCGCTTGCTTACGGAGGCAATTCACTGGGCAGTGTCGTACTTGTCGAAACGGAACCGGTTGACGAGGATCCTCATGTGCACGGAGAAGCCAATTATGTTTTTCAAAGCAATGGTTTAGGCAATACCCTCAATGCAAAGGTTGAAAAAAAAGCCGATTGGGCAGCCTGGAGACTTTCGGGTACTCTGAAAAAGGTTGGCGATCATAAAACACCGGATTATTATCTTTCCAATACAGGCAAAACCGAAGCAAATCTGGCACTGCAACTGGAAAAGGATTTTGGCAGAAAATGGTCCTCAGAATTTTATTACAGTCTTTTTAATACGGAAATAGGTATTCTGAGAGGTTCACATGTCGGTAATTTGACAGATCTGGAAGATGCTTTGGAAAGAGAGGTGCCCTTTTTTACCAAGGAATCATTTTCTTATAATGTGGAGGCTCCCAGGCAAAAGGTGAACCACCATTTACTGAAATTGTCGGCTAAATATTTAATTGACGACAACAAAGTGTTGACTTTTAAATATGGAGGACAACTTAATCAACGCAAAGAATTCGACGTCAGGAGAAGTGATCGTAGTGACATCCCGGCCTTAAGTCTCAATCAGTTAACTCATTTTTTTGACGGGCAATTCAATACGGCTCTTCCCGGGAACCTTTTCCTGAAAACAGGCGTGCAATTTAATTTTACGGACAATACCAATGATCCCGAAACAGGTATTCTTCCTCTTATCCCGGATTACCGGGCTTTTCAGACTTCTGCATTTGCGATTGCCAGGAAGGAAAAAAACAGGTTTTTATACGAGTTGGGCGCCCGGTATGATCTCAAGCAACTTTACGTAGTGACAATTACCCAAAGTTTGCCACATGAGATCGAACGATTTAATTTGTTGTTTCACAACTATTCCTTTTCGGGGGGTGTGAAATCCAAGGTTTCTCCCAATTATACCACAAATATAAACCTTGGATATATGCTTCGGGCTCCTGAGGTGAATGAACTGTTTAGCTTTGGGCTTCACCAGGGAGTGAGCGGCCTTGAAGAAGGAAGCCGAACCCTGTCGCCGGAAAGGTCGGCAAAGTTGCTCTGGTCCAATGACCTGGAGTTCGGTGAGAAATTATTCATTCAGGCGCTTGGATATTATCAGCGAGTGAGTGATTTTATTTATCTTCAACCGCAGAGCGAATACCGGCTGACCATACGCGGTGCTTTCCCGGTTTTTGTGTATGAACAAACAGATGCAGAGATATTTGGTGCCGATTTTATGATGAAATACACCCCGGTGGAAGCTATGGATTTTTTGGTGCGCTATGCGGTAGTCCGCGGAAAGGACCTGACAAATGATCTTTTCCTGATCAATATGCCTTCGGATAATATTTTCGGGCAGGCCACTTATTCCTGGAAGGGAGGACAGAGGATTCGCGATATAATTTTTCGGGTAAATGGCCAATATGTAGTTCAGCAAAAGAATATCCTGCCGGAGCAGGATTTTGTGCTGCCGCCTGATGCATATTTCCTGCTGGGTGCATCTGTCGGAGCTCATGTTAAACTTAAAAATGAATCCTTGCTGAAACTGACCATCAAAGGCGAAAACCTGATGAATAAGAAATACCGGGATTATTTAAATCGCTTTCGGTATTTTGCCGATGAACCGGGCATAAATGTCAGCTTTAATGTGAATTATACGTTCTAGGGAATGCTTAATCAAGGTTTTGCCTTTGGGTAGCCAGTGGGCTGAAAGGCGATACCTTGTCGAAGCACAGCAATGGATTAGGAGTGCTAAATTGAAAATGATTTGGCAGCATTGACCCCCTTTGACCAGCAACCACCAACTCATGAAACTCGTCAAAAGCTTTATCAAATACTTCATTGGAATCATCTTGTTTTTCATCCTTTCCGGACTCCTGACGATCTCTCCGGTTTTGTTTTTTAATTATTCAACTTCAGCAAATATGTCCTATACCAAGGTTGCACACCGGGGGGCAGCAGCCCTTGCCCCGGAAAACACTCTGGCTGCAGTACAAAAAGGACTTTCCCATAATCCTGACCGAATAGAGATTGATGTGCAGCAAACCAAGGACGGGCAGGTTGTCGTACTTCACGATATTACCCTGGATCGGACGACAAACGGTAGTGGGCTGGTCAAGGATTTGACTTTGGCTGAGATAAAAAAACTGAGTGCCGGTAGTTGGTTCTCTGCCGAATTTGATCAGGAAAGAGTTCCCTTACTTCAGGAGGTATTGAAAGAGATAGATGGCGGTGCTACCCTTGTCGTCGAAATAAAACAAGGTGGGTCTTTTTACCCCGGGATAGAGGAAAATATTTTAAAAATTATTGATGAGTATGATGCCAGGGACTGGTGTATAATTCATTCTTTTAGTACTCAGGTCATAAAAAAGATACACGAACTGGATCCGGAGATCAGGGTACATAAATTATTTACCGCAATGCTCCGGTTTACTCCACTCATGAAAGCTGATAGTTGGGAGCTTTTCCGTTTTCAGGATTTCCCCTATGTCGATGAATACAGTATTCACTATCGTTTTGCCAATAAAAATATCATCTCAAGGATCCATGCCATGGGTAAAAAGGTGAACGTCTGGACGGTTAATGACAAAGATATCATTAAAGAATTATTAGCCCTGGGAGTGGACGGAATTATTACAGATCATCCGGAATGGCTGGATTAGGATGAACATGTGTTTAGATGTTACGTTAAGGTCTGTTCCCATCAATCAGATTGGAGAATGAATTTTTACATCAATTTTTTATGTTGACAAATTTCCCTGCTGTTTCAGCTGTAAGGAATACTGTAAATATGAAACTATCCTGATTTACTCTTGCGCGGGCATGGTTACCTGGTTTGACTGCACGGGATAATCACATCAGTGGCAAGTTGACAGGATACGAATTCACTTCAGCGAAATTTCAGGAGTCACTTGCCCAATTGAGTACTCCACAGATTAAGTAACCCTCAACCTGAACTAAGAAAAAAAAACGCCACCTCCGGCAAAAACTTGCCGGGGTGGCACTCTCTATCCTGTCAAGAATATTTATTTGGTTAGCGCTTTGGTTTACATTCTTACAAATATAAGTGTGGAGGTCCGATCCTCAGCAAATAAAACCAGGACATAATTACCTGCCGTCCTCAAACCTTCTGCGAATAATTCAAATTCATATGTACCTTCATAGAGGTAACCCAGCCGTTTTTCATACATTTCCTTACCGCGCATATCGAAAATTTTCACATCCACAAAGCGACTTTCCGGTAATTCAAATGCAATCCTCACGGGATCGAAAACAGATCCCGGGTTGTTGAGAACTTTCACCCTGAACGGATTTTTATTTACATCCTTCACTGCATTTGGATGAGTAATGTTGCTATCATAACTTTCAGAAATAATACTTTCTACAAAATATCCTGTATTACCTCTTGAAAGTTCCGGAAAAAAAACATTACCACTTCCGGACTCGTGTGGTTGCCAGGTGACAACTTCCTGCCGTAACTTCGTTGAATCCTCAACAGTTTGACTTCTGTCGTGTTTATAGGCGATCCTCCGGACACCACCGGATTCGTTTACTCCGGAGACGGTGACAGCATGACCACCACGCCTTATTCCATTGACGTATTTACCGTAAACCAGTTCCACATCTTCTCCGCGTTCCATCTCTTGTTTCAGAAATTCCCAGGAAGGTTTTTGGTTAGGGGCTGTATTGTGGTTTTCGGCTGTATGGTTCCAGTTGGTATTTGGAGAGGCAATATCGGACGTATCGAAAACCATCCCCTGGAATTTGACATGAACCGGCAGTTGGTGTTCGTCAATAAATGCCAGTTTGGCCTCAATGAAAGCCTGGTTATTCATGTGTACACCTCCATTGTTTGGCCGGTTCATCAAACCACTTAATTCTTGGAGTTTTTCCCGAAGTGTGGTATTGGTGGATGGGATGCTGTCCGGGTAGGTAGCTTCCAGCCAATGCATACTATTGGCGGCAGAGGCCGGTACGCAGGCGTTTCTGTCACCGGCATAAGTATCCGTTGCCGAGTGGCCTGTGGAGTCCAGGTCAATATTCGGAATTGTACAACCTCTATACACATAAGTGGTTACACTATCAGGATTGTGAACCGGGAATTCCGGGTCTATTACGAAGTCTTCAATCTCGGCTTCGCCTTCTGAACCATCACCCACATCTACTTCACTTTCAATAACCGGCAGGTCTACTTCCATTTCTGCATCAAAGAAGGAATCCACAATAAGTTCTTCGGTTACGCTGATTTCCAAATGTATTTTCTCCAGAACAGTCAGGTCTTCCACACCAATTAATTTTAGATCGAACCAGGTTGAAAACTGATTGATATCGTAAAAAGGTGGTAGCAAAATATTGCGCAATACCCATGCTTCCTGTCCTATGTCAGGTACGCTGGCTCTAACATTGACAAACCTTTGATAATCCAGTGGAGGAAAACGGAAGGTGAATGAAGCGAGCCTGTCGTATGGAATGAAACCTTCTTCAATAAATACGATCCTTTCAAGCAGCAGGTCAAAAATGTCGTGGGTAACCATCGGGTCATAACTTTCGGACACTACGCTTTCTATCCAACAATAACCATTGGGGCCGTCATAACCGCCGAGTCTTCCCCAGTCATCCTGGTTGATCCAGTCGTGATAGGATTGGGCAGTGCCGCCCGGTGCGCTTTGGTCACCATCATCTTTGATGAAAATTCCCCGGGTATTATTGTCCTCATAATATCCGGAAGCTGTGACCCAGTGGCCGCCGTGTCGGTTTCCATTGACATCGTACCACCCGAAGAGTATTTCCACGTCTTCACCATTATCCATTTCCTGTTTAAAAAACTCCCAGGAAGGAGGTTTTTGGGCGGAAGTGGAACCCTGGTTTTCTGCTTCGTGTCCATACAATGGGTTGGGACTGGCAATGGATTCGTTTTGCAACCACCAGCTTTGGTATTTTACATGTATCGGTAGTTGATGTTCATCAATATATCCCAGTTTACCTTTCACCAGTTGGGTCGTGGTTACACCCGCTCCGTTTTCACGATCCATATGGCCGCTCATGGATTCCATAGCTTCCCGGTGAGTTGTACCAGTATTGGGGATGTCAGGATGTGTATTTTCGAGCCATTTCATGCTGTTGGCTGCTGCTGCCGGTCCGCAAGCATTATGATCTCCTGCATAATCAGGAGAAGCCGGGTGGGCGCCATTGTCCAGGTCAATGTTGGGAACTTCACAATCTCTGAATTCATATTCAAAAAAGATGAGCGGATTATAATCGATGTATGTTATATCGGTAGGCGGCGCAACGGTTTCAGATTCTGTCGGGTTATTGATCAACACATCATAGGTGTAATCAAATACAGGCTGGATCGGCCATAATTCGACGGGAAAACCATTTGGCAGGACTTCCGGCGATATGATGACATATAACCCAATGTCAGTAATCTCTATTCCCTCCATGAATCCAAGTTTGCTGAAGTCGAACCAGTAATCAAGTGTTGGCGGCTCATAATGGGGAGCAAGTGGTAAATTTTTCACTATCCATTCCACAGTACCTTCTATCGGATTCATTGCCATGACATTGGCGTAAGTCATAAATTCATTATTCACATAATGGATTCTGAAAATACCGTACAGCGAATTTTGTATAGGGAAGGGGTTGATCATATCCACCTGGAAAACTTCATAATCCACGATCGGAGGATCTACTACAAAATCCATTTCCATGATATTGTTAAAGGGGTTGTCATCTTCTATAAAAGTGACCTCTGCTCTGAAAAGATAGATGCCCGGGGCGAAAGGGGTCCAGGTTTCCGGATAGGAGTTAATTATTTGAGGCATATTGCCTGGTAGTACAGTTATATATTGGTTGAATTCGAAAATAGGCTCATCTCCGTGAAATATACTCATGGTTACCATGCCTTCAAATAAGGGAAGGCCTCCCTGATTGACAATGGTAACACTGAGGTCTACTGCTTCATTCGCAAATACAGGAGGTTGAGGTGAGTTGATTTCGAGAATTGTGGCGTCCTGGGCCGTCAATACCAATGAGAGCAGCTCAAAGACCATGATCAGGATAAAGATCTTTTCCTTGATGGCGGACAGGCGAGATTTTGTTTTTTCCATGACAACAAATTTGTTATGAACGAACTGAATTTTGTTGTCAATTGAGTGAATGTGCTGTTGGAAAGTAGTATGCTTACCAGGATGGGTTTAGAGTGAAATGACAAATGATATAACAAAAATATTTTACCATTGAGTCCACAGGTAATTTAAGCCTTTTTTGGATAATATTCAAGGTGGTACACCATAGCAAATTATATAAAAATCAAAAATTGAAAATGAAAGCCCCCTGTTGACTGCAATCCCAGTATTTCAGGTGGTTTTCATGGCACCAATCCATCCATCTTTTCCTTTGTCGATAGCTGGTGGAGCCATCGAGGATGAGGGATGAACATTCCAACCATTTCATCACCGAGTTCGGAGCTTGTTTGGAATTTCCCGAAATGATCAAAAAATCAATTTTTGTTTTTTGAGGAGGTAAACCGGATTGCCCATTGAGGCAATAGAGATGTTTGTCAAAAAACTGTATGTAACCCTCGTGCAGGCGAATATTTCCCTGCCTGAAAAATATACTGTCAGACTTTATATACTGTTGACTCCTGACAGATCTGAACTGCTGATGGCCCAGGGTAGCATAAGTCAACCGATTGTCTTTTGGCTCAAAAGTGGTCAAAGAATAAACTTTTGTTCCATCGAAGAAATCAATGATGGAGCCATTTTTATTATGATAAACCGTTATGTTTCGCTGGAACAGTTGGCTATAGGTTTGCACCATGTTTTTGCAAGACAGGAGTACTATCAATGCCCCCAGAAAAATTATACTGCCGGCTTTTCTCTTTTCAATGATGTAGATCAAACAGATGATGCAGGCTGTAATCAGTGCCAGGGTCAGCGGATCAATCCAAAGATCTGATATCAGGTTGCCGGGCAGTTCCTGTAATTTGAAAATGAGGTGGTTCATGCACAAAACAGTATAGTATAAAAGTTTCCCAATCAACCGTCCAAGTACAGGCACCTGGTCTAAAGCAAAAAGTGTTAATCCCAGTGGCAGGATGAAACCTGCAGCCGGTACGACGATGATGCCCGAGAGCCAGAAATACAAGGGGATTTTGTGGAAATAATACAAACTCAATGGGAAGGTGCCGGTTTGCGCAGCAAAAGAAACACTGATCAACTGCCAGAAATAATCGATCGACTTTCGTGGACTGTACCATAACCGATAGATCAGCGGCTGAAAATAGACGATACTGGCAACAGCCAGGTATGACAATTGGAAACCCGGAGCAAAAATTAAAAAAGGATCGATCACCAGCAGACAAAATGCAGATCCCGCGAGGGTGTTATAAATGCTGGCTTCTCTTTTGATGGCTTTCCCAATCGCTATAAAACTAAACATGGTAGCTGATCTCAGTACGGAGGGAGCAGCTCCCGTTATCAGCGCAAACATCCACAAACTCCATATGAGTATCAGCGTCTTAAGAGGAGTCGTTAGTTGGTGCCTGAACGGGATTTTACGGAGCAAAAGCATTACCATCAGGTAAATAAATCCCGTATGCAATCCGGAAACCGCCAACACATGCATTGCACCGGTGTTGGCGTAGGCCGCTTTAGTTTCTTTATCCAGGCCCGGTTTGTAACCGAGAATTAGCGCTGATGCCACTGATCCTTCCCTTTCGGAAGGAAGATGTTTTTTTAGTATTTCTAAACATTTATTCTGAATTTTTCGCGATAATCCCAGAATGGAAAACGGCGTGGAGTGATTGATTTTTTGCCATTTACCTTCCTTTATGTATGCGGTATAGTGAATGTTTTGAGTATGCAGGTATTTTGAAAAATCGAATACTTTGGGGTTGAGCGGTTTGGAGGCGGGAGCTATATAAGCCTTGGCAAGAATAGTGTCACCAATACCCATTCCCCGGCATAGCGTATCCATAGGAATATAAGCAAGTAAACGTCCTCTTGCCTGTGTCAGGGTATCGGTACCCATTTGTGAAATTTTGAAAATTATCTGGTAGTTTTTGCCCTTCGGAGTCATTTCTTTGATGGTGCCCAAAAAAATAATTTCCTGATTAGCTTGGCAGCGAAAATGTAATGGCTGGTTGTTTTCCTGGTGAAAAAAGTGGAGTCCCATACCGATAAAAATTAACAACAGGTTGGTTATCAACCCAAAAAACCATCGGTGTTTTCTTTGGATCCGTTTATTGGATAGTATAAATATCGGGATGATCAGAGAGGCTAAAAACAAGACACTCCTCCAGTTAAATAGTTCCAACTGCGTCATTTCCTGCAATACAATTCCAACAATTAGCGGAATGAGCAGTCGTACAAATGGTATGGGGCGGAGGTTCATTTTAATTACGAATTACGAATTACGAATTACGAATTGTTTTTTGAATGCTGCCTAAAATTTTCAATAATTCAGTTACATCATCCAATAGGGGCATTCCATTTTCTAGTTTCAGGTAATTTGATGCCATTAAGATCTTTAACCAATAGTGGGTTTCTCGAGCTTCTTTATAGGCGATTGTGAGTTTCGAATAAAAATCTTTTCTGGATTGCCCTCCCAACGCTTCTTCAATATTGGCTCCAATGGAGGTTCCTGACCTCAGTAATTGCTTGGAAAGAATATATTCTCGGTTTTCCCGGCGAAGGGTTTTATAACATTCCACTATTTTTAGTGCAAAGGCAAAACTTTTATCTCGAATAGGATTGTTAGCTTTCATTTAGAATGATAATTATGCTTTGAAAAAATTCAAATTATGAATTCGAAACCAGCCTGACAACGTCTGGAGGCAGGTTCCAAATTCGTAATTCCAAATTCGTAATTGTTTCTATATATAAAAGCCGCGAGAAGGGCAAACGTGACAAAAAAAGTATAACTATTTATGAAAATTCAGACCAATGCCCAGTTTGTATTCCAGTAAAACGGGGATATTGCCGGAAATGAGATGTAACCGAATAGTGTTGGATAATAACCCGGAACGAAGGCCTGCAAGTACATTGATGCCCAGCTTTTGGGTGGTAAAATATTCATAAGGTAGGATCAGCCGGCGGGTATCCTCAGGCAGAGGACGCAATTCATCGGGCACGGTATATAAACCCGGGCCAACACCAAAATAAAAACCTTTGGACAGGGTGAGTTCGTAATTATACAGATAATAAACCGAAAGAAAACGAGTTTGATCCGTAGCATTGGTCACCAGGAGATCGGTATTGTCGATATAGGCTACTGTACCACGGTCGTACCCTGCATACCGGGTTATGAAGGCCGCTCCAAACCCTAAAAAATGCTCATTTTTCAAGCGGAACTGCAGGTCGGCTCCTAAAAATTGAGCTCCGGAATATTTCTCAAAATCGAGGGAGGCCATCAACCCTGCGTTTAATTCAATTCTGAAAATTAGGTGTTCAAAACGTTTTTCCACAAATTCAGGTTTATAAAACCGTACTTCTTTTTCTGTTTTGTCCGTCAGGCCAAAATTTATTGCTGTCCCCAAAAACAGCATGGGCCGAATACTTTCCTTTGAGTTGTGATGGTACTCTACATAAAATCGCATCCGGTCAATCTTGTGGCCCATACGAATGAGCCAGCCATAAAATACCGGTGGATTGACGAGAAAAATATCTGTCGGTTGATTGGCTCTGAAAACCTTTTGTTTATAGCTGCGAAACCTGTTCAGGCTGAAGCCAAAACCCAATACCGGTTTAAAATATTCAAAGTTGATATGAAAATCACCGAGTAACTGGAGCGACTCAAAACTTTTTAGGCGATTGAGATCATCCGGCGTATCAGGAACCAGGGTAGAAAAGAGTGTTTTATGATCCGGGAAAAGGGAAGTTCTGGGATTGTCCACGCCAAAACCGGCCACCGACCGCTGGAACCTCAGGGCAAAATCAAGCACTCCTTTTTGGGTTTTTAATTCGGCCGTTAAAGGTAAGGAAGCCCCAAGCCATTCGTTCCCGGAGGTAAACATACCCGCACCAATTTCCAGTTGTACCCGGCTAAACCTTTCCTGCCCCTCTAAAATGGTCAGCGCAAGCATTTGCATAATAAATACAAAAAGAACCGTCCGGGATTTGATGATCATGTCTATGAAAAAGTTACTTCGGTGAAATATACGAAAATGAACAGCAATAGCTAAACCGGATAAATAAAAAAATCCCGAATGCTGTCTGTACAGACAAAATCCGGGAAACGGTACCGTACACAGGGTGCCGGTATACCTCAAATCCAACCCCACAAGGGAGGTGAAACGTTATAAATTAATCAACAAAAATGTCCTGTCTGGCTGATTCCATTCCTGGAAGTTTTGGTAAACTCACCAATAAAACGCCTTGTTCGTATTTGGCGCTGATATTTTCGGTGTCGACTTTATCATTGAGTACAAAACTGCGCTCGAATGATCTGCTACGGAATTCCTTGTGTAACCAGTTTTCTGATTCATCAGGAACCAGCTCCGGTTTTTTATAGGCGATGGTCAACAGGTCGTCAGTAACACTGAGTTTAAAATCAACTTTGCTCAATCCGGGAGCAAAAAGGTATAATTCGTAGCTGCCATCCAGTTCTTCTATGTTAACCGGAGCACTGAATCGACCTTTGCTGAATCCGGATGCAAAATGTTTGTTATGTTGACCGGCACCACAGCCGTGAAATTGATTGTGATGGGAGGCATATTTGCCCCAGCCCTTCCTGTGGGCGTGTGAATGATTTCTGTAATGCATTGTTTGTTGTTTTAAATTATTAAAAAATCGGGAGGTTCGAAAAGCAGTATATAGGGGGAGCGCCCGGATATGAAAACGATTTTGTCTTCACTCAACCCGACAAGGACCGGGCTTCCCGCTATATAATTCTGCTGCTTTTACAAGTACTAAAGAACCTCTATGGTCCTGCTTTCTCTATACGATTCATACCCCGTCCGGGCGTATGGGTCAATAGGCGTCGCTTCAAAATACCTGTTGTTTCTTCCCATTTGGAAACCGGGATGTGAATGTCTGTAATCAGGCCCCATTCCTGTTGCCATGATCAGTTTAAAAAAGCCCCTGGTTACAAAAGCCAGTATGGCCAGTCCTGCCAGTCCTATCATTACCATGAACAATAATTTGGCGACAAAGGAAAAGATGACCAGGCCCAATAAGAGGGCAATGAAAAATCTAACGGGTCTCATTATTTGTAATTTTAAGGTGACTTCACCAACGCGGCAATAACAGCCGGGTATTTGGTTTGGTAAGAAATGTCTTACAATAGGGAAGACGGATGATGGGAAAAATTACTTTAAATTTTTTGACTTTTTTTAAATAAATAATTAATCTATTGATTTTCAATTATTTATTTTTCGTTTTGAGGTTGCCGTAGGGGTGGGGTGTACCGCGAAGCTGCGCGAAGATTAGTGGATGGAAAAAATACGAATAAACAGGTTTTGTCTTCGTGTAAGCTGGAGAGTTCTCAGCATGATTTTGCGGTACCTGCAAAATGCCCACTATGCTTTGGGAAGAGGAATTAAAATATCTATGTAGGAGCGTTGTGCTGCTCTTATTAATTTTGAAAAATTCACTGTTTTATTCTGATTTAATGTCTTTTTTATCAGAATCCTTCGGCTCACAGCGGTGTTTCCATTCCTGTTTGAACTTCAATCGGTCTTCTTCACTCATACTCATCCACTTATTTCGCCACATATGGGCTTGGGGGCTTTTATGGTGGGATTTCTTGCCAGGCCATATGCCACCAAACAGGATCCTGGATAATAACAATAATCCGACGGCCTGCCAGTATGAAAGTTTTTCAACACCCGTTACAGAAGGCAGGATAGCATTCCACAATAACATCACTACAAGGCCAAAACCCAGCAATGCGAGTATAACTAATGGTAAAAAGAAAAATTTACCATTCCTGTACATGTTCCCTGATTTATGATTACGGTGCATGGTTAATAATTTAAAAAATCGTCATATAAATTTTGCATCCTTTCTCTCAAATGTTTTACGGCATATCCTTTTCTGGAAATGAGCGTTTTTATGTTTTCCCCCGTCCTGTCGGCAATTTCCTGAAAAGTCTGATCTTCCAGCTCATTCCAGATAAAGACCTGGCGTTGTTTTTCCGGCAGGTCGTCCAGTGCTTTAAATAATTCCTCCCAGAAAACTCTTTTGAGGTCTTCCATTTCAGGAGAAGTTGTTTCAGCAAGCAAAATGTCATTAAAATTCAGGCCATCGTCTTCATCCTCATACTCGAGGCTTCCTAAAGATAATGGTTTTTGCTTTCGATAATTATCGGTGATTCTGTTTCGGGCCACCCTGAAAAGCCAGCCGCTTATCTGCTCAATGGGCTCAGTGTTGACCACTCTGCTGAATTGGTACCATACTTCCTGCAAAATATCCTCGGCATCAGCGTCGGTTTTTACCCGGCCACGGATAAAATTAAACAAACGTTTTCCGTATTGTTCAACAACTCCAACGATATTTTGCCTTTTCTGTTCTGCCATTATTATAGTGGACATAAGCGTCTCCTTTGACAGGAAGACGCGCCAGGCGGTAAATTACTTTAAAATTTTCGTTTTTTTTTAAGCAGGAGGATTGGAGCTTGTCCAAATTTCAATCTTCCGAAAATCATTTTTTTAATTTTGATGGTAAATTCACCCGGAAGTCCAGGATAGAAGGAAGAATGGAATATTGGAAGAGATACCTAGAGTTCCAGTAATCCACCTTCCCTTTTTACCCGGTGTTTCAGAAGTTTTGGCATTAAATGCTGTTTTTAGGGAATTCATTGAATGAATTTTTTTTGACATTCCCATAACAGGCTGGTTTACAAGTTTTTGAAACCAGTATTGTTTAATCAAATATACAGATAGACACTGAAAATATTTTCAACTTCAGCGTCTATCTGTATGATCGGAGTATCAAAAAAACAAATGGCTCTCTCATTGAGGCTAATCCAGAATGACAATTTCCCGGGTACGCATCTGCTCTCCATTCGTTATTCTCAAAAAGTACATCCCCCTTGCAACTTCCGGAAGCAAAAAACGATGAGTTTGGGTATCAAAATCGTGGTCAATGGACGTAGATTTCAGAACCTTACCAGTCAGATCGATCAATTGAATTTCCAGTCTTTGCGAAGGGAATCCAAAAAGTTCGATATTGATTTCATCCATGGCGGGGTTCGGATAAACGCTGAATCGCATTGGATTTTTCACTTCATCTGCAGCTTCCGATTGGGGGATCACGAAATCAAATTTCAGGCCTCCACCAAAATCCGGATCAAAAGTTTTTACAGGGATGGATGCTGTTGGTGTGACGACTCTTTTGAATGCCAACTGCCCATTACCCACATTTTGTCCGATTACAGCCCAGTACCAGAATTCCAGCCCGTCGTCCCCGTCATCTTCAAAATACAGGGAATAACATCCCCCGGGAAGACTAATCTCGTCATCGTAAACAGAATTGTTAAACATGATATTGCGCTGTAATACGATATTACCTGCATAATCTTTAATGGTATAGCGGTTTTCATCCGCCCGGTTGTTTGTCCTTGTCTGGAGGATCAGGTCGGGTTGGTCGAGAATAGTTGCTTCGGCAAAAGCTGAGGTCAGATAGTTGTTGTTGTCATATTCATCCTGGCCACCATTGGGGTTGCTGATGGTCACCTCAAAGATCCTGTCGGATTGATCGGTATTCCAGAAGTGTACATCGTCAACAGGAAGCGTAACAATTTCTGTTTCGAGAAAATCAAGGCTGCCTGTCCATTCATAAGTATCACTCATGCCTCCCCGGACACCAAAATCAATCTGCAAACTACTCAGGTTATTTGATCCGGTATTTTTAATGATAATTTGAGGGGAGTTACAGGCGGGATTGAGCCTTTCGAATTCCACTCGCTGGCTAGGGCGCATGATGGCTTCAATGGCTGCGTCTGTTGTGAAATTCGGAGCGCCATAAGTGACGAGTTGGTTAGAAACGAGGTAGTTGGCCTCACTCAAAACGCTTCCGTTTACCCCGTAATCAACTTCTGCAGTTCCACCCGAAGTCACGAGATCTGTAATGTCAAATTCGTGAATATCTGTTGCCATACCCGGGCACCATCCTGCGCGGTCAAAAATCCATGTTCCTCCCTGGGGATAAACAGGGTTGAAACCACATTCCTTCCATACCTGGTAAACGAATTCCTGGCTTCCGCCATTCATATTTATGTAATGATCACGTGGGACGAACTCCCCATTTTGACCGTGACCTGTAATAGAGGATCTTATTTTATAAGCTTGACCTTGCGGATCAAATTGTACCGTACGCGGTTCGAATTTTGTGTCATCAACAATGGGTTGATACCAGCCTCTTTCGAAAGCCCATATATTTTGAATCCCTAAAATATCCCTGGTTGGCGTTCCTTTGATGAACAGGAATTTGATGTCGAGTTCTTCCTGCCACTGGCCGCCCATTTCCACCGAGAGAAACCTTTCACCGTGCAGGACAGGTGAGAAGTCAGTGACATCAAAGGTAAAGGTTTTTCCGGCCTGGCCCAGGTCCAGCCCATTGCCGTAAGGCGTAACCATGGATAATAATTCGAGTTTGGATGCTCGTTTGTCGAAGTATTCCAGAGTACCTATTTCGATTTCTCCGTCAACGGGAACATCGACGATATCAATCAGGTTACCTGCTTCATCATAAACGATGGTAACAACCCCTTCCCATTGATAACTAGTGGCTATGGAGATCAGTTCGTTGTTGTCATTAACGGCATATTCGATTATTTCATTTTGAATGTTTAGAATGGAGTCCAGAACAGTTACTGTTTCAGTTTCCAGGTCGTATGCTCCCTGTACAAAAACAGTATTCGGCCTTATGAATGCTTCCGTAAAATATTTAAAGGCATCCTTGCCCCGAACTTCCCGCCAGCCAGGTGCCCCGCTGATTACGGTTGGAATAGCCGGTAAGAATGGATTGTCAATGTATGAACCACTGCCTTCATTCAAAGGAAAGTAGGAAATGAGGTGGTCAAAGTCAGGATGCTCATTGGTGAGGGGGTGGTGCATCCAGCCGGCGATCGTACTTTCATCCAGGGCTTTGCTGAAAACCCTGAATTCGCTGATCTGGCCGTAATAGCGTTGAGTGCCATTGACGGACGAAGCCAGGGTGAAGTTTTGAATGTTTATGGGTTTTGTTTTTCCGCTACCCGAATGCCAAAGGGTGCCATTCAGATAGATTTTCATCTCACCGGTAGTGGCATTCTTGGTGAAAGCCCAATGATTCCAAACATCTTCATAATCGATTTCATCTGCCGCCTCGTCAATGCGGTCATACCCGGAGCCATCGTTGCCACAATCCCAGTAAACCCTGCCATTACTCCAGGGCAAGTGGACATTTACCTGCCGCAAGTCATCACCATCTGTTCCTTCGAAAATGGTCGTATTCCGGGGCATGGCTTCTGCATTACCCTTGACCCATAAGGAAACCGTAATTTCATCAGTAATGGTAGACAGGGCATCCGTATTGATGGGGATATTGCCTGCACCGTTGAATTCCAGGGCATGGTAAGGGCCATATCCGGCCAATACGGAGGTATGGGCTGTTCCTGTTGAGGCGGCCTGAATACTTCCTGCATCATTGGAGTGGAAATGGCTTAATTCTATCAGAAGATTGCTGGTGCCGTCCCATTCAAAGGGTTGGTGAAAATTGAATTGATGCCAGTCGTCATTGGTCAGCTCCGTATTTTTAAAGTAAACCTGGGTGAACCCATGCAGGTCGGGATCGCTTGCAAATAAGTCTGTTTTGGATGTTTCCTTGAGCTTGATCCTCAGGAAATTCAAAGGTTGGTCCACGTTCACAAAATAAAAACGCAATCCGGTGATTTCCCCTGCAGCCAGGCCGGCATCGGTGAGTTCTTCCGCCGTAAAAAGATAATGGGTTTTACCTGTAGAATTTCCATTGGTCAAAGAGGAAAGGGCTTCCCCTGTGCCGATCTCAGCTGTAATTTCAGCAATAGTATTGCTGTAAGTCGTTTCAAATTGATTGTACTGATAATAAGTGTACACGGGCGAATTGGAGTATTCATACAGATCTGTACCTTCAAAACCTGAAATGGTATGGGTAGGGTGGAACCTTATGATGGAATCGGTTTGTTCCGGCACGGTTACAAAGGTGTTACAGCTGTAATCCCACTCCCGGCAACCTACGGATCCACTGCCCACCTGGGCATCATGGCATCTCATGTTGTAGACCATTAGGACCTTTTCGAAAGGACCTTCACTCTGTTCCGGGAAGATAAAATCTCCGGAGCGGGTGTCCGAATCCCAGGTGAAAGTCTGTACGGTAAGCGTGTCCTGAGAAAATGCGAAAAAGGGTGTTAGTAAAAAAGTCAGAAGTAGTAAAACGTTGCGCATATCTATTTATTTGTTCCAAAAAAGTTGGTTAATCAGAATCAAAAATACATTTCTTATTGGCATATGGGGTTAGAGCTTATTTAATTTTTAATGTATTGTTATATCACCGCTGCTCCCTTTGAACTTTGAACATTCCCCATTGGAATTTGGGAAATGATAAATCAAGCCTTCCAATCTTCCATTTTTCCAATCTTCCATTTTTCCAATCTTCCATTTTTCCAATCTTCCATTTTTCCAATCTTCCATTTTTCCAATCTTCCATTTAGTATGGTACTGTGTTATTTCCTGATTATAAACCTATTCATTGAGTAAGCCATCCGGTATTTGTGTTTGCAACCAGTCCATTAGAATTTTCTTTTGGGAAGGAGTAAGCCTGGCTTCTTTGTGCGCCATCACATAGGAGGGCATAGGCATCAGGTTGTTTCGGACAAGGCGATGGGATTTTTTTATTTTTTTTATTTGGGCTTCCTTAGGCAGATCACCCCATTCGGAGAAATTGAGTTCTGATCTTGCATGGTCAATATGGCCTTTGATCCACCACGAAACGGGGGCCAGGTCCGAATACCAGGGGTAGACAGTTTCATTGGAATGGCAATCAAAGCAGGCAGACTTAAAGATGGCTTTCACATCTTCCGGAGGTTGGCTTACAGCGAATAGTGTTTTGGATTCAATTACCGGTGGGTTGGTTTTATCAATTCTCCAAAATTGCAAAATGATAAAAATTGCTGCAAAAAGGCTGAGGATGGTTTTTTTGATCATGGTGTTCGATTTTAAAACAAAATTAATCACTTCAGCCTTTTTACCCTAATGCACTTTGATCTATAGTGAATTTCCTTACGTATATTTTTACTAAAAATTATGTTACATGTCGTCCGTGAGACTTCCAAAAACATTTAATGTATTACTTTTGTTTTTTTTGACAACCAAACAATTCATTATGTCACAGAAAAGTTATTTTGATCCTGAGGATCTGAAAAAATTTGGCAATATCACGGAGTTCCAGGAGGAAATGGGAAAAAAGTTCTTCGATTATTACGGAGAGGTATTTAAGGAAGGAGCCCTTACTGCCAGAGAAAAATCACTGATTGCGTTAGCTGTTGCTCATACGGTCCAATGTCCTTATTGTATTGATGCCTACACAGCAGACAGTATGCAAAAAGGAGCAGATGAGGAGCAAATGATGGAAGCGGTGCATGTAGCAGCGGCCATCAGAAGTGGTGCCTCCCTGGTCTTTAGTGTTCAAATGATGAACCAGGTTAAGAAGACGATGATGTAATCTCATTCAGATTACAGAAAAAAATAATTGACAGGCAGGCTTGTTAAAGTCCTCCTTGAATCACTGATATATTTCAGATAGAAACGTGAAATAACTTTTTCATGGTAGATAAGCATAGAATAAAATCACTCAGTTACAGGAAGAGCATCCTTGCGGACACCTTTTTTCAATTAAAAGTATTAAGCGGCCATGAAAATGTAAAGGTTGATGTACCTGCTTTTACCTCGCGGCTTAAAGAAATAGGAGAATTTCCTTTAAAGCCTTCAGGTATTGAAGTTTTTCAGCTCAATATAGGAAAGTTGTGCAACCAGGTCTGCAGGCATTGCCATGTTGATGCCGGTCCTGATAAAATCCGGGAAAACATGTCACATGAAAACCTGGAAATTTGTCTGGATATCATAAAAAATACTCCGGGAATTACGACAGTTGACATTACGGGAGGCGCACCGGAATTACATCCGCACTTCAAGTGGTTTGTGCAGGAATGTCGCAAGCTTGGTAAAAAAGTGATGAACCGTTGTAATCTGACCGTCATCCTTTCCAATAAAAAATACCACAGCCTGCCTGAGTTTTTCAAAGAAAATCAGGTGCATATTATTTCTTCTTTACCCTATTTCAGTAAAAACAGAACTGACAGCCAAAGAGGTGATGGTGTGTTTGAAGATTCCATCAAAGCGCTGCAAATGCTCAATGAAGTCGGTTACGGAAAAGCAGGAAGCGGGTTGATCCTGGATTTGGTTTACAACCCTACCGGAGCCTTTTTACCTGCAGGGCAGGAAACCCTGGAGCCGGAATTCAAACGCCAGCTCGATCGACGGTACGGGATTGTTTTTAACAATCTTTTTGCGATCACCAATCTGCCTATCAGCCGCTTTTTGGAATACCTGTTGGAATCCGGCAACTATGAGTCTTATATGGAATCTTTATCCGAAGCATTTAACCCTGCTACCGTCCAGGGGGTCATGTGCAGAAATATGGTTTCGGTGAGTTGGGATGGGTTTATTTATGATTGTGATTTCAACCAGATGCTGGAATTGAAGGTTGCACCAAAAGCAACGCAGCATATCCGCGATTTTGATGAAGCTTTATTGCTCGACAGGGAAATTGTACTGAATCAGCATTGTTACGGATGTACTGCAGGAGCAGGCTCCAGCTGTGGAGGTGAAATTGCGTGATAGGATATATTGATGACTTGAAATGATTCTCTTTTGTCGCTGTTAACTGTTGTTTACCCAGGGGTAAATTGTATTTTCACACCATGAGAAAATTTTGTTATTTTATCGCTGCTGTTGGTGCAGTGCTTACCATGGCATGCAACCAGAACCTGAAAGTAAGTGATTCGCCCGAATCGGAAATCATCCTGGCAGACAGCCTTAAGTTGCTGACCAAATTCCCTGCAAAGGTCGATGAAAGTTCCGGCTTGTGTATGAGTGATGGTGTTTTATGGACACACAATGATAGTGGAGATGACCCGGTATTGTACCAGGTGAGCACCCAAATGCCTGACCTGATACAGTCTGTTGAGATCGAAAATGCTCAATCCCGGGATTGGGAAGAATTGGCCATGGACAGCGCCTATATTTATATCGGCGATTTCGGCAATAACAGAGGAAACCGCCGCGATCTCACCATTTATAAGGTACCCAAGGCCAGTCTTAAGCAGCAACGGACTCAAGCTGTTACTGCCGAAAGCATCGAATTTCAATACCCTGATCAAAGCAATTTTGCGGCCAGGCCCTATCAACATAATTTTGATTGTGAGGCCATGATCGCCGTTGGAGACAGCTTGTATTTATTTTCCAAAAACCACCAGGACAAACGTTGCCGTTTGTACGCATTGCCCAAGGATCCGGGGAAATACACTGCCGTTCTCAAGTCTGAAATGGATACCCGCGGCACGATCACAGCAGCAGATATTGATGCTGAGGGGCAGGTTGTTGCGCTACTGGGCTATAATGTTTATCAAGAATTTGGACAATTCCGAAACAAGCCTTTTGTGTGGTTGCTTAGTGATTTTCCCGAAACACGTTTTTTTGAAGGCAAGTCTTTTCGGGTTGACTTTCCCAAAGAGAGACAAACGGAAGGGATCTGTTTTGGCGTTAACGGAGGATTGATTATCTCTTCAGAAGGGGAACGAGGCGGTTCCGGAGGTTTATTTTTTTGGGATTTTAAGAAATGGCTAAAATGAATTCAGCAACCTGACTTTTTTGAATATTATGTTTGGCTTTCCTTTTATATTAAGGTAAATTTGAAAAAAGCCTTTTCAAAAAAAATTGTGACGTATGAAAAATAATAAACTCAAGTTATCTGATTTTGCAAAAAAAGGAACTGTCCTTTCTGAAAAAGATCAGGCAGCTGTCAAAGGAGGCAATAAATTTTCCGGAAATTTATTGAGTCCCATTGCTACCAAGTGGATCGAGGTGGATATCCGTGCTGCCAATCCTGATGGTGGATGGGGAAATTACAAAGATAAATCGTTTAGGCCAGTAAAAAGATAAGGATCCGGTTTTACTTCGGATCAAACGCGCTCTTTTCTTTTAAAAATTGTTCTTTTATTACCTCCCTGAATTTCTTTTGCCGGATTTTCGCTTCGAACCATGCCTCTACATTAAACAACCGGGGGCGCATATTTTGGTATTTACTTTTTGCCAATTCTGATTTGAGCATCAGCAAAGCTTCTCTCTGCTGGTTTTTATTCTGAAATTTCAGGGACTCTCTGAAAAATCCCAATACTTTATTCTCGTAAGGAGACAGGCTGTCACTTTTACTGAGGAACCGGTAGGTTGACCTGATCAGGGATTCCAGCAGCAGGGTGTTGCCCATTTCGTAATGCAGGATCAGATTCACCAGTCTGGAGGTGATCCACATGTCCTGTCTTTCAACTCGTTTGGGAAGGTTGAGCCATCGATTGAGATATTCCAGGGCATTATCGTAATCTTCTGCACCAAAATAGATATAAAAATACTGGAATAAAAAGCTGTCTTTCTCAAACAACTGTTTGTCGTATTTTTCTATTTTCTGGAGGTGTTCCTCCAACGCTAAAACCCCTTCCTTGAACTCACCGGAAATAATGCACATATGGAATTTTAAAGTGTAATATTGCCGATGGATTTTGGTCGCATCGTCGATAGTTATTGGTTTGAGGCCCCGGAGCTTTTTCAGGCATTCAAAGGTGTGATCGTAAGCTTTTACCAGGGAACTTGCGATAGCATAATTGCTTAAAGCCGAAATGTATTCGGAAATATCTTCCTTGAGAAAATGTGGTTTGGATTCCATTACCCTGATCAATTGGGTGCTGCCTTTAAAGAATTCGTTAAAGGCTCCCCTGGAGAAATGATAAATGGTTCTGATTCGGTGAAAGGTCACTAAGGCCTGGTGAGATAATGCCTGATTTTCCTCACCCATCAAGGGGTGATTGATCAGGTCCTCCGTTGTTGTTAATTCGTCGTTTATTTTTCCGGAGGGGTTCTTCCTCAAATGAATGAGCAATTGGAAAAAGATTTCCTTGTATTGGAGCAAATTCTGGAGTTGGAGAATGCTTTTACTCTCTAATTCATTGATCTTGCTTAACTCTTTATCCAACGATCCTATATCTGCCCTGGCATAAAAGATTTGCTTTTTCCAGTCCAGTAATTCCAGAATAGTCTTAAATTTTTCATGTCGCACAGCCGGTTTCATAGCCTTTTGAATGAGTTGCAGGCAATCTTCGAAAAGAGAGCGGCGATACAAGGAGTGGATGCTTTTCAGATAACCTTTTAATTTATAATCCACCGATCTTTTTTCATCATAGGCCTGCAAACATTTCAGGATAAGATCATAAAGATATCCCTTGAGTTCCGAGTATTTCCGGCTTTCGATTTTTTCATTTTGGTAAACCCTCGTTTTGAGTTGATCTTCGTCAAAGACCTCCATGGCTTCCAGGGCTTCAAACAGCATCATATATTTGCTGTTCTCCTTGCCGTGTTCATTGACATAGAGTTTGAAATATCGTTTTTCAGACCCGGTAAGAGACTGGACCAGTTCAAAAAGTTTGGTGCTGGGCGTTTTGGCCATAGATGAAAAAAGTGTAAGGTTGGTTACAAATTTAACAAATATGTTCCAGTAAAGGAAAAAAACGCAAAAATCAGGAACCTGACTTTTTGCCTGTTTTAGAAGCTGAAAAAAAGGAAAATGATCTGTATGAATATTGTTTTTTTACAATTGTGGATAATTTTTTTCTGATTTTGCAACCCTTATCAGATTTGTCCGTAATACTAGGAAAAGCATGTAAATGGAATTCCACATGTTTATCATGCCTTTTGGCAATTTCATAGGACACGTATTTAAGGTAACATGACTCTGTTGCCGGCCAGTAAATTCTGAAACACCAGTTTGTAATTATTAACACTTATGTACACTAATAACACTATCACGAGGAGTTTAGCCCGGCTAAGCCAGGCCATCGAAAATCTTGAAATTATCCTTCATGACCGTAGCATCCCTATCGTTAGATACCTGAAATCCAACGCTACTGCCAGCTTTTTTCAACTACAACAAGAAACAAATTTACCGCCAATAAAATTACAGGAGCAGGTGTCTGCTCTCGAACGGATTGGCATAATAAAAACAAGGACATTGGGGGATGTCAGCACCTACGAATTGGACCAGTATAAAATGCTGAAAATTCAATTGTTAACGATGCAGCTGATTGAGCATCCAATTGAGATTCATGATGGGATATGAGATTGATTACAGCTTGCTGGTTACGGGTTACAGGTTGATGATAAATGACAACCGGTAACCAGTAACCAGCAACAGGCTGTTATTTATCATCACCGAAGTGAGCGATAATTTTGTCTGCGAGCTCTAACCCAATATTGGTTTGAGCCTCTATGGTAGAACCTCCGATATGGGGGCTCAGGGAAATCCTTGGATGTTCCAGAATTTCCTGGCGGGGGTTTGGTTCGTCGTCGAAGACGTCGATGCCTGCACCGCCGATCTTACCACTGTTCAATCCTTCTAGCAGGGCTTCTTCGTCTATCATACCCCCTCTGGCCGTATTCACCAGGATAACGCCGTCTTTAAGCTTTTTCATCTCTGCTCTTCCGATTACCGGACCATCATTGAATGGAACATGGATGCTGATGAAATCACTTTTGGCGAGTAATTCATCCAACGTTACGCCTTTGAGTTTGATGGTCAACTTGGCGGTTTCATTTTGGTAAACATTTACATCGATGGCTACGTTCATATCCGGGATAATATCGTAGGGAAGCACATTCATCCCCATACCCAAACCAATCCTCGCCGTTTCGATACCAATGCGGCCGAAACCAATAACGCCCAGGGTTTTTCCTCTGAGTTGAAAACCGGCAGAGTATTGTTTTTTAAGTTTTTTGAACTTGCCCTCTTCCATGGAACGCATTTGCCAATTGGCATTTTGCAAAAACCGCGCCAGGGAAAACATATGGGCGAAGGACAATTCAGCTACCGATTCGCTGGAGGCAGCTGGAGTGTTGATGACCGCCAACCCTTTACTTCGGGCATATTCATGATCAACATTATCCAGGCCGACCCCGGCCCTGGCAATAATTTTTAAATTTGGACAGGCGTCAATGAGATCTTTGCGGACCTTGGTAGCACTTCTTACGATAATTACATCGTAAGCGGGAAGTTCGCGTATAAGGTCTTCCTGTGCAATTTTTTCTGTATCTACCTGGTATCCGGCTTCTTCGAGCAGCATCTTTCCATCCGGATGGATGCCGTCATTTGCGAGTATTTTAATCATTGGAAGGTGTTTCTGTTTATTTGTCAAATAACAAAATTAATCCATTTTAAATCAAAAAAAAAGGCAGCCAAAAGGACTATGGGTCCTCGTTTTGGCTACCTTTTGTTTTTTAGTATAAGATTTGGAAAATCAGTTGGCTCGCTGGATAAAAGTAGGGAAAGTGGCGCCTGTGTAATGGTTGAATTTTTTTCCGCTTTTCACCGGGAACTTGTACTTTTTCATAAATGTTGAGAAAAAAGCATTGAGTTCTGCCTCGCTGGCATTGCGGGAGTCGGGGCGAAGTAAATAGCCAATATGATCAATAGTGCCATCTTCAGCCCAAAAAACATGCAGCCATAAACGAATACCCTTCAGGTCAAATTTGATCTTTTCGGCATATTTATCCATTTCTTCCATCATGGTTACCCAATGATCAAAAGCCTGTTGAATATTGTTATCCGAAGCTTCGAGCAAAGTCTGGCTGTATGCCTGGTTGAGTTGTTCGTAGGCTTTTTCATGTTCGCCAAGCATAAACACTTTGGGTGCGGAAATTTCTTGTGCAAGAGCTGTTCCGGACAATAACAGGAAAGCAAAAAGGGAATAAATCAACTTCATAAGTGTAAAATTTTTAACGGTTTTTGATAAGTAAAGGCGCTTAACTGCCTGTTTTGAAAAGGACGGAAACAGGTCTGATACCTTAGGGGGAACCCTATTCCCATCTGTATTTCTAGTATTGAACGGTTACAAATCTACAATCAACAATTTAAAATCAACAATCCGCAGCCTCATTTCGTCGATAATCTATAACATAACATCTTAAAATGTGATAAAATTGCCACGGTATACCTTAATTTTGATGTTATGGTAATAGATATTATTTGTTTGATATTCGCAGCTTACGGTTTTTACCTTGGTTTTTCCAAAGGTATCATTAAAACGGTATTCACGTTAATCTCTATTGTTTTTGGAATTATTGCGGCTGCCAAATTCGGCCCGATGATGACGGATTTCCTCGAGTCGATCTTGAATTATACCCATGGATTGATGTTCATCGCCGGTACATTGGTGGTTTTTGGACTTACCTGGTTGCTGATCAGGATTCTGGCCAACAGTATCGAAGGTATCTTGAAAACGGGTAATGTAAACATCATCAACCAGGTAGCAGGCGGTGGTGTAATGGCTCTTCTTTTGATTTCTTTATTCAGTGTTCTGGTTTTATTTGGAGACCGCTCACATATCATTGATGATTCTACCAAGAAGGAATCCATTACTTATGAATACCTTGCCGTTATGCCTGAAAAACTTCAGAATGTCAGTAAAAAACTAAAACCTGTATTTCAAGAATTCTGGGATTATTCCATCAACTTTATGGATCGCATCGAGAAGGGTGGGGGTGTGGAACGCAACAGTTCGGATACCATTTTTGACCTTGACGAAGATGCTGAGAATCAGTAGGGGTTTTTCGATAAGGGAATAAGGAGTTATGGGAATATTGAAGGTGATATAAATTCCAAATTAACTCCTATCTTGGTGTCGGAAAAACCCTTTGACATGAATCGACATTCCGGCAGTCATTACCCACGGCTTTTGTGGGGGTATCTTTTGTTATCACTCATTCATATCTACGCAACTGGTACGGCAAATGGATGGTTGATCTATTTGACCAAGCCATTACTACTTTCTTTATTATCCCTTTGGTTTTGGATAAACATAAAAGGTCGTCTTACCGCTTTTTCCCGCTTCATCTTATTCGGGCTCCTCTTTTCCATTGGCGGGGATACTTTTTTGATGTTTGTGGATAAGGATCCCAATTTTTTTCTCTTAGGTTTGGGCAGTTTTTTAATCGCACAGTTAGCCTATTTGATTGGTTTTCTGAAGTTCGAATCTGATACCCCGGGTTTAATCAAACGCAAACCCTCGCTGTTGCTGGTTTTCCTGCTATTCTGGCTGGGAATCATTTCCTTCCTGTGGCCCGGCATACCCGGTGATTTGAAGGTGCCGGTTTCCGTTTACAGTTTTGCCATTGTGGCCATGGCTGCCGGAGCGATTAACCTAAGTGGCCAGGTGTCTCCAACGTTTTTTACCTGGTTATTCCTGGGCGTTTTATTATTCATCGCTTCTGACAGTATGATCGCCATCAATAAATTCCATCCCCAGGGCATCAGCATTCCTCATGGCCGGGTGTGGATTATGGCGACATATCTGGTGGCGCAGTATTTGATAGGAACTTATAGTTTAAAGATTTATCGTGGCGATTAATTTTTTTCCTACTTCCCCTAAAACTTCTTTTGCACTCTTAAATGTAATAGGGTTGCTATTTAAGTTATTGTCCGGGCACATAGATGTTACGGGCATATCCCTACCGGAAAAGACTAAATTTTCCAACAGAATAGAAAATCTAAAAACACGTATTTATACCCTTTTTTCATGAGCGGAGAAAACCTAAATTTGTATTAATTAATCGCAGGAAACTCGATTTGGCAGGAAAATCCCTGTAAACGCTCTGTGTCTTCCGGTTTTGGTACGCTGATGTACCCATGTTGATACCCTCGTGTACCATTGATTCCCTTAAATTTGTATTTATATTGATAGATACGAGTATTAATTAAGCTCGAGAAAATATATTTACAATCGTTAAAAGGAATAATATGACCGCCGGGTACTGACATTCGATTTTTTAGTTTCCCGGCGGTTTTTTAAGATATTGAAAGGGGATGTAAAGGAAGCCGATAATGATTCGTTCGTTATCGGCTTCACTTATTTTAGTTGTCGGATCATTTAATCAAAAGTGAATGGTGTGATTAAATAATCTCATGTTCCTTTTATTGGTGGAATCCATTACCAGACAGTCGCATCTGCTGACATTGGACAACAGCTTCATGGCTGTATCGGGCCGTTTAAATTTGGAGACTTTATTCCTGCTTTTGATTTTGAAATAGCCGCTCCTTTTCTTAGGTTTGGAAAGTATTTGCCTTAACCATTTTTCACCAAAAGAAAAGCCAACATGCAAGAAAGAGAAGTATTGTTGAACCCCAACCCCTTGGTTCAGTATCTAAAAAAGCCGGCAGCGGAATTCACCAAACACGACATCATAAAATTTATCGATGAAAACCAGATCGAATTATTGAATTTCCGGTACGTCGGAGAGGATGGGAAATTAAAAACCCTCAATTTTGTCATTACCAGTAAAGCCTATCTCGATGCCATTTTGTCAACAGGTGAAAGGGTTGACGGTTCCAGCCTGTTTTCTTTCATTGACGCCGGAACAAGCGACTTATATGTCATACCCCGGTATAAAACCGCTTTTCTTGATCCTTTTTCTCAAATCCCGGCTCTCAACATCCTGTGTTCCTTTTATACCGTTGAGGGGGAACCGCTCGAATCTGCTCCTGAATACATTCTCAAAAAAGCGCACACGGATTTTAAAAAAACCACAGGGTATACCTTTAAGGCCATGGGGGAACTGGAATATTATATTCTGAGTTCGGGTAATGATTTGTATCCCGCCAATAACCAGAAGGGGTACCACAGTTCTGCCCCTTTCACCAATTGGGAGCATCTTCGGGTAGAGGCCATGCAATTGATCGCCCAGGCAGGGGGTAAAATCAAGTATGGTCATTCAGAAGTGGGAGATTTTACCGCTGATAATCTGGATTACGAACAGCATGAAATAGAATTTATGCCCGTAGATGCAGAGGATGCTGTTGATCAGCTCATCGTTGCCAAATGGATATTGCGCATGGTGGGTCAAAAGCATAAGGTACAAATCAGTTTTGCCCCAAAAATAACCGTAGGTAAGGCGGGAAGTGGCCTGCACATTCATATGTTACTGGAAAAAGATGGGGAGAATTGCATGATAACGGATTACCATTTGAGTGATGTAGCCAAAAAGATGATTGCCGGTTTACTGGGCCTGGCGGCTCCGTTGACAGCATTCGGAAATACCATTCCTACTTCCTATCTGCGGCTGGTGCCCAATCAGGAGGCGCCTACCATGATCTGCTGGGGAGATACCAACCGGTCTGTTTTGGTCCGCGTGCCTCTGGGATGGGTTGCGGAAACCAATATGATCAAGGATGCCAATCCGCAACAATTAGGCGATATCCCTTATATTCCCGGCAAGCAGACGGTGGAGTTCCGGGCTCCTGATGGTTCTGCCGACCTCTATCATCTCGTGGCTGGAATGATCATCGCTGCAAAAAGGGGTATTGTGAATGATAAGATGCTGGATAAAGCGGAATCACTTTATGTTAATGTCAATATTTTTGCCCCGGAGCATAAAGCTATTTTGGAAAGACTTGATCACCTGCCGCAGTCCTGTTGGGAATCTGCCGAATCCCTGGATGCCAACCGCAGCGTCTTTGAAGAAAGCAACATTTTTCCGAAAGGCACCATCGACAGATTTATCCGACAATTGAAGGCTTTTGATGATAAAAATTTGCAGGAAAAACTGACCAATAATAAAAAGGAAATGGAAAAGGTAGTGGCGGAGTATATTCATTGTGCTTGATCTGAATCTTAGAATTTTGAATTTAATTGTTCCATTTATTTCGTTTGCGCCGAATTCATTCGACCTGTACAGATAAAAAATAATTTCAAATCTCCAATGTTAAACGCTTCAAAAAAGGAAATTGGTAATAGATCATTGAGCCTGCCTTTGTCGGCAGACAGGCGCATCGCGATCGGTGAGCTATTTCTGGGGTAGCAAAAGAGAGATTCTATAGGGAAAACCGGCTCACCGATCAACTCACGTTGTTCATTGCTCAGCGATCCTTATCGTTTTGGTTGTTTATCCATTCATTGGAACGGTTTTCTGTACAGGTAGAATTCATTCGGCTCGTCGAACCAAATGAATCTTTCCTGGCAGAAAAAAGGGGGCAGTATGTACAATTTTATCGCTTAGAATTTCTGACTTTTAAAAAACAACATTCTTATGAAAAAATATTCAATAATCCTGATTGTTTTTTGTCTGGTGACAGGAATGATGATGACAGAAAGCTGCAACCGCAAAAATGCACCGTCCGATAAGGTGAAACTCGATCCGGCTTGTATGCTGGAACCCGAAACAGGACCTTGTAAAGCAGCATTTGAACGCTACTATTACGACCAGGAAGAAAAAACCTGTAAGATGTTCCTTTGGGGTGGGTGTAATGGGGTTGTGCCTTTTGAAACATTGGAAGAATGTCAACAGAAGTGTAATTGTAAGTAATTAGGTTTTATGATAAAAAGAAGGCCCGATCAGTTTTGAAACTGACCGGGCCTTTTATGATTATACTTGGGATAAGTATTTAATCACGTTTAGTGAGCAACAATAAATTTGTATTCAACAGGTTTTTGATTTTCCTGTCTTAAAAATACAGAGTATATGCCGTTCGGATACTCGGAAATATTGATCATCTGAGCATCAACCGGTAATTCATCGTAACTGATCTTTTGAATCACCTGTCCGTAAATATTGGTTATTATCAACTCAGCTTCTTTCTGCGGTTCAAAATTCTTGAATCCGATATACACGATATCGGTGGCAGGATTAGGAGCGATAGTAACCTTGATATGGTTAGGCAAATCATGTTGTACCTCATTACCGGTGTCTGGAATACTAAAGTTTGTGTCATCGACTCCGATCTTTTTAATACAATCTATAGTAATAGTACAATAGGTTGAACAACCATTGATATCGGTTACGGTTACACCAAAAGTCATTGGAGTCAAACCTGAAATGTAGGTTACGGTCTGAGTTCCATTTCCTCCAGTGATTATTCCATCACAATCAATAAGTGCCCATTCATAGGTATATGGTCCGGTGCCTCCTTCGACTTCCACAGTAAGTTCATTGTCAAAACTCTGACACAAGATAGCCTGCGGAGCATCAGGGAAACTGCAACTAATATCTGCTTTCAGCAGAGAGATAGTTTGCGTTTCGGTGGTACTGTTACCACAAGCATCCACTGCAATCCATGTCCTGGTGACAACGGTTTTGGTATTTGAAATTACCTGTGAAGTTTCAGTTAATTCTAGATCTACTTCGCTGCAATTGTCAAAGGCCATCACACCATCAGCAGGAGGTAAAGGTCCTTCGTGACAGTAAATTACCAGGTCATCCGGAACAAAATGAATGCCGGGAGGAGCTGTGTCAATTGTCTCGAAATACAAGGTTATACTGGTAGTGTTGCCACAAACATCTGTCGCAATCCAGGTATAACTATACCTTTCGAAATATCCAAGTTCTGAACAATCTCCGGAATCGAGCAATACATCATCCAGTTGTACTTCAATATCATCTGAACAATTATCTGACACCGTCACGTC
Organism: uncultured Bacteroidota bacterium; assembly: GCA_942492125.1. Lineage (GTDB taxonomy): Bacteria > Bacteroidota > Bacteroidia > Chitinophagales > Saprospiraceae > BCD1. The sequence continues at coordinate 83,861 of CALODM010000039.1, forward strand.
ATTGATATCGTAATCCAGGTCACCACATTGCAGTGCAATAACATCTCCATCCTGAGCACCCAACAAATCCGGATGATTAAAAGTAATTTCAGGAGCGGTATTATCTTCGTTAAAGAATAATTGAGATTCGGAAGCCACATTACCACAAGCATCAATGGCCACCCATGTTCTCTTTGTAGTTGAACCACAAGGTCCATCAACTGTGGTATCTGAAACGGTAATTTGAGGAACTTCATCAGAGCAACTATCAAAAGCTGTTACATCAGCAAATGGTCCGGGAAGTCCGCAAACATCGTCAGGGACACCCACTAAAACCGGAGGCGTATTATCATAAAAATGAATGACTTGTTCGAAGGTAGCTGTGTTGCCACATTCGTCCGTAGCTGTGAAAACTCTGATGAGTGGCGTACCATCTGTTGAACAAACGTCAAAATCTTCATTTTGAGTTAACTCAACAACTACATCCGTACAATTATCTTCAACTATAACTTCCGGTAAGTCTTCTGTACATTCCAGGAATAACTCCGGAACAGCATTGACGAATACCGGTGCCTGTGTATCTACCAGGTTGACCATATATTGGTACACGGAATGATTGCCACAACCATCTCTGACATCGATTTCTAATTTATAACGAGCAAGGTAACCATCCAATATACAATCGCCTTCATCTATTAACTCAAAAGAAATATCAGTGAGGAACCCAACAGAGCATTCATCTGTAATGGTCAGGAATGGCTCCAGGTTAGGGAGCATATCCGCATTGCTGCAATCCGCTTCCAGGTTGACCATACCTCCGTTTTGAACGCCTTCAAAATCAGGATGAGCTATCTCCAGTGTTGGACCCGTTTGATCATTGATAATGATCATTTGAACGGCTGTACTTGAGTTGCCGCAGAGATCGGTTGCCACCCAATGACGTTCAACAACCTGTCCTGAGCCACAATCCTCAGCTGCATATTCGAAGAACTGAATATCAACAATACTGCTGCAATTATCTACGGCAGTAGCAGATGCTACCGCTGGTAATTCACTGGATGTCGTACAAACATTAGCAGGAACATAAGTGAATTCCGGTGGTGTATTGTCAACAGAATAGAAGGTCAGTTCAAATACACTGCTGTTGCCACAATCATCCGTGATGGTCCATTTGGATTTCAACTTGAGGAAATAACCAGCGCTGGCACAGTTACCACTTGGTGTAATAACATAATCATAAGTTACCTCTGGGTTGTAATCACAATTGTCAATGCCAAAGGCAGCTTCTGCATTAAAGATAAATGTGGTCAGATCCTCACAATCGACAAATACCTCCTGACCATTGGTGTATTGTGCCATTTCCGGTTCGTGGAAATAAATGGTTGGCGCCTCATGGTCTACCAGCTCAATAATTTGAGTGTAAGTAGAGGCATTACCACAGTAATCGGTTGCCGTCCAGACACGTTTAATAATAGCTTCTCCAATGCATTCTCCAGGTAATTGAGAATCTACATAGGTAAGTTCTACATTAGAGCAGTTATCCATTGCTTCGACATTGCCAAAAGAAGGTATGTCATCACAAGAGGCAACAATATCATCAGGCGTAACTGTAAATACCGGTGGTGTTTCATCAACAACAACCATGGTAAATGAATATTCAGCACTGTTGCCACAATCGTCTGTTGCAATCCATCTGCATTCCCAACGACTGACAAACCCAAGATATATACCATCTTCCGTACATCCCTCCTCTACCAGAATATCCGTCATGGTAATGGTAACCGAAGAACATTCATCAGTAGCCATCACATCGTTCTCATCAAAAATGAACGGATCCCATTCCGGGTCAAAGTTCTGACATTCAACGGTGATTTCACTTCCGTTTGGAATGTTCACCAGGTCAGGATGAATTGGTGTAATGACGGGTGGGGTAGTATCAACCACCTTAATCATCTGTACGCAGGTTCCCGTATTATTGCAGTCATCTGTTGCAGACCATGTTCTGTAAATGGCGTATTCTCCTTCACAATCTCCCGGAATGATTTCATCGCTAAAAGTAGCTGTCAGGGTGCCATCGGAACAGTCATCAGTGACGGTAGCCCAGCCACCCGTGTTGGTAGGATAGGTATCCTCTGTACACTCAATAGAGGCTGTGGCAGGACAGGTCAGTACAGGAGCTGTGTTGTCTTGTTTCCAGCTTACGGTAACAAAACAAATCTCAGATTCATTGCCGCAATCATCAATAGCCATATAGCTGTGAGTTTGTGAATAATCACATCCATTTACAACAATATCCGAGTTGCCAATACTGATAATTTCAGAAACACCACAAAAGTCGGTAGCCGTTACATATCCCTGTGTAATCAAATCCTCGGCAGTTGGTATGTAATCTGGATTACATCCCAAAGGTTCTGGATTGTTGCAGAATAACTCAGGTAACTCTGTATCAATTGTCCACGAAACTGTTACAAAGCAAACCTCTGATTCATTACCACATGCATCAACAGCTTTGAAACCGTGAGTTTGAGTATACTCACAACCATTTACATCAATATCTGAATTGCCAACCACAAGGATTTCGGATCCACAATTGTCAGATGAAGTGACTGTTCCGTTATCAATAAGATCTTGAGCCGTAGGAATAAAGGCTGGGTTGCACCCTAAATGTTCCACAGTGCCGCACTCAATAACAGGATCAGAAGTGTCTTCTGTCCATCTAACCTGAATCTGACAAGATTCAACAGATTGGTTTCCGCAGAAATCATTTGCAATAAATGTATAAACCTGGGTGAATTCACAACCATTGTTAAATATCGGATTACTAACCAGACTTATAATAAATCCACAATTGTCTGTTGCTGAAACATAGTTGTCAATAATGAAATCAGTGGTTGGGAATGTTTCAGGGTTACATCCCAGGTCAATGATCGTTTCTCCGGCATCATTACCACAAGAAATCACAGGAGCTTCATTATCAGCAGTAACTGTAAAGGTAGCAGAACAACTTACATCCGGATTACAAAGGTCATTGGTGGCAGAGAAGAAAACCGTGGTACTTCCGCCACAAGCCAATGGAGCTGAATACTGAGTCAAATCTGATAAGATTGGGTCACATCCAGGATCATTAAGGCCAAATTGATTTCTCCAATTAATGAATGCCGCATTAACTTCTGCCTGAGATAAACAGGCGTCAATAGTCAAATCTCCCGGGCAATTAAGAGATAAGTCCGGTGCAGTTATTACGTTAAAGGTTGCAGAACAACTGGCATCCGGATTACATGGATCATTGGTAGCCGAGAAGTTTATGGTAACACTTCCACCACAGACGGATGGAGCATTAAAAATGTTTAAATTGGTTACCGTTGGGTTACAACCCGGGCTGGTAACAATGAACTGGTTTTTCCAGTTGTTAAAAGCTGCATTTACTTCAGCCTGTGAAGTACATGGTCCTACTGTGAAGTTTCCAGGGCAGCTAACCGCCAGCGCTGGTGCATCAATAACAGTAAATGTAGCCGAGCAAGAAGCATCCGGATTACACGGGTCATTGGTAGCAGAGAAGTTAATGGTAACACTTCCGCCACAAGTAGAAGGTGCATTGAACTGATTTAAATCAGTCACGGTTGGGTTGCACCCTGGACTGGTGACCATAAACTGAGACTTCCAGTTGTTGAAAGCAGTATTAATAGCTGCCTGTGTCAAACAACTACCCATGGTCATATCTCCTGGACAACTAACTGCTAATGCCGGTGCATCGGTCACGGTGAAAGTAGCAGAGCAACTTACATCAGGGTTACATGGATCATCTGTAGCCGAGAAGTTAATGGTTGTACTTCCTCCACACGCTGGTGGCGCAATGAACAGGGTTAGATCCGTAACGGTTGGATTACAACCTGGGTTAGTCACCATAAACTGATTTCTCCATGCGAGGAAAGCCGCATCGACAGCTGCTTGTGTCTGACAGGATCCAACTGTCATGTTGCCTGGGCAACTGACGGTCAAAGCTGGTGCATCGGTCACCGTAAATGTAGCGGAGCAAGAAGCATCCGGATTACACGGATCGTTATTGGCAATGAAGTTAATGGTAGTACTTCCACCACAAGCCGGTGGCGCATGAAACTGTGTCAGGTCGGTCACATCAGGGTTACAACCCGGACTGGTAACCATAAACTGATTTCTCCATGCGAGGAAAGCAGCGTCGACAGCTCCCTGTGTTTGACAGGAAGCGACGGTCATATCTCCCGGGCAACTGACGGTCAGTGCCGGCGCATCCGTAACAGTAAAGGTAGCAGAGCAGGATACATCGGGATTACACAGATCTCCGGTAGCGGAGAAATTTATTGTCGTAGAACCACCGCAAGCGAGTGGCGCATTGAATTGTGTCAGATCGGTGACGGTTGGGTTACAACCCGGATTGGTCAGCATGAACTGATTTCTCCAGTTGAGGAAAGCCGCATCGACATCAGCCTGCGACTGACAGGCAGCAACCGTCATATCTCCAGGACAACTCACGGTAAGAGTAGAGCAGTCACCACAGTAAAGGTAGCGGAGCAACTGGCATCCGGATTACAGGAATCATTGGTAGCGGAGAAATTAACGGTCGTACTTCCACCACAAACGGAAGGTGGAAGGAATTGGTTTAGATCAGTCACCAATGGATTACATCCAGGGCTGGTAACCATAAACTGAGCTTTCCAGTTGTTGAAAGCGGTATTAACTTGGGCCTGTGTCATACAAGGGCCGAAAGTCATATCCCCCGGACAGCTGACGGTCAAAGCCGGTGCATTGGTCACAGTAAAGGTAGCTGAGCAACTTACATCCGGATTACACGGATCATCGGTAGCGGAGAAGTTAATGGTTGTACTTCCACCACAAGCGAGTGGTGCATCAAATTGTGTCAAATCGGTAATGTTGGCAACATTACAGCCATAACCCGTGACAATAAACTGGTTTCTCCAGGCAAGGAAAGCCGCATCGACAGCTGCTTGTGTCTGACAGGATCCAACTGACATATCTCCTGGACAACTCACAGAAAGGCCTGGTGCATCGGTCACCGTAAATGTAGCGGAGCAAGAAGCATCCGGATTACACGGATCATTATTGGCAATGAAGTTAATGGTAGTACTTCCACCACAAGCCGGTGGCGCATGAAACTGTGTCAGGTCGGTCACATCAGGATTACAACCCGGACTGGTAACCATAAACTGATTTCTCCATGCGAGGAAAGCAGCGTCGACATCAGCCTGAGATTGACAGGAAGCGACGGTCATATCTCCCGGGCAATTGACAGTCAGTGCCGGCGCATCCGTAACAGTAAAGGTAGCAGAGCAGGATACATCGGGATTACACAGATCTCCGGTAGCGGAGAAATTTATTGTCGTAGAACCACCGCAAGCGAGTGGCGCATTGAATTGTGTCAGATCGGTGACGGTTGGGTTACAACCCGGATTGGTCAGCATGAACTGATTTCTCCAGTTGAGGAAAGCCGCATCGACATCAGCCTGCGACTGACAGGCAGCAACCGTCATATCTCCAGGACAACTCACGGTAAGAGTAGGAGCAGTCACCACAGTAAAGGTAGCGGAGCAACTGGCATCCGGATTACAGGAATCATTAGTAGCGGAGAAATTAACGGTCGTACTTCCACCACAAACGGAAGGTGGAAGGAACTGGTTAAGATCAGTCACCAATGGATTACAGCCTGGGCTGGTGACCATAAACTGAGCTTTCCAGGTGTTGAAAGCGGTATTAACTTGGGCCTGTGTCATACAAGGGCCGAAAGTCATATCCCCCGGACAGCTGACGGTCAAAGCCGGTGCATTGGTCACGGTAAAGGTAGCTGAGCAACTTACATCCGGATTACACGGATCATCGGTAGCGGAGAAGTTAATGGTTGTACTTCCACCACAAGCGAGTGGTGCATCAAATTGTGTCAAATCGGTAATGTTGGCAACATTACAGCCGTAACCTGTTACGATAAACTGGTTTCTCCAGGCAAGGAAAGCCGCATCGACAGCTGCTTGTGTCTGACAGGATCCAACTGACATATCTCCTGGACAACTCACAGAAAGGCCTGGTGCATCGGTCACCGTAAATGTAGCGGAGCAAGAAGCATCCGGATTACACGGATCGTTATTGGCAATGAAGTTAATGGTAGTACTTCCACCACAAGCAGGTGGGGCATGAAACTGTGTAAGGTCGGTCACGTCAGGGTTACAACCCGGACTGGTAACGATAAACTGATTTCTCCATGCGAGGAAAGCAGCGTCGACAGCTCCCTGTGTTTGACAGGAAGCGACGGTCATATCTCCCGGGCAACTGACAGTCAGTGCCGGCGCATCCGTAACAGTAAAGGTAGCAGAGCAGGATACATCGGGATTACACAGATCTCCGGTAGCGGAGAAATTTATTGTCGTAGAACCACCGCAAGCGAGTGGCGCATTGAATTGTGTCAAATTGGTGACGGTTGGGTTACAACCGGGATTGGTCAGCATGAACTGATTTCTCCAGTTGAGGAAAGCCGCATCGACATCAGCCTGCGACTGACAGGCAGCAACCGTCATATCTCCAGGACAACTGACGGTAAGAGTAGGAGCAGTCACCACAGTAAAGGTAGCGGAGCAACTGGCATCCGGATTACAGGAATCATTAGTAGCGGAGAAATTAACGGTCGTACTTCCACCACAAACGGAAGGTGGAAGGAACTGGTTAAGATCAGTCACCAATGGATTACAGCCTGGGCTGGTGACCATAAACTGAGCTTTCCAGGTGTTGAAAGCGGTATTAACTTGGGCCTGTGTCATACAAGGGCCGAAAGTCATATCTCCCGGACAGCTGACGGTCAAAGCCGGTGCATTGGTCACGGTAAAGGTAGCTGAGCAACTTACATCCGTATTACACGGATCATCGGTAGCGGAGAAGTTAATGGTTGTACTTCCACCACAAGCGAGTGGTGCATCAAATTGTGTCAAATCGGTAATGTTGGCAACATTACAGCCGTAACCTGTTACGATAAACTGGTTTCTCCAGGCAAGGAAAGCCGCATCGACAGCTGCTTGTGTCTGACAGGATCCAACTGACATATCTCCTGGACAACTCACAGAAAGGCCTGGTGCATCGGTCACCGTAAATGTAGCGGAGCAAGAAGCATCCGGATTACACGGATCGTTATTGGCAATGAAGTTAATGGTAGTACTTCCACCACAAGCAGGTGGGGCATGAAACTGTGTAAGGTCTGTCACATCAGGGTTACAACCCGGACTGGTAACGATAAACTGATTTCTCCATGCGAGGAAAGCAGCGTCGACATCAGCCTGAGATTGACAGGAAGCGACGGTCATATCTCCCGGGCAATTGACAGTCAGTGCCGGCGCATCCGTAACAGTAAAGGTAGCAGAGCAGGATACATCGGGATTACACAGATCTCCGGTAGCGGAGAAATTTATTGTCGTAGAACCACCGCAAGCGAGTGGCGCATTGAATTGTGTCAGATCGGTGACGGTTGGGTTACAACCGGGATTGGTCAGCATGAACTGATTTCTCCAGTTGAGGAAAGCCGCATCGACATCAGCCTGCGACTGACAGGCAGCAACCGTCATATCTCCAGGACAACTGACGGTAAGAGTAGGAGCAGTCACCACAGTAAAGGTAGCGGAGCAACTGGCATCCGGATTACAGGAATCATTGGTAGCGGAGAAATTAACGGTCGTACTTCCACCACAAACGGAAGGAGCGAGGAACTGGTTAAGATCAGTCACCAATGGATTACATCCAGGGCTGGTGACCATAAACTGAGCTTTCCAGGTGTTGAAAGCGGTATTAACTTGGGCCTGTGTCATACAAGGGCCGAAAGTCATATCCCCCGGACAGCTGACGGTCAAAGCCGGGGCATTGGTTACCGGAAAGGTGGCCGAGCAAGAAGCATCCGGATTACACGGATCATCGGTAGCTGAGAAGTTAATGGTTGTACTTCCTCCACAAGCGAGTGGTGCATGGAACTGTGTTAAATCGGTAGTGGTAGCCACGTTACAGCCGTAACCTGTTACAATAAACTGATTTCTCCAGGCGAGGAAAGCAGCATCTACAGCAGCTTGTGTCTGACAAGAGCTAACCGTCACATCTCCAGGGCAACTGACAGAAAGACCAGGAGCATCCGTCACTGTAAATGTAGCGGAGCAAGAAGCATCCGGATTACACGGATCATTATTGGCAATGAAGTTAATGGTCGTGCTTCCACCACAAGCCGGTGGCGCATGAAACTGTGTAAGGTCGGTCACGTCAGGGTTACATCCCGGACTGGTAACCATAAACTGATTTCTCCAGGCAAGGAATGCCGCATCAACATCTGCCTGTGTTTGACAGGCAGCGACGGTCATATCGCCCGGACAGCTGACAGTCAGTGCCGGCGCATCGGTCACGGTAAATGTAGCGGAACAGGAAGCATCGGGATTACACAGATCTCCGGTAGCGGAGAAATTTATTGTCGTAGAACCACCGCAAGCGAGCGGTGCATCGAATTGAGTCAGATCCGTTACGGTTGGGTTACAACCCGGATTGGTAACCATAAACTGATTTCTCCAGGCAAGGAAAGCTGCATCAACAGCCCCCTGTGTCTGACAAGCAGCAACAGTCATATCTCCCGGACAACTCACGGTAAGAGTAGGAGCAGTCACCACAGTAAAGGTAGCGGAGCAACTGGCATCCGGATTACAGGAATCATTGGTAGCGGAGAAATTAACGGTCGTACTTCCACCACAAACGGAAGGTGGAAGGAACTGGTTAAGATCAGTCACCAATGGATTACAGCCTGGGCTGGTGACCATAAACTGAGCTTTCCAGGTGTTGAAAGCGGTATTGACTTCAGCCTGTGTCATACAGGGGCCAAAGGACATATCTCCCGGACAGCTGACGGTCAAAGCCGGAGCATTGGTCACCGTAAAGGTAGCCGTACAGGAGGCATCTGGATTACACGGATCATCGGTAGCGGAGAAGTTAATGGTTGTACTTCCTCCACAAGCGAGTGGTGCATCAAATTGTGTCAAATCGGTAATGGTAGCCACGTTGCATCCATATCCGGTGACAGTAAATTGGTTTCTCCAGTTGAGGAAAGCTGCATCTACATCAGCTTGTGTCTGACAGGAACCAACAGTTATATCACCCGGGCAACTGACGGTCAGTGCGGGCGCATCCGTCACGGTAAAGGTGGCTGTGCATTGCACATCCGGATTACATGGATCGCCGGTGGCAGAGAAAGTAATTGTTGTGCTTCCCCCACAAGCAGCAGGTGCATCAAACTGTGTCAAGTCAGTGACTGTTGGATTACATCCAGGAGCCATAAGTGTAAACTGATTTCTCCATGCGAGGAAAGCGGCATCGACAGCCCCCTGTGTTTGACAGGAAGCGACGGTCATATTTCCAGGACAACTTACCATAAGCATTGGCGCATCTGGAACTGTAAAAGTTGCAGAACACTGTACATCCTGATTACACAGGTCCCCTGTTGCTGAGAAAAGTATAGTGACGTCCCCTCCACACGCTGATGGCGCAACATATTGATTGAGGTCAGTCACCGTTGGATTACATCCCGGACTGGTTAAAAGAAACTGGCTTTTCCAGTTGTTAAATAAAGTATTGACTTCATTTTGGGTTAAGCAGGCATCCACTGTTAAATCACCCGGACAACTGACGGTCAAAGCCGGCGCATCGGTCACCGTAAAAGTAGCCGAACAACTGGCATCTGTATTACAGGGATCGTTACTGGCAAGGAAGTTAATAGTTGTACTTCCTCCACAAGCTGGTGGAGCATTGAACTGCGTCAGGTCGGTCACAGTTGGGTTACAACCCTGGCTGGTAACCACAAACTGGTTTCTCCATGCGAGGAAGGCTGCATCGACATCCGTCTGAGATTGACAGGCAGCGACGGTCAAATCACCTGGGCAACTTACAGTCAGTGCGGGCGCATCGGTCACGGTAAAGGTAGCCGAGCAGGAGACATCCGGATTACATGGATCCCCGGTAGCGGAGAAGTTAATGGTCGTACTTCCACCACAAGCTGATGGTGCGTCAAACTGCGTCAAATCCGTAATATTGGCAACATTACAACCATAGCCTGTTACGATAAATTGACTTCTCCAGTTGAGGAAAGCCGCATCGACAGCCGCCTGTGTCTGACAGGAACCAACAGTTATATCCCCTGGACAACTGACAGAAAGGCCAGGTGCATCCGTTACGGTAAAGGTGGCTGAACAGGTAGCATCGGAATTACAGGGATCCCCGGTAGCTGAAAAGTTAATGGTCGTGCTTCCACCACACGCTGGTGGCGCATCGAATTGTGTCAGGTCAGTAACCGTTGGGTTACATCCAGTACTTGTTACTGTAAATTGGTTTCTCCAGTTGAGGAAAGCTGCATCAACGTCTGCCTGAGATTGACAGGCGGCGACGGTCATGTTACCAGGACAACTTACAGTCAGGTCAGGAGCATCAGTGACCGTGAAAGTGGCTGAACAACTGGCATCCGGATTACATGGATCATTTGTTGCAGAAAAATTGATGGTAATGCTTCCTCCACATGCGGGAGGAGCCGAAAATTGCGTGAGATCGGTGACGGTCGGGTTACATCCCGGATTGGTCAGGATGAACTGATTTCTCCAGAAAAGGAAAGCAGCATCGACATCAGCCTGCGATTGACAGGCGGCTATGGTCTGGTCACCAGGACAGGAAACTGTCAGGGTTGGCGCATCCGTCACGGTAAAAGTAGCGGAGCATTGTACATCCGGATTACACGGATCATTGGTGGCAGAAAATACGATGGTCACATCTCCGCCACAAGCATCGGGAGCCTGATAAACAGTAAGGTCTGTAACATCCGGATTACAACCCGGATTTGCTAAGGTGAATTGGTTGCGCCAGTTGAGGAACGCTGCATCAACATCCGCCTGAGACATACAAGCGCTTACACTCATATCTCCCGGACACATTACTGTAAGGGAAGGTGCTGCATTTACGGTGAAGGTACTGGAACAACTTTCAGTTTCGCCACAGGAATTGGTGGCTTCGTAAGTTATGTTAACCGTTCCACCAATACATGCATTGGGCGCAGAGTAACCGCTGAGGTCAGTTGCAGTTGGTGAGCAACAATTATTGACTGGAAAATTCATTTATCCATATTGGTAAAGGCTTTATTTATATCCGTTTGACTGGTACAACTTAGAATAGTTTCCGGATCAGGACAGTCAACTACCGTTAGATTGCAACAACCCACAGCCTCATCAATCGTGAAATTACATGTTTTACTACAATTTATATCATCAGTAATAACCAAAGTGTAATCACCTGCTGCTAAACCTGTTTCTGTTACCGATGTTCCATCAGAATTACCAGTAGCAACGGGAGCATTATTATCGTTATATATAACATAAGCATATTCGCCGTTAATATCGGGCGTTCCTCCAGTAATGGTAAAGGTGACAGTTCCCAAAGTACCATCACATTCTTCCCCAGAGGTAGCATCAATGGAACAAGTTGGTAGGTCAGGAGCAGTACCCATTATATTTGCATCACAGACTTCACCAAAGTAAGGGTCTGCCCCGGCAGTTTTATTGATGTCGAAATTATAATTCGTACCAATTGGGTATGTAGCTGTAACAGTACCTGTGGTTACTCCCGGGCTATTACCAGCATTGTTGGTAAAAGTCAAAGGATTGGGGTTGGTAACAAATGTGGCACCTGATCCAGTATTATCAACAGGGGTCCATGTACCATTTAATCCAAAAACATCTACAACTACCTGATAGGTATTTCCGTCGACGCAACTTACTGATCTTTCCACTTCACCGAAAGTACAATATTCATCACTTCCACACCCATAACGTGCTTTGAAGTTATTGACTTGAACATCACCATCAGCATCCTGATCCCAGATGGCTATATACCAATTAGTATCTTCGTTAAAAATACTTGGGTTAATGGGAATGTTATTCCAGGTACTGGAACTTTCCCCTCCGCAAGCAATTAATGTTAGTTCAGGACACTGATTGTTTTGTGTTAAACCAGATTAAGCAGTGTTCCATCATTACTACCCCAGTATTTAATGGTGAAAATCATTGGCATGTTGATCAGAGACATAACAGTGCCCAACCGATATTGTCACCGGAGTTATCATTTATTTGAATATCAAAATTTCCGGAAAAAGCTCTTACGTCAAAATTTAACCAGATTACAGGTTGTCCTGGCGTTGGATTCTGAAAAATGTTTAGGTTCCACCCTGCCGGAAGAAGGATCTATACAATTGTTCAAAGCATTTGCGGAAACATCGATGGTAAAATCCATTATTAGTGGGGTCATACAAACAGCCCGAGGAATTTAGGTTGGAGATGGTTGCGTTCCAGCCTGACTGGCACATTTTATAATTCCTTTGGCTGGAGCATTATTAGGAGGCGAATCATCAATGGAACCATCGGGATTCCATGCACCCCCATCTGTCCATCTTTGAGCACAATCGCAAGGAACGTTTTGCTGAGCATAAATTTGGTTTAAAGGGATAAAATACATCGTAAAGAATGCCAACAAAAGTGTGGTAAATCTTTTTGGGGGATTCATACTGGTAAAAATGGAGTAAATGTTATTCATTTTATTGTTGTTTTGTGGATTGTTTCAATTTTATTAAGTCGATATATATATGGATCAACCAAAAACACATGGTGATTCTTAATGCTATTTTTTTTGTACCAGAAGGAGACTAAATCGGACAATTACAGGCACAGGAATACAACCTACCTGATGAGCATTTCATCGGTATTCGTGCGCTAGAATGATCAATTATTAATCAACCAATCCTAATAAACAAGAATCTGTTGCCTCCTGGACATTCAATAAATAAAGGTGTTTACAGACATTCGACTTGTACAACAAGGTTTCAAAAGGAGCATTAATCAAATGATTATTGCCAACAACGGTAACCTTGTTGGTTTTAGGTAAATTTGTCCGCATGTGAGAGACTGAAAAGGCAATGAATTAGTTATCCTTGTTAAGGATAATTTCAATCATTTTAAAGAAAAGGAAAATAATGATTCATTATTTGAATCACAGCAGGTTGTAAAACCAGCTTTTAATTTGAAAGGGAAAATGCAAAGTATGCATTTATCTTCGTAAAAATAAGTAATTGTTAAAAAAAACCAAAATTATTCTCAATAAAAAAGAACCTCTTAAGTCTTGTCTTCTACAAGAGTGAATACTCAAATTTTCCTATCTTGCGTGTCATTAAACCCGCTTAAATGAACACCAATACCACCAATAATTTACCTATTGAACTGAATAACCGAAGGACCATCAATGCCTGGGCCTTTTTCGATTGGGCCAATTCTGCCTTTGCGCTGGTCATTACGGTTGCTATATTTCCTACCTATTTTACGGAAGTTACCGCAGCCGAAATAAAGTTTTTGGGTATTGAAATGTCCAATAATTCCCTTTACGCTTATTCTATCTCAGCAGCTTACGTACTCATCGCGATCCTGTCCCCCATCCTTTCAGGCATAGCTGATTACGGGGGTAAGAAGATGGTATTCATGCGGTTTTTTACCATTTTAGGTTCGGTGGCCTGTATTTCTTTGTTTTGGTTCAGAGATACCTCTCAGGTCTATATTGGTGTGTTGGGGTTCGTATTAGGCATGGTAGGTTTTGCCGGAGGACAGGTCTTTTATAATTCTTACTTACCACAAATTGCCTCAGAAGACCAGTACGACCGGGTGAGTGCCCGCGGTTTTACCTTTGGGTATGTTGGCAGTGTATTGTTGCTGATTACCAATTTGGTGATCATTCAGAAACCGGAATGGTTTGGCTTGCAGGACGCGGGTACCCTGTCAGTTCGTATTTCCTTTATCATGGTGGGATTGTGGTGGATCGGGTTTGCCATTATCCCCTTTCGCAGGTTGCCGAGAGATGTTCGTGAGCGTAATAAAGGACTCATTTCCCGGGGTTTCCAGGAACTGGTCAAGGTCTGGAAGTTTATTCAGTACCAGAAATTTATGAAGATATTTCTCGCTTCTTTTTTCTTTTATAATGCAGGTGTGCAGACCATTCTTTACCTGGCTTCTCTTTTTGCCAAGCAGGAATTGAATTTTGCCACCAGCGAATTGATCATTGTCGTTTTGATCTTACAAATTGTCGCCATCGGTGGCGCCTATCTTTTTGCAAAGCTATCGGATGCTAAAGGCAACAAACTCTCTATTATGGTGATGTTAGTCATTTGGATCGTCATCTGCTTTTTGGCTTATATGGTAACCGGAAAACTCGACTTCTATGCCCTGGCAGCCGGGGTTGGTGTTGTTATGGGGGGCATACAATCCTTGTCTCGGTCCACTTATGCGAAGTTGTTGCCCGAAGACCTGGAAGATACGGCCTCCTTTTTCAGTTTTTACGAAGTGGTTGATAAAGTAGCGATTATCTTCGGAACCTTTGTTTTCGGTCTGGTGACCAATATGACCGGTAATATGCGGACCAGTGTACTTATCCTGGGTGTTTTCTTTTTGATCGGACTGGTTATTCTCAATTTTGTAAAGGTTGAACGTGCCCGAGGGCATGTGGCGGATGTAGAAGTATAGATGGCGGGGATACGGTTTTTAAAACCTAGGAGTTCGAAATTCATTATTCGAAACCTGCTGACCGCAGGAAGGCAGGTTCTGTGGTTCCGAATCGGTTAGGGGTGACAAAGTAACCAGGACGCACGGCCCGGAGGGCCTGAATTGGATATTGAATCGAAGTTGTAAACTTCGACTAACATAAAGAAAACAATGAGACGTTAGTTTAAGTGTCTTCACTTAAACTAAATATGCAAACAGGTCAATATCCGGGAATTTTCCAGATTCCGTACCTGACGGCACGGGTTTTATTTTTCCAGGCCTCGTAACCGATATATGGCCCCTAAGGGGCCAGGAACGACCCTGCTAGGGGTCTATGTCGGTTACTATCCAATATCGAATAATGAAGTACAGGCAACTGATTGAATGAATTCAAAGTTGTTTACTCCGACTGATAAGGAGTCCTCGTCAAAATGGATCTTCCAAGGGTTAGTTCATCGGCATATTCGAGTTCTCCGCCGAAAGATACCCCGCGGGCAATGGTACTTACCTTGATATCTTTTCCTTTGAGTTGTTTGGAAATGTAAAAAATGGTGGTATCGCCCTCAATGGTGGGGCTGATAGCCATGATGAGTTCCTTCACGCCGACCTTTTCAATCCTTTCCAGCAGGCTGTCGATGGTCAGGTCAAAAGGACTGATACCTTCGATTGGTGAAATGACACCCCCGAGCACATGGTACAATCCACGAAACTGGCCGGTATCTTCGATGGCCATAAGATCCCGGATATTTTCGACAACGCAGATCACTGACCTGTCCCGATGTGTATTGGTGCAAATGCTACAGACCTCATCATCCGAGATATTGTGACACTGCTTGCAGGTCTTGATGTTTTTGCGCATAGCCAGAATGGCATTGGCAAAACCCTCACTTTTTTCTTCATCCTGCTTGATGAGATGTAAAACGAGTCGCAAGGCTGTTTTTTTTCCAATGCCCGGCAGACTGGCAAATGCCTCTACCGCTTCCTCGATTAATTTAGACGAAAAATTCATATGGTAAAGATAAATGTTTTTCGTAGAAGATTTACCGTCATGGTTACAGATTTGGAGCATGAGCGACATCCTCCTCAATAATAGGGCGGATTCAGATTGTTCCAAGGTAGTTTCAGGGGGGTCGGTTTCATATTTTCAAGTTAGGTCTTTGCGAACCTGGCGTAACCAAGGCGAGCCTTGCGGTAAAAAAGAAGCCTTTGAACCCTTCAATATTCTGAATGGAATGAGGGGATTATTTTTTTAAGCGTTTTGGTAAAAGTTTTGGATCGCAAATAATAACCCTATTCCCTTACTAACTTGAAACAACCTGAAACCATTCCATTCACCCCAACAAATCTTTCAAAGCCCCTTCCAACTCCGGATATTCAAACTTAAATCCGGCAGATTCGATTTTTCGGGAAGAAATTTTGGCGCTGTCCAGGACCATATCTGCCATTTCCCCCATCCCTATCCGCATGGCAAATTCGGGGACTGGCGCCATGATGGCAGGTTTGGCCAATACTTTTTTAATGGTGTAGGTCAGGTCTTTATTGGTTTCGGGATTGGGAGCAACGGCATTGTAGATGCCCTTCATGTTTTCATTTTCTAGGGCATAGATGAACATTCGACAAAGATCGTCAATATGTATCCAGGAGTACCATTGTTTGCCGGAACCGAGCCAGTTGCCCATAAAAAACTTAAAAGGCATAAGGAGTTTCTCCAGTGCTCCGCCTTTTGATGATAAAACAATGCCAACCCTAAGGGCAACAGTTCTGAACCCGGGTTCATTGATTTCATGAAACGCTTGTTCCCATTGGATACAACTTTCGGGCAGGAAACCTTTCGTTCCGGGAGAGGCTGTCTCGTCAACCAGTTCATCTCCCTTGTCCCCGTAATATCCAACGGCAGTGGCTGAACAATACATTTCAGGGAATTTGACTTTTTTGAAATAGTCGTTCAACAACCGGATGCTACCGGTCCGACTCTCGATAATTTCCTTTTTTCGTTGAGGTGTCCAGGGCTTGGCAGCTATCGGCGATCCTGCCAGGTTGATTACGTAATCAGCATTTTGAATAGCTGCTTCGTCAATAAAACCTTGTTCCAGGTCCCATCGATAAGCTATTATATTCCCGTTTTTATTGGCTTTCCGGCTCAACCAGCTTACGGTATATCCTTTTTGTTGCAACATTTCACTCAGTCGCTTACCTACCAATCCACTTCCTCCCGCAATCAATACATTCTTTTGCATAAATATTTGTTTGTAGAACCCTTAATGTTAAAATTAACTGTAAAAAAACTTATTTTAGAGCTTATTTAAAATTCCAGTTTGATGAAAACATGCTTCCAATGGCTTCCCCTCACCATAATTATTTATTTATTCAGTTCCTGTGCCGGTGACCCACAGCATAAAACACCTGTCATTGAATTTAATAACGAAGGAAACCCCATTTATGTTCGATTGGCGAATGAACCAGATCGGTTAAATCCCCTGACGACTGTAAACAGTTATAGCCGTGTGGTCATCGATCAGATCCATGCGAGCCTGATGGCCTTCGATCCCGTTACTTTGGAATTGGTACCTCAATTGGTGGAAAACGCCGCAAAGGTGGAAGAACGGGAAGGCGGAACGATTGACTATACCTTTCAACTGAGGAAAGAAGCTACCTGGTCGGATGGACGTCCTGTCACTGTTGATGACGTGGTTTTTTCGCTAAAGGCGATGTTCAATCCATTGGTCAATTCTGCACCTTACCGGGGATATTTTGATTTTATCGGAGACATTAAAGCTTATCCTGAAACCCCGGGCAAATTTACTGTTATTGCCAATAAAAAATACATCCTGTCGGAAGCTGCCATCAGCAATATGGTTGTTTTGCCTGAACATATTTATGACCCGGAAAACATCATGAGGCAATTCCCTTTGTCTGACCTTTGCATACCGGAAACAGCGGATAGACTGGCCAAAGCATCGCCAGGCCTTGCGCAGTTCGCGGAACATTTTAATAGTTCCAAATTTGAACGGGATAAAGCTTTTGTTAGCGGGGCAGGTCCTTATGAGTTAGACATATGGGAAGAAGGCAATAAAATTGTACTTAAAAGGAAGGCCAACTGGTGGGCAGATGCTGTTATCGAAAAAAATTCAAGCCTCACTGCATACCCTTTGGAGATAGTATTCCGCATAGTAGAAGATCAGACTTCAGCAGCAGTTGCGCTTAAAGCCGGAGAATTAGATGCCGCCGGACAATTGGATTCTAAAGAATTTTCCGCACTTTTGAACAACAAATTTGTTTTGGAGCGGTTTGAGTTATATACGCCCACTACAGCGAATGTCTATTATATTGGGATAAATACCAAAAATCCCAAACTCAACGATAAAAGGGTAAGAAGGGCTTTGGCCCATTTGGTTGATGTCGATTCCGCCATTGAATTGCTTTACGACGGCTTCGCGGAAAGATTGGTGGGTCCTTTCCCGAAGATACGTTCCTATTATCATAAAGAACTCCCCCTGATTGATTATAATGTTGAAAAAGCTGCCGCCCTGCTGAAAGCAGCGGGATGGACGGATAACGATAATGATGGAATACTGGATAAAATGATAGACGGTGAGCAGGTGGATCTTACATTGGATTTCCTGACAACACAGTCATCAGAATTTGGCTCCAGGCTAGCCCTGATGTTTCAGGAAAATGCCAAAAAAGCCAAAGTCCGGATCAATATTAATGCTAAAGAATTCAGAGCCATTTCGGCGGATTTGCGACAAAGGGATTTTGAGTTGTTTTCCAGAGCATATGGTCTTGATCCATTGCCGGATGATCCGAAGCAATTGTGGCATACCAGCAGTGATACCCCCAGTGGTTCCAATCGTGTTGGTTTTGGAAATGCGGCATCCGATGCACTGATCGATTCCATCCGTATAACGCTTGACGAAACCCAAAGAGCTGTTTTATACAAGCAGTTCCAGGAGCTGGTGTATGACGAACAGCCCATGATTATGCTCTTTTCGCCAAAGGAAAAAATCGCTATCAGTAAACGACTAAAAGGGAAGCCTTCCATTTTGAAGCCCGGGTTTCATGTCAATACTTTTGAGGTTTTGAAGTAGTTGGTTTAAGGGTATGGATAGCCTCATGCATGACAACTTTTTAAATTCATTAAAACATACAATCATAATTCAACAATCTAAAATCTGAAAACCATGAAACGTATCTTTTTCCTTCTTCTAGGATTGATATTAATTGGTTCCTGTGGTGACGAATCTGCCCGGGAAGAAACCAATAACTGGAAAAGAACGTCCAATGAAGTGATTCTTCGCCTGGATGAGAGTCCCGACAGACTCAACCCTATGCTGGCTACAACGGCCTATGCTACGGAAGTAAATATGCAGCTATTTTCTTACCTGCTGTCCATAAATCCGAAAACACTGGAATTCATTCCTCAACTTGCGAAAGCATGGCCAGAGGAAAAGGAAGTAACAGAAGGGCCCTATGCCGGAAGTATGGCCTATACTTTTGATATTTTTGAAGAAGCTGCCTGGGATGATGGTACACCTGTAACCGGGAATGATTTCGTTTTTACAATTAAAGCGGTTTTTGTTCCCCAATTGACTACTCAAAGAGTCAGGCCTTATTTGTCAATGGTCAAAGGTATTGAGGTTGATGCTGACAACCCCAAACGTTTTACTGTTTACACAGAGAAAACGGATAATGTGGTGGAAACTATTTCGAATACCATGTATGTGATGCCTGCCCATATTTATGATGCTCAAAATGCCCTGACAGATATTCCTTTGGCGGATTTCCTTGATGAGGAAAAGATGGAAGCGATATCCAAAGAAAACCCTGCCATTGGCCAGTTTGCAGAGGACTTCAGCTCTTCCAGGTTCTCCCATGATGTAACGGCCATTTCAGGCAGTGGTCCTTATCGCGTAGAAAGCTGGGAGGCAGGACAGTCAGTGGTACTGGCCAAAAAGGAAAACTGGTGGGGCGAGGACCTCGCAAAGGATTTTCCTTCCTTGTCGGCAAAGCCGGATAAATTAATTTTCAAGCCTATCGTGGATAATGTTTCTGCAATTTCCGCACTCAAGTCCGAAGAAATCGATGCCATGGCCAATATTGATCCCAATGATTTTAAGGAACTGCGGGAAGACTCCCTTTTGAATGAAATTTATAACTTTGAAACACCGCCATTCCTGGGCTATTATATGCTTTTCGTCAACGGCAGAAAGGATAAACTGGCTGACAAACGTGTGCGTAAGGCCATCGCTCATGCCATCGACGTGGATCAGATCATTGAAACGGTATATGGTGGTTTGGCAGTCCGGTTCTCCGTTCCGGTGCATCCTTCTGCGACTTATTACCGCAAAGACCTTGCCCCCCCGGCATTTGATATTGCCAAAGCGAAGGAACTGCTGAAAGATGCCGGCTGGGAAGATACCAACAATGATGGGGTCGTGGATAAAGATATCGATGGGGAAAGAGTGGAATTACAACTGGAATTCCAGTATGCAGGCAAGAGTGAACGCCAGCGGATGTTGGCCTTGTTAATCCAGGAAACCACCAAAAAAGCAGGAATTTCCATAGAACCTAAATCGATGGATTATGCGGTGATGCTGCAAAATACCAAAACCGGTGATTACGATATTGCTCCGGGAGGAAGAAGCTGGCCCCCGGTTAGCTGGAATCCCAAGCAGAACTGGCATACCTCAGGCGCAGGACGCGTAGGTTTCGGCAATGAGGAAACAGACGCACTGATCGATGAAATTGTCAAAGAAACAGATACAGCGAAAAAGAAATCGCTGTATGGTGAACTTCAGGAGATCATTTATGATGAACAACCCGAAATTTATCTCATAGTACCGGTAAGCAGGGTAATCGTGCACAAACGTTTT
Organism: uncultured Bacteroidota bacterium; assembly: GCA_942492125.1. Lineage (GTDB taxonomy): Bacteria > Bacteroidota > Bacteroidia > Chitinophagales > Saprospiraceae > BCD1. Next base: position 104,325 of record CALODM010000039.1, read on the forward strand.
GAATGGGAGCCTTCTCCAATGCTCCCGGGGTATTTCCCGAATTATTTTGATTTGAAAGAATAAAAAGGCACCTCTGTAAAATCAAAACTATGTGACTATGTGGTTTATAAATTTTAACCACATAGTCACATAGTTCACATTAGTTTATTAACCAGCTACCGGATCCTATTCAATAATCTTAAACGTCGTCCGTCTGTTCACCTGGTGCTCTTCCTCCGTACATTGGCTGCACACACAATCAATGGCCAGATTATTCTCTCCAAACCCGGTAGCGATCAGGCGTGAGCCGTCAATACCTTTGGAAATGAGATAATCAACGGCAGATTGCGCTCTTCGCTGGGAAAGTTCCTGGTTGTATCTCGGTGCCCCCCGGCAGTCGGTATGAGAACCTAATTCGATGGTGATGCGCGGGTTGATGGATAGTGTTTGAGCTAAATCATCAAGGGTCGCTTTGGCGCTGCTGCGCAGATCCCATTTGTCGAAGTCGTAATAGATGTTTTCCAATACGATTTCCTGGTTGGCGTAAATTTTATCCAATACGATCTCCAGCTCGAATTGCCGGACAGGATTGTTGGGGTCTTTGCCAATGCCTTTGGTGGTAAATTTCGATTGATTACTCAGGTAATCGGGCATTTCTGCAAAGAACTGGTATTCGGTATCATCAGCGAGTTCAATACTAAACAATCCGTTTTCGTCAATGGTAATGTTTTGTTTCCGCTGTCCGATGTTGATCCTCAGTGTTGCTCCCTGGAGCGGTTTGCGTCCAAGTATAGCACTGTTGGGATTTCCGGGTTCTGCATAGATCTTTTCAAGCACATAAACATCCAGCGTCATTTTGTATTCGATCTCCTTGGGAACTTCAACAACTTCTTCCACTACCTTGCGTTTTTCAAATTTAAAAATATCGTCATTGCCGATTCCCAGGTCGGGGCGTGTAGAGGTAAAATACCCGGTTTGCAAAACATCTTCAGGGCGGTTGGAGGTATAATCCACGATAAAGCCAAAATCGTCATACCCGGAGTTGATCGGTGGTTTGAGGTTGAAGGCCGGAGACCAGCCTCCTGTATTGATTTTATAGGTTTTGAAAACATCCAGTCCCCCCATGCCCTGGTGGAAATCGGAAGAGAAGTATAAAGTGTCTTCATCCATGTGGGGAAAGGCTTCATTACCTATGGTGTTGATGCTTCGCGACATCAGCTGTGGCTCGCTCCACTCTCCGGCATCATTCTTTTCCGTCATCCAAATGTCTGTGCCGCCCCAGCCGTCGGGATGCTCTGCCACAAAAAGCAGGGTTTTGCCGTCTTTGGAAAGACTTGGCTGGCCGTAATTTACAGTAAGGTCCTGGAAGGGTAGGGGTACAGGTTCCGACCAAACGCCATTTTGTTGGGTGGTGTACATTAATTTACAATATTTGTCCTGGAGTTTTTCCCCAAAACAGCGACTGAAAACGGCTTCTGTGAAATCACCGTTAAAAGCCATCGTACCCTCGTTGTTTTCCGTATTGAGAGCGGGGTCAAAGAGGCGTACCTCATTGGTGGAGAGATCAACTTTGAATAAGTCAGAGAATTCATTACCAGTCCAGTTGTAGGTCTGTTCGCCCGTGCTGGTACGGCGGTCTGAGGTGAAAACCAGGCTGTTGTCCCTGTAAAAAGCAGGGGCATATTCGGCTCCTCCGGTATTAAAATCAGCGAGCTCTATTTTGTATTCTGTATTTTGATCTTTTTCCATCCTTCAGCAATATTGCAGGCGCTGATTTCCCGGCGGTATTCATATGGACTACCAATTTCTAGCCCCAACTCTTTGAAAGCAATGCCTGCTTCACCATAACGTTCAGCTTTTTTTAAGGCATATGCCAATGCTTTTTGAGCTTCATAGCCGTACTGGTTATTATAGGCTGTTTCATACCAGTTGATGGAAGCCTCACTTTTATTAAGGTATTTGTAGGATTCTCCCAACAGGAAGGCAATTTTACCCTTTTCCACACGGCTTTCGGCCTTGTCGTATTCTTTTTTAAGGAGTTTTTCAGCAACTGCAAATTGTTTGCGCTCAAAGGCCGTTTTTCCATCCCGGATTTTCTGGGTGAAAGTACAGGCTGAAATAAATAATACAGGGGCTAAAAAGAGTAGAGCAAAAGTTTTTTTCATAGCAAATGGTTATACTGCAAGATAATTAAAAAACGCCACGAGGGCCGGGATTGTTGTGATTTTTATTTTAACACTTGGCAGTTCCGGTTCCCGGCTGGCAGTCTTCAGTTCCAGTCCCTTGTGTCAGTCTTCAGTACCAGCCTTCAGCCAACAGTGACCAGGGTTCAGCAATCACCCGGTAACACAGCAATCTGGATAGATCTGAAACAACCCGAAATCCGGAACTTTTTTCCTTATTTCTTTCTCCCCAGTTCCCTTTTATTCATTTATTGCATACCTTTGCATTCCGTAGCAAAACAATCAATTCTAATGGCGAAATACATCTTTGTTACGGGCGGCGTAACATCATCTCTGGGTAAAGGAATCATCTCTGCATCTCTTGCTAAATTGCTTCAGGCACGTGGTTTTACGGTTACCATTCAAAAATTCGATCCCTATATTAATGTTGATCCGGGTACGTTAAACCCCTATGAACACGGGGAGTGCTATGTCACCGATGACGGTGCCGAAACAGACCTTGATCTCGGGCATTATGAGCGTTTCTTAAACGTGCCTACCTCTCAGGCCAACAACGTTACCACGGGCAGGATTTATCAGACAGTGATCAACAAGGAACGTGCAGGAGACTACCTGGGCAAAACCGTTCAGGTTGTTCCCCATATCACCAATGAGATCAAAAGACGGATGAAGCTGCTTGGGGAGTCCGGTAAATTTGAGATCGTGATTACAGAGCTGGGGGGAACAGTCGGCGATATTGAATCCCTGCCATACCTGGAAGCATTGCGGCAATTGAGAAGGGAGCTTGGGCAGGAAAAATGCCTGGTTATCCATTTGACTTTGGTCCCCTACCTGCGTGCTGCCAAGGAATTGAAAACCAAACCTACTCAACACTCAGTAAAGGAATTGTTGAATACAGGGATACAGCCGGATATTTTGGTTTGTCGTACAGAGTATCCTCTCACAACGGAGATACGCGAAAAACTGGCACTTTTCTGCAACGTAGATATAGATTCTGTGGTGGAATCCATCGATGCTGAATCTATTTACGATGTGCCTTTGCTGATGTTGAAAGAAAAACTGGATGCTACAGTTATTAAAAAACTCAATCTGCCGGATACGAGCAGTCCCAAGCTTAGAGTTTGGAAAAACTTCCTGGGGAAGTTAAAGAATCCAACTTATGAAATAAAAATAGGTCTTGTTGGTAAATACAATGAACTTCAGGATGCTTATAAGTCCATTTATGAATCCTTTATTCATGCCGGGACAGTCAATGAATGCAAAGTTATCGTGGATCCCATCCATTCCGAGATGCTGGAAGATGAATATGCTATGGTGGCAAAAAGATTAAATGACTATGATGGTATTTTAGTGGCTCCGGGATTTGGACACAGGGGCATTGAGGGCAAGATCAAAGCTATTCAATACCTGAGAGAAAATAAAAACCGTTTTTCGGTATATGCCTGGGTATGCAGTGTGCAGTTGTGGAATTTGCCCGCAACGTACTTGAATTAGAAGGGGCTGCATCTGTAGAGGTGGATCCGGAAACGCCGCATCCGGTCATTGATATGATGGAGGATCAGAAAAAAATTACCATGATGGGAGGTACGATGCGCCTGGGGGCTTATGACTGTAAACTGGAGCCAGGTAGTCTTGCCTTCAAGGCTTATGGTACCCAGGACATTAAAGAACGTCACCGTCACCGTTATGAATTCAATGATGTTTATCGCCAAAAAATGAAGGAAAACGGACTGGTGGCAACAGGTATCAATCCGAATACGGGATTGGTGGAAATCGTTGAATTGAAAGATCATCCATGGTTTGTGGGGGTACAATTTCATCCGGAATTAAAAAGTACTGTGGAGAACCCACACCCGCTTTTTGTTTCCTTTGTTAAAGCCGCGATGGCTTACCGGAGAAAGCGGAATTAATAATTACAAGTGACGAATGACGAATTATGAGTTGGGTGATATATTAAATTCGTCATTCGTCATTATCGTAACTCATACAAATAGTACTTACCTTTTTGCCCCAGTAAATTTGTCCCGCTGATTAAAGCAATATCTGAAATCATGTGGGTGATGCCGAGGGATTTAAGCTTTGCTATTCCTGCTGCAGATTGGGGTAATTGCATTTGCTTACTGGATAATCTTTGGGTCGAACTCTCCTGGTCATTCATTTGGTAAATTACCTTTATGCGCTGATACCATACCGGCAGGACTGACTTGTGGTGTACCATGGCCTTGTAATCGACATAGCTGCTTCGTTGGCCGTAGTATTTCAGGTGGGTAAAATAAACAGGCGTAACAAACAACGCATCCTTTGGCGTTTTTTTCAAGGCCAGCTTTGATATGGCTATTTCATCATTGTATGCCCCCTCCAGGGCATATCGAAGGTAGTCTGGTGTCTTACAGGTAATTTCCAGACAAGAAAGACCGCCAATAGAATCAGCCCTGAAATCATCAGGAAATTAATGCTTTTGGTAGCCCTGTTTAGGTATTTTCTGATCAAATCGACCACTAAAGCACAACCAGCAATTATGGAGAAATATTTCAACCAAATAGTGGTTTTGAACCATTGAGTGGAAAGAAAAAGAGTATTTTGGAATAATTCTACACCTATTGTGTAAATAACTAATCCAAGTATGGTAAAATTGAAAAACCAGAAAAGCATCTCATTGTTTTTCCGGAAGTAAACCCAGCCAAACAAAAACAGGGGCACCAATACCAGGTAATTTTTTAAGCCAAATGCTTCCGGAATAAAATGGTGGGCCAACCTGAATTCGATGATCTTATAAAATGTTGTGCTATCCAGATTACCTCCCGAGAATTGTTTTTCGAGAAAATAAAGCCATACTCCGGCAGTAAGTAAATACACCGGGATACTCCAGTATTTTTTTATCGGACTTGCCTGGTTCCCCGTATTTATTTGTTGTACAAATAAGGTGCCTGCAAAGATCATAAATAACTGGATGCCAACCAGGGGATGAATGAGGCTTGCAGGAATCAACATCAGTATGGCTGTGGTTGGCTTTTGACGCAGCAAGAAAAATATGCTCCAGATACCGATGGCCTTGGCTGCCAGACTCGAAGTTAAGGTGTTGTAATAAATCTCATTTCCACCCAGGTTGATCTTATAAAATACCACCAGGGTAGCAACGACAGCAACAAAAGCAAAAAGGTCACTTTTGATAAATTCACGTGCAGTTACGATTAAGCCGGACAACATGGTGAGGGAAATGACAAAATGCGCCACCAGAAAACTCCACGGAGTACTGATGTTGAAAAAGTTGAGAAGATGAACAAACATCCAGCGTTCATTGGGTACCCGCGAAGTTATTTGCTGTATGTAGAAATCCTGAGGATAAAGGGTAGGATCCTGGAGGAAATTCAGGTAGCCAGTGACCTCGATTAAATCCTGGTGCCCAAATACGTATCCGTGTGCCAGAAGTAATAACACATACAATACTGCTGCCTCCAGGACAATCAATAAGGAAGGGTGTTTTATTGGAGTGTTTTCCGGCACAAGTATGTTTTTTTCAAACCGATTATAAAGCGGTTAACTAAAAAAGTATTACAAATTTGCGAAATTTGCGCCAACCGAAAGAATTATGCGAAAATTAAAACTTCAGGAACTCAATAGGCTGGATGTTGAATCCTTCAAAAAAACAGACAAAACACCCGTCGTCATCGTTTTGGATAACATTCGGTCAGGACTCAATGTGGGATCCGCTTTCCGGACTGCAGATGCCTTTGCTTTGGAGCAGGTTTTGCTCTGTGGTATCACTGCCCGACCCCCGCACCGGGAGATCCTCAAGACGGCCATTGGCGCAACCCAGTCGATGGACTGGAACTACTTTGAACGCACAGAAAATGCCATAATACAGCTCAAAAAGGATGGATACCATGTAGTGGCTGTCGAACAGGCAGAGAACAGTACCCTGCTTCAGGATTTTCGCTTACCTGAAGACCAAAAAGTTGCCCTGGTCTTTGGCAACGAAGTTTCCGGGGTCAGTGAAGAAGCCATGGCCCTGGTAGATGAGTGCATCGAAGTCCCTCAGTTCGGTACCAAACACTCCTTGAATATTTCGGTTTGCATCGGAGTGGTGGTCTGGGATGTGTTTAAACAGGTTGTTGGTTTCTAGATACTGGTTACTGGCTTGCTTTTCTCAACCAGCAACCAGTACCCAGTACCCAGTACCTGTATCAATCGTTGTCCTAATCGTCGTGTTCCTCGTGTTCTTCTTCTCCTTCTCCTTTTACACCTGATCCTCCGATGGAAACTACCCAGTCTGTCATTTGTTGAACCTGTGCATCACTCAATTTGGCTTCCGAGTGAATGATGAGGTATGACTTCAGGGGCATCTCTCCTTCTTTGACTTCGGAGTAAAACTCTTCCAGTTTGTGGTTTTGACGGCCTTGTTCATAATTACCCCATTCAGAGAAATTCAAATGTTCCCTGCCTTCATTGATATGCTTTTTAACCCACCAGGATACAGGTGCCACGTTGGTATACCATGGATAATTTACCTGGTTGGAATGGCAGTCATAACAACTGGTTTTGATCATGTCGGCAACTTCTGCGGGCGGGTTGGTCATGGCAATGAAATCGATTGCAGGATCGGATGCCGGATTGGTCTTGTCAATCCGGATAAACTGAATCATTAGAATTACTACCAGTACGCCCCATAAAATGTACTTTTTCATATTAATTATTTCTAGGTTTTGTGTTAAATGACCGGACAGGTTTATTCCCCTGTGCCAGATCCATGAATATAATAAGCTCCTCCGGTAACGAGCTGCTCGCCTTCTTCCAGCAACAATCCTTCAATAGCAACATATTCGTCGTCGGAAGCTCCGGTGGTGACGTCCTTTCTGATGAAAATCCCATCTTTCAGGACATATACAAAGAAGTCTTCTCCGCTTCTGATGAGGGCAGATTGCGGTATGGCCATAACGGAGTCTTTACTTTCAAAAATCCTGGCATGCAGATACGTACCTGCAGTAAGAGTCGGCGGTTTATTTTCAAAATGACCATGTACCATCGTTGTTTTTGTTTCCATATCGATCACATGACCTACGAGGTAAACCTCCGCACCTATTTTTGCATCCAGACCGGGTACGGATGCTTCAATATACTGACCTTTTCTAACTTTAGGAATATCTTTGGCAAAAATCTGCAGTTCCAGGTGCATATGACTGTCGTCCACTATTTCATACAAAAGATCTTCCGGGCCAATGAGTTTTCCTTTATTAATGTTTACCGAAGCAACGAAACCGTTGATGGGGGCATAGATCTGGATATAAGGCAGGATCTCGCCATTTTCAATTTGTTGAACAGATAAACCAACGAGATCCAATTCCGCCTTTAAGCCTTTGAAGACAGCCCGTTCAGTTTCCAGGTTGACCTTTGCTTCCTCCAGTATTTTCTGGGAAGTGGCATCTTCCGCTGCAAGGGCCTGTTTCCGCTGATATTCTTTTTCAGCAAATTCCAGCCGGCTTTTACACTCCAGGTATTGCGTTTGCAGTTTTATGATCTCCGGATGTTTTATGGTTGTCAGGAGGCTGCCCTTTTTGACATAATCCCCGGGCAGGTACTTGACGGAACCTACAAAACCCCTTACGGAAGAATAAACCGATGCCAGGCTATTGGGCGGTACCTCCACCTTTCCTGTACATTCAATGTATTTTGATATTTTACGACTTTGGGGTTCACCATAGGTTATCCCTGCCATTTTTATTTGTTCTGCCGAAAGCCGGATTTGGTTATTCTCCCCGGAAACCTCGGCTTCCAAACCGCTTGCTTCAACTTCGTTTTTTGCTGAATTGCATGAAACCGAAAAGACGGCCATGACTGACAATAGGATGATGAATTTTATATTTTCTTGCATTTTATTCAAATTTAATTGTAAGGATGAAATTTTTTTATTGACCCATTAAATACTCCAGATACAGTGCGGATTGATCAAATTTATAAATAAGGTCGAGGTACTCTATTTCATTGGCCAGGGCGGTATTTAAACTTTGCACATATTCGAAATAACTGATCTCTCCTTCCTGAAACCGTGATTTGGCCAATCGTCGCAAGCTGGCAGATTGCTGTTGTATGTCTGCACCCCAACCGTCGAGTTCTTCAAATAGCAGGAAGGCGGACTTTTGGTAAAAGGCCAGTTGTTCCTTGACAAGCTGCTCCCGGTGTTCAAGCATATTCAGGGCCTTTAATTCACCGATCTGTGCTTGTTGAATCTTTGCCTGCTGAGCTTTTCTCCAGAGCGGAATGCTGATACCGGCCTGGATTCCCTGTAAGCTGTAATCGGGGCGTATGCTTTGGTTGAAATATCCGATTGAAAATTCAGGTTTCAGGAGTTGTTGTTGCAGATCCGTTTCTCTTTTGGCTACTTCAATCCCTACCACATAAGGTGCAGTAAGTGCCACATCAGCGGAATCTGCATAACCGGGCAGGGGCAGCATAGCCAGTTGTTCTTCCGTAATGTTAAAAGATTCGCGGAAGTAGGCTACCTGGGCGAGTTGTGCGTAGGCTTGTTCCGTTTCCTGTCTGGCGTAAACCAGGGAACGCTGAATTTTAAGCAACTCGTTTTCTGCCAGTGTTTGCTCGAGTTTACTGGTTTCGCCAGTGTCAAAGGCCAGTTTCGCTTTTTCTGCAAAACCCTTCATCAGTTCGTATTGCTCCTCCAGCAAATTTGTTTTCTGATTGTGGTATTGCCAAAGAAACCAGGCTTGTTTCACCTGAACTGCAATGTTCCGTTTTAAATGATCCAGTTCTTTTTCCGACAAAACAATGTTGGCTTTTGCCAGTGCTTTGCGACTTTTGTTGGCTGCCGGATTGCCGATCGACTGATTGATATCGAACCTGAAATCCAACAGCTTGGTGTTGATTTGTCCGGTTTCCAGGCTGATATCCGTTGCCGGTATGTCCCTTGCCGATTGAAGGGACAACTGGTTCTGTTGAATATGCAGCGTTGCATTTTTGATGTCCGGATGATTTTGCAGGGCGTTTTGCATCGCACCGTCAAGGGTGATGTAAGGTGCCTGTGCCTGTAAAGCAGTGCCGCCGATCATCAATAACAGGACCATCGTGGCTTTCCCCAGGCCTGGTCTCACAATATTCTTGTTGACGAGATGGTACAATACCGGTAACAGGATTAAAGTGAGCATGGTGGAGGTGATCAGTCCGCCGATGACAACGGTGGCTAAAGGCTTTTGCACTTCGGCTCCATTGCCTGTGGATAATGCCATAGGCAGGAATCCCAGAGCAGCTACGGTGGCCGTCATGATGACGGGACGCAGCCTGATAAGACTCCCTTCCAAAACGACCTCCCGGATATCTGTCATCCCATCTTCGTATCTCAGCCGGTTGAAGTAACTGATCATAACAATACCATTGAGCACAGCGACCCCAAAGAGAGCGATGAATCCCACACCTGCCGATATACTGAAAGGCATATCACGAAGCCATAGTGCCAGCACGCCACCAATAGCGGAAAGCGGAACTGCTGTGAAAATGAGCAAAGCGTATTTTATTTTTTCAAAAGTAAAATACAGCAAAGCAAAAATGAGCAACAGGGCTGCGGGTACTGCCAGGCCGAGTCTTTTTTTAGCTTTTTCGAGATTTTCAAATTGCCCGCCGTATTTGATGGCATATCCTGGAGGAAGGGCTAACTTGTCCGCCAGGGTATTTTCAATATCTGCCACCAGGCTGGCGACGTCACGGTTACGCACGTTAATCCCTATATTGATCCTCCTTTTGGCATCTTCCCGGCTGATAAGGGCAGGTCCTTCGATGAATTCAACTTCGGCTACTTCACTCATGGGAATGCTGTGCCCATTGGCCAGGTCTATAAAAAGCTGGTTTAGGTTGAGATCCTCCCGGCCCGCTTTGTTGAGCCTTACTACGAGATCGAATTTCCTTTCATTTTCAAAAATGACCCCTGCTGATGCTCCGGCATAGGCCGTTCGTATCAGGGTATTGAGTGCTTCAATATTTAAACCATACTGGGCTATTTTCTGTCGGTCAAACCGGATCACCAGTTGGGGCAGACCGTCGGTTTGTTCTACCTTGACATCACCCGCACCCTGGATATTGCTAATATAACCGGCCGCTTCATCGGCAATGTCCTTGAGGGTTTCGTTATTTTCCCCAAATATCTTAACCGCAATATCTGTTTTAGCTCCCGTCATCAGTTCGTTGAACCGCAGTTGAATGGGCTGTGTGAATTCAAAAGAAACCCCGGGGATGACGGCCAGTTTTTCTTTCATTTTGTCTGCCAGTTCCTCCCGGTTCGAGGCACTTGTCCACTCGTCTTTTTCCTTCAGAATGATCATGATGTCGGCATCTTCGATCGCCATGGGATCCGTCGGAACTTCTGCGGTACCAATTTTGGAAACTACGTGTTCCACTTCAGGGAAGTTATCGAGCAGGATTTTTTCCGCTGCGCTTGAAGATTTGACACTTTCGGTGAGGGAACTTCCCGGCTGGATGGTCATCTGCATAGCGAGATCACCTTCTTCAAGTGTCGGGATGAATTCAGCTCCCATGGACCTGAAAACCAAAAAGGCTACGATAAATGCAGCCACAGTGGCACCGATGACCAACGAAGGGATTTTTAGGATAAAATCAAGAGTGGGGCGATATAATTTTCTCATGAAGCCCACGATTTTGTCTGCAAATGACTGGTGTTCACGGATGTTCTTTTTTATGATCAGCGAAGCCATCATAGGAACATAGGTGAGCGATAATAACATCGCCCCAAGTACCGCAAAACTGAAGGTCATCGCCATCGGGCGGAACATTTTCCCTTCGATGCCTGTCAAGGTCATGATGGGAATAAAAACGACAAGAATGATGAATACTCCGAAAACGGCTGAGCGGAATAATTTGGCCGAAGCTTCGGTAATGATACCATCCATCTGTGACTGAGTGAGCCGCTTACCAACATGATAAGTGAAAATGGTGTGCAGCACCCCTTCCACGATGATCACGGCCCCGTCAACTACGATACCGAAGTCGATGGCTCCCAGGGACATGAGGTTGGCTGATATGCCGAAGTAATTCATGAGGATGATGGCAAATAACATGGAAAGCGGAATAAGAGAAGCCACGATCAAGCCGGCACGAATATCACCGAGGAGCAGTACCAGTACAAATATTACGATGATCCCCCCTTCCAGCAGGTTTGTTTTTACCGTGTCGATGGCATTGCCCACCAGGTCCGAACGGTCGAGGTAAGGATATATCTCAATACCTTCGGGCAATGATTTTTTCACTTCTTCGATTCGGGTGTGTACGTTGGCAATGGCTTCTGAGGAATTGGCTCCTTTGAGCATAAGGGCGATGCCGCCGACGGCCTCTCCTTTTCCGTCCATGGTCATGGCACCAAACCTTTTGGGACTCCCCAGACCAACCGTTCCTACGTCCTTGATCAATACCGGCATTCCATTGCGGGTTTTGATGACGATATTGGCAATGTCTTTTTCGGATTTGAGTACGCCTTCGGTACGGATGTAATAAGCATTGGTTTGTTTTTCGATATAGCTTCCTCCGCTGTTCTGGTTGTTTTTGGCGAGAGCTTCGAAAACTTCAGCAATACTGACCTCCATACTCTCCAACAGGAGAGGGTTCAGCGCTATTTCATATTGTTTCATAAGCCCCCCAAAGCTGCTGATCTCAATTATGCCGACAGTTCCTGCCAACTGGCGTTTTACGATCCAGTCCTGGATGGTTCTCAGTTTCATGGCGTCGTATCGGTCTTCAAAACCGGGTTTTACTTTTAGTACGTACTGGTAAATTTCTCCCAGCCCGGTGGTGATGGGCATGAGTTCCGGTACACCAAGTCCTTCGGGGATCTCACCCGCTGCCATGCTTATCTGTTCCTTGACGAATTGTCTCGCCTCCAGGATGGGAACATTATCTTTAAATACAATGGTAACAACCGACAGGCCAAACCGTGAAATGGACCTGATTTCCGTTACATTCGGAATGTTAGACATGGCTACTTCCACAGGGTAGGTGATGAATTGCTCAACTTCCTGGGGAGCAAGGGACGGGGAAACCGTCACTATCTGTACCTGATTATTGGTTATGTCAGGGACTGCGTCAATGGGCAATTGCTGCAAAGAGAGTATACCTCCGATGATCAATCCTAATACCAGTAGTCCGACTACCAGCTTATTGTGCACCGAGAGGTGTATGATCCGTTCAATCATTTGAATTTATCTTTAAATTACTTAATGGTTTTGCCAGGTCTTATTCACTGGTAAAACGGTCAAAATCAATTGGAAAAAATAGAATAAAGGACATCCTCGGCATAAGATGCCGGGAAGAAAAAATCAGGCAGAGATGGGAGGTTGAAAGACACCCCGGGTAAATTCGGCAGAATCCAACTGATTAATTGGGATAAGCAGTAAAGGGCCTATTCCCAAATCAGGGGTGGAAATGGATGGTATACTTTGGGCTACAAAGTCTGCTGAATGACCAAAGTGATGCAGTGGAAGTTGCTGATGGTTATTGTCGCCGGAATGTTTATGTGGCGTGTTTTTGGTGTAATGAAGGGTCAGGAAATCCATCATGGAAAAAGTTTCCCCATTGGCTTCTTTTTGAGCTTTGTGTTGATTGAAATGCTCATAGAGGTTAAGGAATTTAGAGATTTGACTAAAATCCGTTTGGGGGAAGATACTTCCCACCAAAAAGTAACATGCCAATATTTTAGCGATGGTTTTCAAATAAAGAAATTTAAAAATTTCAGCGAAGATACTTCTTTTTTTTTATCCTTTGCTGTGATGAAAGTTACTTAATTAATATTACGACAAGCTGTTGAAATACTCTATTATCGTTCTCACCTGTGCTTCAGCGAATCTTTCAACGATCTCATCATCCATCAGCAATTGGGCATCATCGTATTGGTCAAAGAATAAATGCTCGACGAGAATTGCCGGCATAGCGGTATTTTTAATGACGTAAAACCTGGCTTCTTTGTCGTGGTCGCCGTCAGAAGTATCGCTGCGCATCTTTATTTTACTGCCCAGGAGATCCTTAACATTATTCCAGTGCATTTCAGCGACCTTGTCAGAGGCCGTAACGCCAGGGGTGGTGTACACTTCAAAACCCCGGGCAGTGTGTGATCCCGAAGCGTTAGCATGATTGGAAATATAGAGGCCTTTTTTGTAATTTTTATGGTACCAGTTAGCCAGATCTACCCGGTACTGCAAAGAAATGTCGACATATTCATGGCTGACAATCACATTGCTGATTCCCAGGTTGGTCAGTTTGGCGGCTACCCTGTTGGTAAGGGTTCTGTTCCAGACACCTTCGTAAAACCATTTTCCGTTATGGAAAGTACCCTTTGAGTGTTCGAATTGTTTATTCGGAGCAGTAACATATTTGCCATCTTTATCAATAGCACCATGGCCGGCATCGAGGTATACGCAAAAATCAAATTTCATGGGTGGATTAGGTTTGGTGAATGAAAAAGACAAATATAATGAAAAAATGATTTAAGGGCATAGGAAGGTTAAATACATCATCTGAAGAATAATATTTACATTTGATTTTTAAATTTTCAACGGGGATTATTTTCCTGAATTTCAAATGTGATGCAGCAAAAATCAGAGACTGCCTTTGTCGTACCTTATAAATTTGTCCCGCCGGTGAGTGGAGGGCAAAAGGCTGCTTTTGGATTCGCTCAATTCCTGGGACAAAAAACAACTCTGACGGTTGTTACCACCCAAAGCAATCAACCCAATTCTGCTCCATTTTCCATCTTGAATTTATTGCCGGATAGTTTTATTAAATACCTGAGTCCGGTGACGGCGTGGGTTTGTTTCCGGCAATTCAGAAAGCTGGGCATTAAGCGGTGCATCACCCATCAGCCGTTTATCGCCCCGGTATTGCTGCCCGTTTTTTGGATTTTGGGGATCAGGTTTGAAATATTTGTTCAGAATATAGAATACCAGCGGTTTCGCTCGATTGGCAAATGGTGGTGGCCGGTAGTTTACGTGTTGGAATGGTTTCTATTTCGAATGGCTTCCCGCCTGTTGTTTATCTCTCCCGATGACGAGGTCGCTGCCAGAAGTGTTTTTAGCGTACCGGCAAAAAAGTGTATGGTTGTTCATTATGGAACGGACCATGAGAATTGTCCGCAGGAAAAAGAGCAATGTCGACAAAATGTTATCAACCGGCATGGCCTTGAACAAGAAGCGTTTTTGATAATTTTTTTCGGGGCCTACACTTATTCTCCCAATTTGAAAGCTTTTGAACTGATTTTAAAGAAAATCAGTTCTTTGTTGAAGAAACAGGCAGACTTTCCATATCGCTTTTTAATTTGTGGCAGCGGATTACCGGAAATTTATATCAATAATCCATTACTTAATGACCGCTTTATTAGCTATTTGGGGTTTGTAGAAAATATAGAAGAATATATCCAGGCGGCGGATGTTATGCTGAATCCGATCAATACCGGCGGAGGGGTAAAAACCAAAGCCATTGATTCCATCGCGCTGGGGAAAACGGTCATTTCAAGCCAATCAGGAGCCCGGGGCATTAATCGAAGCGTTTGTGGTAAAAAGCTGACCATTGTGGAAGATTATGATTATCAGGCTTATGTGGATGAATTGATCCGGGTGAAAAAGGAGGGTACATTACCAACACCATCCGGGTTTTACGATTTTTACCATTGGGGGAAGACCGTGGAGGAAGTGTAATTTTCAGGGCTTAATTAACGGGGTATTGATTTTTTATTTTCTAAAAAGCAGTGTACCTTAAAAAGCATAAATTTATCGTACTCCGGGAAAAATCCAATTTTCTACATAAATTGTAAAAATGAAGACAACCTTTCTGGTAATGCTGCTATCCGTGATTTTTCTGACCTCGCTCCCCGCTCAGGTAGATAAGGTGCTGGTACTCGACGGCTGTACCAATTATTTTGAGATTCCGGATAATGACCTTTTGGATTATAATCAGGTGCTCAGCCTGGAATGCTGGATCCGTCCGAATTGTGAGGAGGGTAACAGGGTAATATTATCTAAACAATATTGCCAGGGAGAATTTGGGTATTATCTTTCTGTAAATGAAGGCAGGCTCTTTTGGTCTTACTCGCCATCGGGGTTTTGCAGTAGTCCGAACAATTACCAGACGGAAGAAATTGAAATTCTGCCAGATGTGTTCACCCATGTAGCGGTTGTCCATAATCAGCAGGAGATAAAATTGTTTGTCAATGGCATAGAAGTTGCCCAGGGGCAATTTGCCGGTAATTTTGCTACCATTCATAATAGTGCTGAACCTTTCCGGATTGGTGCCTATAAAAATATCAATGGGGAAATCAGCAATTTTTTCAGTGGCCTGGTGGATGAGGTAAGGGTGTGGAATTTTGAGCTATATGCCCAGCTGATCCAGGATCGAATGAATACCAATCTTTCCGGAGGAGAACTGGGGCTGATCATGTACTTCAATATGGAAAGTACAGGGGTTGGATCGGAACTTCTGTTATACAACCAGTCGGATTACGACAGTATTTTTGATGCCTTTCCAATTGGCTTTGCAGAAAATTCGCCCAGGACTGTTTTTCCGGAAGCATACGATCAGAACCTGATTGATCTGGGGAGTGACGTAACTACTTGTGAGGATACAGTCATACTTTCTGCTGGTATGGAGGATTACAAGCAACTGGAGTGGAGTACAGGAGATACGAGTGAAGACCTTTTCGTAACGGAGTCAGGTATTTATGAGGTAACTGTGGAGACTGAATTGTGTAAATTTTACAGTGATGCTGTCAACGTTTCCTTTTTAGATCAGATTGTTGAATCTTTTAACCTGGAAATATGTGAAAATGATACCATTTTCATAGGAAGCAACATCATTTCTGAAGCAGGTATTTATCTGGATACTTTGACAAATGCTTTTGGTTGTGATACGGTTTACCAATATAATATTTCTGTAATCCCTGAGCTGAATTCGGCCATTGAGATCGAAACCTGTCCGAACAGTAGTGTTTTATATGAAGGTAATGAGTTGGAACCCGGAACGATCACGAGTTTTCAGTTTATTAGCCATAACGGCTGTGATTCCATCGTTCAGGTTCAGGTTAGTCCTACTTTGATATATCAGGAATCCCTGTTTTTTGAAGTTTGTGAAGATGATATATTGGAGTACAATGGAAATATACTTTATCCGGGGACCTCTGCAGATTTTCTTTTTAGTAGTGTTGAAGGGTGCGATTCTGTGGTAACGGTTAATGTTGTGCTTTTGGAGACAGCCGATGACTTTTTAGGTCCGGATCAGATCGTTTGTAGTGAGACAATCGTTTTGGTTAGTCCGAGCGAAAATACCCAATGGCAGGATGGAGTAGTGGGGAGTACTTATGAAATTGATAAAGCCGGGGTTTATTCAGCATACTTTTTGGATGACCAAGGGTGCATTGTATCAGATACCATCCAAATTGAATTTTCTGATCAAGCGTTTTTTGTGCCCAATGCTTTTTCTCCTAATGCCGATGGTGTAAATGATTGCTTTCAAATTTTCAGGTCAAATGCAAATCAATGGAACAACTTCCAGTGGTCAATTTATAATCGTTGGGGTGGCCTGGTATTTCAAACGAATAATATCGACGATTGCTGGGATGGTATGATCAATGTAACCAGCGGGCAATGGCAGAGGGATTTACGTAAAATGACGGTGGTTTCCGGTACGATAACCGGGTGTGTTGAAACAAAAAAGCTGGCAGGGCGATGTGGTATTGCTTCGATGAGCATTAAAATAACTATTTTATGCTATCAATCCTTTAAACGCCAGCCATCGGAACCGGGCAAGATACCTGCCTTTTATGGACTCTCCCTTAAGAGCGAAACCCATCCAGTAAACCAATGAAGCACCAAAGATAGCGAGGTATTCAAAAACCTTGGTGAGGTATTTGCTCATTCCGAGGTCTTTGGTGCGAAGTTTTTCTTCTTCCCCCAGCCGTCTGGACAAAATGTCAAAAGATTCATCGGATACCCGGTAAGCGTCAATATTATGATGTACAACGAGTTCGGGGTTGAAATAAACCTCATCAGAGATTTTACAAACTTCATAATAGATGTGTTTATCGTCCACGCGCCACTTCAGGGATTCATTAAATCCATTGGTTTGATCAAGGATGTCCTTTCTGTAAGACATATTACAGCCCGGCGGGTATTTTTTGCCATAACATTTAAACGGTTCGTTACCATAGTCAATATGGGTAACCATCATCCGGGTATGGTAGGACAACCATTTTGGAGGTTCTGTTTCGTATTGCGGAATCACCTTGCCGCCGACGCCAACTTTTCCAGGGTTGGTTTCAAAATAGATTTTTATTTTTTGCAGTAAGTCAGGTTTTGCTTCACCGTCGTCGTCAATGTAGGTAATGATCTCGTATTTGGCTTCCCGGATACCCCTGTTCCGCGCAAAAGAAAGTCCCTGGTTGGTTTCAAAAACCTGGCGGATGTCGAGGTCAGGATGTTGTGCGATAAATTCCTCAACGACTTTGTCGGTGCCGTCAGTACAGTTGTTGTTGACAATGATCACCTCGTAATCTGATTTGGATAACTCCTGGTTATGCAAATGCCCGAGACAAGCCCGGATAAATTTTACACGGTTATAGGTGCAAATGATGACACTGATCTTCATGGCGTTATTTTTGTAAAAATTCTTTTAATGGCTTGCGTTCCAGACTGTCGATATAAGATTTGGAACTGCAATTATACAATTTAATGCCTTTTGATTTTGCATAATCATTCAGTGTGAAATAAGCTTTGAATGTCAACATGAATTTTTCCAGAATTTCATGGAGCTTGCGGTAGCTGCTTCCCTTGCGGGTTACTTTTCTTGATTTAGATTCATTTTCATCATAAAAGTGTTTTTGGTTGAGCAAGGCTTCGTTATGGTCATTGACAGACAAGGTTTCCAACCAGGAATGATCGGCACCGATAAGGCCAATTTCTTTGTATTGCATCCAGATCATATTCAGGATGGATGGAATGAGTACATTATGCGGCCTTGGAGATCCCAGTTTTAAATTGAACAACAGGTGACTAATAGTTTTATTACCTTCCACAGGAGTGGTATTAAAAAAAACAGGATTTATAAAAGTATTGCTCTGGAATTGTTCCATAAAGGCTTTGTCTTTCTTTGCCGCTGCCGGCAAAAAGAAATTAACCGGCCAGGAGGTTTTTTTGATAAAGGCCTTGATCATGTTGTCCCTGTTGGTGTTGTACTCTTCTATAGCTCCTTTTTTCCAGAATTCGGTGGAAACAATCACAAAATGTCTGGGCTTTATCTGTTCATAAAATGGAGTGTCCGGGAATTTATTCAGACAGAGGATGTCCAGATCAAATTGATTTTCCAGGAGTATATCCATGTCCTTTTTGGCCGAGGGGCCATTGCCGAGAATGAGACATTTCGCTTTTGATGTTTTGGGAATAGTCACGAAGTATTTGGACCGAATGAAAATTTTCAGGATGCTCAAAAAAGATTGAAAAAGGTCGGAAAATTTGTAAAATAGGGCTTCCATCGTTTAAACCGTCTTTAAAATAGTTTCTATAATTTTCAAATCCAATACGTCCTGTACGCCGAAACTGTTCCTTTTATCGAGGATAATATGACCCACTTTTCCTTGAACTACCTTGCCGGATTTCAGGAAAGAATCGTTATTGAAAGTGGTAATACCTCCGACATGTTCATAGAGTTGTTCCCTTTCGAGTTTGGTGAACTTATCTTGTTCCATAATGGCTTTCATTCCTGCTCCATTATGCTGAAAGATGACATTGGGAAACATTCTGACACTTATTAGAGAGTCTGATTGGAATAAATGCATGGTATTGATGGCATCATCGATGTTCATAGAGGAAATGAGCGGAAAACGAACATCAAGAATGACCGTAGAATGAATTTCTTTAATTTCGTCTTCCAAAAAATCAAAGACTTCCCTGATTGTAGTTCCAAGAGATTCATTGTATCTGATGGATTTTTCGGATCGTTGGAAAAAGACAAATTTTTCGTTCTCAAACAAAGTTTTATCAACGGCCTCCTGTATCTCTTTGTCGCGGCAGGCAAGCACAACTTTTCGGATATTTTTGGCTTCCAAAGCCTGTTCGATTTTTATATTCAGCAAATTCTTACCATCCAGTTCCAGTTGGTGAAATTTATCTGATTTTGAACGGATAGGTATGATGGCCAGGGAGTCCACTTTAATAGCATTACTTTCCACAAAATCAGCATTAATCTGTGCGCGGGTAGTGAGAATCCTGTTTTGATTAGAAGTTAAGTTGACACCATGTTGCCGGTAATTAAACAGAGGGGATATTGAGATTTTTAACCTTATAATGCTGGATAAATTTCACCCAAAGTTCATAACCATCCTGACATTTGTAGTTCTCATTATATCCTCCAAGAGCATTCAAATATTCCACACGAATCATAGTACAAGCTCCATGTGCGGCCTGATCATAAAGCGATACTTCCTCTTTAAAATCATGACGGTGGTGTCGTTCAACTCTTTCTCCACCTGAATCGACAATGTAATAATCCGGAAAGATTAGTCCCAGTTTATCATCGTCATCTAATTCTTTTGAAAGCAAATACAGGGCATCCTCTTCAAGATAATCATCTGCATCCAGGCGCATGATGTATTTACCTCTTGCGAGACGCAAGGCGATATTATTGGTGACATTTAAGCCCTTGTTCTTTTGATAAATAATAGTGATCAGCGGATGAGACCGATATTGCTCTAGTATCTTATGGGAATCATCTGTTGACCCGTCGTCAATGATCAGTAGCTCAAATGCTACTTTTTTCTGATTCAATACGCTTTTTATAGCCTGTTCTAGGTATTTATCGTAATTGTAGTTGGTGATATAAACCGTGATTAAATTCATGTAGCTCTATTTCTTTTGCATAAAAGCGTAGATCGAAAATTTGCCCGATGGATCTACAAGGCTGTTCATAAAGGACAGTTGATAATTTGATTTTTCAACCAGATATCTAAAAGAATCATGAGAGAAAATGGTGTGGTGTTCAATGAAGAACTCGGATTGATTTTTGATATCGCCCGTTGAAATAGCTCCAGTTGCATGAGGTAACTCCACGTAAATGATACCATCTTCTTCCAGGAAATTTGAAAGGGCAGTAAGGGTTTTGACCGGATCAACCAGGTGCTCCAGCACTTTATTCAACGAAATAAAATCAAACTTTTCATCGGCATCCAGATCTTCGATCTGACAGATGAAAGCATGGTCTAGAGAAAGTTTATTGCCGATGTGTCTGACAGCATCAGGGTCTTGATCATGACAAGATAAACGGCATCCGAACTTAGCCATTTCATAGAGAAATACCCCGGTTCCTGAACCAATATCCAGCACTTTCAGATCCCTGGGGTTTCTGTTGTTTTGATAGAGGAAATTAATAATTCTCAGCACCCGGTTTTTATTGTCAGATTGCGAAAACGGAAATTGGATGATCTTGTCAAAACGCCTTTTTACGCCGGATTCATCAATCGCTTTATTGTAAAACCCATGATAAAAGTCTTCAGAAATCAAACCGTCGTCCAAATTGAAATAAACACCACATTCATTACACCGGCAAATATGCCTTTGGTATTTTTCCGCAGGAATATGGTAGTCTGTTTCCCTTTCGGGCTTGGTATTAACCTCCAGGATTACTTCGTAATTGCCGGAATGGCATAGGAAACATTTTCCATCGGATGGTGCTTCCCCGACTTCAAGCGTGATTTGGGACCATTTTGAATAATCCTTTTTAAGGGTTTGCCCCACAATGTTATGGTACTCCCGGGCATCCATACCATGATTGGGCCTCAAAGCTACAATGTCATCGGAAGTGATCTTTTCTCCTTTTTGCATATCTCTGTTGAAGTACAAAGCTCTTCTGAATGTAGTCACATGTTCGCCTTCTACTTCCAGTGCTTTTTTGTCGAAAGATCCCTGTAAAGCTTTTATCTGTTTTATCTTTTTGGACAGGTCCCAAACTTCATCCCTGGTCAGGGAAACCTTATGATCCCGGAAAGTTTTGCCTTCCCGTTTATCGGTAAAATGAAATTCAAGGATCTCGGCGCCCATGGCAACAGCTACTTCCAGGGCAAACGAACCTTCCGTATGATCCGAGTATCCCACAGGAATGCCTAATTCCTTCCGGTAAGTGTGCATGACATTCAGGTTCGCATCTTCAAACGGAATGGGATACATGCTGGTACATTGTAATATCGCCAGGTTGTTGGGATCCTGATAATGCCTGTCCTTATTTTTAATGTAATTGACGATATGCCTGACTTCTGCCATATTACAAAGCCCTGTACTGAGCAGTATGGGCTTTTTCAAACCAATAAAGTAGTCAATGACCGGAATGGCGGTGAAGTCTCCGGAACCGATTTTGTAAATATCAGAATATTCATCTACCCAGGGCACAAATTCAGGATTCCAGATAGAAGCCATAAAACCTGTTCCGGCTTCTTTACACATATCTGCCAGATAGATATACTTCTCCTTTGATAATTCAAATTTCTTGAAATGCTTATTGCGAATGGGGTTTTCCACGGGATTCACCAGGGTATCCCCAGTATAGATCTGGTATTTGATGTAGTCAACATCGGATTCAATAGCCAGCCGGGTGAGTTTTTTGGCATATTCGAAATCTCCTTCATGATTGCCTCCGATCTCGGCTATAAGTTGAGGCCCGTGTTTCCCGGCCCAGGTATTTTTTTTACTTTCCATATGTCTTGGCCAGATCCACCAGTTCTTTTAATGAGAAACGGTTGATTGCTGTTTTTTGACTGTGTTGCATAATAAATTTGGCTCTTTCCAGGTCTTCCGATGTGTCGATGGCCAGGTTGAGCCCGCTGGCATCACTGACCGTATTATTTTTGATCTCCAGACGTTGACCAATATCGGGATTATCGTAGAAATAAAGCGTTACATGTTCCCTGTGGGCGTTATTGAAATGCTGATAGTGTTTTTGATAGAAATCCATCTTTACCATTTCCACACTCATACCAAAAGGGTAAGTTCTTCCCGGGACGTTCGTAAGTAGATCAAAGTTTTGGATGTCATCGAGCTGAAGCATTGCTTCCAACACTTCCATATTAACAAAAAGGTTGTCGCCATTAATCCGTACCGCATAATCGAACCCGCGGAATGCTGCGGCATCCATAAAACGCTTGGCTACATTGGGCAGGTTCCCCCGAAAGCAGGCTATATCATTTTGCTCACAATAATGTGCAATGGGGTCATCCGTCGATTCCTCTGAAGTCGCCACGACAAAATTGGGTGTCAGACTACTGATGGCATCAAGGATGTGTTGCAAGATGGGTTTGCCCTCTATCTCGATCAGAATTTTGCCGGGTAATCGGCTTGAATTATACCTGCAAAGAATAACTACCCCTCTGGTCATTTTCTTTCACTTATTTTTTTAGCCGGAATACCACCGAAAATTTCATAGGGACCTACATCCGACTTGACGAGTGATCCCGCTGCGATAACGGCTCCGTCGGCTATGGTCACGCCTTTTAGTATTTTTGCCCCGGTACCGATCCAGACATCATTACCAATGGTGATTTTTTCACTGATGTTACCTTGCTGGTTGATCTTTTTGACTCTGTCAATGCCATGATCGCTGTCGACAATATAAACAAATGGGGCAATCAGGCAATCATTCCCGATGATGATTCCTGCGGAAGCGAACATAAAGGTATGGTAGCCAACGGTCGTATTTTCGCCAATGGAAACCTTGGCCTGTGCATTGCAGGCACAGATCTTTGCTCCTTCCTTGATGACGACGTTATTGTGGATCAAAATATTTTTAGCCGGGATTTCTCATTAGCGCCACATTTTTTTCGATAAAAACATTTTCACCAAGAAATACCAACCTGAGTTTTTCTTTTCCTATACCTGAAGTGGTTTAAAAGAGACCATTTGATGTTTGCACTTAGTTGACCCAAAAATTCTGGTTTTTGAACACGTTAAAATGAGCATGCATAATGGATTTTATCCACAAAGGCATACCCTTGTTTTTTCTTTTTAGAAAGCTCCTTATCTGGCAAGGTTGGAATAATTGAATCAAATAAATGTGCTCAATAGATTTTTTTTTACCTTTGGATTTACCAATGTTTGGTTTGAGGTTCATGTTAATTCCGAGATTACAAACTATAACTTTTGAATTTTTTAAAATGTTCAGTACTTGATCATTTGTGATGCTTTTGAATTTTAAAGGGAGTTAGCCAATTTTTATCCTTCATGTTTCAATGAATCTTAAGAAATATTGTCGTTATGTTGGGATTGTTTTCCGATACTGATTAATAATGAAAACTGTTTATAACAGAATTAACTTATGAAAACTTTTTAATATGAAAAACCTGAATTTATTAATTGTAATCCTGATTAGTATTGTTTTTTCAACTCAGTGTGCTGCTCCAAAAACTTATCGAGCACGGTAGGCCCATCAACGATTCAAAGTTCCGATATAGATGGCGAAGAAATTGAAACTACAGTTTCCGGTGACCTGATTTCTCCTTATAGTGTTGCCATTGACTCAATGAATTTGAAAATTTATTGGACAGATACGGATCAGGATAATATTCAGTGTTCTGGTTTGAACGGATTGAACACTCAGGTATTGGTGAATAGCGGGCTTGTGCATCCAAGAGGCATTGCTGTTGATCCGTTTGATAACAAGATTTATTGGGTTGATTTGGGGACACACAAAATCCAAAGAGCTAATCTTGACGGTTCAAATATTGAGGATCTGATAAGTTCTGGTATTTCGGAACCACATGGTATTGCACTGGATTTGGTAAATGAGAAAATGTATTGGACGGATAGAGATTATGAAAAGATTCAGCGTGCCAATTTGGATGGTTCAGATATTGAAGACTTGATTACAACTGGCTTAGACAATCCGGCAGGAATTGAGTTGGATATGGAAAGTGAAAAGCTTTATTTTACGGATAGTAAAACAGACCTGATTGGCAGGGCCAATCTCGATGGTAGTAATGTGGAGACTTTGGTAACTGGTCTGGATACTCCATTTAGGGTAAGGTTGGATCTTGATGAAGGTAAAATTAACCGATTATGGATAAGTTCCGGGCGCAAATTTGATGGGTCTGATATTGAAAACCGTCTTGACTATTCTGGGTTGTTGCCCTTATGCGGCATTTTATCCATTTTTTGACTCAGTAGAAGAATATGAGCAAATGGTCATTGATCCTGTATGTAGTCACTCGGTTTTTATAAAAAATGAGCAAGCAGAATCTATTCAGGGTTTGAAGCTTTTTGATGCCGCAGGCCGGATTGTCCAGGTCTCAATGGAAAAGACTGATGATAATAAAATGATAAGCATACCTGTGTGGCATTTACCGGATGGTGTCTATATTTTACACTTTTTTCTGGAAGATCGGCTGATCAACAGAGAAATTGTAAAGCAAGGAAATTACTGATTTTCGGGTTAAAAAGTTATGTTTTATACCCTACATTTGACACCCTTTATGGGTTTTTAATAAAAAATTGAAATTTCCAGCAATATGAATCCTATACTGAAAAAGGTCCTCCCGCACATTGGAGCTTTGGCTATTTTTATGGTTCTGGCAGCAGCTTATTTCTCTCCCCAGATCAGCGGGAAGGTGCTTCCCCAGAGTGATATCATGCAATACAAAGGCATGGCCCAGGAGTTGACGGAGTATAAAAAGGAGACTGGTAAAAACACCCTGTGGACCAACAGCATGTTTGGTGGGATGCCGACTTACCAGATCAAGTCCATCCATTCCGGCAATAATTTTTACCATGCGTCCAAAGTTTACCGCTTGTTTGTCACGCAGCCTATCGGGCGGTTTTTTGCGGCCATGTTGAGTTTTTATATCCTCATGATGGTGCTTGGCGGTAACTTCTGGGTGAGCATTGCTGCGGCCATAGGGTTCGGTTTTACCACCAATAATTTCCTTTTATTTGAGGCCGGACATACGACGAAGTTGTCGGTGTTGAGCTACCTGCCCCTGCTGGCGGCGGGAATGATCCTGACCTTCCGGCGAAAGTATTTATTGGGGGGAACTATTTTTGCCATCGGGGCGGCCTTTGCGGTGCATGCCAATCACCCCCAGATGGCGTATTATTTCTTTTTGACACTGGTCATCTTTGGAATAGCTCAGTTTGTAAAAGATCTAAAGGATAAAGCCTTACCGGAGTTTGCCAAAGCTGCCGGAGTATTGATTATTGGTGGATTGCTGGCCCTGGGGTCAGCTTCTTCGAACCTGCTGGTCACCTATGAATACTCCCAGGAAACAATGCGGGGTGCACCAATCCTGGAAAACGAAAATAATGAACCTGCCTCCAGCAGTGAAACAGATGGCTTGCAATGGGATTATGCCATGCAATGGAGTAATGGACTGATCGATTGTTTTTCATCTTTCATTCCGGGGCTTGCCGGAGGAGGTTCTCAGGAGCCGGTTGATAAATCATCAGCTTCTTTCAAATCGCTGAGGCAACAAGGCTACAATGTCCGGGAACCTTTTGCAGCACCGCTTTATTGGGGGAAATTGCCCTTTACCAGCGGACCGGCTTATTTTGGTGCGGCCATTATTTTGTTATTCCTGATGGGGTCGATTTTAGTGAAAGGACCGGTCAAATGGTGGCTTTTGCTGGGAACCTTGCTGACTTTTATATTGTCCATGGGTAAAAACATGGCTTTCATCAATGAGTTCTTTTTTAATTATGTGCCTTTGTTTAATAAATTCCGAACTCCTAACTCTGTATTGGGGGTAACTGCTATCCTGGTAACCTTATTGGCTTTTTTAAATGTTGAGCACATCATCCATAAAAAGTCAGGTAAGGAGGAGATTCTTCGCAGTTTGTATATCAGCGTAGGCATTACTGCGGCCATAGCATTATTCTTTTTACTCTTTGGAACTTCTTTTTTTGATTTTGTTCATCCGCAGGATGCCAGCCGGGCTCCGTTTGATCCGACCGCCCTGGTCAAGGATCGCCAGGCACTGATGCAGTCGGATTCCTTGAGAAGCCTGGTTATTGTATTGGTCAGCGGAGGTTTGATCTGGTTGTATGTCAAGGATAAAATAAAGCAATTATGGCTGGTAGCGGGGTTGGGACTCGTCGTCCTGGTCGACCTTTGGACCGTGGACAAGCGTTATTTGAGTGATGATGATTTTGTCAATAAGTCCAGATATGAGGTAAACTTTTCTCCACGCCCTGCAGATACCCAGATTCTTCAGGATCCTGATCTGTACTACCGTGTTTATGACGCTTCCGAGAATACGTTTAATTCAACGAAAGCCTCCTATTTCCATAAATCCATCGGAGGATATCATGCTGCCAAATTGCAACGCTTCCAGGATATCATTGACCGTCATATTTCCAAAGGCAACCAGCGGGTGTTGGATATGTTGAATACCAAGTATTTCATCATGCCCTCCCAACAGCAGGGGGTGCCTGCCAGTGTTCAGCAAAATCCGGGAGCTATGGGCAATGCCTGGTTTGTCAATTCCCTGGAAATGGTAGCCAATGCCAATGAAGAGATCGACGCACTCAATGAAATCGATCCGGGGAACGAAGCGGTAATTCACCAGGAATTTGCCGATTATGTTTCCGGGTTGAGTCCTCAGAAAAATGGCAGTATCTTGCTGACTGATTATAAACCAGATCAGTTGACTTACCAAAGTAGTACTACCAGTGAGCAATTTGCGGTGTTCTCAGAGGTGTGGTATGGCCCGAATAAAGGATGGGAAGCAACCATTGACGGGGAACCCGTGGAATTTATCAGGGTTGATTATATCCTTAGAGGAATGAAAATCCCGGCCGGTGAACATAAGATTGTGTTCAAATTTGATCCGCAGATGTACAGGATTGGCACTACTTTATCGTTTATTTTCTCATCAATTATTCTTTTGGCTTTTGTTTATGTTTTGTATCAAAAATGGATTTCATCAAAGACAGAACAGGAGCAAAAGGCCGGTAAATAAATATAAAAAATCCTGATAGATTTGTTTTGTCCATCCCTGCGGCCAAGGGGTGACGCAGGAAAGTAGGATCCTGTCCTAAAAACGGTGTTTAATATCAAATTTTGATTGATTTCAATTTCATTAATGGAGATTCGGTGTTTGACATCCATTATGCTGACTAAAACTTAGGGAGAATGTCCAATATCCAACACCGAATTCTGACGGTAGCATCTAGAAGTTTTTGTGTGAATATTTGAAATATTCCTCTACATTCATGCTATACAAAATTGAGAATAAAGAAATAAAGAAGGATCTGGCGGAACCGTAGAGCCGCAGAATAATCAATTTCCAATGTAGAAGGGGTAAAAAAAACTGCTGTTTTGAATCATGGGTGTAATCAAACGACAGAGCATCAAACAATCCATCGCCAATTATGTAGGGGTGGGCATAGGGGCGATCAGCACCTTGTTCATCTTTCCCCTGGCCATGGACCAAAACGGGTTGATCCGGTTTCTGGTGGCTGCGGCAACCCTCGCTTTACCTGTTGCCAGTCTGGGTGCCAATAGTGTGATCATTCGTTTTTTCCCGGAGTTTCAGGATAAGGAAAAGCAGCACAATGGTTTTCTGCTTTTCATGATCTCCATTGTGCTGGTCGGCTTTAGCTTGTTCCTGATGCTGGCCTTTCTGTTCAGGCACCAGATTTATGATTACTACAGTGACAAACCAGCAGAATACCTGGATTACCTGCCTTACGCAATTCCCCTGGTTTTGTTGCTCGCACTGATCAATGTTTTCAAACATTACACCTCCAATTTTCACAGGGTAGTTGTTCCTTTTATCGTCAATGATCTTTTTCTGAAAATTGCCCTTCCCGCCTTAATCTTACTTTTCGTAGGGCAGGTAATCGGTTTGGATGGTCTTGTTTGGGGACTCTTGCTGACCTATGTGCTGATCCTGCTGTTGCTGGTGGCTTACCTTGGGTATTTAGGGGAGCTAAATTTTAGATTGCCATCCGGGTTTTTGTCCAAAGAACGGATGAAACAAATGGGAACCTATGCTGTTTATGGAATCCTGGGGAGCCTTGGCGGAATTCTTGCCTTCCAGATAGATGTGTTTATGGTGGCTAACCTGCTCACCTTGTATGCTGCCAGTGTTTACAGCATATCCCTTTTTATTGCCAACACCATTGATGTGCCGCTGCGGGCGGTTTTTGGTATTACTTCTCCCATTGTCTCCAAGGCCTGGAAGGAAAATAACCTGGAAGAGATCAATGATCTGTACAAAAGGTCTTCCATAAACCTCTTTTTATTTGGTTCATTTTTGTTTTTGCTCATATGGTTAAACCTGGACGATCTTTATGCCTTACTGCCGGAAGGAAACAAGTTGATCGACGGCAAATACGTCATTCTGTTTTTGGGGTTGGCCAAACTGGTCGATCAGCTGACGAGTATCAATGGAGCGATCATCAATTACTCCAGGTATTTTCGCTTCAACTTTTTTGCGGTAATGGTGCTGAGTATATTGAATATCACACTCAACATCTTGTTGATCCCGCGATTTCAGGTAGTAGGAGCAGCTTTGGCGACCATGACCTCGCTGATACTTTTCAACCTGCTCAAGGTTTTTTTTATATATTTTAGAATGGGATTCCATCCTTTTAGCAGAAAGACCATTTGGGTTGCCCTGATCGCCCTGGTTTGTTACGCCTTGATTGCCTTCCTACCGCTTACACCTTTCCTGCTTTTGAATATGATCATCCGCTCCGTTTTGATAATTGCCTTTTTTGGGATTCTGACCCTTTACCTGAATTTATCACCGGATATCAGCAATTTGGTAAAAGAAGGTTGGCAGAAGATAAAATCGATTATCGGACGATAAAATTACCATGGATTACTTCAATTTCTCCCGCAAAAAACGCAAAGCAATGGCATTGGCTTCGGTTGCAGCAGCTTCATTATAACGGGGGCTGCTTGGGTTGGCGAAAGCATGATCCGCATCAAAAACATGGACCGTCAGACTTTTTTGGGCCACAGCTGTATTTTTCCTGAAATTTTGAACTACTTCGCCATTGATGGAACCATCCTGCTCGGCAAAAATTCCCAGTATTTCAGCTTTTAGAGGCTCCAGTTCAGCGGGATCGTCCACGGGCATGCCATAGTACAAAACACAACCCGCTCCCTGGTTTCCCAGTTGTATAGAGGCTTTTAGAGATAATCCTCCGCCAAAACACCAGCCAATTGTAGCAATTTCAGCCTTCGGGCCGCAGAAATCCATGATGCTGGAAATAATGGCAGTGCCACGTTCCTGGGTGTAGGCTTTCATATAGGTTACTGCATCTTCCCTTGTGGTAGCCACTTTGCCGTCATACATATCCGGCGCGATGATGGTTACAGTTCCAAGGCTGTCAAATAACCGGTCAGCTTCCTGCTTAATGTGGTCGTTCAATCCCCACCATTCCTGAAAAACAAAAAGTACTTTTTCAAGTGGTTTTTCAGCCAGGATAACATAAGCATTTACATCCCTGCCATCTACACCCGGGATTACCTTCATTTCTCCTTTTCCCTGATATGTTAAGACTTCAGGAATTTCATGTTTTTCCTGAAAGGAGGTATCATCGGCAAATTGAGCCATGCCTTCCTGCTTGACTTCTTTGTTCCTGGAATCCGTATTGCAGGCTGAGATTATTAGCGCCAAAGCGATGTATATGGATATTTTTTTCATCATTTTTCTAAATTTAAACAGGTAATGAATTCCAAATATAACCAATTGCTATTCAAGGGAAAACTATTTTTCTGTTCATGCTTCATTGTATTCTTCCGGCTTTCGGTCATTTCATTCCCCTATTCTTCTATTTTTTCTACCAAACTATACACCACATTCTTACAAAAAATTACCTTTGCGAATCTGATTCTGAAAAAATAAAACCATGACAAAAGTTAGCGAACCCGTCATAGCTTATAAAAAAGGGAGATTATCCAAAAAGACCTTTTGGACCTCTATAAAAGCATATTAAAACCAAGGCTTGTAGAAGAGAAAATGCTTATCCTTTTGCGACAAGGAAAAATAGGCAAATGGTTTTGTGGAATTGGGCAGGAAGCTATTTCTGTAGGTTGCACAGCAGCTTTGCAATCCAATGAATATATTTTTTCCATGCACCGGACACTGGGGGTTTTTACCACCCGCGATGTACCACTGGAAAGGTTGGCTGCTCAATGGCAGGGCAAAAACCTTGGATTCACCAATGGCCGGGATCGTTCTTTTCATTTTGGTGCACCCGAATACCATATCATCGGGATGATTTCTCATTTGGGACCTCAGTTATCCCTGGCTGCAGGGGTAGCTTTATCTCACAAACTCAGAGGCGAAAACCGCGTATCACTCGCTTTTACGGGTGATGGCGCCACCAGTCAGGGAGAATTTCATGAAGCCTTGAATGTGGCGGCCGTTTGGCAATTACCCGTAATCTTTGTCATTGAAAATAATGGTTACGGGCTTTCTACTCCGAATTCAGAGCAGTTTCGTTGTGAAAAAATTTCTGATCGTGCTGTTGGTTACGGCATGAGATCCGTTGTGGTCGATGGTAATAATGTTCTGGAAGTATACCAGACCATCTCCAGGCTTGCCAAGGAGCTGAGGGAAAATCCTGAGCCGGTAATGGTGGAATGTATGACCTTCAGAATGCATGGGCACGAAGAAGCCTCAGGAACCAAATATGTTCCCCCACATCTTTTTGAAGAATGGGGAGCCAAGGATCCTGTTGAAAATTATGAATTATACCTCCTGAACGAGGGTTTTATAACGGAAGAAGAAATTGCCGATATCAGAAAAAGCATGAAAGCTGATATCAATGCACGATTGAAGATTGCTTATGCCGAACCGGAGGTTAGTTTGTCTGTGGAAAAAGAGCTGGAAGATGTTTACGCACCTTTCGACAATAGTCCGGTGGCTCCCGTTGAGGACACCAGGGAATTGCGCTTTATTGATGCCATATCAGAGGGCATGGATATAGCTATGCAGCGTCATGATCTGATCCTTATGGGGCAGGATATCGCTGAATATGGAGGGGCCTTCAAAATTACAGAAGGCTTTGTGGGTAAATACGGAAAAGACC
Organism: uncultured Bacteroidota bacterium; assembly: GCA_942492125.1. GTDB lineage: Bacteria > Bacteroidota > Bacteroidia > Chitinophagales > Saprospiraceae > BCD1. The sequence goes on from CALODM010000039.1 coordinate 135,553, forward strand.
GTGTTCGGAATACACCGCTTTGTGAAAGTGCCATCCTGGGCATTTGCCTGGGCATGAGTATCCGTGGACATAAGACCATGATGGAAATGCAGTTTTCAGACTTCGTTTCTGTTGGTTTTAACCAGATCGTCAACAATCTCGCGAAATTGTACTACCGCTGGGGACAAAATGCTGATGTGGTGGTACGTATGCCTTCCGGTGGCGGAGTAGGTGCGGGACCGTTTCACTCTCAAACCATCGAAGCCTGGTTTACCCATACGCCCGGACTTAAAGTGGTTTATCCCTCCAATCCATACGATGCTAAAGGCTTATTGCTCGCCAGTTTTGAAGATCCCAACCCGGTGATGTTCTTTGAACACAAAGCTTTATACCGAAGTATTAAGGGGGAAGTACCCCAGGGGTTTTATACGGAAGAAATAGGGAAGGCAAAAGTTGTCCGCCAGGGAGAAGAACTTACCATCATTACGTACGGAATGGGGGTGTCCTGGGCGATGGCGGCCGTTGAACAACTTCAGGTCGATGCCGAAATCCTTGACTTGCGGACATTGCTGCCCCTGGATTATGACGCCATTGATGCGGTAGTCAAAAAAACGAATAAGGTCCTTGTTTTACATGAAGCCACCCTGACCGGTGGTTTTGGCGGAGAAATTGCGGCGTACATTTCTGAAAACCTTTTTGAATACCTGGATGGACCTGTGGTGCGCGTTGCGTCGTTGGATACACCAATTCCTTTTGCCATTCCTTTGGAAAAGCAGTTTCTTCCGCTGGATCGCTTGAGGGATGCCCTGGTTAAACTTTTGAAATATTAAGGATACTGGTCGGCAAGGGGATAAAAAAATAAATTTCGAGTTGTGCTGTATTCCAGTCATTTTCTCGCCCCTTGCCTTAAGATTTGCTGTACTTCGGTCCACCTTATCTGCGCCTTTTGACCATATCACATTCAGGGATTAATAAAGTGACAAAAGTCGCCTTTTTTTACCCCAAAATAGTTTAATTTTACCCTCCCAGACACACGTATTGACATGCTGTTCCGCTTGCGTAAAATAACGCGCAAATGGTTATAGAAAAATCACAAAAAGTACTGATCGACGGCTCCAGGATCATCACGGAAGCCTGCGTCAGATCCGGAGCCGATGCATTTGTAGGCTATCCGATCACACCTTCCAATTTGTTTTACAGGTACAGCCAGAAACGCTTTCCCTTATTTATGGCAGGGCCTGATGAAATATCCGTGCTGCAATGGATGACGGGCTTAAGTGCTGCCGGTAAATTTCCGGTAACCGCAACTTCATTTCCGGGGCTCGCACTAATGGTGGAAAGCCTTAACATGGCTTATATGATGGAAATGCCGATGTTGCTGATATTGGTGCAGCGGTTAGGTCCCAGTACCGGATCTGCAACAACCGGCGCACAGGGAGATTTGAAATTTTTAAACGGTATCATCTCCGGCGGGTATCCCTTGCCGGTATTTTGTCCTTCCAATTATGAGGAAGCCTGGGTCTTGACCCATAAAGCGATTGAAACGGCAAGGGAGTTGAGAACCCCGGTCGTACTGCTGACTTCCAAGGAAATGGTGATGACACAACGCAGTTTTGATTGGTCGGTACTTCCTGATATTGAAAAGGTTGTTTCGCCGATTTTTAGTCCTAAGGGGACCTACAAGCCTTACCAGGCTGATGAAAACCTTGTGCCTCCGTTTATCCCGCTTGGCAATGATGAATACCAGGTGCGCATCAATTCCTCAACTCATGATAACGAAGGTTTGATCCGGAAAGGAACCCCTGAATCGCTTAATAATACCAAAAGGTTGAGGAGTAAGATTGAAAATGCATTGCCGAATATGACCTATTATACGCTGGACGAAGTACCCTTTGCCACCGAACTGATCGTCACCTATGGTATTTCCTCGGATGCAGCCAGAGATGCATTACAGGAACTCAGGGCGTCGGATCACAAAGTTTCCTTGTTGACCGTCAATACTTTATTGCCGGTTCCGGAAAAGGTAATGCAAATTATTAACCGTTATGATCACATAACTTTTGTGGAAGAAAATCTCAGTGGTCTTTACAGGGAGATCATCTTTGGTCAGATGCCAAAACCAGGTGTCCGGTCCGTCAATAAGATCGGCAGTATGATCGGTCCTTCCGAAATAGTGGCTGAAGTGTTCAGGAACTATCAGGGGTGATTCCCGCGTTCTGTGTGAATTGTTTTTTCACAGATTGAAAACTTACTTAAAAAAGTAACCCATGACTCAAAAAATATTAACAGATCAAAAGTTTCCGTTTTGCCCCGGTTGCGGGCATGGTGTCGCAGTGAAAAATATTTCAAAAGCGCTCACAGCATTGGATTATACGCCACTGGACGTAGTGGTCGTCAGTGATATAGGGTGCAGCGGCCTGGTGGATCCTTTGTTTGCAACCCACACCATCCATGGTCTTCATGGCCGTGCTCCGGCCCTTGGGCTTGGAATTTCTTTGGGATTGACGAGTCCTGAAAAAAAGGTAATTGTAATACAGGGAGACGGTGGGGTGACGATCGGTTTGCAGCATGTACTGGAAGCTGCCAGGCGCAATAGCAATATGACGCTGGTTGTACTTAATAACCAGCTTTATGGAATGACCGGAGGTCAGATGAGTGGGTTATCAACCAATGATTTTAAGGAGTATAAACATTTTCCGGATACAGCGCCACCCTTTGATATTGTCAAACTGGCTCATCAGGCAGGGGCGGGTTACGCGGTACGGGTAACTGACCCAAAAGATATGGAGGGTAAATTGAAGCAAGCCTTTGCTTTTAGTGGATTTGCTATTGTGGAAATATCCAGTATGTGTACCTCCTATGCCTACAAGAAACTGAGTGAATTCAAAGGAGTGCTTTATGATGCGGTAGACCTTCACAACGAACGTGAAACAGCGGAATATAGGTATGAAGAAACAGATTCGCTATTTGAACAAAGGGATATACTGACTAAGGCATTTGAATCAAAAATTCAGGGAAAGGTTGGTGTAGTCATAGCCGGATCTGCAGGGGGCGGTGTACAATCTGCTGCTAAATTGCTGGCGAATGCCGGAATAATGTCGGGGTTGCATACTACGATGAAAGGGGAGTACCCTATTACGGTCGGAACCGGATTTTCCGCGGCTGAGGTGATCTTTTCAACGGAACCCATCCACTACACGGGCCTGGAAGCTCCTGACTTTATCATCATGCTTACAAAGGATGGGTTTAATAAAGTCAAGGGAAGAATTAAACCCAGAACAAAGGTAATTGCGGATGATGAGTTAAAACCAGATTATGAACAATCAGCGGATTTTCAGCCACTGTTAAAAGCAGGCGGAAAAAAAGGAGCTGCGCTCAAAGGGGTGTTGCATTGGGTTGAAACCACTAACTTAATTTCCCGGGAGGCATTTTTTGCAGCTGTGGGAAGACACAAATATGCTGCGGCTTTACTGGAATCGCTAGGGGAATTAACGGTTTGATTAACCCTTGCCTTTTGTAACTTTGGTTACCAATACCCCAAAGTGGCAAGGGAGATTGATACTGTAATTTTTTTAAATCGAAACCTCATTGTTGAAGCTGGAGGCAGGTTAGACATTTTGCATTCTTTGTTCACAATTCAGCCAGTTTTGACTAGAAAAGGAATTTATTTAATGTTTCCATTTTTTTTTGATCATGCCAAAAAAAAATGACTGCGGCCGAGCGATCAAAATCTTTTCTTTTGAAAGACTATGGACATGATTTTTTTTAAAATTGGCATATACTGTAGGTCAATTTTTTATTTAATTTAATGTATTGGTTTAAAAATCAAGGGCTTATTGGATAAACAGGCTGAAAGGTAAACCCTTTGCCGAAATTAATATTCCAATTTACATTTTTTTATAAACAACTCAATATTAGGTTGATAGGATTAAAAAGTTACCTTGAATACTTTGAACAGATATAAAAATCATTTATCTTTGCTTCGAACTTGATGAGGAATTACCCCCACCTATTTCCTTATTGGCATCTACATTTTCAATCCACAGTCTTAAATATTTCCTTTTGTTTGTACATTTGTGCCCCAAACAAAAAGGAAATAGCTTATTATGAATTTTGATGAGATTATCGCGGTGAGCGGCCTGGGTGGCCTGTACCGCATGGTTGCAAACCGAAGTAATGGTTTGATTGTTGAAGAACTCGGTTCCGGCAAGCGTCGATTTGCGTCAGCCAGGAAGCATCAGTTCACTCCATTAGCCTCCATTGGTATTTATACGGATGACGGTGATACGCTGGAACTGAAGAAAGTTTTTCGCAACATGAACGATCAATTCGATGACAATCCTCCCCCTGATTTGAATAGTTCCGGGGAAGATCTAAGAGAATATTTCAGTGATGTTTTACCCAATTACGATCCGGACAGGGTGAAAGTTGCCGATATTAAGAAAGTAATAAAATGGTTTGTCTTCCTCAGCGAGGGAAAAATGTTATCCCTTGAAGACAATACTGACGACACGAATAATAATCCAGAGGAATAAATTTATTTATTTCCGGACGACCTGACGCGGAAAACTTTTAGCGTTTTTCCGTTGGAAAAAATAATATTATGAGAGCTACTGACGAATCTGTTCGACAGGAGGATATTTTTATATCAAACCGATTTAAGGTGACATCCTGGAACGCGTTGCAGCCTTATTACGACGACCTTGCTCAAAGGCAATTGTCAGATGTTAAGGATTTGGAACAATGGATAATAGACCGTAGTAAATTAGAGGCAATTGTAAGTGAGGCTTTTGGATGGCGCTATATTAATATCACAAGAGACAGTGCAGATGAACAAGCAGCTATGTTGTATCAACAAGCCATACAAGAGCTCGCTCCACAGATTTATGCTTACGAAAATGTTCTCAATAAAAAGTTGGTAGATTCTCCCTATTTCGATAACCTGGATAAAGACAAGTTTTTTATTTATTGTCGGAATGTAAAAAATGCTGTAGAGCTCTTCAACGAAAAGAATATTCCTATCTCCACAGAAGTACAGCTCAAATCCAAAGAACACGGTAAAATATTTTCTGAAATGACCATCGGTGTACACGGTGTTCAAATGACTTTGCAAAAGGCAGGTTCTCTGCTTGAAGAGACAGATCGTGTTTACCGCGAAAGTATCTATCACAAAATAAATCAGCGTATTCTCCAGGATAACGAACCCCTGGAGGATCTTTTTGATAATCTGCTTGTGAAACGTCACCACATGGCGTTGAATGCAGGTTTCGAAAATTTCCGTGATTATAAATTTGCGGCACTTGGCCGTTTTGATTATTCCGTTAAGGATTGTCTTGAATTTCATGATTCCATCCAGCATGAAATACTGCCCCTCCTGGATGCACTCAATCGCTACCGGAAAGAAAAACTTGGTCTCGACGTATTAAGACCTTGGGATATTCATGTGGATACCAATGCCAAACAACCTTTGCGTCCATTTGAAACCACAGATGAATTGCTGGAAAAAACCATCGTCTGTCTGAATAAGCTCCATCCTGCTTTTGGAAAGAATATTGCGACCATGAGGGAGATGAAGCATCTTGATCTCGGTTCCCGAAAGGGTAAACGTCCGGGTGGGTATAATATGCCGCTTCACTTGACTGGTGTCCCTTTCATTTTCATGAATGCCACCAATACGCTCAATGACCTGAGGACCTTGTTACACGAAAGCGGCCATGCTGTGCACGCTTTTCAGACTGCAGAGTTGGAATTAAATTCTGCGAAAAGGGTTCCTTCTGAAGTCGCTGAACTGGCAGCAATGACCATGGAGCTGTTGACCATGGATCACTGGGATGTATTCTTCGAAAATGAAGATGATCTCAAAAGAGCCAAGATCAATCAGTTAGAAACTGTGCTCAAAGTACTGCCCTGGGTCGCTACCATTGATAAATTCCAGCATTGGGTTTATACCAACCCAAATCATAACAGAGAGGAAAGAAAAGCGGCCTGGATGGAGATCATGAATAATTTCAGGTCGAATGAAATTGACAACTCTGATCTGGAGCACTACTCAGAATATATCTGGCATAAACAATTACACATATTTGAAGTGCCATTTTACTATATTGAATACGGAATGGCCCAGTTAGGGGCTATTGCTATCTGGAAAAATTACAGAGAAAATCCTGGCAAAACAATAGACGCGTATATCGATGCTTTGAAGCTTGGATACACCAAGCCAATCGGTGAAATCTATCAAACAGCGGGTATCTCCTTTAATTTTTCAAGATCATACATCCATGAATTGGGAGCCTTTGTTAAAAAGGAACTCAAGGATTTACTTCGCTAAAATTTAATTTAAACAACATTTACCTGAAGATCCATTCCTTTTCTTCAGTAATGTTATTTTTTACAGGTGACCTCTCACCTTGAAACACTATACTTTTTTAAACATCCTTCCAACAACCTCAGGAAGGATGTAAAAAAAACGATTCTTCTCGCTGATATCCCCCTTCAAAGCATATATTTGCGCCATAATTGCTGAAAAATGTATAAAGACAAAAAAGTTATTGTGGTGTTGCCCGCCTATAATGCGGCCCAGACATTAGAGCAAACCTATAATGAAATTCCTTTTGACCTGGTAGATGAAGTGATCTTGTGCGATGATGCCAGTAAGGACCATACAGCCATACTGGCCAAAGAAATAGGCGTAGAACACGTAATCGTTCACGAAACCAATAAAGGGTACGGAGGTAACCAAAAGTCCTTGTATAATAAAGCACTCGAACTCGGCGGCGACATTGTCATCATGTTACACCCGGATTATCAATATACGCCGAAACTTATCCCGGCTATGGTCAATATCATTGGAGATGATCTTTATCCTGTGGTGCTGGGGTCCCGGATTTTGGGTAAAGGAGCTTTGTCAGGAGGTATGCCACTCTATAAATATATAGCTAACCGTTTCCTGACTCTGTTTCAGAACTGGATGGTCAATTACAAATTGTCTGAATACCATACAGGATACAGAGCGTTTAGCGGTGAGGTGCTTCGTTCGATAAACTATAATGAAAATTCTGACGATTTTGTTTTTGACAACGAAATGTTGTCACAGATCATTTATGCAGGGTTTCATATCGCTGAGGTTACCTGTCCAACAAAGTATTTTGAAGAGGCCTCTTCAATTAATCTGCCGAGAAGTGCGAAGTACGGTTTAGGGGTGATTCGGGTGTCTTTTACTCATTTTTTACAAAAACTGGGGGTAGTTAAGTCCAAATTATACAAAAAGCCTGGTGAATAGTGAGGTTTTGAAGGGCGGGAGAATCGGGATACCCTTGTTTAAAAACAAGCGGATTGGTCAAATACGAAAACATTAATCCGTCGTTCCCTAAATTCCTTGTTCTCTTAAAATTACTGGGTAGAGATGGCTTTTTTCCCGAGATAAATACAGACAAGTATGAGTGTGTAGGTAAGTGTTGCTGGCATAGTCTAGTCCTGTTTTGTTTAAAGTCTGCCTATCTAACGCTCAAAAGTACCTTTTTAGTTGATTTTGATACCATTTATTTTGCATGAGATCTGACATTATAGAATTTCTGGACCAAAAAGTAAGCCAAATCAATACTCCGGATTACATCCCCGGGGATCCCATCAGCATTCCCCATAGTTATCAGAAATTGCAGGACATCGAGATCACAGCCTTTTGGACGGCCATGCTGGCTTGGGGCAAACGCAGTATCATCATCAATAATTCGAGAGCTTTGTTTGATTTGATGGATGGAGCCCCTCACGATTTTATCCTGAATCATGAAGAAAAAGACCGGCAACGGTTCGAAAATTTCAAGCACCGCACTTTTCAATATACCGATACCTTGTATTTTCTTGAATTTTTCCAAAATTTTTATCGCGAGCATGACAGCCTGGAGGATGCTTTTGTGCGATTTCTCGATCCTGACGATGAACATGTCGGGCCGGCGTTGATCGGGTTTCACGAACTGTTTTTTAGTTTGCCGGTGGCTCCCCAACGTACGCGCAAACACGTTTCCACGCCCAAAAGGAATTCTGCCTGTAAACGACTCAATATGTTCCTCCGGTGGATGGTGAGAAAAGATGAGCAGGGAGTGGATTTTGGGTTGTGGAATCAGATTAATCCCAGTCAGCTATTAATTCCCCTGGATGTCCATGTAGACAGGGTGGCCAGGAAATTGGGGCTCTTACATCGCCGGCAAACGGATTGGAAAGCATTGATGGAACTCATGGAAGTTTTGCGATCTTTCGATCCGGAAGATCCGGGGAAGTACGACTATGCGTTGTTTGGAATAGGTGTCTTGGGTGAGATGGATTCGCTCGGGATCCATTGAAGCGAATTTGCCCTGTTGACTCCTCATTAGACGAATAAAAAATCGTAGCTCCTGGTTTTGAAATATTTTTAATTTATCGCTGTTTTTTTACAATAATTTCGTTAATTTTTAAGATAATCTGATTTTTTTAAAAAAAATATAATAATCCTCTGTTCTGATTGATAAAAATCATTACATCTTTCGTCGTTTTAGCTTACCTTTTTCACGTTGTTAAACCTAACCAAACTTCGGAATTATGAACGACAAAGTAATGGATCTTGCCGGTCCTGGCATCGGCACTTATGAAGAAGTAGAAAAAGTACTTCCCAAAAATTATCAATCACATTTAACACCTAAAGAGACGCAAATTGCGATTAAAGCCGCCAAAGATTATATCGAGAACGGGTTGGCAGAGGAACTGAACCTCATGATGGTTACCGTACCCCTCATTGTCGATAAAAACAGCGGGGTTAATGACTATCTCGACCGGGATGGTTCCCGGACGCCGGTAGAGTTTTATATTTCCAACGACCATGGCAAAAACCCAATAGAGGCTCAGGTGGTGCAGGCTGCTACCAAATGGAAAAGGGTAGCCCTTCAACAATTTGGCCTGGAAGTAGGAGAAGGAATCAATACGGATATGCGTGCCATTCGCAAAGATTATTTCCTGGATCACGATCACAGTGCTTATGTCGATCAGTGGGATTGGGAAAAAGTGATGACTTCAGACCAGCGTAACCTGGAATTTTTAACGGATATCGTTAAGAAGATCTGGAAAGTACTGGTAGGTGCTCAACGCCATGTCCAGGAATTATTTCCACAACTGAATGATGACAGGTATCCAAATCTGCCGGAAGAATTGGTATTCCTGCATGCGGAAGAAATCCTGGAGATGTTCCCGGATCTGCCACGTAAGCAAAGAGAAACCGAAATTCTTCAGAAATATCCTGCCGTTTTCATCTATGGTATCGGCTGGACACTGGAGGATGGTTATCCGCACGAAATGAGAGCACCGGATTATGACGACTGGGTAACACCAACCATTACCAAGAATGGTAAACTCATGCACGGTCTCAATGGGGACATTCTGGTTTGGAATCATGTGACCCAGCGTCGACACGAATTATCTTCTATGGGTATCCGCGTGAATGAAAAAACCTTACGTCAACAACTCGAGATCACCGGACAACTTGACTTCCTGAAATTGCCCTACCACAAGGCTATCATGAACAAAGAATTGCCGTTGAGTATTGGTGGTGGAATCGGTCAATCACGCGTTGATCAATTGTTGTTGAAAAAAGCACATATCGGTGAAGTAAGTTGCACGGTCTGGCCGAATAAACTCAAAGAGATCTGCAAAGAGAAAAATATTCATGTAATCGAATAATTTAACAGGAAACGGCAAACGGTGAACGAATGACGGCGTGCGGCTATGGTTAACCAAGGTATTTTGATCATAAACCCTAAGTCGCAGGCCGTCCCTCGTCCTTCTTAAATGGTCAATCCTTCACCGTACCTCTGTTACTTTATCCGTTTCACCCTGCCCTCTTTTTTAGGATCCGCTGTTTTTCGCTCGGGTCACTTTCTGTATGTTGTCGGTTTACGGCTACAACGGTATAAGTATATAACTTGCCGTCCTTAGCTGTTTCGTCCATGAAAATGTATTTCTTTTCGGAGGTGCCAAAAGGTAGTATGTGCAGGATGTTTTTGGGGCTTTCAAAATCTATTTCCTGATCTACAATGGTTTCAAATCGATAAATGACATAATAAAATGGCGGGTTTTCCAAATCACCTTTGGCCAATTTCCATTTTAACCTCACATCGTCGCCACGGCGTTTGATCTTTCGGAAATTTGGGGGAGCCTGCTTGCGAAGTTCCAGGCTTTTCGTTTCCGGTAGCATAGCGGGAAGGTTATAGAATTTTGCCAGGGTATCCTTGAGTCCTGTAGGCTTTTTAAGAATGGATCTGGAACTGAAATAAATGCTGCCTAATATCTTGGAGTTATTGCGATTGAGGAATATCTGTTTGGGGATTTCATTCCCATCGTGCCAGGCAGGTTCCGGGTTTTCATTGACCTTATAGGCTGCCTGGCCAATGTATAAGTTACATTTACCTGCCTGGATAGCCCACCAGTCGGCCAGGATAGCATAATCCGCTGGTTCAAATCCAATATGCCAGTAGAGTTGCGGGGCGATATAATCCACCCATCCGTTTCTCATCCAATGAACAACATCGGCATACAGGTCATCATAGCAGGTTACCCCTGCTCGGGTAGCCGAACCAAAAGGGTCATCTGCCCTGTTTCGCCAGACCCCAAAAGGGCTGATACCAAATTTGACGTGAGGTTTGAGTTCTTTGATTTTGGCAGAAACGCTTTCCACCAGTTTATTGACATTGTCCCGGCGCCAATTGCCGATGTCGTTGTAAAAAGCACCATAAAAACGGAAATCAAGGCTGTCAGGATAAACTTCTCCCTTTTTTGGATAGGGATAAAAATAATCATCAAAATGGATCCCGTCCACATCATAATTCTCCACCACCTCTGTGACAATATCCACAATATGGGTCCTCACCTCGGGCATGGCGGGGTTCAGGTAGTAGCGCCTACCGTATTCCACCATCCATTCCGGATGCTGGAACAATACGTGATTGACAGACAGTTGACTGCTGTCGAGATTCATGGTAGCCCGGTAAGGGTTCATCCAGGCGTGGAACTCCATACCTCTTTTGTGCGTTTCTTCCACCATGAATTTTAATGGGTCAAACTCCTCTTCCGGCCTCAGGCCTTGCTGGCCCGTCAGGTATGCTGACCAGGGAGCGAGTTTGGATGGGTAGAAGGCATCAGCTGCCGGACGTACCTGGAAAAGGATGGCATTAAAACCCATTGCCTCATATTTATCCAGCATGTTTTTATATTGTTCCTGGATGGCAATTCTGTTAGTAGTCCTGGTCTCAGGAAAGTCGATATTAGCGACTGTAGCCACCCAAACTCCTCTGAACTCCCTTTTTTGAGGGTGATTGAGCGATTTTTGCTGACTCGCCAAAGACAAGGGTAAAAATAAGGCCATCAATAAGAGTGCCCATACCGGCATAGTTGAAAACCCGGGTTGTTGTTCCGTTCTCATGGATGATGTTTTTCTTTTTAATAAACAGGGGGGATTTTCAAATTTAATATTCCTTGAGCAGATTACGTTAAAAATGACCTAAAAACCGCTCAAACATTTTGTTAGGAAGCAGGGAAAGCCCTCCGAAGTCCTTTCGCTATCAGGTAATACAACCCCTGGTTAATTTAGGAATTAACCCCAAACCCGAAACTATAAACCTGTATCAATTATCACACTCCTCTAGCAACCAGTACCTGTTGATAAGGTTTTTGGTGGACTCGATCTTTGTTTTTAAGCCATCCAGTTTTTCCCGAAGTTTCTTTTTAGGGTAGGTACTGGCGTGATGTTTTAGCAAAACCAGTTGTTTGGCGAATTTCAGGAAGTTGGTATATCCCCTTTTGAGTTCCAGCGTCATTTTCTGATTTCTGATAATATAAATACGGAAAGTCTCAATAAGCGAAAGTACGGCCTCTGTATCTTTAAGGGCATAATAGGTTCTTAAGAGGAGGAAGGTTGTATTGAGGTGGTATTTGACATCTGTGAATTGTACGAGGAGTAAAACAGAAAGTGCCTCGCTATACATTTTTTTATTGTAGTACAGGTGTGCCAGGTTATAGTTGTAGGCATTTTCACGGCGCGGTGCATTCAACTTATCTTTATAGGTCTGGATGAAATTTTCAGCCCATTCAAATTCCTTAAGGCTGCAGGCCAGGGAGGTGATGTTTTTGTAATTCCATTCCGAGAGGATACCGTTGTCCAGGATCAGTCCTGTTTTGAGACCTTGTTTATAAAGCTGGAACAGTTCTCGCTGGTAATTACTGTCGCCATTATTAATTTGTCGAATACAGTAGTTGTTGGCAAAGGAGTAAAGGTCGCCCTGCTCTTCTGAAGACAGTCCGTTGACATTATAGGTCAGTATATAGGTCAGCTTTTGGTAATATTCCGGATTATTTTCTTCCCTGAGGCTCATAAGGATAGTGTAATACATAATGATGGACAGGTCATTTTCAAAATCAGCCATATGATCCTGAATGTATTTTAATAATTCGTCCAGGAAGTGAAATTCATAGTTGGTGTTCAACATGATCATGTTGGCTGTAAGGTGACAGCTGTTTCTCAACTTTTCAACGATGTAAAAACGGTCCAGGTTATTGAGCATTTTCTGGAACAGGGTCGATTTGGTCCTGTCCTCGTATTGAGCGGCATAATACCCAAGCAAATAGTTCAGCCTGTATTGTGTGTAGAAAAATTCGTTATTCTGAAAATCATTGTTTTTGAGGTTTTTCTCAACCTGTTTCCCACGATTTTTCAGCAAGTCAAACTGGTTGTTTTCATAGGCAGCTTCAAGGGTGAATAGCGGTTCCAAAAAATCCTGTTCTTCCAGATATTTGACGGACAGAAAGCGGTAGTAGAGTTTTTTTAAATAGGACATCACATTGTGCAGGGATCTGCTCTTCGAATTTTTCCCCGGGGAAAAGTTTGGCATGTACTTTTTCTTTACGGAGAACTGGCCTGGAGGAATTCAAGGCCTTCAAAATTATTTCAAGTAGCCGAATGGTTTTTTCGTGTCTGTTGAAATAAGGGGATTCAACAAATAGTCGAAAACGTTCCCGCTCCCGGGCAGAGAGTGCTTCAATATGCTTTACCAGCTTGCTTTCTTCCATTTTTATTTTTTTATTTTGATCAGAACAGATGCGTTCAGGTATTTTTATAATAAAAAGCTTGTAATCAGTTTTTTATACGAAGAATAGAAAATAAAGTTACGTCAGAATAATCTTAAAATGTACTTATGAGGATTTTTTTTTTACCCCATATTTGCATCGTGACTCACAATGAAACACTATTAGTTAAATTCATTTCAGAACTTTGAGGTTTTTCTAAACCGGACATTGACTTACTATCAGCAATGTGATCCCATTTTACATAAGCTTGAAAATTCAGGCATTGCTTTGCATTATTATGGATGAAAATTTAACAAGTTTAATTTTCCCTTAGCATAATGCGCCGGAATTAGAAAAAACAATCAGAAACTTCTGAATGATGACACAAAAAGGGTGTCTCGGGAAACCGTGACACCCTGTTTTTTGGAAAAAAATCAGGAAAAATGCTCTCCGTTTAAAAAAAATATCAAAAAAAATAAAGTTTCGAGTCCTCTTTGAACAAAAAAACACAAGATATTTATTTATTAATATATTGACTTTCAATTAATTATAAATTTCGTATTCTTTTTCCGTCTCCAGTAAAACCTTTATTTGTACTATCCTGGTGGTTTGTTTATGCCCATATTTGTATCATCAAAAGATTTTAAAGGCCAAAGGGCCCGCTAATAACAAATCATAAACAGACCTAAACGAGGGCTTACTACCAGACAAATGCATGTTCTTCTTTGAATGAACTGCAGACATAATCTCATGAATAAAGACTCAAATGGATATCAATGGATATCCTATTTGGTATGTAGATAGCCTCTCAAAGTTTTTTTGAAACCGGTTCATATGAGCCGGTTTTTTTTTGCCCCTAACTATCCTGTGACGGGTAACTATCCATTTTTAATCCCAGACAAGTTTTTAATGGAGTGAATAGTTTGCGTTGTCAGAACGGTGAAATTTTCCTCAGGGTGATGAATCTTTTTAGGGTTCTCAGGTAGTTCAGGAATTGGGTTACCACTAAGATGGTAGATATTTTACGCTGAATCGAGGCGCGAAAAGCGCACATTGTCAAAGCTACGTAAGGATTTGAGTAACGATGAGTCCGTGTAAAAGATCACCATATTATTATGTTGCTTAATTTCGGGAACTGCTTGATCAGAAAATTGAAAAAACAAGATTTTTTTTCCTTGACTAAAGGTTTATTTTTTACAAACGAGTTAAAGTAAACGTTAGTATTTTTTATTAATTAATTGATAATTAATTGTTTATGATAAAATATAAGTTTATTTCAAGTACAGTAAAACCAGTAATTGTACTATTACACATTTTAATTTAAACCGATATTTGAGTTGTAAATAAGGAAAAGTCCGAAAAACAGTATGACTGGAACAGGAGATGACCTAAATAAAAACGACTGATCCTAAAAAAGAAAATCCCGTTCAGAAGTGAACAGGACATGATCTCATGAATAAAAGATACAAAAAAAGGATATCAACGGATATCCTTAATTTGGTATGTAGATAGCCTCTCAAAGTTTTTTTGAAACCGGTTCATTTGAGCCGGTTTTTTTATTTTTGCCTCTTGATTATGCAAAGATAAAAAAAATGTTGGAACATCAAAATGACTTTGCCGCTACATTGTAAATTTAATACACTTTTATGCCATATTAGACCATTTTCTGAAGATTTAGCCATGAAATTGACAATTACCGGCAGGTATTAATTTTCAATTACTGTTATTTTATCCTTTCTTACATCGTATTTCTGGAAACAGCCAAAATTAAATCAAAAATGTTACGACACCTGCTTGCTTTGATAGTCTTGTTCAGTGGTGCTTTAATCGCTAACGGACAAACGGGAACCGCCAAAGTAACCGGAATCATCACGGATGCGGCTTCCGGCGAACCCGTTGAACTGGTAACGGTGTATATCAAGGGTACATCTAATGCGACAGAGTCTTCAATAAACGGACGTTATTCTCTTAATGTCCCAGCCAATAAATCATTTGAACTCGTTTTTTCCAGAATTGGCTTCATAGAGGCATCCAGTCAGGTAAAACCTATTCCTGCACAGCGATCCCGGCAAGTAGATGTGATATTGGCCATGGCGGATTCCGGCCTCGAAGTAGTCGTCAGACAAAGTAAAATTGAGGACTCCGGCCTGGTGCGGGAGGATGTGTCCCAGTTGAAATTACTGCCTACCACAACGGGAAACATTGAAAGTGTTTTACCGCACATCGCCCTGGGTACCAACAGTGGGGCAGGTGGGGAACTGAGTTCCCAGTATAATGTCCGGGGTGGAAATTATGACGAAAACCTGGTTTACGTCAATGACTTTGAGATTTATCGTCCTCAGTTGATCCGGGCAGGACAGCAGGAAGGGCTTACTTTTGCCAATGTCGACCTTATCCGGGACCTGACTTTTTCCTCTGGAGGCTTTGAATCCCGGTTCGGAGATAAACTTTCCTCCGTTTTAGATATCAAATATAAGCGGCCGGACAGCCTCCGGGCTTCGGTCGGGGCTAGTTTTTTAGGAGGGTCTGCCCATGTTGAGGGCAGTAAGAAGCTTGGCGGGAGCGATTACCGCCGTTTCCGCTATCTGGCAGGAGCTCGTTATAAAACAACCAGATACCTGCTCGGAACCCTGGATATTGATGGGGAATATCAACCTAATTTTACGGATATCCAGGCTTATTTAACTTATGACCTCAATTACAACTGGCAGTTGGGGCTCATGGGGAATTTTAACCGGAGCGTTTTTCAGTTCACCCCGGAATCGAGATCCACGGCACTTGGGCTGATCAATTTTGCGTTACAACTTTCCAGTGTTTTTGAAGGCCAGGAACTGGATGATTTTACCACAAGCATGGGGGGACTTTCCCTGACTTATCTGCCCAAACGCGATCATAATCCCTTTTACCTGAAATTCCTAACCTCCGCTTTTCAAAGTCTTGAAAATGAGCGTATTGATATTATCGGTCGCTATAACCTCAGTCAAATAGAAACAGGACTCGGAAGTCAGGCTTTTGGGGAAGTCGTCGCTGAATTGGGTACGGGTACTCAACATCAGTATGTCAGAAATGCCCTGGATATAGATATTTATAACATGGAGCACAAAGGTGGATTGGAATTACAGCTTTATCCGGAGGATATTGAAACAACAGCCAGTCACTTCCTGCAGTGGGGGGCAAAATTCCAGCATGAGCAAATGAATGACTGGATCAACGAGTGGGAAAGGCTCGATTCTGCAGGCTACTCCCTTAATTATGATACCAATCAGGTTCAGTTGGTGAATGTCCTCAAAACCAGGAATAACATACAGGTCAATAAATTTTCTGCCTATGTGCAAAACACTTTTAGCTGGCGCAGGGAAAGTGTGGCGGAAATAAAAGCTTCTGCAGGAATCAGAGCTAATTACAGGGATATTAATGGAGAATTTATACTCTCTCCAAGAGTACAATTATTGTACAAACCCCTGGGTATCCAAAGGGATGTCGCCTTCCGGCTGGCAGGTGGTTTATATGTCCAGCCACCCTTTTACCGGGAAATGCGTGGGTTTGATGGTAATGTCAATACCGATTTGCTGGCACAGAAGTCAGCGCACATTCTCGGAGGTATGACACTTGATTTTTACCTGGGAAGAAATTATCCCAAGAAGTTTAAACTCATTACCGAGATCTATTACAAAAAACTCTGGGATCTGGTCTCTTATGAGATCGATAATGTACGCATCCGTTATTCCGGAGAAAATGACGCAACCGGTTACGTCACCGGAATCGACTTAAGGCTGAATGGTGAGTTTGTTCCGGGAGCTGAATCCTGGATAAACTTTTCATTGCTCAGAGCCAGGGAAAGCTTAAATGGAATACAGCACATGCAACGGGAAATTGGCCAGGCAGATACAACCTTTGTTGATTTTGTACCCCGGCCAACGGACAGGTTGTTTAATATCTCCATGTTCTTCCAGGATTATCTTCGGGATAACAAAAATTTCAAGGTTCACTTTAATCTAAATATAGGCTCCGGTCTGCCCTTTGGCCTTAAAGACAATAATCTTAATTTCCGGAATACCTATAGAATGTCGGCTTATCACCGGGTAGATATCGGGTTTTCTTACGCCCTTTGGGATGAGTTTAAAAAAGTAAAAAAACCAAACCATTTTCTCCGTTTTACCCGCAGTACCTGGTTGAGTCTAGAGGTCTTCAACCTATTGCAAGTGCAAAACCAGGCCAGTAATACCTGGATCAAAACGGTCTTTAAGACCCAATACGCCATTCCAAATTACCTCACTTCAAGGAGGATCAACCTGCGGTTGAAAATGGATTTTTAAGTTGGGAAGTGTAGAAATACTGTTTCTCCGAGAAATAGTATTTCTACACTCCCGTAAATAGTATTTCTTTTGTAATTTGTCAGGCAAATAATCGAGATATGAACAGAATCGGAATTTGCCTCTTTTCACTGGCCTTGTTTACTTTCCTTATCACGCTCAACCCCCTGAACGCCCAGGAAGTACCGGATTGGGAAAACCCAAAAGTCTTCGAAATAAATAAAGAAGCCCCACATGCGACCCTTTTTCCTTTTGAAAGCACGGACCTCGCCCTGACCAACCTCAAAAACAATTCAAAATACTATCAACTGCTCAATGGCAACTGGAAATTTAACTGGGTACGCAAACCTGCGGACAGACCATTGGATTTTTATAGAACCAATTTCGACGATAGTGGTTGGGGAACAATTCCTGTTCCCGGTAACTGGGAAATCAATGGCTTTGGCATTCCCATCTATGTCAACCAACCCAATGAGTTCAAACCAGAGAATCCAAATCCGCCGGACATTCCTGATGATTACAACCCTGTCGGTTCTTATCGAAAATCCTTTACCATTCCCGGAGATTGGTCAGACAGGCAGGTGTTTTTGCATTTTGGTGCGGTGAAAGCTGCTTTTTACCTTTGGATCAACGGTGAAAAAGTGGGATACAGCCAGGGAAGTAAATTGCCTGCCGAGTTTGATATTACCCAGTATGTCAAACCAGGCCAGAACCAATTGGCACTGGAGGTTTACCGGTGGTGTGATGGCAGTTATCTGGAGGCACAGGATTTCTGGCGGATCAGCGGTATAGAAAGAGATGTGTTCCTTTGGGCAGCACCAAAGGTACACATCAGGGACTACTGGGCTAAAGCAGGCCTGGACGGCCAATATAAAAACGGAACCCTTGAATTGGAAATGGAAGTAGTCAATTACGGGGAAGCATCAACAGCGGAATACGTAATTGAACGTTCTGTACTGGATGAATCCGGGCAATTGGTGTCCTCGGGCGTACAAACGATTAATTTGGGTAGCAATTCAACTTTGATCAATACCCCAAAGGCAACCCTGCCCAACATCAAACCATGGTCGGGAGAGTCGCCCAACCTTTATACACTGCTGCTTACCTTAAAAGATAAAAAAGGAAACACACTCGAAACCCTGACCACTAAAATTGGCTTCAGGACCGTAGAAATCAAGCGCGGTCAATTATTGGTCAACGGAAAAGTCATTTTTTTGAGAGGGGTCAATCGTCATGAACATGATCCATCAACAGGTCATGTTATTTCCAAAGCTTCCATGTTGAAAGATATTGAACTGTTACAAACTCATAACATCAATGCCGTTCGGACTTCGCATTATCCCAATGATCCGATGTGGTATGAGCTTTGTGATAAATACGGTATTTACGTTGTAGATGAAGCCAACATTGAATCGCATGGTACAGGTTATCGCCTCGACAGGACTTTGGGAAATAATCCCGATTGGCTGAACGCTCATTTATCGAGGACAAAACGATTGGTGGAACGCGACAAAAACCACCCGAGCGTTATCATTTGGTCTTTGGGGAATGAAGCCGGCAATGGGCATAATTTTTACCAGACTTATTTATGGGTCAAGGGCAGAGATAGCTCCAGGCCGGTTCAGTACGAACGAACGCAGGTAGGGTGGGGCGCGAATGCTTATATGGAATGGAATACGGATATTCTGGTTCCCATGTATGCTGGTTTTCGTGAAATGAAACACCTGGTAGAGGCGCATCCCGACCGGCCTTTGGTGCAATGTGAGTATGCCCACGCCATGGGAAACAGTGTTGGAAATTTGCAGGAATACTGGGATTTGATCTATTCCCACGAGAGAATGCAAGGCGGTTTTATCTGGGATTGGGTAGATCAGGCCCTTTACAAAAAAACGCCTGAAGGAAAAACCATTTTTGCTTACGGAGGGGATTTTGGTCCGGAAGGAACTCCCAGCGATAATAACTTTTTGTGCAACGGTTTAATTCAACCCGACAGAAGCATCAACCCACATATTCTGGAAGTCAAAAAGGTGTACCAGCCGGTCTATACTTCCTGGGAGGACAAGTCAAAGCGCAGTATTGCCATTCAGAACTATTACTCTTTTAGTAATTTGAGCCATTTGTACCTGCACTGGGAAATACAGGAAAACGGCAAGGTAACCGAAAGTGGTGATATCCGGGACTTGGAAATAGATGGTCTGACCAAAAAAGCCCGGGAAATTCCTTTTAAGTGGCCTGCTGCCGACAAAGAGACCTTTTTAAACCTTTCCTATCGATATAAAAATAAACAAGGATTTTTTGAAAAGGATTTTGAGGTGGCTTATGAGCAATTGCTGGTTAATGAAGCACTTGTGCCCCGGCCTTCTTTTGCAGTGCCATTCAGTTCTTTTGACCTTCAGGAAAATGAAAACACCATAGAGGTCAATACTGCCGGATCCGTTATTGTTTTCGATAAAAAAACAGGAAAGATGGCCTCCTGGAAATACGATGGAAATACGATCATTGAAGAGGGACCGGAACCCAACTTCTGGAGACCCCTTACGGATAATGATTACGGTGCCCGATTGCAGCAAAAGCTCAGGATATGGAGAACGGTTTGGCAGGAAAGAACGAATACCAAAGTCGAACTCGATCATGTTTCGGATAGCAAGGTGGCCAGAGTAAAGGTGACTGCGGATTTACTTGGAGGCGATGCTCAATGGAAAACGGTTTACACCATTTATCCGACCGGGGCAGTACATGTGAAAAACAAAATGACTGCCATGAGTGGTAACCATCCCATGCTCTTGAAATTTGGTATGAAGATGAACCTGCCAAAAGATATGGAGGTTATGGAATGGTATGGCCGCGGACCTCATGAGTCTTATGAGGACAGGAAGACCAGTGCCAGAGTTGGCATCTATAATGGTCTGGTGGGTGATCAGTATCACCCTTATGTGCGTCCCCAGGAGACAGGCAATAAAACGGATGTCCGATGGATGAAATTGTCAGCTAAGGGTGGTAATGGATTGATGATTTATGGTGATAAACCTGTAAGTTTATCAGCCCTGCATTTTCTGCCGGAAGATCTGGATGACGGAGATGAAAAAGGACAGTCCCATGCAGCGGAATTGATGCCACGAAACCTCACTTGTTTACAGGTAGACTTCAAACAAATGGGCGTCGGCGGGAACAACAGTTGGGGAGCTTTACCCTTGAGGGAATATCAGTTGCCTTATCAAACTTATGAGTATGGTTTCTGGATGCAGGCTTTTTAAAGCATTCCAGCCAAATACCCTTTTATTCACTGGCTGGTAATGGAAACATAAGTCATCCCAAATTTTGATTTTACCCAAAATCTGAATGTTACACTTGTCAACAATTTAATTATCAGTGGTTTATGAAGGACAGTTGTTTGTATGGGTTCTTAATTTACCACGCTGGACGGGGTCAAATCTTGCTTTGCCGGAAGACAGGTTTGACAAGTAAAATGTCAATCAGGAATAATTTCCGTGTCAAATTTGGGGGTGACTATTTTCCGGAAAGATCGACCTTCGATTTTAGCAAAAGAGAAACTTTTTATGCATCTTTTCGGTTCTTTTGCCAGCGGGATAAAACAACATTTAAAACAAAATAACTGTATAAAACATTGATTACTAGCTACTTGTTCGGCGGAGTCCCGAAATTGATTGATTCACAAAATTAGGGATAACTCATGTTTACGTTGTTCCTGAAAAAATACAATGAAGTCAATGGTATTTTTTAAACTTAGAGTTAGGTTCTCATAAATAATTTGTCAACAATGAAGCACATCAATCTGAAAATCAGCGGTAAGGTACAAGGTGTTTGGTATCGGAAATCGACCTGTGATGAGGCCAGACGACTGGGTTTAAAAGGGTTTGTCAGGAATCAGCCGGACGGTTCGGTTTATGCGGAAGCTGAGGGAGAGGAAGAGGTTTTAGAACAGTTTGTTGCCTGGTGCAAAATAGGGCCGAGGCTTGCACGAGTTACGGAGGTGGTCGTTGAAGAGGGACCGGTGGTACAATTTACGACGTTTGAGGTGATGTATTGAAGGACTTCATTTTTCTTATAGGAATGGCTTCGTTGATCGATCAATGAAGCCATTCCTGTAAGAAAAAACCATGATAACCGGTTCCCCTGGCCCCCAAGGTATTACATACCGATCCATTCGAATTGGTATTGCTTCTCAGGAACCCTGAGCCGTTCAGAAACGCGTTGTAGCCTTTGGGGGAGTTTCATCAGATAATCTCTGGCTTTTTCAGCCTTATCATTAAGCCCTTTAATATTGGCGACTTCCCAGGTTTCCAGGAGGTGCTTTAAAATATCCACGTAATCCTCGGCAGTATAAACCCGGATCCGTTGGGCAGCATCCGAAAAGTGGGTGAATAATTCCCCAATGGCTCCGCCGGTTTCTCTCATAAAATGAGCAGGCATGACAATTTTCTTGCGCATCATATCTTCAAAAGCCAGCATCATCTCACTGGGGTCAAATTCAAAGATGCGTTTGACAAAATCCATATAGGCATTGGCATGGCGGGCTTCGTCAGCTGCGATCACGCCGCACATCTTGGCCAGTTTCGTATTGGAGGAATTTTTCGCAAGAGCAGCTACCCGGCGGTGAGAAATATTGGTTGCTTTTTCCTGAAAGCTTGTATAAACAAAATTTCGGTATGGGTCATGGCTTGTTCCTATATCAAAACCATCATTGATCAAATGTTGGGTAGAGATTTCAACAGATCTCATATTGACCCGGCCACTCAGGTACAGATATTTGTTTAGAAGGTCTCCATGGCGGTTTTCTTCAGCTGTCCAGGCACGGATCCATTTTGTCCAGCCATTTTCCAGGTCTTCGGGGTCAACGCCGTCAAGAGCCATCAGCCATGTTTCATAAGTGGGCAGCGCTTCCTCGGTAATAGTGTCCCCGATCAGAACGGCTAACAGGTCATAATCCATCTCCTTGGCGAGTTCCTGAAGTTCTTTTACTTCTTCAAAAAAATGTTCATTTCGGGCATCGGGCAGGAAATCAGATGGTTGCCAGTTTTCTTCAATGGGTTTTAAATAAGTTTGCATTAGATCTGCCATTGATTGCTCAATGGTTTTCATAACTTCCAAACGTACGTTAGGTAATTTCATACTATTGACAAAGGGTTTGTTTGCTTGAATAATGCGTAAAGTTGCAGAAATAAAAAAAATAATCCAAACAGGACTTTGCCTGTTCAATGATATGTAAGTTGCTTTTTATTGTAAAAGACCCTTTTTTTCAGAAAAAAGAGGGTGTCTCAAAAGGCATCCAGGAGAAAATGGTCCTCTGATTTAAAACCCGTTTCAGGCTTATCGCAAAATTAGCAACTTCATCATCTCCACCGCTGCAGTCTCTGCCTTGATCCTGATGAAATCACGAGCCGTTTCGTCTCCGACTTCATAGGTGATACTTTCTGCGTCAAATTGTTTTAAAAACCATCCTTTACTGATGGGCTGATTAAATTTGCCCGGCTGGTGATCTGGCGTGTATCCCTCCAATGATGCACCAAGGTTGCCAATCCAGTAATCATGAAAGCCATACATGGTGGTGGTGAACGTAGAGTCGAAAGTGTAATAAAGGTCTTTTTGGGTAGAATGAAAATCGAGCCCTAACACCAAATTGCTCTTATTGGATTTAACTTCTCTGACTATAAAGTCAGCCACCAGCCTGGTTTCCGGTTGTTTGTAGAAAGCCCAGTCCCGGTTCATGTCAATGCCCCCTGCATTGTGTCGCCAGTGGCCGAGATCAACGCCGTCAGGGTTCATTAGGGGGAATATCATGATGCGGTATTTTTTCCGAAAATCTCTCGCCATTTTGGTGTCGGAGAGCAGTGTTTCCACGAAAGCTTCCATGGCCAGGTAACCCGTTACTTCGGGTGGGTGTTGCCTGCTTAGAATGGCGATAACGTCTTTGCCTTTTTTCGGTTCTGATCCCAGATCAAGAAAATACATATCTCTTCCAAGTTTACTCTGGCCTATGATAGAAAAGTCCACTTCCGGGTGCAAAGCAATATTTTGACACCAGTTTTTGATCTTTTGGGAATTGATAACCTCCTGTCCGGCCACCCATAAAGTATCCGGAGACAACCAAAGTTCCAGAACCATATTCTGATTGTCAAAAGGGTAAATATGGGCTATATCCAGGCGTTCCCAAAGATTCCCGTCCTTGCTGACTTTAGGCCAATACCTGTGGTTGGCCTTTTCGTAATCCAGGAGGAGGTTTATTTTCCTGGTAGTGTCAGACCAAATCCTGAATGCATACCAGGGACTTGGATTAATGGGGTAATTTTCCGGCGTGATTTTTACGGCAAAGGTACTGTCGTTGAGTTGGGAGAAGTCATTCAAACGAGCCCCATCGAATTGGTTGTCAGCATAGACGCCAGCCAGGTGGTAAGTCATTTTCTTTTGCAGTCTTATTGGCTGATCCGATGTTTCCGTGGGGTCAGGGAATTCGAAATTGGAAGCCATATATCGGTTACATCCCAACAGGAGAAAAAAGGAAAGCATCAGAACGTGTCTTAAGTATGGCATAAATAATTGATTGATAAAAAACATCCCGAACATGGCGGTAGCCAAAATCCGGGAAGTTTTTTTATAAAAAATATTCAGCAATAATTATCTGACGACAAACCCATTGCCGAATCCCTTTTCAGGGCTCACAAAACCGAGCTTTCCCTCATTGTCCTCAGCCATCAAAATCATTCCTTCCGATACAATGCCTCTCATCTTTCTCGGTGCCAGGTTCGCAACTACCACAACCTGCTGGCCGATGATGTCTTCCGGTTTATAAAATTCGGCAATTCCGGATAGAATTGTTCGTGTTTCATTGCCCAGGTCGATAGTCAGGTTCAACAGTTTGTCTGCCTTAGGAATCTTAGTGGCAGCAGTGATGGTGCCAGTTCGAAGATCCGTTTTTGAGAATATGTCAAAAGTCGTCTCCGGTTTGATGGGTTCCCGCTGATCGGCTTTTTCCGCCTCAAGAATTCTGGTCATCTTTTCTTTTTGAGCTTCTATGATCTCGAGCCTGCTTTTATCTTTCCGGTCATTGATCTTGGCAAATAAAATTTCCGGTTGCCCGATTTTATGCCCGGAAGCGATAAAGGCTACTCCTTTGTCCAACTGTTTCAAAATGGTATTGAGATCTCCGTTTTTCAATGCCTCCTTTCCGAGTAATTTGCGAATACGAGGCGAAGTAAATGGAATAAATGGCTCACTGAATACGGCCAGTAAACTCATGATCTGCAGACTGAAAAACATGGTGTTTTTAACTTCCTGGCTGTCCGGGTCTTCCTTCCATAATTTCCAGGGCTCTTTTTCCTGGAAATAAGTGTTTCCGTAGGATGCCAATTCTATAAAAGCATTGGAAGCCGCTTTGAAATTGAACGTATCAAAATTGTCGATCAATTCCTTGACCAGCTTTCTCAAAGGTGCATAGGCTTCATTGAGATCCAGCGTGGATTCGGGGACTTCGCCTTCATAGTATTTGTTGGAAAGCGATACTACCCGGTTGATGAAGTTCCCCAGTTTGTCCGCCAGCTCTTTATCGTAAAAATCAATGAAATCATCCCATTTGAAATCTGCATCGCGGTTTTCAGGCATGTTTCTGATCAGAGCATACCTGAGCGCATCCTCTTTATTTGGGAAATCCTTGAATGATTCTAGATATTCGTGTTGTTCGATACCCCAGCCTTTGGATTTTGAGAATTTACGCCCTTCAAAATTGAGGAACTGGTTGGCAGGAACATTCTTGGGCAAAACATAATTCCCAAATGCTTTTAGCATGGCCGGGAATACGAGGCAATGGAAAACGATGTTGTCTTTACCTATAAAGTGGATGAGTTCGACATCTTCCCCCTTCCAGTATTCTTCCCAGTTTTTATTGTTGTCAATGGCCCACTGTCGAGTAGAAGAAATGTAACCAATAGGAGCATCAAACCAGACATAAAGTACTTTGCCTTCGGCGCCATCGAGAGGTACCGGAATGCCCCAGTCGAGATCTCTGGTAATGGCTCTGGGCTGCAGGCCATGATCCAGCCATGATTTGCATTGTCCCACCACATGGTTTTTCCAGGTTTTTGGATCATGATGGAATTGGCCGTCAATGGTACCCTTTTCGATCCATTCTCTGAGCCAGGCCTCGTGTTTATCCAGTTTAAAGTACCAGTGTTTTGTTGGTCTTAACACAGGACTTTTGCCGCTGAGGGTAGAGACAGGGTTGATGAGTTCGGTGGGAGAGAGGTCAGAACCGCAATTTTCACATTGATCGCCGTAAGCTTCAGGATGATCGCACTTTGGACAAGTACCTGTGATATACCTGTCAGCGAGAAATTGGTGAAATTCTTCGTCGTAGTATTGTTCGGAATTTCTTTCTTCAAATTCGTCGCCTTTCTCGTACAGTTTCTTAAAAAAAGCCTGAGCCGTTTCTGCATGCAGGCCGGCACTTGTACGGTGATAATAGTCAAACGAAATACCCAGTTTTTCAAAAGTCGATTTATTGAGCTCGTGATATTTGTCGATAATTGCCTGCGGAGCAATACCTTCTTTTTTGGCACGAATGGTAATGGCTGCTCCATGTTCATCTGATCCACAAACCCAGACGACATCTTTGCCCAACAGACGCAGGTAACGGACGTAAATGTCTGCGGGAAGGTATGCTCCTGCGAGATGCCCAAGGTGTAAGGCCCCATTGGCATAGGGCAGGGCTGAAGTGATCAGGTATTTTTTTGCTTGACTCATGTATTATATTTTTCTAACGACGGCGAAGGTACGGCAAAAATAAAAGCTACCGTACCGGTGACCGGCTTATTTTTTATTCGAATGAAAATCTGATAGTATTTGATACTACCTCATTTCGGGTATATTAGTCTTTTCAATAGTTTTTTTTTCAAAAAAATTCCATTTTTCGCAATAATATCCAAAAAGGGCCGTTTTTCTCACATACTAATGCAAAAGAATATCCCTGCAAAACCCAAATGACGTTAAGCTTTGGAATTCTCTGCAAGAATTAGATTTGCATTATCTTAAAAAAGATATTACTTTTGTAAAAACGAAAATATTAGAGCTGCCTTTGGTAGACCTGAAGACAGACTCAAAATATAACTGGGGTTTAGTTTTATTTCCGAAAAGTGTGGTGCCGTTGGCTTCCACGCTTTTCTTTTTTTAGCCTATTCTATTTTTGTGTCAAAGCGTTCGATTTCGATTTTTTTTCTTCTTACTTAGCCTTTTTAATCTTATATTAGACACAAAATTCGTGTCATGCATATACGCCCTTTCTCAGCCATTTTTCCCAATAAAGATTACATTTCTTCAGCTGATTCTTTCTTCGAATCCGTAAAATTTGAATACCCGGAATATGTACTAAGTGGTTTCTTTAATGAGCGAAAACCTTCCGGTATGTATATTTACCAAATCGATACAAAACGGCATCCCTTCATTGGTTTAACTTGTTGTGTTGATGTGGAAGATTATATCAAGGGGGATATCAAAAAACACGAAAATACACTTCCTGCCACTGAACAATTGCATGTGCAGTTTATTGCTGAGAAGAAAAACGGCCGTAAAACCTCTGGTGCTCATCTACAGGAATGTGGAAACACTGGATGATTGGATGCAGCAGTTCATCAAAAAAGAAAAACCTGAATTCGAAATGGAATTCGAGGAACCCGTCGAAACCCACAGGTTTTGGGCCATCAGAGAGGAAGGGGACCTCGATTTCTTGAAGCAGCTTTTTTTAAAAATCCCTAAATGCTATATAGCTGACGGGCATCATAGGATGGCTGCAACCCGATTGCTGTACGAACGGGCCAAAAAGAATCCCAAAAAACACAAACATGATAAAATCCTTTGTACTTTCTTTCCGGTCAGTGAACTCGAATGTTATGATTACAACAGGGTGATTCACAACCTGGAAACCATCAGTATGGCTACTTTTATGGCGTTGCTTTCACAGGTCTTTGATATCGAACCTATGGAACAAGGTGGCAAACCTACGCAGAAGCATGAGATAACCATGTATTTGAGAAAAGAATGGTTCAGGCTTCGTTGGAGACGTCATGTGCTGGCGGAATATAAAGATCAGAGAGTCATCCTGGATACAATGCTGCTCAATGAAAAAGTGCTCAGGGATATCCTGAAAATGGGGGAGATCCGTACCGATGAAAGAATTGAATACGTGGAAGGCCCTCAAGGAATTGAGCCAATTACCAAAAAGGTGAACAGAGATGATCATTCCGTCGGTTTCTGTCTTCATCCGCTTTTACTGGAAGAATTAATCCTTATTGCGGACGACGATAAGGTACTGCCCCCCAAATCCACCTGGTTCGAACCCAGGTTGAAAAACGGATTGATTGTAAAGGAGTATTACAAAAAAAATAACAGGAACTCCTGAACCTGATTTGATTCATTTGGATAATCATAAAAAAACTATCATGAGTTTTATAAGGCTTCTTTTCCTTATGGCTGCTGCCTTTTTTTTAACATGTTGTAATGATACTGTCATCAATGTTGAAAAATCCGGAAGGGAAGCACCCGGACTAGCCCGTTCCGGGGCTAAAACATACCTCATGGTATTGGGTGTCGCTCAGGATGCAGGTTATCCTCAGGCAGGCTGTAACAAGGCATGTTGTAAACCATTTTGGGCAGGACAGGCAAAAGAACGTTATACCAGTTGCCTGGGCATTATCGATGAAGATTCCGGCCAAGCCTGGATGTTTGATGCCACCCCGGATTTTAAATTCCAAATGCAGGAGTTACTCAGGAACGGACAGAAGCTTTCGGGGATATTCCTTACCCATGCCCACATTGGGCACTATACCGGATTGATGCATCTTGGCAGGGAAGTGATGGGAACCAGTGATACACCTGTTTTTGCCATGCCAAAAATGGCTGAATTCCTGCGACAAAATGGCCCATGGAGCCAGCTTGCCGATTTAAATAATGTTCAGATAAATGTTTTGAAGGCCGATTCTACCATCATCTTAAACAAAAATTATAGCGTAACCCCCTTTATCGTACCACACCGGGATGAATTTTCAGAAACGGTTGGTTATAAGATTGAAGGTCCGCTCAAGTCTGTTTTATTTATTCCGGACATCAATAAATGGGAAGTCTGGGACAGGGATATTATTGAAGAAATCAAAAAAGTTGACCTGGCTTTTCTGGATGCAACTTTTTATCAAAACGGAGAGATTCCAGGCAGGGATATGAGTGAAATACCTCATCCTTTTATGGAGGAGAGTATGGCAAAATTTCAGGCTTTGTCCCCGGAAGAAAAATCCCGGGTACATTTCATTCACTTTAATCATACCAACCCCGTGTTGCGAAACACCTCACAGAAACAGCAGGTTTTGAACCTTGGGTTTAAGGTTTCAGAAGACCTCATGGTGATAGATATTTGATCAATCTGTTTTCTGGAGCATTAAAGTGCTCATGCAACGTTCGTCATTGACATTGACCGTTTTTAAAGGTTCTAGAAAAGTCAGTCGGTGTTGTCGCATTATTTTGGCAAGCATATTCTTGGTTAAAAGATACCTGACAGATCCGTCCGGAATGTGATGAACGCCGGATTCAATTTCCTCTACAACCTTTTCAATTCCAATGTTGGAGGTCATCCGGATAAAAAGGGTGCCTGAGGGTTTGAGCAACCTGACCAGTTCCGCAAACATCTTTTCAAAATGCTGGTGGCTTTTGGCAAAGTGTAAAACGGCACTGCAAATGATATGGTCAAAAAAACCGGAATCAAATTCAAGGTAACGGAGATCCGCAATTTTGACTTTTTCTGGGTGAAGGTCAATTTTCAGACTGTTGGCTGATTGTACCAAAGCTTCCAATGCCTCCTTTTGGGCATCAACAGCATATATGTCAAAGTTGTTTTTTAATAACCAAAACAGGTTTCGGCCACTACCGCACCCGGCATCAAGAATCCTGTGATCCGGCTTATACCTGCCTTTCATGATCTGATCCAGCAGGTAAATATCAATATTTTGTAGTTCGTGCCTCAATTCGGAAACATCCATTGTCGAAAGGATAAAAGATTAAAATTTAAATGTAGAAATCTCGAAACATGAAGATTGATTTTGGTTGACAAAGATCGATTGAGATGGCATGGGAACAATTTGTCACTAATTTTGGCAGCATGCTCATTAAAAATAACCTGAAACTCAAAAGGACTACTCCACAAAAAGAATATTCTCCTCCTCCAGCAGGGGCATCAGATTGTATTTGAGGTGAAGTTGTACCGTTGCCAGTACATCCTTTTCACAGTATTTGGCAATGCGCTTCAGGTCCTTTTCTTGCCAGTACACTCTGCCGACTTCACTGCCATCGATATCATCTTTTGGGGAAGGGAAGCCAAAGAGGGCGGCAAGTAGTTTCAGTGAGGTATAATTTTTATAATCCCCGAATTTCCAGAATTCCAGGGTGTCGATGAGGTGTTTGGTCTCCCAGGGTTTTTTTCCGGCTATGTCAAGCAGTGCTGGTAATGGCAGTTGATTGACCAGCATGCGACGGCATACGTAGGGTACGTCAAATTCCCGGATATTATGACCACAGAGATGGTGTTTGTTGGGATTGTTGTAATGTTGGTTCAGTAATTCTGAAAAGTCTTCCAATAGTTTTTTTTCGTCATCGTCCGCGAAAGATTTAAGCCGGACGGAAAGTTTTTTACTGTCTTTGTCCCGGTACACCAAACCGACCGAAATACATATGATTTTACCGAATTCAGCATAAATTCCTGCTTTATCGGTGTAGGCCTCAGAAGCTTCCTCTTCAGTGATTGGTTCTTCATATTTACGCAGGACGCTGCGTGCTTTTAGTTTCCATAGGTCCTGGAATGTTTCGTCCAGATCATCAAAGGTCGCTTTTCCGGATACGGTTTCGATATCCAGGAAAAGAATACTGCCAATATTTGCCATAGCTTGTTTTTTTTGGGAAAAATACAAAAAAACTGTTACCTGCCGAACCCATTTCCCCGGTAAAATTTTTATCCATAATTCAAAACGGGTGCCAGCCAACGCTCTGCTTCCTCGACGGGCATATTTTTTCTGGAAGCATAATCCTCCACCTGGTCCCTGGAAATTTTGCCGACGCCAAAATACCTCGAATCCGGATGGCTGAAATACCAGCCGCTCACGGAAGCCGCCGGATACATCGCAAAACTTTCTGTCAGCCTGATGCCGGTATTTTGTTCCACATTAAGCAATTCCCAAAGCATGGCTTTTTCGGTATGTTCCGGACAGGCAGGGTAGCCCGGGGCAGGGCGTATTCCCTGGTATTTTTCCTTGATGAGAGCTTCGTTATCATAAGCTTCGCCCTCGGCATATCCCCAAAGTGTTTTACGAACCCGTTCGTGCATGCGTTCTGCCAGGGCTTCTGCCAGCCTGTCTGCCAGCGCCTTGAGCAGAATGATATGGTAATCATCATGTTCTTTTTCAAATCGCTTAATATGTTTTTCAATGCCAATGCCTGCTGTTACGGCAAAGGCACCCAAATAATCTTTTTTACCGGAAGTCGCAGGAGCAATATAATCACTCAGACAGAAGTTTGGCAAACCGGGAGCCTTTTTGAGTTGTTGGCGCAGGTGTTGAGCCGTAAACAGTTTTTCCGTGCGGGAATCGTTTTTGAAAATATCAATACTGTCGGGCTCACTTTGTTGAGCCGGGAAAAGACCGACGATGGCTTTGGCGGTCAGCCATTTGTCATCGATGATCTGGCGCAGCATACTTCGGGCATCATTGTAGAGTTTTTGCGCTTCCTCTCCCACCACTTTGTCTTCGAGGATACCCGGAAACTTTCCTGCCAGTTGCCAGGTGGAAAAAAAAGGCGACCAATCGATATAAGGAACCAGTTCTTCTATGCTGTAATCCTCAAAAATATGAATGCCTGGTTGTTTGGGCGCAGGAGGGGCGTAGTGTTCCCAATCTGCCTTATAGGCATTTTTCCTGGCCTCTTCCAGGGAAAGGTAAATCTTGTTGGCTTTGCGGTTGGAATGATTACTTCGTATTCTGTCATAATCTTCCTGTGTTTTTCCGACAAAAGCCATTTTGTTTTGCTCGTTGCTGAGCAATGCGTTTAATACCCCGACACTTCTGGAGGCATCCAGCACATGAATGACAGGACCGGAATAATTGGGGGCAATCTTTACCGCCGTATGTGTTTTTGATGTTGTAGCACCTCCGATTAATAATGGGAACTTGAGGTTTTGTCTTTCTAATTCAGATGCCACATTGACCATTTCCTCAAGGGAAGGGGTGATCAATCCACTCAGGCCTATAACATCGACAGATTCTTCTATGGCTTTTTGGATGATTTTATTGGTGGGAACCATCACGCCCATATCTATGATCTCGTAATTATTGCAGCCTAGAACAACGCCTACGATATTTTTTCCAATATCATGAACGTCTCCTTTCACGGTAGCCATGAGTACTTTTCCCCGGGATTGATTGCCGGCAGCATTTTTTGAAGCTTCGATAAAGGGTGTCAGGTAGGCAACAGATTTTTTCATAACCCGCGCACTTTTAACTACCTGGGGCAGGAACATTTTTCCGGAACCAAAAAGGTCTCCGACGATATTCATACCATCCATCAGGGGCCCTTCGATCACCGCCAGCGGGTCATCCAGTTTTTTCCTGGCGGCTTCGGTATCTTCTTCAATGAATTCTGTTATCCCTTTGACCAGGGCATGAGACAGGCGTTCTTCTACGCCGGCTTCCCGCCAGGATAGATCTTTTTGAAGTTGTTTGCCGCCACTACCTCTTGTAGATTCCGCAATTTTGATGAGTTGTTCCGTAGCGTCGGGGGTTTTGTTAAAAATAACGTTCTCCACACTTTCGAGCAATTCCTTTGGAATATCCTCATAAATTTCAATCATCCCCGCGTTGACAATCCCCATGTCCATACCTGCCTGGATGGCGTGGTACAGGAAAGCCGAATGCATGGCTTCCCTGACCGGATTGTTGCCGCGGAAGCTGAAGCTTAAGTTGCTGACACCACCACTGATTTTGGCACCCGGGCATAATTTTTTGATCTTTTTGATGGCTTCAATGAAATTGATGGCGTATTCATTGTGTTCGTCAATACCTGTTGCGATGGCAAAAATATTAGGATCAAAAATAATGTCAAAAGGTTTGAATCCAACTTTTTCTGTGAGGATCTTATAAGCACGTAAACAAATCTCAACTTTTCGTTCGGTCGTATCTGCTTGCCCCTGTTCGTCAAAAGCCATCACGATGGCTGCTGCTCCGTAACGCTTGACCAGTGTTGCCTGCCGGACAAACTCAGCTTCTCCTTCTTTAAGAGAAATGGAATTGACGATGCATTTGCCTTGAACACATTTGAGCCCGGCTTCGATCACACTCCACTTGGAAGAGTCTATCATGATGGGCATTTTGGCAATGTCTGGCTCGGACATCATCAGGTTCAGGAATTTTTTCATAGCATTTTCCGAATCCAGCATGGCTTCATCCATATTGACATCCAGTATTTGGGCCCCCCCTTCGACCTGTTGTTGTGCAACGCTGAGCGCTTCGCTATAATTTTCGGAAAGAATGAGCCTGGAAAATTTCTTTGACCCTGTAACATTGGTTCGCTCACCGATATTCACAAAATTGGAATCGGGACGCATGATCAGGGGCTCCAGTCCGCTGAGCATCGTATATTCGGTCAGGTCAGGAATCTGGCGGGGTTGAAGACCTTTTACCGCTTCTGACATTGCCTTGATGTGGTCAGGGGTGGTACCACAACATCCGCCAATGATGTTGACAAATCCACTACCGGCAAAATCCCGGATATAGGCTTGCATGATTTCCGGGGTCTGATCATATTCTCCAAATTCATTGGGCAATCCGGCATTGGGGTATGCACTTAAATAACAGTCGGCGATCCTGGATAAGGCTGCGATGTGTGGGCGCATTTCTTTGGCTCCCAGGGCGCAGTTCAGCCCGACGCTCAGCAGGTCGATATGGGAAATGGAGATCCAGAAAGCTTCCACTGTCTGCCCTGATAAGGTTCTTCCGCTGGCATCGGTAATGGTGCCTGATACCATTATAGGAAGTTTTTTACCGGTATCTTCAAATAATTGATCTACTGCAAATAGTGCTGCTTTGGCATTGAGGGTATCAAATATCGTTTCAATGAGTAAAATATCTGCTCCTCCATCCATCAGCCCTTTGGCTTGTTCGTAATAGGCGTCTTTTAGTTCATCAAAACTGATGGCTCGGTATCCTGGGTCATTGACGTCCGGAGACAGGGATGCGGTAACATTGGTTGGCCCCATAGCCCCGGCTACAAACCTTGGTTTTTCAGGTGTCCTTGCGGTATATTCAGTAGCGGCTTTCTTGGCAATTCTTGCAGATTCGAGGTTCATTTCATAAACGAATTCCTCCATGTGGTAATCCGCCTGGGCCATGCGGGTGCCTGCGAAAGTATTGGTTTCCAGGATATCAGCTCCGGCCTCCAGGTATGCCTTATGGATGGCTTCAATGATATGGGGTTGTGTAATGGAAAGAATATCATTATTTCCTTGTATATCTGCAGGGAAATCCACAAACCTTTCCCCGCGAAAATCAGTTTCGGACAATTTATACTGCTGGATCATGGTACCCATGGCTCCGTCGAGTACGAGGATCCTTTCCTTCAATATGTCTTTTATATCTTTCATGTTTAAATAAGGGTCTATTTAATAAAAATGGCAAAGTTGGTGAAAGGTTTTATTTTGGCCGGAAACACTTTTACTGGTTGGGTCAATAAAAGTGGGGTAAAAATAATGAATACGCAATCAATCTCAACTTTAACGGGTTTTTATTTATAATAAATTGAGCTTTAAGGAAATATCGTATTTTTATACACATAAAAAATTCATTTCCGTAAAATCGGTTGATTTTAAACGTTTATTTTTATATTTTTGCCAACGACAAATATAGCTCATTTGTCGCCCGCGGAACACAACAGTATTGTGATTCCAACAAATAAAATCATACCGGACAGAACACAAAAATTCCTATTGCAAAGCGGCATTTACCTTGAAACAAAACTTTTGGTATTTCGTATATCAAAAATGTTACTACTATTATTTTTACAAGTCATAATCTCTGAACAACTATTAACTAACGACCATGAAAAAAATTCTACAAATAGCGATGATCGTTTTTATCGCTTTTGGATGCTCTAAAGACCGCCTTACCGACCCGCTTGATATTGAATTAGATGACGTTCTCAGCCGTTTATCTCCCAGTGGTTCTGCTGATTTTTATATTCTTCCTGAAAGTGATGATTACGGTGCTATCAAGGCAGGGGTGAACAATCCCATAACTCCTGAAAAGGTAGCGCTGGGCAAGATGTTTTTCTATGAAACAGCCCTGGCAGGAGATGCTATGCACGAATCTTCAAAATATACTTACTCCTGTGCTTCGTGTCATATGCCTGAGGCCGGGTTCATGCCCGGTCGAAAGCAGGGAATTGCCGATGGAGGCTGGGGCATGGGAAATGGCCGGGGCATCAATGAAGACTACCAGGAGTCTGAACTCGATACACAGGCAGGACGCGCCTTAAGTCTTTTGAATGTCAGTTATGTCACCAATACCACCTGGACCGGAAAATTTGGAGCCAACTATACCAATGCAGGAACCGAATCCATTTGGGGACTTTTTGACGATACACAAATCAACAATACCGGGCTGGATGGTATTGAGGCCCAACTCATCGAGGGACAAATCCTGCACAGAATGAAAGTCGATGAGTATGTTCTTGATCAACTGGGATATCGGGCCATGTACGATGCCGCTTTCCCCGATTACCCGGTAGGGGAGAGATATTCGGCAGAAACCACAGCATTTGCATTGGCTGCCTACATCAGAACGCTTTTGAGCAATAAAGCTCCCTTCCAGGAGTGGCTGAAAGGAGATCGCAGCGCCATGAGCGATATGCAAAAAGAGGGGGCTTTGCTTTTTTATGGCAAAGCAGCTTGTTTCCGTTGCCACCAGGGACCTGCTCTTAGTTCCAATCAATATCATGCTTTAGGTGTAAAGGATATGTATGACTCCAATGGCTTTAATACCAGCATCGATGATTTGCGCAATTTTGGCCGTGGCGGGTTTACTGGAAAAGAGGAAGACCTTTATAAATTTAAAGTGCCTTCCATTTATAATATGAAGGATTCTCCTTTTTATTTCCACGGTAGCAGTAAGCACACCTTGTGGGGTGTGGTGGAGTACTTCAATAATGCTATTCCTGAAAACGACCGTGTCGATAAAAATATATCCCCTTTATTCCATCCCTTGAACTTATCTACTGTGGAGATCCAGCAACTGGTGGCTTTCCTTACAGATGGTTTGCGGGACCCTGAACTCGATCGATATGTGCCTGATGCCGTATTGTCAGGCAATTGTTTCCCAAACAATGATCCGATCTCCAGAGAATTGATGGGGTGTGAATAATGGTTTTGTTAAAGGTTACAGGTGATTTTTGCCGCTTGTAACCTTTAACTTCATTCCATAATAGTAATTTTATAAATTGCTGACTTTTCTCCCTCAAACTTCACTTTTAACAACAATAGCCCGGTTTGTTCTCCCAATTGAAGGGTATAGTTTTTGGGGTTGGTTTTGCTCACATCAAATCTTACAGCTTGCCCTTCCAGGGTAAAGAGTTCCATCTGTTCAATTTCCAATTCAGCACTTTTCACCATAAAAGTATTGTTGGCAGGATTGGGGTAAAGGGTAAGACTTTCCTTCAAGTCTAAATCATCGCTGGCGGTAAGCGAGCTCATGATTACCGATTCTTTTACCATGACAGGTGTTTTATCAGCTGCTTCATAATAAGATTTGAAATCATCGATTTCCGTTGAAGCATGGCTGAACATCTCATTGAGCCATTTGGAGGAAACGGTTTGGTAGTAAACTTTGGCAATGACTACCATATCGGACGTATTCCCGTTTATCGGAACATGGAACCTGATGTAATCTTTACCGGAACCTTCCTCATTTCCTGATTTGTTGAAATTGTCATCAGCCAATGCCATGCCGGTAATTTGAACGGTGTCATAAGAGAAATGCTGTGATGAGAAACCCAGCGGAGGCAGCCTGTTGTCTTTCAAATGAGTATCGGCTCTCTCCAGGACGGTGGTGACCTCCCCATTGACATCTCCCATAACCATTTCGTAAATTTGTACCTGGCTTTCCTCATTGATCATGTCATAGTGGGGCTCATAATCCTCGTTTTCGTGGACCAGTTGAAACGAGTCATCCATTTGTCCGCTATGAAAAAGCGTGTCACTGGCCTCATCGATTACCATTAAGGAGATAAATGCCCTCCGACTGGGATATCCCGAAGGAAATTTATGTCCCGCTTTATTGGTTAATTCCAGCTCCAGGAACAGCGTGTCGGCAGTTCTTTGAATCTCGTTCAGGTTGGCCTCCAGTGTTTTTTGCTGCAACATGGATAAGGTTTTTTCGATGGTTCTGTCAAACTGGTCACTGGTAGCTGTCACGCCTAAAGCTTCTGCGTTGTCTTTCAGTATGTTGAGCATGAACACATTGCCACCTACCAATTCATGTTTTCCAAATGGGATCCTTTCCACGTCATACCAGGGGGGGCGACTGGTAATGACCGTTCCATCCTGTGTTTGAGGCAGGTGGCACTCCTGGCAGGTCGTTCCTGTTTCCGGATAAGCAGAGTTTTGCCATTCGTGAAAAACAGCCTGCTCCACAAATGTCCCTCCGGTAAAATTACCCTCCAGGTCAACCGTATTGGTGATTAAAGTATGACAGGAACCACAAAGCCTTGAGTCATGTATCTGACTGCCATAACCGGGAGTATACCCGGTATGATTGAACATAGGCATGGTGAATACTTCAAAACTGTAGGGACCCCAAATTTGATGGTTCTCGCCAACGAGGAAATTTCCGGAGTTATTACCCATGGATTCCATTGGTATTTGGTGACAAACCGTGCAGGTCACACCATCCAGGGCAATGGGATCAACGACCATGTCCTCCAGGGAATAGGAATTCTGACCGAGGAGGTAATGTGCATTTTTGTTGCCTGCAGGAGCATGGCATTTCGAGCAGGTTGACTCCAGGAGTTCCTGGTTTTGGGGAACCATAAGTATTTCATGACTTACCTTGGCTCTCCAGAAGGGATCTTTGGCGGAGTTGGCCATCATTGTGGACCGCCAGTCATTGGAAATACTTACATCCTCTCCGGTATTGGTCGTGATATCCTGGTGGCAAAATGCACATTCTCCTGATCCGGCAAAAAGCTCGTTATACCCATTGGGTAATTCAGTAGAAAGAAAATTCTCCGGATGGTAAGCAATCTTTTTTACAGTTGTATAGTCACTCGTGTAACTGTAGAAAAATAAGCTCAGAATTATTATAACACCGGAAGAAAGAAAAGCCCTGTAATTCATGTTTATTTGTTTGTCGTAAAAATAAACAAATAAACCAACATGTTTTCATGTTTATGGATAAACTAAAAAACCTGTACCAAATCCTTGATACAGGTTTTTTTATCCCAGGCCAATGGAGGTGCTTATTGCACGGTGTCTTTTGGAGCCTCCTGTGAAGGATTTATTCTTTGTTTTCCTGCACCTTCTGAAACAGGGATGAAGATTTTTGGATAAAGAGCCCCAGCATCAATATTAAGATCTAGTTCGATTTTTTCTTTTGAAATGTGTTTAATGGGTTGCGGAGTTGCCTTGGTGGTAGAAAAAGTAATCATAAGACTTTTTCCATCTTTTGAAAATGCCCAGTTTCCCTGCACCTTTTCACTTCCATTATTCAAATCCAGCCATAAAATATTTTCAGGAGCAAACTCAAAAACGCCAAATTGAACCCGGTTTATAGAGGATTCAACAAGTTGGAACTGGGTTGGTGGAGTGTGGGATTTTAATGAATCCATGGCTTCTCTTATTCTAGGAATATCATATCTCCATTTTTGAGAAGTAAGAATTTCTGTCATTTCCTCTACAGAAAGTCCCTGCGGGTTATTTTCTGTGGATGGAGTTGTTTGACAGCCAGAAAAAAGTACACTTGCTAAGGCAAATAAGATTAACAGGTTACGCATTATCTTTCTTTTTATTTCAGGTTTAAAATTTATCAGTTATCCAATTACTGTTTGTCAGCTGAGGAGAAAATCCTGTTCCAGTTGATACCATTCCGAATACTACCTTCCTTTGTAGAGAACCAGATAAACAACGGTTTACCAACAATATGGTCTTCCGGCACAAAGCCCCAAAAGCGAGAATCTTCAGAATTATGGCGATTATCCCCCATCATCCAGTAATAATTCATTTTAAAAGTATATTCATCTGTTTCTTCCCCATTGATGAAAATTTTTCCACCAGAAACTTTTAGCTCATTACCTTCATAAATGGAAATTATTCTTTGGTAAAGAGAAATATTGTCTTTGGATATTTTGACCGTTACTCCAGCCTTTGGCACCCAGACAGGTCCAAAATTATCGATGGTCCACCCGGGGAAATTTTTGGAATCGTGAGGGAAAAGCTTGGCAGAGTTATCAATTTTTGAAAAATCACGGGGCCTGATGCGGATTCCGGTATCCATTGCCTGTACTTTATCCCTTTGTTCATCAGAAAGGAACATGAGGAAGGTGTTAGGGTATGGGGTTTTGTAAACGTCCTGGGAAGAGATCCCCCAATCTGAAAAGTTTCGGGTATTAAACTGGCCATTGGCGGAGGTGACTTCATAGGAAAACTGAAGATATTGCGGATTCTTTGCTTCCTTGCCATTGATGTAAACCTGTCGGTCAATGATTTGAATGCTGTCTCCCGGAATAGCGATACACCTTTTTACGTAATGGTCTTTTTTGTCCATCGGTCTGACGGTAAGCGGTTTTTTACCGCTCTTGATGGCTGCCAGGTGATGTCTGTAACCACTGTCTTCTACTGCTCCTCTTCTGTAATCATTTACACTCCAGGTACGCTCCGGGAAGATGTAAACGCTATCTCCTTCCGGAAAGTTAAAAACGACAGGGTCATTCCTGTCAATACTTTCAAGTTCAGGAAGTCTCCTGTAATCAAGTTGAGGTTTCTTAAAATATGATTCCCGGTTGATTCCAGGAATACGGTTATGGAGTAAAGGCAACATGGCTACTGTTTCAGGCATTCTGACACCATAGTTTACTTTACTTACAAAAAGAAAATCACCCACCAATAATGAACCTTCCATGGAAGGCGTCGGAATCACGTATGCTTCAATGAGAAACATGCGGATAAAGGCAGCCGCAAAAACGGCAAAGAAAATAGCTTCACCCCATTCTCTGGGAGCAGATTTTCTATAAGGATTTTGATCGATCAGCTTTTTTAGTTTCCTGGTATTACCCGCTTCCTTCGCATCACTGATCTCCTTCGCATAAACTCTTTCCTTTTCAAGGGTTGGACCATCGTAAGATTCCTTTGAATCCAATCCCAGCCAGAAAAACATTGCAGGTGGCAACACTACGGCTACGAAGCTGTGCCATAATTTATATTTCTTGAATGACCGGACGAGATCTACTGCCATGCCGGCCAAAATAAAAATATTCACTATCGGAATCAATAACAATGCTGCCCACCAGGAAGGTCTTCCAATCAGCTTACACCACTCCACAAAATTTAATCCCGGAACAAGGGCTTTCCATCCTTCCACATCAGATTTTTCAAATACCTTGTAAAGACTGATGCTTAAAACGATGTATAAAATAAGTAAAAAAGTCATGATAGATTTTTTTTGCGCTGCAAAGATAAATTAAAAATGGAATTTTTGTACCGCTACCAATCCAATGGTTGGGAAACAGTAAAGGAATTTTTGAGTTGAGCTGTTAAGTAAGTCATTTCTGGCTATGCAGCGTTATATAATCCCCAAATTTACACCAGCCGGGGCAATTGTCGGTCTTTATAACCGTTATAAAAAAGTTAATCAAGACGAGCGGTTGGTTTTTATCTACTAATGTAACCCCGGACTATAAGAGGAAGGACTATATACCTGTATTAGTTCATTCTTCCACATAACCCTCGATGTATAATTTATAGCCTTTTCTTTGCCCCTGGAAATAAACCTTGATCATTTTTTTGAAATACCCTTCGTCCCTGGCATCAAATTCAATAGCAATGGTAGAAATGGAATCCGGCATGACAGGAGTTTCCTGCCAATAGGTCGCCGTACATCCGCAGGAAGGCCTGACATTGGATAGTACAACAGGAACCCTCCCTGTATTTTTAAAGATGAATTCGTGGAATACAGGGACCTCACGGGAGATATCACCAAAATCATGGGTCATCGGAGTTGCCCACTCGATTTCCAGATCAGCATATTCGGTGAAAGCAAAAGCAAAGACCAGAAAAAGGGGGATCAGGTTTACCCGGATTTTGGTGTTAATTCCCATAATATTATTTGAATTCCTTTTATTAATTGTTTAACGAACCAGGGTTAAACTACCGGAAAATATTTCTTTGTCTCCGCTTTTAAACTCGATTTCGGCATAAAAAGTATATACGCCTGGAGGTAATTTTTGACCTTTATAATTCCCATTCCAACCTGAACCAATATCATTGGGCAGGATATCTTTGGCTGAGAAAACATGATTTCCCCAACGATCAAAAACAGACATGGCCTTGATCAACGTGACGCCATCTGTTCCTTGTATGTAAAAGAAATCATTGATGCCGTCATTATTGGGAGAGAAAACATTGGGGATGTAGACAGGTCGTGATTTCTCTACGAAAATATTTAATTGATCTTCACCGAGACAACCGTTCTCATCAATCACCATAATACTGTATGACGTGGAAGCCAGGGCGTTTATCGTGATACTGGATTGCCCATTCGCGTTGATATTTGCCGGTCTCCAAATAATGGTGTCAATAGGGAATTGAGCAGCGTATTGCAGGGATAACTGAACGGTATCTCCATAGGCAAAAGTGTTGGTGTTGCCAGGATAGGTAAACAGGTTTACTTCAATTTCCTCAGGCTCTTCGATGGTAATGAAGTACTGGGAATTACATAAATTAGCATCGCTGATATCGAGCGTGTATGTTCCAGGGCTCAATTCAGGAAAGGTTGTCGGGCCTGTTTGAATTTCACCATTAAAGGTTACACTGTATGGGGGGGAACCTCCGGTTATGGTCTCAATGGTAATCATGCCATCATTGGCATCATAACAGGAAAGATCCTGTGCTGTCCAGGCAGCTTCAGGGTTATCCAAAACGGCAGTTACCACTACCTCATCCGTTGCACGGCAACCCAAAGAATTGGTGACGTGCAATACGTACAGGCCGGCCTGTTCAACTTGCTGGGTAATATTGGAAGGGTTTTCGAGGGTTACTCCATTCGGTGGGATCCATTGATAGGCCACATCCGGCCCGGAGGCAGAATTACTGCCGTCAAGAGTAACCACATCTACATCACAGGCAAGCTGCTGATCCTGGCCCGCGTCTGCTAAAGGTACCGGAGCGATGACAACAAAAACTTCTTTTTGATCATCAGGACAGGGAGCCGGAGATGTCACCGTGTAAGTGAATTGATAAACCCCGGCAGCTTGTCCGGAGGTATTGAAGATGCCGCTATCCGGACTGAATGCATTGCCAGAGGAAGGTTGTATGGAAGTTTCTGTCCAGTTTCCGCCCGGAGTTTCTC
The DNA here is from genome assembly GCA_942492125.1 of uncultured Bacteroidota bacterium. Lineage (GTDB taxonomy): Bacteria > Bacteroidota > Bacteroidia > Chitinophagales > Saprospiraceae > BCD1. Next base: position 177,569 of record CALODM010000039.1, read on the forward strand.
CGGAAAGCAAATCTGTCAGCAATATATTTTGTGGTTCATTGGCACATAAAAACAGGGTATCCAAAGGCTGCCCGGCAGTCAGTGGTTCATTGACGACAATCGTCCAGTTCGTATTGGTAGTGTATTGGCATTCCGGAGTACTTGTATTGGTATAACCAAGGATGGTCAGGGTCACATTTTCCGTAATTGAAAAAGCAGGAAGTGACAGGTTATTATTTACATTGGCAGACAGGGTGGGCCCATTGTTGATCTGGTAGTTTATTTCAAATTCATCCTCACTACCTAAAACAGTTAATTCAAAGGCTACCGGTTCATTGATGCAAACAGTATCGGGGCCTGCTAACAGGACCGTAACTTCAGGGCAGGTATTTGTCTGACAACTACCTGCAGCCATGGTGCTGGGGCAAACCCCATCACTGTTAGCCGTGAGTTCGATGTTGATCGTTTGACCGGGAGATAAACCGGACACGGTATAAGTTGTTCCGTTAAGGATCCCTGCGGGACCATCCAAATCCACTATGGTATAATCAATGGCACCGGCAATGCCATCCCAGGTAAAGGTCACGGCGTTGGTTGTGGGAGATGTACAGGTGATTACCGGTGTTTCCAAAAACGGAGATACGGTAACCATTTGAATATCAGATTGGGAGGAACAATGATCGTCGGCAACTTCAAGGTCAATAACAAATGTTCCGGGCTGATCCCAAATAATTTCATGTGGCCCCATTTCATCGTTGGCCAAATCACTGGCGCCTGAATCAAAATTCCAGGTAAAGACAAGACCGGGAGATACAGGGGAGTTATAAGTAGCCATTACCGAAGCATCCTGACAAACCGTATCTTGTGAAAGTGAAAAGTCACTACCCGGGGTTTCATAAATATTTACTTCCAGCGAATCGCTGTAAAAACACTGGCCGATCTCGTAATGGAAAAAGAGCTTGTGGCTGCCAGCACCGGCACTGGTGCCATCAAAAGTTCCTGCCTGGGGATCGGTTATGCCCGGACCTGCCCAAAATCCCTGGCCATAGTCAGTAGTGTCGTTCACCGTAACCTCCAGCATGAATTCTGCCAGGTCAGATACAAGACAAATATCTTCCAAAGGAGTAAGCTGGATTTCAAGCGGAAAACATTCGTCACTGGTACAGGAAAAAACGGACGTCTGGCCACCACAAAGTGTTCCCAATGAGGTGACTTCCAGGTCAACTGTTTCTCCCGGGTTTAAATTATGGACGATAAAAGTGGTATCATCCTGTTGGATACCTGCCTGGCCGGAAAGTACGCTGATCTCATAATCCATGGCATTGGGAATGCTGTTCCAAATAAATTGAATGGAGTCTGTAGAAACTTGTCCACATGTTATTTCGGGAGCAGCAATGGGATGTTGTACAGAAACCAATACCTGAAAAGTGCCCGTACAACCATTATTGGTTTCCGTGATCGAATAAAAAGTACTTGTATCCGGAGAAACGGAAATGGTGGGTGCATCAATATCCCCCGTACTCCATTCCCAGGTACTGCCGGCATCTACCAGGGCTGTTAAGGTCAGACTGTTGCCCTCACAAATTAATCCGTCTGTAGGCAGAATGATCGGACTTGGAGATTCAATTATTTCGAAACTAACCGTAATGGTGGCAGAGGAATTGTCACTGTTGTCAAATCCTGTAACATCAAACGAATAGGTTCCCGGTGGTAAATCAAAGTTTCTCGGGTTTTCTGTAGTGCTATTGTCAGCCCAAATATAGGTATCAGCACCCGACAGGGTTACAGTGGCAATGCCATCATCGCAAAGATCTCCGGAAATTATGGCATCAATGACCGGAGGCATATTGATGTCCCGTGGTTCATGGGGTAGTCCTGAAGCTACCGGCAGAACGGAGAAAATAATCAAACAAAGGCAAAATAGTCCTATAACCTGAGGCACTTTCATACTGAATTTTTGTATTCGTGTATTGTTTATACGAAGATACCCCAAAAAAGTTGGGGTTCGGTTTAGGCAGTTGCTCAAGGTGTTGTTGTGCAGGCAGTTAATTAACGCAAAAGTAGTTCAAATAATTTTATCAACTTTTTCTTTCATTTTTATAAAATGATAAGCTCGCCCCAATTTATTAGATAGCCTTCATTACTGATTTCGTAAAAATAAATTCCTTTAGGGAGATTTAAAAGGGAAATTTTTGTGTTTTGGCCGGCAAGAGATTGATGATGAACTTTACGGCCTAGTGCATCAAACAGTAAAAAGCTTTCTGTTGAATTACCGTAGGTTTCCTTTGGAAAATAAATATTGATCAATCCGGAGCTTGGATTAGGAAAGACCTTCACTTCCTCAATGGCCTCCGGAAAAAAAACATCATCAATGATAATATTGATTTCTTGAGCTAAGGTATCTGTTCCGCAAGCATTGGAAACCACCAACTGAACCTCAAAACTACCACTTTCCAAATACATCTGACTTGGGTTTTCCGCGTCTGAAAGCGCTTCATCACCGAAGCTCCAAAAATACGCCGTTCCGTTTTCGGAAGTGTTGTAGAAGTTAACGGTCCCGGCTGCCTGTTCAAATTCAAAACCGGCCACCGGGAGATCCAGCACTGTAATGGCGTGGGGAATTAAAGCGAAACTATTCCCGTAGATATTATACCCGGAAAGACTAATACCGAAACTGCCCGGGGTTTCAAAAGTTATCACCGGGTTCAGTTCATTGGAAAAATCAGGATTGCCGCCTTCGAAGTGCCAGGCAAGGCTGTCGGCATTGGTCTGTTCTGCAAAAAACGCAACGGTCAGGGGAGCACAACCTGAGTTGGTTTCATAATTAATGGAAACCTCTGGTGGTGTGCCGGACAGGTCAATGGTATCTGTGGCCAGGGCGACACCACATTGGTTGAAAGCCCAAAGGCTGACTACAAAAATGCCAGGTTCCGTATAGGTATGAACAGGCATAAGTTCATTGCTCTGGGCAAGGTCACCAAACGCCCATTGATATTGATCGGCGTTTTGGGAAAGGTTGGTAAACTGTATCACAAGCCCTTCTTCCTCCCAAATGAAACCGGGAGCAGGGAGTGTGTCCAGAAGGATAAGCTGTTCTTCAGTTAAAGTATCTACCCCCGCAGCATTTGTAACGATGAGGGTCACATCAAACTGGCCGGAATTGTGGTAATTAACCGATGGGTTTATTTCATTGGACTGAGCAGGCGTTCCTCCCTCAAAAAACCACTGGTAAGTTGCCTCCGATCCGGTAGATTCATTATTGAACGCTATCAAAGCCGGCACACAATTGGTATTGGCGGAATAGGAAAAATCTGCCTGAGGTTCAAAAATGATGTTAACCATCTGAATGAATGTATCCACCCCGCAGTTGTTTTCTGTTACCAGTGTGACGGAAAACATACCTTCTTCAGTATATTCATGTACCGGGTTTTGAGCAGTACTGTTCTGGCCATCACCGAAATCCCAATAAAAAAAGGCATTGCCAGAGGTCTCATTGGTGAAAACTACCGTTCCGCCTCCAGGGTCGACAGCAGTTGAAAAAGTTGCCTGGGGACTTTCCTCAACCGTTATGAATTGGTCCAGCATCAAAGTATCGGAACCTGCAGGATTGGAAACGATGAGCTCAACAGTAAATGATCCCGCCTGGTCATAAATAACCGTTGGATTAATTTCGTTGGAAAAGGCCGGCGTACCACCTTCGAAGGTCCACGTGTACGCATAATCATTTTGTCCGGGCTGAGCTGAAAATGAAACAGCACCGTTTGTGCAGATTTCCTGGTCAGAAACCGAGAAAGATGCCTCCGGGGTAAGGAATAAAGAAATTTCCTGCTGGAAAGTATCAATACTGCAAGCATTGGAGGTTATGAGGGTTACCGTATAGACCCCTTCTGAGAGGAAAGTGACGGTGGGGTCGGGATCGTTGCTCGACTGATCGTTGCCAAAATTCCAAAGAAAAGTTTCTGCTCCGGCAGCATTATTGGTAAAGCTGACTTCCAAAGCCTGTTGGCTGTAACTGAAATCTGCAACTGCGACGGGCAATACCGAAATATAGTCTTCCTCTGTTTTGGTGAAATTACCGGCATCATTAAAAACCGTTAGACTCACATCATACGTCCCGGGATTCGGGAATAAAATGCTTGGATTACTGGAAGTGGAAAAGCCGGGAATGCCGCTTTCAAACTGCCATATCAGGTTGTCAATGACACCAGATGAGTTATCGATAAAGGTTGCTGTGAAAGGGGCACATCCAATAGTAGTTTCTCCAATAAAATCGGGTGTAGCCGGTTCCACAAAATTACAACTGCTCACTACTCTGATGTTGTCCAGGTATAGATTATTGCCAGAACCAGTTTCATTGAGGAACATGAGTTTCACCTGTGAGGCCCCGCTAAATTGGTCGAGGGGAATAGCAAAACATTGGGTGCCAAAATCAGCACACCAGTCATCGGAATGTTGAGGAGTAAAAAAAGACTCACTGTCTGCTACGGTGGCAAAATTGCCGGAGCCGTCTTCCACTGTTTCCACCAACAAATGAGGGAAGCTGGCTCCGCCATCCTCTGATAATAAAATGCGGAAAGTGTCCAATTGAGATTCATTTCGCCGCGAATAAGCATAATCGAATTCCAAAAAAATATTCGACTCTCCAACCAGGCTGAAGGACGGGCTGACAATAGCATCCAGCTGGCCGACATTAGGATTGTTGTAATTGTCGATCATCATCGCATATTTGCCAAAAGGCTGTCCCGCCACCGGGTACCACAAAAATGGTGTATTATTATTCGGGTTGAAGATGATCCAGTCGTTCGGCGGAGACTCAAAGGTTTCGAAGAAAAGGATTTTTGTACCTGCTGGATCGACTTGTATGTTTTGGTTTGTGATGGTATCCGCACCCGAGTCGTTGCTGACGATCAATTGAATGGGGTAGGTGCCGGGTTCTTCAAAAACGGTCTTTGGGTTTTGATCTCCAGCAGGAGGAATGCCCGTTCCGAAATTCCATGACCAGCTCGTTGCGCCTTCAGCAGCAGCAATAAAAGGCACCATACTGCCCGGACATACGTGTGTTACAGGAATCTGCATTTGCGCAATGGGAATGGAAGGGGCAGGGCAGTCGTCAAAACAATCAAAGTTGTTAGCAATGTAGTCAATGTACATATTGATGACCTCAAGGGAACTGGCGGACCACTCCATGGAAGTAGTGACGCTGGGCGCCATGATGGTATAGTCTCCGGCTTCATCATGAGAGGCACTAAAATTATGCCCCAACTCATGTGATTGTAAAACCCGAAGACTGGCAGCATTTTCGGTGTAGTGCTGGAGAATGTTGTAGCGGTTATTGGCACATAATGCTCCCGGCCATGCCAAGCCCACAAGATCTCCGTCAAATTCCCGTTTACTCCACATGGAGGCGACGTCAAAAGAGGTGCCAAAGCCGCCGCTGTTTCCCCTATTGCGAAATACCTGTAGCAAAATGTAGGGGTCGGTGGTGTTTGCCCATGGATCGCAGGAATCACAATCGGATATAAAAAGGGTTACCAGTTCGAACTGTATCCCTGCTTCAAATTCATCGTCGTAATTACTCTGTACCATATTGAGGTTACCCAAAACAAAGTTTTCAACAGCATCGGGATTACCGAAATAATCAAAGAGCAGCCAATCCGTAGCTATGGCAATTTCTACAAGGTGACATGCTCCCGCATTTTTTTCTATTGACCCAAAATCAGGCATTTTTTTTTCGGCCTTTGCTAATTGGTCAAAGGCGCATGGCCGTTCATTTGCCAGGACATCAGATGCTTTGTAAACTATAAAAAGGTCCTCAATGCTGTTTTGGGAGGGAGGGGATAGCGGTTCAATAAACCAGGTTGTTCCTTTTGATTCAAAAAAACCATAAATGAAACCAATATCCAGGGTCAGGGCAACTGTACTGTTATTTGCACCGGTAATATGTCCTGAAAAAGTTTTATTTTCGCTCCTGCGAAATAAAGGCAACTCCCGGGAAGAACTTTGGGTAATGAAATAGTCGGCAGCCCGTAGACGGGTTGGTTTTAGATCAAAATAAAGGTCGAAATCCTCACCAAGTTCCATATGGATGGTTAGGTTGCCGTCATTTTGGCTGGTGTTTTGCCACAGGGTTTTCGAATCAATCTGGTAGATTTGATAAGAGCGGAAGGATTTGGAAAGGTCGGGAGCGACCTCAATTTCCATATTTTGCCCTGTCATAGATACCGACTGGCTGTTTGCAGCCATGGTCCATAACAGCATTATAAACAGCATTGAGGAGGCCGGTAATTTCATGAATGTGCAGTATTTTCTCCTTGGGGGGATACGGGATTATGTATTATTTTCGCAAACGAATATAGTTAAATTTCAATTTCAATGCTTTAAAGTCGGGAATGCATGTAACATAGTTTGCCAAAAAGTGTTAGGATTTTATTAATTCCCGCTTTTGAAGCAGCTTTTGAATGTATATTGGTGTTGTTTAAAGTATGTTGAAAATTTATTGTGGTTGGATACTTCAAAAACTTAAGTTTAAAAAAAATTACTAATGAAGAAACTATTTCAATTAAGCCTGATGATTCTGGTACTCCTATTTGCCTTCTCCAATGACACCTACGCACAACGGTCCAAAAAGAAGAAGAAAAAATCGACCACCGATCAATATTTTGATGAAAGCGGTAGCCTGAAAACCAAACTCTGGTATGGTGGTGGCTTCACCCTCGGATATTCCGGAGGCACTTTTGAAAGCCTTTTTCAGATTGGGATTTCCCCGATGGTAGGGTATAAAATCACCGACAAATTGTCTGCAGGCCCACGTGTTTCTTTTGTGTATACCAATTACAGGGTTCAATTTGGCAATGATGTGCTGGTTGCCAATCCGGTATCATGGGATGCCGGCGTTTTTGCGCGTTATAAGATCATTCCAATGATTTTTGCACAGATCGAATATCAGTTTGAGAATGATATTCAGGGTTTTGATTTGAACAGCGGCAATGAACTGGAGGCTATTCGGAGAAAACGAAGTAACTTCCTCGCGGGGGTCGGTTATACAAGTTCCGGTGGCGGGTCGTTATTCGGGTATGAGATTTTACTTTTATACAATACTACGCTTCCTCAGAATGTGCTGGAAAGCCCCTTTGTTATCAGGATCGGATTTACCTATAATTTTTAGGAAAGAAATGCCCGTTTATGACGGGCCAAATATTTAAATTTTTACCATAAAAAAGGGACTTCGATTTATTTCGAAGTCCCTTTTTTATGGTAAAAATGATAAACAATTACTTCAGGCGGAAGGAAGTACTGCCGGCGAGGTATCCTTTGTTGTAAATTTCAACCTCGTAGGTGCCTTCTGCAAATGCCTGCTGAGGCGCCCAGTTGGCACACAAGCTGTTAGCCTCCTGGTCGTACTCAAATTCTTTGGCTACGGTATAACGCAATTCATCTCCGGTGGCAGCATTGGTAAATACCCCGGATCCCAGATTGTCAATAGCGATCGTCTCACCGCTTGGATTGATAATGTGGATATGGTATATCTCATTACCAACATCCGCTACTGAATTAGGCGTCGTGTCAAAGCAAACACGCAATTGCTCAACATTTTTGGCGTAACTTTTGGCAACGGGTTTTCCATTACTTCTGATCTTGATGCCACTGGCTTCTATATTGTTCACCTTAATTACAGAAGCCAGGTTGACTTTTTTGGACAAAGTATTGGTTTTGTTTTGCAATTCTTCCTTTTCGCTGACCAGCACAGCCCGCTGAGAGGATAATTCTGCAGTGGTCATTCTTTCACTTTCCAGGTTCGAATTAAGCGATTGGTTCATTTCAGTCAGTTCCATGTTTTCACTCGAAAGTTCTTCGATTTCCCCACGCAACTGGTTGATTTCCGCAACATACTGATCTACCTGACCGCGTAATTTATCCAACTCTGTGCGTGCTTTTTTGAGCTGGCTTTTGTTGGCTATCAAACCATCAATCTTTTCTTTTTGTGCTGTTAATTCTTCTTTCTGCTGTTCGATAAGTGCATTGAGTTCTTCATTACTGCCACGCATTCCCTCCAGTTCAGAAAGCGCTTCGTAATACTGTTGTTCCAGATCAGCTTTTAACTGTTCTGATTCGTCATAGTTAGCTGTGAGTTGTTCGTTCTCTTTGCTGAGATTGTAATTTCTCACCAGGAGAAAAGTACATAAAGCTAAAAGTACAACGGCAATGACTGCTGCAATAGCGGTAGTTTGCTGTTTTTTTGACGCACTTGATGTGTTGTTTGTCATGATTGTTTTTTTAAATTTTTCAAAATATAGGATGTTGTCACTAACGGTTTGCGTATTGGCAAAATTGTGTGTGTACCTGTTTTTTTGTGTTTAATGACCGTCCCTTTTTTGTTTTTTTTATCCATCTAAAGACTGAAAAATCAGTTTTTAACCAATTTCGAATGGAAACGAAGGTTATCTTTTGTTGCTCTTATAAGGTACAAGCCTTCAACCAGGGAAGTGATATCTATAATTTCGTTCTGCACAGTTGTCTTTTCCTGTATCAACAGGCGTCCGTTTAAATCAAATATTTCCACGTTAGCTCCTGCCGGAATATTTTGGGTGTTGATAAAATCCTGTGCAGGATTCGGGGTCAGCTCGATAGCCCTGCTGGCAGGAATTTCTTCATTGTTCACCGTTAACTCCTGATAATCGGAAAAGAAAAACAAGGCTTGTATCATGGCCGGGGTGACACAAGCACCGTGGTCAGCGGTGGGGTCAACATCAATGGCCATAACGTCGGCTGCCCCATTGGCATTCATTACAGAATCTGCCACTACTGAATTGAGATATAAAACCTGGTCATCCGCCGTACAATAATACAGCCTGGTAGGTGCCTGTGGCGTCCAGTCGTAAACATCATTTTCTTTGAAAGCCTGCTGGATGGGGTGGTCCGGTTCATTTTCAATGATATTGAGAATACTGTCCTGGACCATGAATTTGGGAATAGAGGCACCCTCATTGGCCGTCAACATCGAAATTAGACTGGCATTAAGCGTGGAAAGCCCGATTTCTCTGTTGTAGAACTGGGTGATAACCGGTACATAGGGTGCTTTGAACAATTCCTCAATGGCATATCCTAATCCGGAAGCGAGGTTGAAGGATAAAATGGTGTAAGGAATATATCCGGGATAATAATAAATGGATTCATCGAGAATAAAATCGATCATCGTTCCGGAGATGTTGTATGGTCCTGACATAGGAGCGGAAGCCGTTACCGTAAAACTATCCGAATAATCTGCTTCGATGAATTTATGGGCTGCCGCAGCACCATGGCCTCCCTGGGAATAACCGGTGATAAACAACTGGTCATTCAGGAAAATTTCGTCACTCTCTTCAGCCATTTGACGTACCGCAAATAACATGTCGATCGCAGCAGAGGCTTCCGTTGCCGCATGCACATAGGGATGAAAGCCTCTGGCTTCGCCAAGTCCCAGGTAATCAGCTGCCGAGACAATATACCCCATGCCACCGTAAACCATTGGCAACTGGCTTCCCCCCGCCAGATTAGAAGGTACATCACTCGGACCGTTGACTGTTCCGTGCTGGTAACAAAGTAACGGGTAGTTGTAGGTTACATCTCTGACGGGAACAACTACCAAACCGGATGCGGTGTCCAATGCGCCATGTACATCATATGTTTCGTAGGTGACCTTATACAGATCTATACCGTTTTGTATGATAGGGCTGAATGTATTCTGTAAATAATTTTTGGTTCTGTGGCCGATAAACTGGCTGTTGATCAATTGCTGGGCGTTAATAGTTGGCAACGCCAGGGCCAACGTACAAAAGCATAAAAGAATGATAGATTTTTTCATGGTAAGCATTTAAAAATTGGGTTATGGATTATGGTAAATATGATATAAAAGGTAATTCAAACGATTTGGTCTCAACGATAAACTTATGGATGGACCAGGTTTTTTTTGAAGATAGTTGTTTCCTTGTCAAAGCTGAGGAAGGAAAATTCTTTTTTGAGCAGGTTGATTTTATCGAGTTGCTGTTTCAGAAATTGCTGGTGTTCTGAAGTTTCCGGAAAAAAAGGCCTGTGTTTGGAAGCCTGGATGATCTTTCCGATCCTTTTGATCAGCGCTTTAGTATCCGAATTGAACAGGACTTCCGAAAAACAAGACCAAATATAATCAATTGCCAGTTTATTTGGGTGTGCCATGTCATTTTCAAAAAAACGATAGTCGCGCAATTCATCCAATACGATCTCATAGGCAGGAAAATAATGTACGAAATTATTTTGCCTGGTCAAATGCTCTGCGGCCAGAATCAGCGTCGCCTTGCTCCTTTGGTTTTCAACAAGACCATCCCGAATATGCCTGACAGGACTCACTGTCAGGATAATTTCCATCCCGGGATTTCTTTTTTTCAAATTTTGAAATGGAACTTCAAGAGCCTTGATTACAGCTTCACTGGATAATAAACGTTTGTCGAATTCTGTGGCAGGCAATTTATGGCAATTGGCAACAATTTTACCTGTGGCTTTATATTCATAAATATGTGCAGTGCCCAGGGTAACCAAAAGTCTGTTGGCTGTTTTTAAAAAAACGCTTCCGGCTTCAAAAGCCTGCATTATATTTTTCCATCCAGAATCTCTGTCCGGGTTGGAAAAACGACCATGGTGATCAAAGCTGTGCCATAATTCATTGTGAAAAACCAGATCAGCGGGGTTGCCAGGCAGTTGTTCGGTCATTGCCGATAGTGCCTTGCCGATAACGACCGGATTGTAAAGTATACCGTACGGATTTAAATAGGTATTGAATTTAAACGCTTCCAATTTGCTGAATATATGTTCTGCAAAACAGGAACCAATACACATGACGGCATCCTGGTGGTCTATTGAAAAAGCATATTCCGGAATGTTGACCCTTGTACGGAAATTATCCATTAAAGTCTGGTTTATTTGTCATTACCTCCAAAGATAATAAGGATATTGCGAATTCGAAGACCTGACCAAGTAAATGACAAATAGTTAACATGATCACTACCTTAGGTCGGGAGAATTAAATTTGGTAAATTTGAAATGAAAAATAAGGAAGCGGAAAAGACTATTATGAGTCATGGTCATAAAGACAGTTCGGGACTAGCCAGTTCCGCTCTCTTTCCTGTTTCACCTCGGACAGTTTGTTAGCAAAAAGCCTGAGTAAGATAGATGAGGCTAACAGAACTTATTTTATTAATACAAATTTACGGATTTAGAAATGAACAATCTGGTCGTTCTGTAGGAATTGATACATCAAAAATAGCTTTGTCGCGTTAACACAAGAGCCGATAGAAGAGGGTCATTTTATACGATGTTGAAGGTTGGCAAAGTTTGCTGGCAGCTTTATGATCAGGACATATGCATAATAGAAGCGTGGTTCCTATCATGTTGCCTCGGTCACGTTACTTTTATCAGAACGAGAAAAGTGTGTCAGTGTGGTGAATCCTTTGAGTGTGAAATATTTCTCTCGATTGAGTCTCAAACGGCGAAAACAGATAGAGAGGATGCCTACGTTATTGCTCAGTACAATCTGGTTTAAACCAAGTTGGATAGCTCACGACACATTTAAGACAGCTTCAGCAATTGATGGTAGTATCTGCTCAATTGACCAAACAAAAAACAGCTTTAACCAATCAACAAAAGAGCCTTTTGAACTTGTACCAGATCCCAGTAATGAAGCCCTTGAGATATTAAAATGCCAAATAGTTCAGATAGAAGACCATTTGCAAGAAATGAATGACTCACATAAAAATTAAGAAGCATTACAAAGAATTAGGGTTCTTTACGGTCGGTTCCTGGTTAGGTCCTAAAACGATAGCTACCTTAATCCTGGTAACAGGTTTCTAAGTTTGAATTATATAAAGCACGATAGCCGTTCTGTAGCAATAGCTCCTCGGACATATGAGTCCGGAGTAAGTGTTAAGGAGCTTCACACATATGCAAGTTAGGAGCATCCTATCTTCGAAAGTTATAAGCTTAGCCAAGAGGTTAACCGCATGTAAGGAATATTCGAAGATCTGAACTATTTAAAGTGGCATGATTGCGGTGCCAAATATTGAAATTGCCACAAGGTATCACCATGTCAAAGTTTGACCCGGAATACACCATGAAATGTAAATGTGCCAACAAGATTTACTGAAAAAATTTGGGAATGAACACAGTTCATCCCAAATTTTGGCTTAGGCCAAAATTCGATTTCTCATGTTTCGATCTTTTTGTTCCCTGAAAAAAAGCTTGTCAAGTTTACGGTGGTATAGCTTTGGGGCAATGGTTAATTTTGCCTCAGAATTTTGATTACTTTTATCAAAACTATTTGAATGACCTTTGAAGAGAAATACCAGGCTATTTTTGACAGAGACCCAGGTTTTGAAGGACTTTTTTATTACCTGTGTAAAAAAACAACAGGTATTTTGCCGGCCTACGTGTACAGCCAGAAAGCCCAAAAAGGAAAATGTTGAATTTTTCGAATCCATTCATGACGCCATTAAACGGGTATCTTAGATTTGCAGGAAAAACCATTTCTGGAACCGGCAGAAGCTATGCCGGAATATATCAGGGAAATTATATCAGAATTGCAGGAAAAACCATTCCTTACGGTGAAACGTTATCCTACCAAACCATGGCTCAGCAAATCGGAAAACCGAAAGCAGTAAGAGCTGTCGGTACTGCCAACGGAGCGAATCGCATAGCCATCATTATTCCCTGTCACAGGGTAATTGGCAAAGACGGAAGACTCACAGGGTCATGGCGGCGACCCTGGAACGGAAGAAGTGGCCGCTGGAATTTACAAAAATAAAAATTGAGCAAGATCAACAATCCAACATCAACAATCTACCATCAACAATCAAAATTTCCTACCTTCGCGCTATGGATATAAGTAATATGAGAGAGGAGTTTAGCCTCTCAGGACTCGAAAGAGTTGACCTGGACCAGGACCCTGTACTTCGGTTTGAAAAGTGGTTTCTTCGAAGCAAGGGAAAGTGATTTGATCGAGCCAATACAATGACGCTGTGCAACCTTTAATCCTGATGGGCAAGCCGCCAGCCAGGACGGTTTTGCCTCCAAGTTTTTTGTTAAAGAAGGTTTTGTGTTTCCTCAATTACCACGGCAAAAGCCAAAGATATTGAGTTCCCAGCGAATGTGTCCGTGTTGAAACACTGGCTGGATTTGCAACGACGTCAAAATAAACAGTTATGCCGAAAAAGTACCTTCCCCTTATTGCATCGAGTACTTTCAGAGTGATCCCAAGTGAGTCTGTTAGACGCCAAGTGTTCCTGTCGAAGCGATGCTTTTCCCACCTGATCCTTAATGCTTGACAATGGTCGACGAGGTGATTTTTCCTTTGAGGCAAAGAAATTGTGGCTTTCTTCTGGGAAAAAAGATGGGGTGATTTTTAAGGAGATTACCTGTTTTGGCGGGGCAGAAAAAGCCAGTTGCAGATATGGGTTTAATTATTCCTTGCAGGAAGATGGCAAATGGTCAATCGAAAGATTGGCGCCCTAAATCGAATTTTACAGTAAAAAAGCATGTACATTTAGTCCCCTGAAAAATGTTCCTCCAAACGAAAAAAGTCAAAAGTTTTCTCGAAAGACTTTTCAAATTCAATTAATCAATTATGTAACACATTTTTGTTATTAGGTTTAGATCAAAAATGTGAATCCTTATAAGGATGCCTCGAATTAGTACCCCTGGGATGAGGCATTGGAGAAATTTGAAGACGTAATACATCGATTAACTAAGCATATTTCAACTACTCTGAGAGATAAAGAAGAAGACAATGTCCGGTGGTGAGATGAGAAGTGGTATCAAGTTTGAGATTTACCTGAGGTCAAAAATCACAGTAGTTTGCCGATGAACAACCTTAGATGCCAACGGTGTGCGTACCCAAACAGAACAACTCAATGTCGGATTTTTGAGGAGATTGCTCGAGAAGAATTTTAGCATGAATTTTGGACACGTTTTGCCTGAGATGGCGTAATGAATTGCTCAATTGTCTTTGATCGCTATTCCCTCGACGATTCGCCTTATAAATTGTATTTTGCCCTTAAGGAAATGGCTATTCAGGCAGACAAATTTGATGCAGTGTGGATGAGTGTCCTCAAACCGTGGAAGTTTTACACCTCATCGCCATTCCGGATGAAGTCAAGGAGGTGAAATACAAGTTTATTATTGATGAAATTCAAAGTGTTCTCAAAGAGATCAAGGAAGGCCCGCTGGATAAGGCAAAATACCCGGGAGGAATTGGTTATCTGCTGCTGGATCTGATCTACAAACTCGACTACCTTGTCAAGCCGGAAGGCTTTATGATGGAAGCCCTGGAACGCATGAATCGCCACTTTTTTTGCAAAGATTGATAAAAGTGTTGCTGAAAGAACTAAGTACAGAAAAGAACAAGAAAAACTACTCAGACGCAGTGATCCTTCGTTTTTCAAGGAGATGTATCAAGGTCAAAACTACATGCGCACAACGCAACACCATCTGTAACTCGCGATACCGTGGTGAGTTTTTGTCGATAAGGAGCTTTCTAATATGGATTCGATGCTAAACAATAGTCTTAAAACAAAAACCATGGCCATTCCAGCTTTATCAGCGGATTTGTGTCTTTCTTTCCCGGGTAGCGCCGCGGCCCGACCGGGATTTAATACGTTGTGTATTGTCAAATGGTGTAAACGCTAGAAAGACCTCAAAAAGAAGTTTAAATTCGGCTATCGATGAAGAAAGTAGTAGTTTAAATAAAAAAGCCATCAAAAGTAACCGAAAGAGAATAGTTGATAAAAAATGAGGTGGCTTTCCCAAAGCTCAGCCCTCCTTGAGAGTACCCTCAATTTCAATTCTATGACCGAATTTAGACGGTCAATGCCTGATGATGGTACGCAACCTTGATCTTATAAAGTCGATTAACGATGGAAAAAATAGACAATATTATTGGGACCTGCTCGAAGGAGTCAAGGATCCAGAGATACCGG
>CALODM010000040.1:0-11893 GCA_942492125.1 uncultured Bacteroidota bacterium
AAATTAAAAAGGTATGATTTATTTTTCAGAGGTTGATGTCGGAATTGTTATTTAACTATTTGTTTTTCAGGTATTTACATTCTTTTTGTCTTGATACAAAAAGAACCAAAAAAATCAAGGCTGTATGTATTTTTTGGACAATTCTAAGCTCGATTTTGGCCACGCACCCAAACCTGACCGCAACTCGCCTTCCTTCGTCAGGCTCAGACATGGGTGCTTTCTCAGAGCCAGCGCTCAAAATCTTCACTAAGAATTGTTACCCAAAAATCCATAAGGCCGTTTTCCCTCGCCGGGAAGATTGAAAATCAACCATTTACACGAAAAATCCCAAATTTTGGCCTAAGCCAAAATTTGGGATGACTCATGTTATAAGGTTTCAACATCAGAGATTCCCGCATTTCCGGGACTTTAAAAGTGGTACCGGGTTCCTATCTTGAGGTTTATTAACCAGTATTTTTGCTTGAGAGCGTAGTTTGCTTTTGTAATGCTACCTGGATAAACAATCATTTGAGGGGCCAGAAACACCTCCCACTTATCCTCTATCTTTCTGTCAACCCCCACTCCTATGATATATCCTAAACCAATCCTTTCCGAAAAGACTTCTCCTCCTCCGCGCTCCAAATCAATAAATTCGGTATTTTCTCCCATGATCACCCCTTCGGATCTAAGAGATAAATTAATCAACAGCCCGGTTTCCACAAATACCCCCCACTCCCCCATTTGCAGATCATATCCTACTGTCAAAGGTATATTTATAAGCTTCAGGCTGTTATATATCTCTTTTTTCACGATCCTGTTTTGAATCGTCAGACTGGTATCCGTAGAGAACAATCGTTTTGTTTGATTGAAATAGCTGAAACGCTCGTTTAACTGCCGATATTCAAGCCCTGTAGCGATCCAAAATCCGGATTTGTGTTTCACCTTTACATCCAGGCCTCCGCCGATGGTTTCCAGAAGTGCTTCACTTTCGTTTCTTGAATTGAGTAGCTCCTCTGCTGCTGCTGTTTTAGCTTCCAGCTTTCTGAAAGGCAATCCTGCTGCAGCATAAGGAGCCACACTGAATTCAAACTGTCTTTTTGGGATTGATGGTTCTTCTTTAGAAGGAGGCTTTTTGTATATCGGTTTAAAATGCTCCTCGCGCTCAAATGTCAGGTACCCTGAAAGCAAAGCCAATGGCTCTACTATTACATTCGAATTGTTTTCATGCTTTGAAAGGAAATTCTCGGAAATGTTTTCTTCCTCTGGGAAGACGGTTTCAGGAATTTCAGTATTGACTTGTTCACTCGTTTCATCAGACCAAAAGCCATCAAAATCCCTGGCGTGTTCTTGTTCCGGAAATCTCATGTCAATATCATTCTGAAACTTTTTATTGGTAACCGTTTTTTTATTTGCGGTTCCTCTTGTCACCGGCAAAACAATGGCAGCATTTTCCGGAAGATCTCTCTTTTCAACTTGTGCATTTACGGCATTTGTTGGATTTTCTGTAGTCCTGTTAAAAGCATTGGTTTTTTGTTCCGAAATTTTTACGGATGCAGTTGTATTATCCGTTGATGAGTCAAAAAGAAATATCGTTGCTATAATAGCGATGACAGCGATCCCCCCAAGTCCCGTTAACCAAAAGAAGAAGGGCTTTCTGTCGTCCTTTTCACCTTCGACAACATCAGCCTCAATCGCTTTCCAAAGCGCGTCCGTATCAATAGGAGTCTCGTGACCTTCCAGGTTCTTTTTGAATATTTTATCTAAATTTTCTTCTTTCATGACGCTTTAGTTATCAGCTTGTGCCTTTTCGCTAATGCTGCCTTGAGCAATCCTCTGGCTCTTGACAAATTGCTTCTTGACGCGCTTTCTGCAATGCCCAGTTTTTGGGAAATTTCCTTGTGAGAATATCCTTCAATGGCAAACAGGTTGAAGACCTGTCGATAGCCTTCCGGTAGATTTTCTACCAGATGCATCAGGTCTTCTGCCTGTAAGCTGGAAAGAGCCCTCGGGTGGACCGTTAAATTTTCTAAACCATTGAGATCAAGCTGTTGCTTTTTAAAACAGTTTTTATCAAAATATTTCAAAGCCGTATTGATGGTAATGGTACACATCCAGGCCTCAATGCTTCCACGTGATTCCTGAAATTTATCGAAGTATTTGAATATTCTGATCAGGCTTTCCTGGAGCACATCCTCCGCTTCTCCTGATTTTTTGGCATATCTCCGACACACACTGAGCAGCATAGGGGCATAACGGTCTACCAGTGCTTTCTGGTAAACGGCCTTTTTGGCTCTGCATCCTTGTATGATTTCTTTTTCTGTCAAAAGAGCTGGTTTTCAGTTGTTTAAAAAACCGGTGGTTCCCCAAAAACAAGGGAACACCGGATATATGAAAGCCTTTTGTGAATTATTGCATGATTGCCTTAAAAATTCCGGATACCGTGGATGCACCGCCCTGTACCTGCCCTTCAAAATTTCCAGTGACGACCTCCCCCACAGGTACCGCACCTGAGTGAGTAGCTTCAACAACACAAGCATCCGAAAACATACCACAGGAAGCTTGGTAGGTACTACCACCTGATTCAGAAATGTATAGATATAAGGAATCAATTGGATATGTGCCGGGAGCATCGTCGGGAAACATCATTTCGAAATCATAGGCCCATCCATCAGCTTCCCCTGCCCCACCAAGATACAAACCCTGGCCTAACAAAGAGATATACGGATCAAATATGGTTAATTGTTGGCCGTCAAAGTTAAAGATGATATACTCGCTTGGCTCGTCACAAATCTCAATAAGCCCCAGATCACTGGTAAAGGGTAAAATTTCAAAATCTATAGCTTCACTTATCAGGGCATTGGTTATATCAAACCCCTGAATGCTTGCCATATTATCGACTACTTCACAATAGGATAAAACTTTATAAGTATATCCATTTTCTGAAAAGGGAACATAGGATGTATTCCCATTCCATTGTATTTTGGCATAACCATTTGTTACAGGGCTACCGCTACAATCTATCCAACCCGCATAAACGCTGCCCCATCCAGCAACGTATAAAGCCTCATCTTCTTCAAGTGTTGTATCTTCTTCAAAAGGCCCAATATTCAATGTGCTTAATACTTCGGTACAATTGACATCATATACAGCAACATAGAATTCAAACCCTGCCGGGACCTTACAGGTATAATATCCCTCCAGGTCCGTTGTGGCGGTACCCATTAGTCCATCCGGTAGAATTTGAAAATTGACAATCAGCCCCGCAGCGCCTGTACCATCGAGGTTAATAACTTGTCCGGTGATCTGTACCCAATCAAAGAAGTCGTCACAATTCCAGTACGTAAAATGGGCTACATCCCCAATGTATTTACCATCGATCAACTGGGCTGTTCCCTCTTCTATCCAATAGCCTGAGGTTTCGTCAAAATGCCAGAGTGGGATACTCGGCGGGGCTTGTCCGATCAGTGCTTCAGGAACCAACATCTCAATTTGAGCCAAGCTGCCATCAGCAATTTGCAATGGCTGCCCGTCCGGCGATTCCAGTTCTACGGTTACCATTCCGTAAGTTAACAATTGTTTGAATTCGCCTGTTTCGTCAACACCTCTCAAATCGCCAGGCATCGTTTGAACAACTTCGGCATCAGACGGGTCAAGCCAGGCACCAAAAACGCGGACTTCCCCGGAATAAACATTGCCGGATTCATCTTTTATACCATTTGCCGGCAGGGTAACTTTTGCATCCCCATTCATGGTTAATGCGCCACCATCAGCAGCGGCAACACTACCTAATAGCGTCCGGGCAATGAGTTTTACATATAGATAGTCCGTATTACCACCCCGTGGATTGAACATTTTAAAACTGTCAAAAAATCCTTCTTTCTCAATTTTCACAAAGGTACCCTCACCATTCATAATCACATCTTTAAAATAAGCCATTCCATCAGCATCGGAAAGACGCGTTTGTGAACCAAGGGTGACAATTGCTCCCTCCACCGCCTCACCGGATTGACTCCGGATCTGGATGAACAGGGAAGCCGTAACTTCTTCCTTGGGAAAAATAATGGTTTCCGTAATAGTGATATCATTATCGATATCCTTCCTGCATCCAAAAACAACAGCAGAGATAATAAGCAGCGTTAAAATTCTTTTTAATAGCATAATTTAATTTTTCAGATATTGAGTTCAAATTGAATTTGAATGCGCATTCTATAAGGGTATACCCGGTACCTGGAAAAAACGCTGCGTGATGGATATTTTTTTAGCGAATAAGGGCAAAATGCTCATGGTTAGGAAAAAATGCCTAATTTGGAGGTAAGCATTTTTGTACGAAACTTACAAAAACAGGCATCATTAGACTTTTTGTCGAAAAAATTAGCCGGAGTAACCAATTAATAACAACTTTGAGATATTCGTTTTTATCAGCTAAGCAATTGTTCAAAAATAATGATAAATTTTGGGTAGAAGATTTTTTTATTAATCAAGGCGGAGGTTCAGGAGCTACGCCAAAGCGTAGTGACTGGTTCTTCAACCGCGGAGTAATCGAAAAAAGCTACAGCCAATAGGTTATTGATTATTTTGGACAGTAAATACTTGAATAAAAATAAAAATATGGGACGTGATCGCCGCAGAAATAACAGAGGCCGGAAATATGACCCGGCCCAGGAGAAGGTGAAATTTTTTAAACATTTAACTTCTTACGTCATTGTCAACTTAGCCATGTTTGCCGTGAATGCACTCAATGGAACCTGGCGCAATTGGCTGCCTGTAGTTATTTTCTGGGGAATCGGACTGGCCTTTCACTATGTAAAAGCATTTGGTTTCGGCAGCCAGGGTCTGGGTAGTAAGGAATGGGAAAGAAAAATGCTTCATAAAGATGCAGATAATCATGAAGAGGATGAATACCTGGAGCTAAAAGAAATGGAGAAAGAACCTGAAAAAACTGGAAAGAAGAAGACCTGGTTTAAGATTGAGATTTTCGGGGAACGACGAAGTGCCGGCCGAAAAGTCGATGGTGTTAGTTGGGGAATGAGAATGGTTTGAAGAAGCAAATTTCTTCATTTTCAACCTGCTTTTATCTTTTTCAATCCACAGCCAAATGTGCAATTCAATACAACCAGAAAGAAAAGCAACCCATCATATTCCTGAGGAATATATTTTAGCTGATAAGTTAAAGTGAGATTTTTGAAAATTAATCTATATTTGGGTCGTTAAATTGGTTCATATTAAGTATCAAGTAATTACTGTTTTCCAGGCAACCATTCCTTTAATGCGGCGATTGATCGATTGATTTAGAATGAGTTTTAGGAAAACTCGGGCACCCTGGTTGTAATCTGATTTTTTAAGGTTATTTTACCTCATGCCTGTTAAATTTGCCTTTACCCGGGACTCAATATAAAAATCAAACGACTTTGTCTGATAGCCTTGTCATAATACCTACCTATAACGAAAAAGAAAATATCGTTTCTATCATTGAGGCAGTACTGACGCTTTCAAAGGATTTTGATATTCTCGTTGTCGATGACGGATCTCCTGATGGTACAGCTGAACTGGTTAAAGACCTCCAGCGAATACATCAAGATAAACTTTTCCTGTTGGAAAGAAAAGGCAAACTGGGCCTTGGAACCGCTTATATTGCAGGCTTCCGGTGGGGGCTCGAACGCGGGTATGCCTTTTTTATCGAAATGGATGCCGATTTTTCACACAATCCAAAGGATTTGGTAAGGCTCTATGATGCGTGTATTGAGCAAAAGGCAGATGTGGCCGTTGGATCCAGATATGTTCGTGGCGGTAAGGTTGAAAACTGGCCGTTTAAACGTATATTCCTCTCCTTCGGGGCTTCTTTATATGTCAGGATGTTGACCTGGATGCCCGTAAAAGATCCAACAGCAGGATTTGTTTGTTACAGAAGAAAAGTACTCCAGTCTATTGATCTGGACAAAATCAAATTTATTGGTTATGCCTTCCAGATTGAAATGAAATTTGCCTCGCGAATGCTCGGATTCAAAATAACAGAAGTACCCATAACCTTTACAGACCGGGTGGAAGGCACCTCCAAAATGTCAAAAGGCATTGTCAAAGAAGCCATTTTGGGCGTACTGGAGATGCGCTGGCGCAGTTTTTTTGGCTCTTACAGCTAAATCATTTTCCTATGGAATTTTTGACTGATCAGAATTTCGAAAATAAGACACCTGGCAATCAAAAGCCTGCCATTGTAGCGTTTATAACACCGACGTGTCCCAACTGCGTCCGGTTAACTCCCATCTTTAAAGCTGCTGCGGAAGAAAATGCCGATAAAGCCGACTTTTTCATACTAAATGCACACGACTATCTCAACGTGGCTAAAAAGTTTAAAGTTATGGCAGTCCCTACCCTGCTGTTCTTTCGGCACGGATTCCTGGTCGAGAAGCGATCCGGCGTACAGTCAAAAAGCAAAATTGAAGAAACAATCAATCTTATCGCTGGTTACTCCCCGGCTGATGCTCAAACCAATCAGTACAAAAATTTCTTTCAAAAATTATTTGGCCGCTAATTCTTTGAGCATCGTCATCTGTTTTGCTGTCCTGCCTGTCCCCCTACGAATTACAAAAAAACACCCTCTGCGGGCTGTTTAAACTGACTATTTATTAAACTTTCACAAAATATAATTCATCTCTTTTGGAAAAGGGGAAAAATACATCAATAAAATAATACATAAAAAATTAATAATCAATAAATTAAAAGATTACCACAGGACAATACCCCGCTGTTTTTCACGATGTCCAAAGTCACTATAAAACATTGATTTTCATTACTCTTTTTCTGCATTATTTTTTGGAAACTTGTCTGTTGAAAGTAATGGTTCCGGATGAGGGTCCCATGGCCCGGGGAATGCCTGTTAAACCAAATTTTAAGTACTGGAGACAAAGCAAAATCAAATAAAACCAAACCTTTAATCTCCTGTTATTTAATATTTCATTTTTCCGTTTCCTGAGTTATTCTGGCCGTTCCATTAATACCTTTCCATTGGATTTTCATCTGACCAGAATTATTGTAATTGTCACCAATTGGTTTGTTCTGCATTGGAGTTGGTAAAAAAACGCTGATGTTGCTTTACGTTTCAATTGGTAAAAAATATCATTAAAAAAAAGACAGATGAAGAAGAATGGTCTAAAAACAGCCGCACTTGAATACCACGAGCAGGATCGTCCTGGTAAGATCGAAGTGATCTCCACCAAACCTTGCCTTTCCCAACTCGACTTATCCCTAGCTTATACGCCCGGGGTAGCAGAGCCCTGTCTGGAAATTGAAAAAGACCCGGCAAGTGCATTAAAATATACAGCCAAAGGAAACCTCGTAGCGGTAGTCAGTAATGGTACTGCTGTATTGGGTTTGGGCAACATTGGCGCCCTGGCTTCGAAACCCGTGATGGAAGGTAAAGGAGTACTGTTCAAAAGATTCGCAGATATCGACGTATTTGACATTGAGGTGACAAGTACTGATCCTGAAGAGGTTATTAACACCGTAGAGCAGATATCTCCAACTTTCGGCGGCATTAACCTGGAAGACATCAAAGCACCGGAATGTTTTTATATTGAGGAACAACTCAAGGAAAAACTGAACATCCCTGTCTTTCATGACGATCAACACGGCACAGCCATCATTTCGGGTGCTGCATTGATCAATGCTCTGGAAATTGCCGGGAAAAAAATCGAAGATACCAAGGTCGTTTTCAGTGGTGCCGGAGCTGCCGGTATCGCCTGTGCTAATTTTTATATCTCCCTCGGAGTGAAACCGGAAAACATGTTAATGACGGATAGTAAAGGCGTACTTTGGAAAGGCCGGGGTGATGAAGGCAAAAACAAATATAAAGACAAATTTTTCAGGGACACCAAAGCCAGAACCCTGGCTGATGCCATGGTTGGTGCCGATGCATTCTGCGGTGTTTCCGTTAAAGATATCCTGACACAGGATATGGTAAAAACAATGGCTGACAAACCCATCGTTTTCGCCATGGCCAATCCAAATCCTGAAATCACCTATCCGGCTGCTGTTGAAGCCAGGCCGGATGTGATCATGGCTACCGGCCGCAGTGATTATCCCAACCAGGTAAATAACGTTTTGGGATTCCCTTACATTTTCCGCGGTGCTCTGGACGTACAGGCAACAGACATCAATGAAGCCATGAAAATGGCGGCAGCCCAGGCCTTGGCAAGCCTCGCAAAGGAAGACGTACCTGAAGATGTAAAACATGCTTATGGGGATAAGGAACTCGTTTACGGCCCTGAGTATATCATTCCTAAACCTTTTGACCCACGTGTATTGGTTTGGACCGCCTCTGCAGTAGCTGAAGCAGCCATCAGATCCGGAGTAGCCAAAAAACCGGTGGATATCGAAGAATATAAGGAGGAATTGCGGAAAAAAGTGGACTGGTCAAGACAGGTTATGCGGAAAATATTCCTCAAGGCCAAAAAAGATCCCAAACGCATCGTTTTCCCGGAAGGAACCAATCCTAAGATCATGTGGGCAGCTTCTGAAATAGTGGCTGAAGGTATTGCCAAACCAATCCTTCTGGCGAGAAACAAACAGGAAGTTCTGGACATGATGGAAGAAAACCATCACAGCGTGGAAGGTATTGAAATCATCGAACCTAAAAATGCACCATTCAGAGATGACCTGATCATCAATTACTTCAAATTGCGCCAGCGAAAAGGAGTGACCGAAAGACAAGCCTACCTGGATATGAAAAACTACTACCATTTTGGAGCCATGATGGTAAAAGAAGGCCTGGTGGACGGTATGGTCGCGGGAGCAGATGCCAACTTCCCTGATGTTCTCAGACCTGCCCTGCAGATCATAGGCAGGCTCAAAGAAGGGCCTCTTGTGGCCGGTTTGTATATGGTTCAACACCTTAACAATCAGTATTTCTTCGGAGACTGCGCGGTAAACATCAATCCAAATGCGGAGGACCTGGCCGAAATCACCTTGATGGCTGCCAGAGAAATGGAACGCCTGGGCATTAAACCACGTCCCGCGATGTTGTCATTCTCTAACTTCGGATCTGTCCGCGTTCCCGAAACACAAAAGATTGTAAATGCCATTAAGATCGTGAATGAAAAGCGGCCCGACCTTGCCATTGATGGACCTATCCAGGCAGGTATGGCGCTTAATCCGGAATTATTGCATAAGCACTTCCCGTTTTCCAATATCAAGGAAAGGCCAAACCTCTTTATTTTCCCTAACCTTGATGCTGCCAATATAGCCTTGTTCCTGCTTAGGGAAATGAGCAATGTAAACTCCATTGGGCCTATCCTGACGGGGTTCTCACAGCCAATCCACCTCATCACACGCTCTACACCTGTCAACAATATTATCAACCTGACAGGTATTGCCTGTGTGGATGCACAGAAATCTTAGTTACAATCTGGTAAATATCAGCCGGAAGATCAGGTACTCCCTGGTCTTCCGGTTTTTTATTTAAAAATATGCCATGGAGGAAGATCCGGAGGACTGGCAACATAACTCACCTGTCTGCCTTTTTTTTCAATATCAGGGAAGCCTATCTTCCTGGCATGCAAGCCAACAGCCAAGGAGTGATAGGGTATCTCAGAACCATACTTTTCATCTCCCGTTATTGGGCAGCCGATGAAGGCTAATTGTGCACGTATTTGATGGAACAGACCGGTCTTAGGCAGGATTTGCCAAAGGTATACCCCCGCGGATTCTTTGACGATCTCGTATTCCAGGCTACAAGGTTTGGTATTTTTGAATTTCGTTGAATGGATTATCGCTTTCTTGTTTTTTTGATCCTTAAACAGGAAATGATTTAAACTTCCTGATTTTTCCAAGGGACATTTATCCGTAATGGCCCAATACGTTTTTTGCACGCTTTTTTCCTGAAAAAAGGCATTTAGTTTTTTTAAGGTACTTTTCTTTTTGGCAAAAACCATCACGCCACTCGTTACCCTGTCCAGCCGGTGGACCACGCCGACAAAGGGTTTCTTTTTTTGTTTGGCTAAATGATCAAAAACCAAAGACTCCACTGTTGGACTTTCAAAAGGATTGACCTCTGAGATCAAACCAGCCGGTTTGTTCACCACCAAATAATCAACATTCTCAAAAATTATTTCCAAATCCACCATTCGTCATTCATCAATTATTACAACACTTCAGCCACCGTAAACACACTGCCCCCCACAAAGATAACATCTTCCGGCCGGGCCGCCCTTTTTGCTGCACGCAGGGCATTTTTAACGGAACTATAGGCCCTTCCCTCCAGTCCGTATTGCCGGGCTTCTGCTTTCAATTTATCAGCATCGAGTCCTCTTGGAATATTTGCCTTGGCAAAGTAATAGCGCGCCTCCTTGGGAAAGAGCGCAAGCACCTTATCCAGTTTTTTGTCATTGACAAACCCCAGTACACAGTGCAATCGATTAAACGACAACTGTTTTAGCTCCCGGGTAACAATAGATAGTCCTCCTTCATTATGAGCACTGTCACAAAGCACCACAGGATCTTTTTGAAGCACTTGCCAACGCCCCTGGTAACGGGTAAGGCTTTTCAGGTTTTCCAAACCGAAACGAATAGATTTTTCCTTTAACTGATATGCCGGATGGTATTTTTCCAAAATGGCCAGGCCCTGAAGGGCAGTGACCAGGTTTTTTTGCTGAAATATCCCGTGTAGATTAACTTTGAGATCTGACAAATGAGATTTCCCACCTTTGGTAACCTCAAAAAAGGTATATTCCAGCGTCTGATGCTTTTGCACCGCTTTTAGGGACTTATCAGCAAAAAAGATCGGGGCTTCCCGTTCTTTGGCGATGCGGTCGAATACCGGTTTTGTCTCGGGTTGGGTTTCGCCGATAACAACAGGAGTTTGCTGCTTAATAATCCCTGCCTTTTCTGTGGCAATCAAAGGCAAAGTGTCTCCCAGGAAATCCTGGTGATCAAAACTTATATTGGTGATAATGCTCAACAAAGGCCGGACAATGTTGGTCGAATCCAGCCGCCCGCCCAAACCCGTTTCGATAACAGCGACATCTACTTTTTGATGGGCGAACCAGGCAAACGCCATGGCGACCGAAATTTCAAAAAAAGAAGGTTTTATCTCTTCAAAGGCCGGACGATTTTCTGCTACAAAATCAATGACAAACTGCCGGGAGACGAGTTTCCCGTTAATTCTGATGCGTTCCCGGAAATCTTTGTAATGAGGAGAAGTGTACAGACCCGTTTTATAACCGTTGGCCTGCAATACAGACGCTAAGATAAACGAAGTTGAACCTTTGCCATTTGTACCGGCTATGTGAATGGAAGGAAATTTATCCTGAGGTTTATCGAGCTTATCCGTTAAAAGGATAATATTGGTGAGGTCTTTTTTAAAAGCCTTTGGCCCAATGCGCTGGAACATTGGCAACTGGCTGAACAAATAATTAAGGGTTTGTTCGTATTGAACTTTCCTGGAAGGTAAAGACGACAATTTCCTGCTCATTTGAATGGTGATCCATGGATATTTCTGTGGTTTTCTCAAAAACCTCGGGATTAACCCGGATCAAAGGTAAAACAGAAATTAAAATTAACGCCAATTGTCCAAAAAAATATGCCCGGGATTTCATGAAGATGCATTTTTGGTGAAACAATACCTTCCCTGTTATTGCTTCGCCGCCTAAAGCGACAAAGCAATACCCTGTAGGAATTATTAAATAAGTATGGAAATTTTATTTTTACTGAACCTTAAAGTTGTAGGTAATCGTGCCACATTGTTTATCGGGCCCTCCCGGAGAAAACTTCCATTGCTTGGCGTTCCGTTCGGCTGCAGCTTTAAGCTGGCTGTTTCCGGTAGTAGAACCACGTTGGGTATAAGTTGCACTGATTACGTTTCCGTCGCTATCCACACAAACATTTAAAACAACTGTTCCTGAGGCTTGTGAATTCTCCTGAA
>CALODM010000041.1:0-64622 GCA_942492125.1 uncultured Bacteroidota bacterium
CCGGAAGCTTAGGATAGGTGGAATATTGGAAGAGATTCCTAAAGTTCCAGTAATTTACCTTTTCTTTTCATCCGATTTTCCAGAAGGTTTAGCATTAAATACTGTTTCCAGGGAATTAATCGAATGAAATTTTTAAACATACTGTAATCAACTGGATATGCGCTATTTCTTTTCTTTTTTTCTTTTTTTGACTTTCCCTTTTTTCATAACAGCACAGGAACATGACAATCGTTATGTACCTGAAACCGATCCGCTGGTATTGGAAAAACTTGATCAATGGCAGGACAATAAGTTTGGTTTGCTCATGCACTGGGGGCCTTACAGCCAGTGGGGTATTGTGGAGTCATGGTCCTTATGCCCAGAAGAATATGGCTGGTGCGAAAGAAAAATGGGGTCTGATCCGAACAATTACTTTCTGTATAAACAGGAGTATGAAAATCTTAAATTAACGTTTTATCCCTCCAGATTTACACCCGAAAAATGGGCTAAAGCAGCCAGGGAAGCGGGTATGAAATACGTGGTTTTTACCACCAAGCACCACGATGGCTTTTGTATGTTTGACTCGAAATACACGGATTATAAAGTGACCGACCCTGAATGTCCTTTTGCTGCAAATCCCCGGAGCAATATCGCCAAAGAAATTTTTGATGCTTTCAGGAACGAGGGATTTTGGACGGGAGCCTATTTTTCAAAACCCGACTGGCATTCTCCTTATTACTGGGATCCGAAATTCCCTCCGAGGGATCGCAATGTCAATTATGAACCGGAGGCCAATCCGGAAAAGTGGGAGAAATTCATTGAATTTACCCATAATCAGATCCTGGAACTGATGACCGATTACGGTAAAATGGACATTTTGTGGCTCGATGGGGGATGGGTGGCCAAAACTCCCAAACCGGAGATTGTAAGCTGGTATGAAAGTGTTTTGGCCTCCAAGGAAAATGGGTATTTAAAACACCGGATCATCAACCAGGACATCAGGATGGATGAGTTGGTTGACAAGGTTAGAGCCAAACAACCGGGCCTGATTGTTGTGGACCGGGCAGTTTATGGTAAAAACCAGAACTACCTGACCCCTGAAAACAGGGTGCCGGAAAAAGAATTGCCATACCCGTGGGAGTCTTGTATTATTTCCGGCGGTGGATGGTCGCATACCAAAGACGCCAGGTATATGAGTGGCCGCGAAGGCATCCAGATGCTGGTGGATATTGTCGCCAAAGGCGGAAACCTTTTATTGAATGTCGCTCCAACGCCAGAAGGAGAGTTTCAACAGGGAGCCTATGATCTTTTGAATGAATTTGGCCAGTGGATGGACATCAATAGCGAAGGCATTTACAATAGCCGGGTACTTCCTCCCTACAAAGAAGATAATGTTTGCATGACACAACAGGACAACGGGAACGCCTATTTTTTTTACCTCTGTAAAATTGATGAACAATCCATGCCGGAAACCATAACGATCCAATCACACCAACCTGCTAATGGTGCAAGTGTTACCTTACTTGGAAGCCCGAAAACCTTGAAATGGGAAGCAGCAGGTACTGGTTTCAAAATTTTTATGCCAAAATCTTTAAGGGCTAATCCGCCTGGTGATTATGTTTGGACATTCAAAGTTTCTGCTTTGAAATAGCAGCAAGGAATTGGACGAAGGCCCGGTATTATTGTCATTGATGACACAGTTCCATGAAGGAGCCTTACAGGCCTGTTGCAGGAAAGGCTTAAGTCCTTGTTTATGAATCAAAAGAAGTTTAATGACACAAGAAATCTACCAAAAAGCCATGAAGTTCGCCGGTGAAAAACACTGTGATCAGCTCTATCCGGGCTCTACAGCGAATTATCTGCTGCATATCGCCAATGTATCTATGGAAATATTCCTCGCATACCAGAATGCACCTGATTTTGACCTGGATCAGGCCATTCAGCTGGCTATTCTCCATGATGTTATCGAAGACACAGATACAGACTACCAGGAAGTGAAAACCCGGTTTGGAGTGCCAATTGCAGATGGGGTGCTGGCGCTGACAAAGGATGAAACCTTGTCGGGAAAAGCTGAAAAAATGGCCGATAGTCTTGAACGAATAAATCGCTGTGCCAAAGAAGTCGGGATGGTCAAATTGGCTGACAGAATCTCCAATTTGCAGAAGCCTCCCCATTATTGGTCGCAGCAAAAAATAACCAACTACCGGGAAGAAGCCAAAACCATCCTGATGGCATTAACCGATAAAAATGAATATCTTCAGAACCGGCTCGCCCAAAAAATAGAAGATTATAAATCCTTCCTGGTAAGCTCAGATTAACTTGTTGGCCCGATAATGATATTTTTTCAATTTACTTGACAGAAAGGATAAATTTACTGTATATTTGTATATACAATAAAAGTATAGACATGAATAAAAGAATCGTTGCTTTTGGTGCCAGCAGCAGCAGGAATTCCATCAATAAAAAATTAGCTGCTTTTGCGGCAGGACAAATTGAAGACGCAACCGTAAACCTGTTGGATTTAAATGATTTTGAAATGCCCATTTACAGCATAGATAAAGAAAAGGAATCTGGAATTCCTCAGCTGGCCTATGATTTCAAAAATCACATACTTGAGGCGGATGGCCTCATAATTTCTTTTGCAGAACACAACGGGGCTTATACAACTGCATTTAAAAATATATTCGACTGGATCTCCAGGATAGATAAAAACGTCTGGGGCAATAATCCTATGTTTTTGATGGCTACCTCCCCGGGTGCG
Source organism: uncultured Bacteroidota bacterium (assembly GCA_942492125.1). Classification (GTDB taxonomy): domain Bacteria; phylum Bacteroidota; class Bacteroidia; order Chitinophagales; family Saprospiraceae; genus BCD1. Next base: position 2,741 of record CALODM010000041.1, read on the forward strand.
AGGGGTGGTAAAACTGTTTTGGAGATTGCGGTAAATAAGTTCAAACGTATGACCAACAATACACTGGTTTACTTTTCGTTACCTTCGTTTCGAATCAATTTTTCAGAAAGAAATGGGATAACCGATGAGCAATTAATGCAATCTTTTGAGGATCAGCTGGAAACTTTTGTTACCTCCCTAAAAAGGAATGAATAAGGCCGTTTTCAATTCATTTAAACTATTTGTAATATTTTAGCCTTTTGAATAAAAATAATATTATCAACATGAAAGGTTTGTCCATTTTATTCCTGATGTTATTCGCAACCCTGGCCTATAGCCAGAAAACGGAGTTCACCCGTCAGGATACCCTGCGCGGAAGTATTACCAAAGAGCGGGCTTGGTGGGATTTAAAACATTATGATTTAAAGGTGACCATAAATCCGGAGGAGAAAACGCTTAAAGGTAGCAATACTCTCACCTTTAAGGTATTGAAAAACCAAAAGGTAATGCAAATCGATCTTCAGGAGCCGATGCGTATTACTTCTGTTTTGAAGGGAAAAGAATCTTTGAAAGTCCGCAAGGAGGGCAATGCCCATTTTATAACATTCGGAAATAATCTCAAGGTTGGCTCTACCGAAGAAATCACCATTTATTACGAGGGTACTCCGGTAGTGAGTAAAATGCCGCCCTGGAGCGGGGGCGTGACATGGGCCAAAGACGACAATGGAAATGATTGGGCAGTGACTACCTGCCAGGGTGATGGAGCCAGCCTCTGGTGGCCTTGTAAGGATCATATGTACGATGAACCAGACGAGGGAATGCTCATTAGTCTTACCGTGCCCGAGCACCTGACCGGAGTAGCCAACGGCAGACTTGCGAAAACCATTCAGAATGATGATAAAACCAAAACTTTCATCTGGAAGGTGGCTAATCCGATTAATAATTATGGGGTTAATTTTAATGTTGGGGATTATATTCACTTTTCCGAAAAATACAAGGGACTGAATGGTGCGCTTGATTGCGATTATTACGTATTGGCCTATAATCTGGACAAGGCCAAAAAGCAGTTTCAGCAAGTGCCTATGATGTTGGAAGCTTTCGAATATTGGTTTGGCCCTTACCCTTTTTACGAGGATGGCTACAAACTGGTAGAAGTGCCTTACCCGGGGATGGAACACCAGAGTTCTGTGACCTATGGTAATGGTTATGAAAACGGTTATGGCGGCCGTGATGTAAGTGGTACCGGGATTGGTTTTAAATTTGATTTTATCATCATTCACGAGTCAGGACATGAGTGGTTCGCCAACAACATAACCTATAAGGATATCGCAGATATGTGGGTACACGAAGGGTTTACAGCCTATTCTGAAAGCCTCTATGTCGACTATCACCTAGGTACCCAATCTGCTAATACCTATGTCATTGGAACGAGAGATAACATCCGCAATGACCGGCCCATCATAGGGCAATACGATGTCAATTATGCAGGGTCAGGTGATATGTATTCCAAAGGCTCAAATATGTTGCACACCCTGCGCCAGGTTGTCAATAATGACAATCTTTGGGCGGGTATTCTAAGAGGGTTGAATGAAGAGTTTTATCATGCAACAGTCACTACTAAAGATATTGAAGATTATATGGATCGAATGGTTCCTGACTATAACCTCAGTCCTATCTTCGATCAATATCTTCGCGATACCCGGGTTCCGCTTTTTGTTTATAGTTTTAGCAACGGAAAATTTCTGTACAGATGGGAAGATGTGGTCGACGGGTTTAATATGCCTGTAAAATTCCGGTTTGATAAGGAGGAATACTGGTTGAAACCTACCACTGAATGGCAAAGTATGGATTATCCTGTGAATTTCACAAAATGCGAACTTGATCCAAACTTCTACGTTAAGACGACGGAGACAAAAAAGTAAACCTTAATTAGGGTGTAACTGCACTTTAGGCTCCTTTGGTTAGCCTTAATGCTGTGCTTAATGGCGCTTTTTCTTGGCGCCTTGAGGAGGGTTTTCCATCAACAAAACATCCAGATTGTCAGCAAAAAATGACAGGACTTTTGTCGTTTTTGCCTAACTGGGCTGCAAAATTGTAAAATAACCTTTACTTTCACGCCTTGTTTATCATGACGGGGATTAACCTCAGCCCCTAGTTTTTTACGCCCATTAAAAGCAATTGCTACAAAAATGACTGACAAGAGAATAGAAAACCTGAATATCCGGGAAGAACAACCAATCATCACACCTGCCGAATTGAAAAAGCAGTACCCATTAACCGAAAATATCATCCATACGGTTCATACAGGGCAAACAACGGTGAAGAATATCCTCTCGCGGGAGGATAAAAGACAGTTGGTTGTTGTCGGACCTTGTTCCATTCATGATGTTGAAGTGGCCAAGGATTATGCCAGGCGGCTAAAAGCTTTTGCGGAAGAGGTTGAAGATACTTTATACCTGGTGATGCGTGTTTATTTCGAAAAACCCCGAACAACGGTAGGGTGGCAGGGACTTATCAATGATCCATTCCTCGACGATAGCTGTCAGTTGGAAGAGGGCCTGAAGCAGTCACGGGAGTTGTTGACCTATATTGCAGAACTCGGATTGCCGGCCGCAGGAGAAGCTTTGGATATCGTAACGCCCCCAATACATCCAGGACCTTTTTTCCTGGACAGCTATTGGTGCCCGTACCACAGAATCCCAAAGCCACAGAAAAATGGCCAGCGGATTTTCCTCAGCCGTTGGGTTTAAAAACGGAACTGATGGTAATGTTAAAATCGCTATCCAGGCTTTGCAATCTGTTGCCTCTCCCCACAATTTTGTGAGCATCCATCCAGACGGCAGAGTAGCCGTAGTTCGTACCAATGGAAATCCGCATACCCACCTCATCCTTCGGGGTGGTAAACAGCCTAATTTTGATGCCGAAAGCATTGCCAGATATGAAGCCATTCTCAATGACAAGGGATACCCTGCCCGCATCATGGTGGACTGCAGCCATGCCAACAGTGGAAAAATTGCCGCCAATCAGCCTATGGTCCTGGAAAGCGTTGCCGATCAGATAGCCAAAGGCAACCAGTCTATCATGGGTGTCATGATAGAAAGCAACATCAATCATGGTAAACAATCCATTCCGGCAAATAGGAATGATCTGGAGTATGGCGTTTCCGTAACAGATGAATGTCTTGGCTGGGAAGCAACAGCGGAGATGCTGCGGGGGTTCCGGAATAAGATCAAAGGGGTTTTGTAAAGCTTTTCTACGATTCAGATTACAGGATCAGTACTGTATCAGCAGGCAGTACCGGCATTGGTTTTGGTACCATCTGGAATAGTATATGCCGTATGTCCTGCAAGCTATTGGAAATGGAAGCTGTTATCCTGGTTTTGAAAATTGTCAACTTCTTTGAGTTGCCTTAGGTTATCACACATCCAAGCTTTCCCGACTTTCGTCGAAACCCTCCCTTATTCTGCCTTAAAATAGGTATTATTGTGTACCGGGTAAATCCTCTTTGCACCGGAACCTACTTTTTATAAAATCACCTACTATGTCCTTATTAAAACACCTTTTTTTGCTGTGCACAATGCTTTGCACAACTTCACTACTCTTCAGCCAGCTTTCAGAAAGCAAATTTTCCATAGATCCGGTGCTCACTCCCGATGCGGAGACCATCATTTTTAGCAATGACGGAGATTTATGGCGTGTGTCCACAGAAGGCGGCCAGGCAACCAGGTTAACGGCCATGGATGGCGAAGAGACCCGGCCCAATGTGAGTCCTGATGGCAAATGGCTGGCATTCACCGGCACCCAATACGGAAATAAAGATATCTTCCTGATGCCCCTGACGGGGGGAGAGATCAGACAACTCACCTTCCACCAGGCCAGTGATGATGTTGATTCGTGGAGCTGGGATAGCAAAACGATATATTTTACTTCCAGCCGCTACAATCGCTTCAGCGGTTACAGCATTGATCTTGATGGAGGTACACCGAAACGTTTGTTCGATCATTATTTTGACAATACACATAACATTGCCGTACACCCGAAAACGAACGAGATATATTTTAATGAGAGCTGGGAAAGTAAAAATTTTGCTCACCGAAAAAGATATAAAGGGGATTACAACCCGGACATAAAATCCTACAACCCCCAAAACGGGACTTTTAAGGTTTATACCACCTATGAGGGGAAAGACTTCGGTGCGACCATCGATCAAAAAGGTACGCTTTACTTCATGTCGGACGAGGCTAACGGGGAATATAACCTGTACACATTGACCAAGGGTAAAAAGCAGCAGCTGACCAAATTCGAAACCTCGGTTTACTGGCCAAGGGTTAGCGCCAACGGCAAAAAAGTCGTTTTCCGGAAAGACTATGATGTTTATGTTTACGATGTCGAAAAGAAAAAAACGACCAAACCTGAAATCAGACTTTTTAAAAACTACACCCTGGATAAGGTGGAAGACCATAATGTCAAAGGCAAGATCAGCAACTTTGCCGTGGCCCCGGATAACAAAAAATTCGCTTTTGTTTCCAGAGGGCGATTGTTTATCTCTGATATCAAAGGAAAGTTTGTGAAAGAAATACTTACCGATGCCAAACAGGCCGTTGGGGAAGTCGTTTGGCTGAAGGATAATAAAACCTTGTTGTTTACCCAAACCGTCGGGGGATATTACAATATCTTCAGTGTAGCCGCGGATGGGTCTGCCAGGGTGCAACAACTCACCCGCGATAATCACAACAATCGCAATATAGTCGTCAACAGCGATCGTTCTAAAGCCGTCTACCTGGGAGGGCGAAACGAGGTGCGGCTGATGGATCTTGAAACCATGACCAGCGAAACCATCGCCCGCGAAGAATTGTGGGGACTTTATAATCCAAACCCTTATTTCTCTCCGGATGATCGTTATATCGCTTTTAATGCCTACCGCGATTTTGAAACGGACATTTTTATTTATGACCTGGACAAGAAATCCCTACAAAACATTACTCAAACGAAGGTATCTGAAACAGCTCCATTCTGGTCACCGGACGGGAAATATCTCTATTTTGCCTCTGATCTTTTGCAACCGTCTTATCCTTACGGTACCCAGAATACCCACATTTACCAGTTGATGCTCGATAAATATGAAGATCCTTTCAAATTGAGTAAACTGGACGAACTGTTTGAGGAAGAAGATATAAAAGAGGATGAAAAAGAAGAAGACAAGACCGAAAAGGATGAAAAAGCAGAAGATAAAGACAAGGAAAAGAACAAAGATAAGCAAGAGGACAAGGTAGAAGTCAGCATCAACAACGACGGCCTGATGGAACGTATAAACCGCGTTGGGCCTTCCTTCGGCCAGCAAAGAAATCCCTTTGTAATACAGAAGGATGAGCAAATCTTTGTTTTTTATACTTCCAACCACGATGAAGGAGACAGTTATTTATGGAAAACGACCCTGGAACCTTTTGAAAAGCCTAAAACAGAAAAAGCTTCCAAGGAAAAGATGTCTGGATTTGGTGTTGAAAAAGCCAAGGATAAATATTACATCACTTTCGGTGGAAATGTTTACACTTTTGATCCCTCCGGGAACAAAATGGAAAAGATTGAGATTGATCATGTTTTCCGTAAAAGCCTTTCCGATGAATTTGAACAAATGTATTTCGAAGCCTGGGCCGGCATGGAGGAGAATTTCTATAACGAAACTTTCCATGGCCAGGATTGGCAGGCTTTGAGAGATCAGTATGCCGCTTTCCTACCTTACATAACCAACAGAGCACAGCTGAGGCTGATCTTCAACGATATGTTGGGAGAACTGAATACTTCCCATTTCGGATTTTATTCCAATGGAAAAGAAGAAAAGACTTATTACGGCTATCAGACTACAGCCACGGGTATCCTGTTTGAAAACGATGCACCCTATACCGTCAAAAGGATCGTAAAGCAGAGTCCGGCTGATGTGAAGGACAAGGATATCCGGGCCGGAGATGTGCTGATCGCGGTGAATGGTGTCGCCGTTGACCCGGCTAAAAACAGGGAAATGTACTTTTCGAATCCATCCAGAGATCAGGAAGTATCCCTGACATTTGATCGCAACGGCACCAGGATGGAAGTGCATCTTCATTCCACGAGTTATTACACCATCAACACCCTGCTTTATGATGAATGGCAGGATGGCAACCAGGCTTATGTGGATGAAAAATCCGATAAGCGCATCGCATATGTTCATATGAAAAATATGGGTCGGGGCGAATTCAATAAATTCAAAAGGGATATCATCGAAGAAGGAGCCTACAAGGATGCCCTCATCCTCGATTTGAGGTATAATACAGGCGGTAATGTTCATGACGATGTGCTTCGTTTGTTGAGCCAAAGAACCTACCTGCAATGGAAATACCGGGAAGGTAAACTTACCGGACAATCCAATTTCGGCCCTTCTGACAAACCGATCGTCTTGCTGATCAATGAGCAATCTCTTTCAGATGCTGAGATGACAGCTCAGGGGTTCAAAGAACTTGGATTAGGTAAAATAATTGGCACCGAAACATACCGTTGGATCATTTTTACCAGTGGCAAGGGGCTCGTGGACGGATCCTCTTACCGGCTGCCTTCCTGGGGATGTTATACCCTGGATGGTAAAAACCTGGAACAAACCGGCGTAACACCGGATATTCGGGTAGAAGAGACCTTCAAAGACCGGATTGATGGCCATCAACCTCAATTGGACCGGGCAATTCAGGAGATTAAAAAGTTATTAAAATAAAAAGGTTGCTGCTTGCCAGTAGCTGGTTACCGATTTAACCAGAAACTGGTAAACAGAAACCAGAAACCACTAAATTATGAGAACAATAATTTTCACCTTAAGTATGATTTTTGTCGTTTCGATTTTGTTTGGGCAAAAGACGGAGAAACGGCTCACGGGTATTGATGAAGAACTTCAGGAAGTACTCGAAACATGGCAGGCCCCCGGATTTGCGGTGGCTGTTGTAGAAAAGGATAAGGTCGTTTACGCCAAAGGCTTTGGTTATAGTGACTATGAGAACAGGGTTCCTGCTGACGCCAATACATTATTCGCGATTGGTAGTTGTACCAAGGCTTTTACCTCCGCCATTATGGGACAACTGCGCGATGAAGGACAGGTGGATTTTGACGAAAGTCCGCGCACCTACATTCCCGGTTTGAAATTTTTTAGTGATGAAATGAATACCTATGTTACCGTGAAGGATATGATGTGTCACCGCACCGGGTTAGCACGTCATGATTTTTCCTGGTATCTGTTTCCAACCGACTCGAGAGATACCCTGATCCGGCGAATGGAATTCCAGGAGCCTTTTACGGGGGTTCGGGAACAGTGGTATTATAACAATTTCATGTTTCTTGCCCAGGGGGTTATCGCTGAAGAGATCACCGGTAAAACCTGGGAAGACAATGTTCGGGAACGCATCTTTAAACCGCTGGGCATGGAGCGGTCAAATTTGTCTATCAAAGATCTGCAAAAAAGTGAAAATGCTGCAATAGGGTACCAGACTGAAGAAGACGGCACTATCAAAAAGATGGATTACTACCGCATCCGGGCTATGGCTCCTGCCGGCAGTATCAACAGTAGTGTCAATGAAATGGCTAAATGGGTCCAAACCTGGATTTATGGCGGTAACTTTAACGACGAATCTGTTTTACCTGCCGGATATGTATCGGAAGCGATGAGCTCTCAAATGGTGGTTGGAGCAGGATTGCCCGGGAAAGATAATCCTGATCTCCATATGGCCAATTACGGATATGGATGGTTCCTTTCTTCGTATCGGGGTCATTATCGCGTGGAACATGGTGGCAATATCGATGGTTTTTCCGCCAATACTGCCTTTTTTCCCAGCGATAGCATCGGCATCATTGTTTTAGTTAATCAAAACGGCTCCTCCGTCCCTGCCGTGGTCCGGAATATTCTGGCAGACAGGATGCTTGACTTAACGGATATCGACTGGAATAAGGATCTGAGGGAAAATTTCGAAAAAGCCATGGCTAGTCAAAAAGAAGCACAGGAAAAATCAACTTCCAACCAGAAGAAAGGCACCAAACCTTCTCACTTGCTCATCGAATATGCAGGTACTTACAGCCACCCGGGGTATGGGAGTTTTGAGCTGAATTTCGAAAGAGATTCTTTATTCGCCAAATTCGGAGAGGAACTCAATTATGTACAGCATTTCCATTATGATGTTTTTGAACCATTTTCCATTGAAGACGGAAAAATTGACACGACGAGGTCTCCCATTTTATTGACTTTTTCCACCAATGCTTCCGGAGAAATTGATGGGGTCTCTATTCCGATGGAACCTACTGTAGATCCGATAAAATTCAAACGTACGCCAAAAGAAATTGAGGTGACGGCAGCCGATCTGGAACCTTATGTCGGGAAATACGAACTGGCAGGAACGGAGATCAAGGTTTACATAAAAGATGAAAATGTGTTGTATGTGTTTGTCCCCGGGCAGCCGGAATATGAATTGCTGGCTACCGGAAAACACAAATTTGCCTTTAAAATTTTAGAAGGGTTTAGTGTAGAATTTATCGAAGCTGATGATGGTAGTATCAATGCGGTGAAATTCAATCAGCCAAATGGCATTTTTACAGCCAATCGAAAAGAATGATTTTGTAAATTGAACCCTGAACCCATAACTTCGGGGATTTAATAAAACACATAGCCACATAGCTATTTTTAATCAATCAACTATGTGACTATGTGTTTTTTTATTTTAGTTCTTCTGGTACAATCTCAAAACTTAAATCCTCAAAATGATTATATTGCAGAACAGAACAGAACCTTGTTTACCTAAAATCTAAAAACCATGCCCAACAACGATCAATTTAAAACGGTTTTGCATGATGCTAAACTAATATGTCGGAGTAAGTTCAATGCGGTAAAAGCCATCTTTGGTGAGGACAATACGGAGGTGGTTACTATTCAAAATGAACTTAAAGCAGTTTATCGCCAATTTGATAATCCTGAGGTCTGGAGCCAGTCGCTGACTTTCGACCACACCAAAATAATGAACCTCATTCTAAAGGTTGGCGTTGCTGACCCGAATGACCTTCCCAATTTTATCAAAGTCACTACGGACCTGCTCAATCTGTTGAAAGAGGAAGTGTTGAAGGAACCGCTGGAGAAAATTGAGGAAATGCTCCCCTCGGACTGGAACCTGAAAACGCTTGACGCCTTGCGGTTGACGCATCAGCGTATTGCGGGCAGGGAACGGTATTTTAACAACCATGGCCAGGACCTGAGCCAGAATGCCGGGTTCGTGGAAATTGACGAAAAACATGACCTAGCTTCAGCAGAGTACCGCATGTTGTTAAATACCAATGGTGTTCAGTCTAACCAAACGGATGTCATCCTGATTACCCGTTTTGGGGAAATGATCAAACAAACCACGGCTGTTCCCGCCTTTCTCGGGTTGTATAAAGGCTTTAGTAATTACGTGATATCCAAAATACCAAAACCCTAAAGCCGTCGACCACAGTAGGCCGTCTGGCGTATAACCGTCCACCATCCACCGTTAAAAACCATCCAAAAAATGTCTGGTAAAAAAATATTATTCCTATTCGCGTTTATTCTTTTTGCCTTTGCAATCAACGCTCAAAGCCTGCTGCAGGATGCACGAAATCTCGTGGAGGCGCTTGACCTGATCAATAACCCTGAGAAGCGAACGCAGCTTATTGAATCGAAAATGGCAGACGCCATCAGGGATGCCCTTAAGCAATACGACAAGGGGATGGAGGCAGACACCAATGCAACGGTAACAGGCCTGCAAATACTGGGACCCTATGCAGTCGATGGGCCTGTCGCGGATTTGCTCGCTTCAAGTCCTGGATTGCTTGCCTTGGCTGAAAGGCAGACCTTTGATCCTGCAGATGCCAGTGCCCTGCAAAATGATTTGCGCAGTATCCTCGATTTGCAAAGTCTGGCGATACACCAATTGGGTCTGGAGATTACCGATGCCAGGGCCAAAGCTATTGCTATTTTGTTCACGTATACCCAGGCGCTTCCCGGTGATTCGATGGTTGTTGGCACCTGGAGGGAGTTGTTGGAACAATATGATGACAATGTTTTATTCGATAAACTGATCAATCCGGATGCATTCCGGTTACAGGATTCGATTGCCGCTGATTTTTCCGAAAAGGTCCAGAGCTATATAGAACAGATCACTACGGGACCCAGGGAAAAAATTCTCGGTCTATTACACGCTAAAGATGCCCTCAATCCTGCGGATTATTTATCGGTCCCTCAGACACTCGAAGATTATTCCATTCCTCCGGTACCCCAGGCGCTGGCCATGAGTGTAGCTGCAGAGGAAAGTAACGCCAATGTACGCAACGGTTTTCTGATCAACGAGGCCGAGATCATAGAAGGATTGTTTAAGTTCGTCCTGGATCGGGCCAAAGATGAAGTGGTGATCAACTTTTTGGAAGAAATGTTTGACTCTACCGAGTATCCGAATTTGCTGGCATTATTTCCAACGGTTGTCCAGGATTTCACTGACCAGGAATTTTATTACTCGAATTCCTACATAGAAAGAATGAGGCAGGCCTTTTATGCAGATTTTCAAAAACTGCCCATCCGGCTGCCATTGTTGATGCTGGAAGATGCGTATTTTAAACCGCTCCAGGGAGATCCTGTTGCCTATGATTTGTTGGCGATCTACAGTATGGTCGGCATGTCTCAGCAAGGGCAGACCATAGAGGAGATCATACCGGTTACGCATCGGTTCTTGTACAATGGATTTGGCGAAGCTTCCAAAGAAACCAATTTCGCCATTGCGGAACGAGGCATTGGTAAACCTGCATATGATAGTCTGATAACCATTTCGAATGAGGTGAAATCCCACTTAAAAAAAGTATATCAAAATCTTGCCAATGCCGAATTTGCGATCAATTCGAATTTGACCTCCCTGGAACAGGATTTTGGAAGTGATGGCGCGCCATTGGGCAATGATTATCTGGGCAATTCTGCTTACAGCCTGAAGGTACTGCTTGGAGATGAAAAAGACGGGAACGAATGGGATTTGTTCCTCCTGCCATCTTTGCTGGCAGGAGAGCTGGATTCGGTTTACGTTGCCGGATTCACCACGCTGGCTGGATATGATAAGTTCTTTGAAGACGAAAAAACAGCTGTTCAGTGGCGTGCTGCAGGATTGGAATTGTCTCGCAAACTCAGTGGTACCTGGTACCAGGACAAATCCATCGCAGGTATTCTTATGGACTGGCAAAATGATCTGGTACGCTTTCAGGAAGCGGTCGATAACTGGGCTTTGAGCGTGGATACTTTAGACCTCCCTGAAAAAGCTCAGACCCTCGGTCGAGCAAAGAAGAATGCGACTCGAGCAAACGGCTAAAGCCGACAAAAAATTCTGGGCGGACAGCATCGGATTGTCTCACGATCATGAGATCGCTTTTGATCTGCTGGCAACCCTATCCGGAGACAATGCTTTTACCGAAATTGAATTTGATCCTTATTATTTCACGGTAAAAATGACAGCCGATGACATTACCCGCGACAAGCTCCAGCGCAAAAGAACCCTTTTGTCCGGAGTTGAAAAGCGTTTGATCGCTTTGGATCAACGAATGCGTGATGTAGATACAACCTTTTTCTATCCAAGTCCGTTACAATTATTCCTCGAGGAAAAAGATATGACCTCCACCCCTTACGGGTACATCATCCCCCAAATTGAGGCGCTGGAGGATGCTTTGGCTCAACTGGATAAGCAACTGATGGTCGTGGACAGGGAATTTGCTCCTGTTGAGAGTAAAGCCCGCAATAATGCCAAACCCATATTACAGGTTACGGAGGCCATGACACAACTTTTGTACGGGTTGAGAACGGATAGCAACGAGGAGCAACAGAAGTGGCTTAGCAAAGACCAGATAGCGGACATACTCGATGGGGGAGAAGCGCAAAACGTCTTTTTAGGATTGCTCACTCAACGGCTTGAAGGCGTCAAGGAGATCGGAAAATTTTCCACAAAAGGTGTTTCCCAGTTGATCCAGCTGACCATTGCAGAACTGGATAACCTGCCTTCCTTTTTGCCTGTGCCGGACAGTCTTGCACAAAAAGATTCCCTGGCATTTTTCCGCAAAGCTGCTTTTGCCGTGAACACCATGAACAGGGTGTTGGAGTTACCTTTGATCGTAGATCCCAATACCCCCAAAACCTTTGAACCACTTACGGACAGGTTTTCTGAATTATCCAATGTGCCGGATATTTCCTCCCAGGCACTCGACTTCATTTATTACATCAATGTAAAGAATCATGCCAAGGCAGTAAGTTCCCTGATCCAGTTATTTACCAGCCTGGATTATGAGACGTTGCTCCAGGCTCCAGGCTTGTCTCAACAGCAGATTGAGCATCGCACGGATGCCATTGATTATTTGAAGAAATACGGCAACTTTATCGCAGGCATCATTGATGCTGAAGAATCAGATGAGGTGAAGGACCTGCTCGATAACATTGCAGATCCTCCGGGGAGCTCCAGGACCAAACGAACCAATAATTTAACGGTTGGTTTAAATGCTTTCCTTGGTGCCAATGTGGGCAATGAGACCTGGTCGGGGGACAAGTTGAGTTCAGAGGATAACTTTACCAGTATTGCACCGAGTATGCCTTTTGGTTTTGCCATCAGTGGTCTGGTTGGCAAGAAGAAGCCACAATCTATTTCTTTGTTCCTCTCGCTTATTGACCTGGGGGGGCTGTTTGCCTTCAGACTGGATCCAGATGTTATTGGTGACAATAATATCAATTTCAGAAATGTTTTCAAACCCGGGGTTCAGGTGCAATGGAATCTTAAAAAGTCACCGTTTTACCTGAGTGCCGGCGGTCATTTCGGCCCTACTTACAGGACATTGGATGATGAATTGATCAGCCTTAATTCCAGGCGATTCTTCCTGGGTTTTGGGATTGATGTTCCGGTCTTTACTTTTTATACGAGGAAGTAAATTATAAAATAAAAAGCCTGAGCCACGGATGTGTGAATGATTCAATATTTCTCCATCCGTGGCTTTTTTAATTTTTTAGCCACGAATACTAAACCTTTCCTAACGAATTCTTTTTTCCCGGTGATTATTCCCGTTAAGTAATGCAATTTTGAAAAATATTCAAGACGAAATTGTCGACTTAACCAAAAAATGAATGATCATGAAAAAATTATTTTTCGTTTTTACAACTGCTTTTTTGTTAACCGCTTTATTTTCCTGTCAGGAGGAATCCGTTGATGGATCACACCCAGAAGCCGGACTTGCATCTGAGAGGTTGACCTGGCTGGATTCTATTGCCCTTAAGGACCAGGTCGGTTTTTTTACCTTTCATAACCTGTTGGGGGACGGAGTGCCGATTAACATGGAGCTGGCAATCAGATGGAAGATTACCAGACCCGAAATGATTCTGGCCCAATTTAATACCATAAAGGAGTTTAGGGATAATGTATTGAATCCTCGTGGTAAAGAGTTGATTGGTCAGGTGTTCAATGAGTTTGACAGTGTAGATTCAGTTTTTTCTACTCAACGTCAGGAATTTATCAATGAGGTCAAGGATGCATTGTATGGAAGTCTTGGAGAAGAAGGGGTGGTTATAAAAGAAGTTATTTGTACCAATATTAATTTTCCGGAAACCTATACAGATGCCATGGAACAAGCAGGATTACAACGTCAGGAGTTGGAACGGATTAACCAGGAAAAAGTGATAGCCATAGCCAAAGCAGAAGCCGAGCGAAGTAAAGCTGAAGCTGCCGCCAAAGTTGAAGTTGCCAAAGCCAAGGCAGAAGACAGCATAGAAAAGATCAAAGCTGAAACGGAAAAAAATCGCCGTCAAAGTATGTTAGCCTCCGCTGAAACCCAAAAGCAAATTGCCCTGAAACAGGCACAGTCCGAAGCGGAAAGGAAAAAACTATTGGCAAAAGTGGAATTGGAGAAAAACAGAGATATTAAAAAACTTGAAGTGCAGCATGAAAAAGATCTTGCTGAACTAGAGGTCGATAAAAAGAAAAAGTTGGATATGGGAGATTTTGAGGTGCAGATGGAACTGGCCAAAGTATTCCAGGAAAATCCCATTTACGCCTCTTATCTGGTTAATAAAGAGCTTGCTTCAAAGGTGCAGATAGCCGTTCTCCCTAATGGCTCAGACCCAAATGTCTTTTGAGGGTTATTGCAACAGACAATTCCTCGTTGCGAGTAAAGACAAGTAAAAAAGCGCCCTGACAACACGCTGTCGGGGCGAAACCATTATTATATTACTCTCTATTTAATTACTTTCTACTATCAAATTCCTGGAGCAATGCTTTCTGTGCAACGTAGTCTTCATTGACTACACCGGCTTTACTTTGCAGTAAACGCCATGCTTTACGACGCTCTACACAGAAGAGTACCATCTGACGGGAAAGTACGTGGAATTTCTCGTTTCCACTTTCATCCAGATCCCGGAGGTAAACACCAAAATCCTTGATGTAAGCTCTGTGGTTAGGATCGAGATAACGGCGGTGGATGATATCATCCTGTGTGATGTGCTTCAGTTTGTTTTCCAGCAAGACCATTTTATCCACGGCTTCTTTTTTCACCTTTTTGTGGTGTCTTCTGAAACGAGCTTCCGTCAGTGCCCAGTGTGCAACCGTATAGGTGTAACGCTCTTTGGTCACAGGATGGCGACGGTCGAACCAATCACGCTGGTAATTTGGATTCCCTTTTATGTTCACGATATCCTGGTAGGATTCACCATTGCTAGGATCAAATATCACCTCTGTGAGTCCGCGGCTGTCACGTACCAGTTGTGCCTGGATTTGTGCAGCATTATCTGCGATTCCGTGTTCAGGAGGACAGGCAGTGAAGGCTTCAAAATAAGCCGTTCCGCGATAAGTCAATCCATCCAGCAATGCTTTATAGAATGCTCCTGAATTAGCCATGGAAACCCTCGCAATAAATGGAGAACCATGTCCGCCCATGAAGGATTCCGCAATGGATTTCATCTCGGTGAGTTTACCCTCGGTAGCCGCACCAAACTGGTTGAAGTCAAATCCACCAGGCATTGGTGAAGAATCGGAGTTTTGCCCTCCGGTGTTGGAGTAAACCTGGGTATCGAGCATCAATACCTTGATGTTTGGACGATTCTGCAGAATTACCTTGGATACATTCTGATAACCGATATCTCCCATACCGCCGTCACCTCCGATGGCCCATACTTTCGGCAATTCGAGGATCTCCTTGTCCGTCATATAGGTATCGTTAAAGTGCGTGAAGAGGAAGAAGTCTTCTTCTGTAAATCCGTTGGTAAAATCAGAAATAACCGCATCGGCCAGTCTTTCAGGAATTACGGACAACAGAGCATGATCTCTCATGAAACCTTCACCGATCAACCATCCGATCGTGGTACCATCCTGGAACAAGCTATTCATCCATGGATATGGGTGAGGGTTGTTCGGAGGAGTGGATCCGAAAACAGAGTTACAACCGGTGTGCGCGGTCATGGCCATGACAGACATACCTTTTGGATCCCAGTGTTCGATAGCCTGAGCAGTATCGTGTTTATCGGCATCCAGGTTAAGTGCATTGAGCAAGCCCTGAATAATTTCTGTATCTCCACCTTTAAATTCGGCCGCAATTCTGGCTTCAGTGGCTTCTGTTGATTCCGCACCATATCCCATAAGGGCATGTAAAACGGTTCTTCTGAAAACCTGGTAAGCTTTTTCGTCGCGTTGTTTGAGTTTGGCCAAAGCTTCCTGTCCGTTTTCCAACAGGAAGTTCATTTTTTTTCTGAGCCTTTCTGCTTTTTTATGGAAAATCGGACGCATCAGTGCTTCTGTCAACGTAGAGGCTGAACGCAATACTGATTTTTCACCACATCCTGCACAGGCGCCGTCACCGGCCACCAAAGCATTGTAAACAGACTGTACCATCAGGTGATTCTTCAAAGCCGCAGCTTTTGATTCCTGTGGATGGTCGGAATCATAGATGCCGAGATATTTCTTTGGCGTATCCGGCAACAGATTCAGGAAGCTGGACTTAGAAGTCATCTCTGCGTGTAATTCTTCCGTTTCCGGAACCATCTGTAGAGCCTCGTGTTTGCCACAAGCTTCCACACAGGCTCCACAACCTTTACAAAGGTCGTTGATGAAGATGGAGAATATGCCACCTGCTCCTGGTTCTTTCTTTTCTCTGCCACTAAAGATGGCTTTAGTGCTCAGGAAGGCCAATGGTAAGATGTCGAGAATCTGATGCATCTGGTAGATAGCATCTTCCGTGATCTCAGGATCTTGTAAGCTCCTCAGATGATGTACGACAATGCTGGCAAATTTAGCTTTGCCGTCATCATTGCCTACACGGGTTTTATCGTCAGCGTAAGCGAGCATTTCCTCACGAATCAAAGGTTCGATTTCGGGAATACGGCTGATGATTCGGGCTCTCACTTGCTCATCCACTACGTAATTATCCGCTGCCGCAATCATATACGTTGCAATAGACTGAGTCGTATTTGGCATCGCTGTATCCGGACATACCGTGATACATTCCATACACTGGGTACAATTTTCTTCGAGGAAAATAGGTATCTGACGACGAGAACCGTACTTACTGGCTGTTGCACCCGTACCGGATGCTACCATACCAACAGAAGCCAATGGGCTCGAGGGTTGGTTGTAGCCAAGTCCTGCGCGGAATTCTGCATCAAAAGTTGACATCTTGAACAGGGGCGCTTTTTCAGCTTCCGGGAGATAATCTCCGAGTTTGATCTGGCAAGGCATTACAGCTTCCAGGCTGAATGCTGAATTATCTTCTGCTTCAACTTCGCCATGAGGTACAGCAAATACCTGTGTGAAACCGGCATCCATTACCATCATATTTGAGGTGACAACATCCTCCCCAAAACGGCCGAATTTCTTCTTGTACTGTTCATTCACAGTGCTCAGGAATTCTTCTGATGGAATATTGTATTGCTGGAGGAATGGAGATACCTTGAAGAAGGCTCCCAGGAATGCGTTACCCTGCATCCTTGTTTGCAATTCTTCGCGGCTGGTCGCTTTTTTGGCGATATCAAAACCATTCAGTGCATAAACTTTAATATCCCTTTCGATGATTTGCTTACGGTATTTTGTAGGAATGCGGGACCATACTTTTTCCGGAGAATCTTCAGCACTTTCCCAGATGAATGCTCCTCCTTGTTCCAGTCCGTCCAGCGGATCTGTGTGCAGGAAGATTTTTGGGTCAGAACACAATACTACGTTGACGTGGCGCAGATCGCAATTTACGCGAACACGTTCGGGCGCTGCCACGAGGAAATAGTTGGTAGGTGCACCTTTCTTTTCAGACCCGTATTTGGGGTTGGCACTCAGGTTTACCACTTCTTTCAATTCTCCGGTTTCTTCGTACAAACCGTCTCTTTGGGCTACATAGCTGGATAAGTCACCAAGGATGCTGCCGAGGTTTTTACCGGTGGTGATCATACCCCAGCCGCCAATAGAGTGAAAGCGTACAGCGATAGAATCTTTTGGTAAACCGGATGGTGTTTCATCAGATACTACGTTGTATGGGTGATCAATACCCAGATAGAAGAACCGAACGCCATCATTAATGGTTTTACCATCCTGGCGTGCCAGGCGACCCTCTGCAAAATCATAGGCGCCAATAATATGTTCCGGACGGAAGTCTCTGGAACCAAGGCCGTAACTACCGGAAAGTACGTGTGGTTTTTCCGTTTCCGGATTTATTTTTCCTAATCCTTCGTAGGCATTTTTCCGGAAATTGCTTTCAGCTTTTCTCAAAGCCAGTTTGATCTCACGGGTCAGTGGATTACTGCCGGAGAGGGGTTCGTCGGTTCTTTCCAGAACGATGACTTCTTCTTTACCTCTCAGGGCTTCGATAATTTCTTTTTCAGGGAATGGACGTAATACGTTGTATGGAATTACCCCAACGTCAACCCTCTGGTTTCTTTAATATGATCTACAACTGACTCGATATTTTCTGCTGCACTACCCAGTGCCACAAAAACGACTTTGGCATTTTCGCAGTTATATTCTGAAATCATACCGTAGTGTCTGCCGGTCAGTTCACCATATTCTTTATAGGCATCGCGCAGGAAGTCCCCGATGTCTTCAGCAAAATTATTACGGCGGGCAGCTATACCATTCATATAGTGCTCCTGGTTTTGTACAGGACCCAACAACATCGGGTTTTCCAGGTCAATACCTTTAGGTACTCTTCTCCTGGTAGGCCCGAATAATATTTTCTGTGCTTTTGTAGGACATTCGATGATGTCTTCAGGAGCTCCTAGATATTCTCTTACCAGAGCTGCTTCCGGCATGCGGAAGGTTCTTTCGAGGTGAGTGGTAAGGAATCCATCCTGTGCATTTAGCCCAGGATTGAGGCTCTGCTCTGTTACCTTTCTTAAAATGATAGCCTGGTCAGCAGCCTGCTGTGCATTCTTGGAGAAAAGCACAATCCAGCCGGTATCCAGGGTTGCATATACGTCATCATGACCACAGTGAACATTCAGCGCATGTTTGGTCAACGCTCTGGCACCGACCTCAAGTACCATGGTACTCAGTTTGCCAGGTGCATGATAATATTGCTCCAAACCATAGACAACACCCTGTCCGGAGGTGAAGTTGACTACACGTTTGCCGGTAACGGATAAGGCAATGGCTCCACCTTGTGCGGCATGCTCGCCCTCCGTTTCGATGGCTGTAAGAGCCTTACCAAACGCATTTAATTCGCCTTTGGCATATAATAATTGAAAATTTTCGCCCATCTGGGTGGAAGGCGTAATTGGGTAGAAAACTCCAGCGTCAACTATGAGTGCTTCTGTTGCTGAAACTATGGTGTTCCCATCCGTTGTAATCCGCTTCCCCGGGTATTTGACTTTGTTCTGTTGCATCTCTAAAGGATTTATTACTTGAAAAATCGGTTCAAAGTTAACCCCAAATACAGGTTGCAGAGAATGACTAACGACAACGAAAAAAAAATCTTACAGTGATTTTTGTCACCTTAATAATCTTTGGTCGCCCCTCTTTATTTTTTGTAATGGGCTTATTTTTAGCTGATTTCGGATGAAATTCCTGCTGGAAATTTGGAATTTTGATGTGCAAAATGAAAAAGACCGAAATTGCCGGGAAAGGTTACATAGGAGCCAAAACCTGTTATTTAACCTGAGTTGCGAATGGTGAGCTTCCCGTTAACAGTTGGATCATTTTGGCAAAATTTACATGGTCCGTTAGTAAATCAGGTATTAAATGGGTGATTTTTATGAAAATCCGTTTACCCGGTAAATCGGAACCTGTAACCCGCAACTTGAAATATATATAGTAAATGTCGATAAAAATAGTGTTTCATTAATCTTTTCGTTTTCCTGCATTGTTTTGAAAATGGTGGCAAAACTCATATAGTGTACTTGCTAAATATCACTGAATCAGACCGGACAATGATTTACTTTTGTCCCTGTTTCTAAAAAAGAGCATAAACCTTTCCAAATAAATCAGATTTCATTAGCTGATAAAAAAAATAAAAAGTGGTTACTAAAAAATTAACGCGTTTATTCAATCCGAAGGTCATTGCTATCATCGGGGCTTCTGCCCATGAAGGTGCAGTAGGACATTCTTTGGTAAGAAATATAATCGGTTCCGGTTTTGACGGAATCGTTTATCCTGTGAATCCCAAAAGAGATAACATTCTTGGGGTAAAAACCTACACCAATATCCAGGAAATCCCGGATAAGGTCGATTTGGCAATCATTGCCACACCGGCTAAAACAGTTTTACCTATTATTGAAGATTGTGGTATGGCCGGGGTCTCCGGTATTGTTCTGATCTCTGCAGGATTTGCAGAGGCCGGTGAGGAAGGTGTAGCCATGACCCGGGAAATACTAAAAACCGTAAGACGCTACAATATGCGTTTAATCGGGCCAAACTGTCTTGGTTTTATCAGACCTTCCATTAAGCTCAATGCCAGTTTTGCCAATAAAATGGCATTGCCTGGAAAAATTGCCTTTATTTCTCAGAGTGGGGCCTTGTGTACGGCTATTCTCGATTGGTCCATAAAAATGAATGTGGGATTCAGTCACTTCGTTTCCATTGGATCCATGATCGATGTGAGTTTTGATGATCTGATCGATTATTTTGGCAGCGATCCTTATACTTCGAGTATTGTGATCTATATGGAATCGCTGAAGGATGCCCGTAAGTTCCTGAGTGCTGCGAGAGCCTATGCACGAAACAAACCGATCATCGTACTTAAAGCCGGTAAGAGCACCGAAGGGGCTCAGGCGGCGATGTCTCATACCGGTAGTCTTGCCGGGAATGATTCCGTTTTTGATGCAGCTTTTGCACGGGCCGGTGTCATAAGGGTTGATACGATTGGTGAGTTGTTCCATATTGCGCAATCATTGTCCATGCAGGAAAAACCTGCCGGTAAAAAAATGGCCATGATTACCAATGCCGGAGGCCCCGGTGTTATTGCTACTGATTTACTCATAGAAAAAGGAGGTGAATTAGCCACACTTTCAGAGGAGACCATAAAGGAACTCAATAATCATTTGTCGCCCTACTGGAGCCACAACAACCCCATCGACGTACTTGGGGATGCAGGTCCGAAAGAGTATAAGAAGGCCGTTGAAGTCTGTGTGAAGGATCCTAATGTGGATGGGATTCTGGTAATCCTTACCCCTCAGGCCATGACAGACTCCAAAGCCATTGCAGAGGCGATCGTTTCGATACCGGGAATAGAGCGGAAAACCGTTCTTGCGTCCTGGATGGGAGCTGATGATGTGCAGGAGGGACGTGAAATTCTGGAGCAAAACAGCATACCCGTTTACAGTATTCCTGAAAATGCAGTTCGTTGTTTCATGTATATGTACGATTACCGACGGAACCTGAAAACAATCCAGCAAACCCCTGCCGTCATTCCAAGTGCTTTTAATCCTAAAACCCAAGAAAACCGGGAATTGATCAGGAAGGTATTGGCAGAAGGCCGTAATGTCATGACTGAATACGAAGCCAAACAATTTCTGAGTAATTATCAGATAGGGGTAATCAAAAATGGCCTTGCCGCTTCAAGAGAGGATGCCATGGAATTGGCTGATGAGATCGGATATCCGGTGGTTATGAAAATTGCTTCTCCTGATATTTTACACAAAACAGATGTTGGCGGGGTAGTTTTGAACATTAAGAAACGGGAAGATGTAGGGATGTATTTTGACCAGATCATGGAATCTGCCAAAGCTGGAGCTCCCGATGCGGATATCAGGGGGGTCTTTGTAGAGCAGATGATGAAAAAGCGTTATGAACTGATTATCGGCTCCAAGCGCGATCCCATTTTCGGGCCGACCATCGTATTCGGAATGGGGGGTGTTGCCGTAGAAGTATTCAAAGATACAACCGTTGGTTTGCCTCCTTTGAATATGGCGCTGGCGCTGAGGTTGATCGAGGATACCAAAATCTATAAACTCCTGAAGGGGTATCGTGGAATGCCCGCAGCAAATATTACTTCTATCCAGTTTCTGCTGTATAAGTTTGGATACCTGTTGTCTGACTTCCCTGAAATTGAAGAAATTGATATCAACCCCTTTGGCGTGGATGAAAACGGCGGGGTAGTGCTCGATGGAAAGGTTATCCTGAATGATGAAAAATTCAATCCGAAAAATCCTTACAAACACCTGGTGATTTCTCCTTATCCTTCCAAATATATTTCGGAGTACAAGCTTAAGAATGGTGAAACAGCGGTGCTTCGGCCAATTAAACCCGAGGACGAGGAGATGGAGAAAGAGATGTTCGGTAATTTCTCAGAACGGACCCAGAAATTCCGTTTCTTTCAATTGATCAGGGATATTTCCCACGAACAACTGGTGCGTTATACACAGATTGATTACGACCGTGAAATTGCCATCATTGCGGAGTTGAACGAAGGCGGCAAAAAGGTAATGGCCGGTGTAGCGCGTCTTATCGCCGACCAGTATAATGAAGCTGCTGAATTTGCGGTAGTGATTGCCGATCCGTGGCACAACCAGGGACTGGGAAATAAATTCCTGGATTACCTGTTGGGGATTGCCAAAGACAGAGGTATCCATAAAGTATATGCCAGTATTTTACTCGAAAATCACATCATGTTGCACATGTTCAGGAAACGTGGATTTAAGATGAGTATCGTAGAGGACGGTTATTTTGCGGAACTGATCGTGAATGAGTACGAGAACGAGACTGTGCCGTCAAGATAACAGTTCGCTGAATATTGTATTTACGGTATTTGTGTACACGGATGCATGAGTTGTCCCGAATTTTCGAGAATTTTTATAATCAATTGATTATTAATTTATTGAATCATGATTTTTGGTTGCGAGTTGCGGGTTGCGAGATGAAACCCCGTAACCTGTAACTCGTAACACCTTCATCATCAGTATTTAATAATCAAGTATTTCAATCCATTTCATTAAATAGAAAAATTGGGGATAACTCATGTTTATTCCCAGCCCACAAATCGCCAGACAGTATCATTCCATTCAAAGCCTGCCAATCCTGTTGCACGTGTGTAGTACGTCTTGATCTGATCAGCTTGATTGATGTAAACATTGGTGAATGTG
This sequence comes from uncultured Bacteroidota bacterium, assembly GCA_942492125.1. Taxonomy (GTDB): domain Bacteria; phylum Bacteroidota; class Bacteroidia; order Chitinophagales; family Saprospiraceae; genus BCD1. Next base: position 25,287 of record CALODM010000041.1, read on the forward strand.
GTGTCGGCCAGTTGAACGGCTTCCTGAAAGGTCATCATATTGGTTCCTGCCGGTACAACGATGGAAGCATCATCAAACCGGATTTGGGTATGGTATTGTCCATAAGCAAAATTATTATCAGCGGTGGACAATCCCAGGGTCATGATGTCATAGAAATATTCGGTTTTGGTTTTGGCAATTTCGATGGAGAAAAGCAGATCCACCAGCAAATCGTCATTCGAAGAGCTGTAAACGAAACGATGGGATGAGGCGTCAAAATATTTACAGGTGCTTTTTCCGTCAAATTCGAGTTCTGTACAAATGGTCTCAATACACAATTTGTCCATTTGTTGCATACGGTCCTGGAGCGCCAGTTCTAAAATCTCCCCGTTTTCGTTTTTGAATCTGAGAGAAGCTTCCTGTAGATAAAAGTCAGGAATGAAGGTCTTTGTGGTGTCTCCCAGATCCACAGAACCTATTTTTTCATCTGGAGGGCAAGTTGTTTTACAAGCCAGTCCGGTAACGAGTGAAATGGCAAGGAGCAGGTTGGTGAAAAATTTCATGTTGTCAATTTCTGGCTTTTGAATTTATTGTTCGAAAAATAAATTGGCAAAACGATAACGCTTTCCACGTTCACCAAAAACCACCATTTTACGGCTTCCTGTCTGCCGGCAAATTTTAGGGCGGGTGATGATGTTGGCATCCCTGTTGGGATATAAAGGCCAGGTATTGAGCTCTCCGTCTTTATTGAGTTCTGCCAGAGCGATTACAGAATTGCGTCCGTCAAAATAATAGATTCTTTGCTGGTTTCTTCTGTTTTCCTTTTCACTGAAATTGCGAATGTTATCGTTGAAAATAAAGTATAATTTGTCGCGAACCACTGCCATGGCGAAAGAGGAAAAATACCCGCCATCATCGCGGGTCATTTGTCTTTTCGGAATATGGGTTGCCCATTCAATGCTTCCGTCCGGTCGGATATTGACGACAATAATGTCATTGTAATTGTAGTAATAAACAGACCGGCTTGTGCCAAAACGATCGTAGAACCTTCTTTCCTCGATGTAGTATTGCTCTGCAATCAGCACTGCGCCGCCATCGCTGCGAAGAATAAGATCATCCAGGGCATAACGGTATAATTCGGGTGCTCTTCGGGTATTTCCGGACTCTTCAGCTTTTCTGGCCCTTTCCTTGGCCCCCTCCGTCATGTACTCGGTGATGAAATCGAAATCAAATTCCTTGAGATGAATATTAAAGGTTTCTTTGGTTTGCGCGTTGATCCCAAAAAAGCAGGTGCCTTTAACACTGTAGCTTAATTTTTCAGAATAAAAACCTGCGCATACGAGATTGCCATCATTGCCTATTTTAAAGGTGAGATCGGTGATGAATTTTTCTTTCAGGTCAATCTTGTATTCTGCAGCCTGCTGACTCTCGTTAGTGTATGCCAGGACAATATAATGATAGTTCGGCATGCCATTGCGTCTTGTCCTCAATTTGTCGTAGTATAATTTTCCGAGCAGGTAGACATTCCCCTGATCATCCACTTTATATTCCTCTAAGCTCAGCAATTCGTCGCTGTAAGGCAAGGTGATCTCCCGGTTCCAGATGGGTTCAAAATTGTTGTCGAAAACATTGAGGGTGAACTTTTCGGCTTCCTTGCGTTTATAAGGCAATTGACCATAGACCAGCACCTTGGAAGAATCCTTGGAGATTTCAATGTCGTAGGAACCTTCCTTCATCCAACTACCGGTTTTGATTTCAGCAATTTTATTGAGTTTCCTGGAGGGAGAAAAGCGGCTGGAAAGGGTCTGGTAAAAAAGGTAGTTGGTTTCTTTTGCCTTGTTGTTGTAACTCGTCAGCAAAAAGAGTTGGCCGTTAAGGTGAATCAAGTCTTCAAACTGCAGATCATTCCCCTCGTATTCCAGGGCAATTTTTTCGGAGCGTTGCAGGTTCATTTTGCTGTCATACTTCTCCACGTAAATTTTAGGAGTTGATTCCAGCAGACTGGATTTTTGCCTGACCGTGATCATACCCGTCCTGTTGGTGTTGACGATTTTGTCAATATATGTACCGGAAGGCTCCTTAAGTTCTTCTCCCCAGCTAAGGGTAGCAGGGATATCTTTCATTTGTCCCCAGCCCATAACGGGAAGCAGGCATAGCAAAGTAAAAAGAATATAATTTTTCATAGCTTGTTATTTTCTCTATGGCTAAATGACGGAAAAGATCCAACCATTCCTACTTGTCCAACATCCCTTTCGTTTTCTTACATCATACTACTTAATCGTCCTGTATTTGGACGCATTAGAAGGATCTACTCTCGACATTACCCTGATCACTTTATTTTGTTCTTCGAGGGAGGCTATTTTGAATATCTCAATGATCTCTGATGCTTTTGTTGCATTGAATACCTGGAGAATCATACAGTTGGGATATGCCTGGTTTACCTTTTCAAGATCATCAAAAGTGGCGGCTACAACGGCTCTGCCGGCCCCGGCATCATCAGCCATTATGTCCAGCCCCTGCCGATGGTATTGATACATGGCCAATCGGTAAGGTTTTACCCTGGGAGAAAGTAAATTTTCAGCCAGCCAGTATCGGTTACGATTACTTTCAGAAGAAGTCCAGCCACTAAAAGGACTTGGCGTAGAACTTGAAGGGATATTATTGATGGCATCCTGGGCCAGCTGGAAAAACTCCTCACCCCCCAGTGGAGAAAAAGTATCATAATCCAGTCCCAGGACGATATAAGTATAAAAAGCCAGAATGGAAGACAAGTTATCGTTAAAGGCAGTTTTACTGTAAATGAGCGGATCGTATTGCTGATAGCTGAAAACCACGTCCCTGTCGAGGTGATTAAAAATCGGGCTTTCAGAGTCTGCGTTGTAAATAGGACGGGATGCCTGGATGGCCAGATCTGCCTTGAAACTGGTAGGGGATGATTCTTCCTGAATAGTGAGCACCAGGTTACAATTGATACGTTCCTCCGGGTCAAAAACATCTTCCGTCCATTTCTGATTATTTAAAAACTCGCGAAGGGTCTGTTCAAGGGTTTCAAATACCTTGGGGTCAACCGTCTGGAGTTTTTGCGTGTTGATCTTTACATTAAAATTGAGCTCCTGAGCAGACAGGTTTAAACCGAAACTCGTCAACAGGATGAATATGAAAAACTTCTTCATGAAAATTAAGTACTTTTTACTTTTAAACTATTAGATACTTCCCAATCTTTCTGCCAGGTCTTCGATGATGTCCCTGGCAACTTCAGTCTTTGATTTTAACTCAAAATTCTTGATCTTATTGTCTTTGCCAATGATGGAAATTTTATTGGTATCATGACCGAAACCGGCTCCCTTGTCGTTCAATGAATTGAGAACGATACAATCAAATTGTTTCTTTTTGATCTTGGCTTTGGCGTTGGCCACTTCAGATTGTGTTTCCAGCGCAAAACCGACCAGTACCTGTCCTGCCTTTTTGTTTTGTCCCAGTTCCCTGGCAATATCCGGGTTTTCTGTCAGTTCGATGGTAAAATCCTGGTCGTTTTTTTTGATCTTTTGTTCAGCATATTTTTTAGGGCGGTAATCAGCTACTGCGGCAGCCAGGATGGCCGCGTCGCAATCCGGAAAATACCGGGTAGCAGCATCTCTCATTTCAACTGCGGAGGTGACCCTGATAACTTTCACGCCCGGATGGTCTGTTGTCAGGTGGGAAGGTCCGAGGACGAGGAAAACTTTTGCACCCTTATTGGCGGCTTCATTGGCCAGGGCAATGCCCATTTTCCCGGAGGAGTAATTGCCAATAAACCGAACCGGGTCTATTTTTTCGTAAGTCGGTCCGGCGGTGATCAGCATTTTTTTGCCGGTCAGTGGTTGCTGCTGCCCCCAAAACTTGTTCAGAAAAGTAGCAATATCTTCTGGTTCTGCCATTCGCCCTTCGCCAGTAAGTCCACTGGCTAATGCTCCATAGCCTACGGGAATCATATGATTGCCAAAAGAGATCAACCGATCCACATTGGATTGGGTTGTTGGGTGTTGCCACATATCCAGGTCCATAGCAGGAGCGAAAAACACCGGACATCTTGCCGACAAATAAACTGCCAGTACGGCATTGTCGCATATACCGGTAGCCATCTTGGCCAGGGTATTAGCCGTTGCCGGAGCAATTACCATGGCATCAGCCCATAACCCCATTTCCACATGGTTGTTCCAGCCATCGCCTGAACTGACGCTGGAATGCACCGGATTTCCGGAAAGCGTAGACAAGGTAAGCGGACTGATGAAGTCCGTACCCGAAGGAGTCATTAAAACCTTAACTTCAGCTCCGGCCTTGACGAATAAGCGCGTCAAAAAAGCAGCTTTATACGCAGCAATGCTGCCCGAAACTGCCAATAGTATTTTTTTGTCTTTTAAATTGTTCATCTAGTCAGGAACTTGTTGTTTATTATTCAGCGTTTGTCTTTGAACCTCTTCTCATCTGGTACTCCTGCTAACTGGTGAATATTGGCCCTTAAAACAGCAATGACGACCCCGCGCCACGGTGAGGTCGTCATTTATATTTAGGAGAAACACCTGAGTCTGAAAAAACAGGTATGACGCCAGATAGATTTTTTGTTGCCGGAAGATTTATGGAGCAACCTCATTTCCGGTGCCCTGAAAAGGGCTTCCGAAATATCAGTGTTGCTGTTTTTTATCCTTATAGCGGTAGTATAAGTCACCTTTGGTGTATTCTTCTGTAGCAATAATCGCCGCATTGGGAAGGCGCTCATAAAATTTAGAGATCTCAATTTGCTCCTTATTCTCACTGATTTCTTCAATCGTATCGGAAGAGATAGCGAATTCCTCAAGTTTTTTATTGAGCTCGTGTTTGATTTCCCCTACCAGGTGGTTGGCGCGCTTTGAAAGGATGTTGAGTGTTTCGTAAATGTTTCCGGTTTCCTTGGAAAGTGCTTTGATGTTTCGGGCGCGAATGTTAGGATCCAGTCCTTGAACCCTGCTCTTTATATCCGTCATTATTTAATGATTTTAATTTTTCTATTGATTTATTTAACATGGTTTCAACCTCATCCTTATTCGGACCATTGGCAAATAGGTCGAGGTAATCCTGTGTTTTATCTACCGTTAGTTCAAAACGCTCTTTTTGTTTCTCAACAAAACTGTTGGAAGCCCAGATATAAGCAGATCTGGCAACAAGGTATCTAATCTGTTCTGCATCCAGTGTTTCCGGAAAATCCTTCAGCAGGTTTTCAAAAGACTGAATGGAAGCCTGGTATCTTTTCAGGTCGTAATACAACTTGCCTTCTTCAAAGGCTTTTCTTTCAAGTTTCTTACGCATCTCATCAATCAGGCTGTTGCATTCTGCAACCCTTTCGCTGAAAGGGTAGAGGTTTACAAAAGTTTCGAATTCCTGAATTGCCTGAAGTGTGTAGGTCTGGTCAAGTCTGAAAGTAGGAGACATCTTGTAATTACAAAAAGCCGCCATGAAATCGATTTCTTCACGCTTGTCACTTGTACTGTAGGTTTTGCTAAACGTATTGAAGTAATAAGCAGCCAGAATATATTGGTCCAGGTAATAATAGGTATAGGCATATTTGTAATAAATGTCCTCGGCTTCTTTCTGCCCCCGGTAGCTGCTGATCACCAACTCATATAACGTCTGAGCTTTCTGCCAGTTTTCATCCGCATAATAAGCATCGGCTTTCGCCAAAACTAATTTAGGGTCTCCACTGGCTCTGACCTTTTCAAATTCACTCTTACACGAAACGAAAACACTGAGCGCAATTACAATAAAAATAAAGTTCCTCATATTCATAAGCCCGCAAATTTAAGCTTTTTTAGTTGAAACACAATAGAGTATGAATAAAAAAATGATTTGATCACATAATTGAGAATCCGTGGAAACAAGCTTTTAGAAGAAAAAAGGAAGGATGGAAGATTGGAAATACGAGCCTTTTAGTGCTCAAAAGGTAATGATGATTATCGTTCTTTCCTGGCATCCAATCCTCCTCCTACAATTGCATGTTACTTATTAAAGGCATCAAAAACAGCCTTAGGGTTGTGTGATCATTGATTTTTTGTGAAAATTTCACCAACAAAAAAACGGATTGAACAAGTTGAAACAGTAAAAATCCGTTCTCATACGTCCAATCCGTTTTAATCTGGGTACAATCATCAATCAAAAGCCTATTTCTGCCTGATTTTACTGATTTCCGGACAGCGGATGCTTCCAAAGTAATACATAATGCTCACGCTGAAGATGGAGTAATTGTCATTATTGTTGGCATTACCACGCTGGCGGCCGGTACGACTCAGGGGGTTGTCCTGGCCAAGGGTGCGGTCTGAAAGTGCGGCGGCCACTTCACCTTTGTTTCTGAGCAAATCTTTGTTGTCCGGATAAACGGTACTTACATCATCGAGATAGTCCGTAAAGGCAGAACGAACGCCCAACTCGACGTTCAGGCTCCACTGGTAATTCAGGTCTACCTTCATCCCGATACCGTACAACCATGCTCCTGACATCGGCAGGTATTCTTCCCCTTTAAACTGCCCTTCGGTTCCCAGTTCGCGCAGTTCATACATTTGCCCCTGGTATTCGGCCTTAGGGTTGTAATGAAATACAGAGAGTCCCCCAAAAAGATAAGGGGTGAAAAACTCATCGGCGCTTCCGTGCACATAAGGTAGGAAGTTAAACTCCAATTGAGCTGATCCGTCAATGATGTCAGATTCAAAACTCAGGTTTCTTTGTTGTTCAAATATATTTCTGGAGTCCGAATCATAAGCGTAAACCGTACCGTAATTTCCGGAGAATTTCATACAGATTCGCGTATTGAAGTTGTATCTGAAGTTCAGGTTTCCGGCGGCGCCCGGCCTGTTGAGCCTGAAATTGGTATTGAGATCACCAAAGTAATGAGATACGCCGGCGCCGGGTCCGGCTTCCCAGCCTTTCTGGCCCGAAAGCGTCAGGCTAATGAAGCTGAAGACAGCCAGGGCAAAAATTGATTTGATAATTTTTATCATTGAAAAGTCCATGAATTTGCTGTTGTTTATGTTCACAGTATCATGCAGCCCGCTCCCTGAGGAACTGGATGCCTGGAAAATACGGACGCACAAAAAAACGTGTTTTCAGGGCGTACGATATAAATTTGGCCGGTAAAATACTTTTTAGGATTCAATGCCGACAAAATCTAGAACGCAAAGATAAGATAATTGGTATATCGTTGGGAAAGGTTAAAGGAAAGAATGTCATTTAGCAGGCTACAGGCTTCAGTACGCAGCCTGAAGCCTGTAGCCTTAAAACTAAATCACGGTTTCACGAACAAAGCCGAAATGGACCGGTGTTCATAAGTATTCCGGATCGCTCTGGAGAACAATTTTGCAGTGGATAATTGTTTGATCTTCTTCACATCCTTTTTAAGTGGTAGTGTATCGCAAACGATAACCTCTTTCAACTGAGAAGCTTCGATCCGTTCATAGGCCGGACCCGAGAGTACCGGATGGGTACACATGGCACGGACACTTTTGGCTCCTTTCTCGATCAGGGCATCTGCAGCTTTGCAGAGCGTGCCGGCTGTATCGATAAGGTCGTCTACGAGAATGACGTCTGTTCCTTCAACATCGCCGATCACGGTCATCCCTGCCACTTCGTTAGCCTTTGCTCTGTATTTGTCACAGATGACAAGGCTTTTATCAAAATATTGAGAATAGGTTCGGGCTCTTTTTACCCCTCCAACATCCGGAGAAGCGAAAATGACGTTATCGAGTTTTTGTTTTTTCAGATAGGGAATAAAGATGGCCTCACTCTTGAGGTGATCCACCGGAATATTGAAGAACCCCTGGATCTGATCAGCATGGAAATCCATGGTCATTACCCGGTTGACCCCTGCAGCTTTCAGTAAACTGGCTACCAGTTTGGCAGAGATCGGAACCCTGGGTTTGTCCTTCCTGTCCTGGCGTGCATATCCGTAATAGGGAATTACTGCAGTGATATAACCAGCAGAAGCCCGCTTGGCAGCATCGATCAGGAGCAATAATTCCATCATGTTATCTGCCGGAGCGAAAGTTGACTGTATAAAAAACACATAACTTCCTCTAACGGATTCATTGATGACAGGGTGCATTTCCCCATCACTAAAGCAATTAACGGTTACGTCTCCCAGGGCCTGTCCGTGGAAGTCAGCGATTTTTTCAGAAAGGTATTTGGTTGCAGTTCCTGAAAAAAAGTTTTACATCAGTCATGTTAAAATAAGCGTATGTTAAAAAAATAAGATGGTATTCTCTGTGGAAATTAACACTAAAGGGAAATGAATAAGAAAGATAAGATATTGAATGTCACGATTGTAATTCCATCGATCCATTCATCAAATATCCAGTTAAGGTTCTGACATTTCTGTCTTCAAGTATTAATATTCGTCTGTTATTTTCCTGTGTTACTTTTTCCTGTCTGTAATAAAGGCTACAAGGTCTTTCAAGGATTCTCTTGCGGTTGTTTCCGGGAAAGTATTTAATAGTTGAAAGGCCTGATCCCGATAATCATTCATTGCTTTGCGTGAATATTCGAGCCCCCCGCTTTCTCGTACAAAATTAATGACTTCCTTTACTTTTTCTGCGTTCTCGCTATGGTTTTTTATAATATTTATGATGCGCCTGCGATCTTTTTTATCGGTATGTTGCAATGCGTAGATCAGGGGCAGGGTCATTTTCTTCTCTTTGATGTCAATACCCAGGGGTTTTCCTACGTCTTCAGAGCCAAAATCGAACAAATCATCACGTATTTGAAAGGCAATCCCCAGCTTTTCCCCAAACAGCCGCATGAGTTCAATGACGGCATCATCGTCAGTAGCAGAGGCAGCTCCGGCACTACAGGCAGAGGCAATCAGGGAGGCTGTTTTGTTTCGGATAATATCGTAGTAGATATCCTCTGTTATGTCGAGCCTGCGGGCTTTTTCAATTTGGAGCAACTCTCCTTCACTCATGGCCTTAACAGCTGAAGAGACGATGTCCAGCTGGCGGTACTCTTTGTGTTTGAGAGCCAGTAACATGCCCTGGGAAAAGAAATAATCCCCGACAAGCACCGCAATTTTATTTTTCCAAAGGGCATTGATGGAGAAAAATCCTCTGCGTTCAAAAGAATCGTCAACCACATCATCGTGAACCAATGTTGCGGTGTGAAGCAATTCCACCAAAGAAGCCGCACGGAAAGTGGATTCGGAAATATCGCCGCAGATCTTGGCAGAGAGAAAAACAAAGATGGGCCTTACCTGTTTACCCTTGCGTCTGACGATGTAGTAGGTAATCCGGTCCAGCAAGGGAACCGGACTTCGCATCGCTTCCCGAAAGTGAGTTTCAAACTGTTTTAACTCTGCCTCAATAGGTTGTTTAATTTCCTTCAACGACTTAGCCATGAATGTTCTGCTTTTCGGAATTCAAAACTATGAAAAACTTTTCACACCCCACCATTTCAATCCATTTTCTTTGTATTCCTCAACTAGTTGACTTAAATTTACATTTGAAAAAGTAGTGGGTAGTGGTTGGGAAGACTTAATGGTGTTTGCAATTGAATATTTTAATATACATAAAAGCCGGGAAAAGGTTTTACCTCCGGCACATTAATGATAAATGTTTCCTTTTAAAAGAATGACTTTTTGAGGAATTACCGGACAGAAACCGGTGGGGTTTCTTTGTTGTTTTTTCAGGAGCATTTTGCCCACATCACTTCTTTTTTACCCGCTTATTTTCCGGATGAGTGCCAGGCTTTGGATATCTTATTGTTGATGTCCCGGCTTGTGACCTTGGTTAAACAATATCAAATGCGATTTGCAGAGGTAATTGGACAACATGTGGTTAAAGCGGATCTTCACCAGATGGTGGCTGCCGACAGGCTGCCCCATGCTTTGTTGTTTTTAGGACCCGGGGGAAGTGGCAAGCTGGCACTTGCCCTGGCAATGGCTCAATATGTTCTTTGCGAAAAACCTTTAGAGGGGGAGGCCTGTGGCCATTGCTCCCAATGTTCAAAAGTTGAAAAGCTCATCCATCCGGATTTGCATTTTTCATTTCCGACGGTAGGAACCAACGTGACGAGTGATTCCTTTTTACCCCAATGGCGGGAGGCTTTGCTCGAAAATCCGTATATGGATGTTAACGATTGGCTCCAGCGCATCGGAGCAGAAAACAAACAGGGAAATATCAATAAGCAGGAGTGTGTGAATATTATTCATAAACTCAGCCTGAAAACGTTTTCCACCGCCCGGAAGGTATTGATCATGTGGCTGCCGGAATATCTGGGCAAAGAGGGTAACCGGCTGCTTAAATTGATCGAGGAACCTCCTGAAAATACACTTTTTATCCTGGTAGCTGAAAACCAGGAACTTATTTTGAATACCATCCTGTCCAGATGTCAGATCGTTAAAGTCCATGGGTTGGCTGATGAAACGATTTCAGAAGCCCTCAGGGCAATGGAAATGGTGGATGAGGTTACAGCCATAACAGCGGCCCGGTTATCGGACGGGAATTTTAATGAGGCCCTGAAATTCGCACGCAGCCAGGAAAACGATTATTCCCGTATCTTTCTGGAATGGTTGCGTATGTGTTATCAGGGTAATGGCGTTAAACTGGTGCAGTGGGCGGAAAAGATCGCGACACTGGGACGGGAAAACCAAAAACAGTTTATCCGGTATGCATTGCACTTCCTGCGTGAATACCTGGTATTGAAATTAACTGGTGACGAAAAGATACGCTTACAGACAGCCGAGCTGGAAACAGCCCGGAAATTGATGTCTGTTATAGATTTTGACCAAATAGAACAAATTGTAAACCTGCTTTCGGAAAATTCGTATTTCGTGGAAAGGAACGCGAATCCGAAGGTTTTATTTCTGAGTGCTTCCGTCGAGATGAACAGGATATTGAAGCGTAGGGCATAGCCTCGGAATTTAACCAGAACCCGGAATTTAACTGCTTAGTTTGCCTCAGCGCAAATTCCGCTCCCGGCGTTCTTCAAAATATATAGTGAGATGGCATGTAATGGATGTGCCTCCAAGAATAACGGAGGATGTAACAGATTAAATACTTTCGATTGGCTCAGTGCCATGCATATTGACGACCCGATTCCTTTCAAAATCGTAGAAGTCAGTTTTAAAGACGGTGCGAGAAAAGGCTTCTATCACAATCAGGATTTTGTCGATGCCATAACAGGCGACCTGGTGGTGGTGGAGTCCAAAAATGGATATGATATCGGAAAAGTCTCCCTGTCCGGAGAGCTGGTAAGGATGCAAATGGTCAAAAAGCGGGTAACCGAAGAAAAAGTTGTCCACAAAGTTCTGCGTATTGCCAACGAGCACGAACTGGAGCGCCAGAAAGAAGTCCGCACCAGAGAAATGCAGACCATGGTCCGGGCACGTGCTATCGCCCGTACGCTGGATCTTGATATGAAAATCGGTGATGTCGAATATCAGGCTGATGGGCGTAAGGCTACTTTCTATTACACAGCAGACGGACGTGTTGATTTTCGTGAATTGATCCGCCATTTTGCCCGAGAATTTAAAGTCAAAATCGAAATGAGGCAGATCGGTGCCCGTCAGGAATCCTCCCGCATCGGCGGAGTAGGGTCCTGTGGCCGGGAGCTTTGCTGTTCGACATGGCTGACCAATTTTAAATCTGTTTCCACGGCAGCAGCCCGTTATCAGAATCTTGCGATTAACCAGGCGAAACTTTCAGGGCAATGCGGTCGCCTGAAATGTTGCCTCAATTATGAATTGGATACCTATATGGATGCCCTGACGCATTTTCCAAAAAATGCAGAAAAGATTCAAACCGAGGGAGGCCTGGCCGTGTTGGTAAAGACGGATATCTTCAAACAACTGATGTATTATGCCTACCGGAGTGAAAAAGGAAGGGGACGGATTTTTGGGCTCAAGGTGGATACAGTCAAGGAGATTCTTGAATTAAATAAAACCGGGAATGTGACGATGGATCTCAGTGCGATGCATTACGTATCTCCCGTCGGTGAAGAGGACGAACTTGATTTTGGTGATGATGTTACCGGCGTTATTGAATTGCCGGCTGAAAAGCAAAACAGGAGTTCACGTGGCAGAAGATCCGGTGGCAGAGGAAGGCGCAACCAGGGTGGTAATCGTGGTACGACAAGGCCTTCCCAAAAAAAGAACACCGACAGTTCCAATAGAAATAAGCAGGAAAAAACAGGAGATAATAAGCCAAAAGATTCACCTGCCAATAAAGACAAAAATACCCAGGGACGCAACAGACGTGGCCCAAACAGGAACAGACAGAATAAAAATAAAAAGAAGTAAATACAACAAATGACTTTTGATTTAACCGTAATCGGATCTGGCCCGGGGGGCTACGTAGCAGCCATCAGAGCCGCACAACTGGGACTCAAAACGGCCCTCATTGAAAGATATGATACCCTTGGGGGAACATGCCTCAACGTTGGATGCATTCCATCAAAAGCACTGCTGGATTCCTCCGAGCATTATCATAATGCCAAAGATAATTTTGCCCTTCACGGTATTGAAGTGAAAGGCCTGAAGGTGGATATGCCTCAAATGATCAGGCGAAAGGATGAGGTTGTGGCTCAGACCACCCAGGGGATAAATTTCCTGATGAAAAAGAATAAAATCCAGGTCTTTCATGGCCATGGAACCATACTGGAAGCGAACAAAGTCAAAGTTGAAGGGGCCGAAGAGCAGGTAATAGAAACCAAAAAAATAATCATTGCCACAGGATCCAAACCCATTACACCGCAAGCTTTTAATTACGATAAAGACCGGGTGATCACCTCTACAGAGGCGCTTACCCTGCAGGAAGTACCTAAAAGCATGGTCATTATAGGTGGCGGAGTCATTGGCCTGGAATTGGGGTCCGTTTACGCCAGGTTGGGAACTGAAATCCAGGTGGTTGAATATCTGGACTCAATTATCCCGGGCATGGATAAGGATTGTTCTAAGGAGTTGCTCCGTTCCCTGAAAAAACAAGGCTTGAAGTTTCATCTCAAGCATATGGTTACAGAGGTTAAAGTCAACAAGAAAAGTGTAACAGTCGGGGTACAAAAACGGGATTCCGAAGAAAAATTTACCATCAATGCTGATTATTGCCTGGTTGCCATTGGTCGCCGCCCCTATACGGATAACCTGGGATTGGAAAATGTAGGTATTGAAAAAGACGATAAAGGCAGGATAGTTGTGAATGAACACCTGGAAACCAACATACCGGGAATCTTTGCCATTGGTGACGTGATTCGCGGAGCCATGCTGGCTCATAAAGCGGAGGAAGAAGGTACCTGTGTCGCGGAATATATTGCCGGACAAAAACCACATATCAATTATAACCTGATCCCCGGAGTGGTTTATACCTGGCCTGAAGTAGCCGGAGTCGGGAAGACAGAAGAGGAACTCAAAGAGGCCGGAATCGCCTATAAGTCCGGGAAGTTTCCCTTCAAAGCACTGGGGCGCGCCCGGGCAAGTACAGATGTTGACGGAATGGTGAAAATATTGGCAGATAAGGAAACGGACGAAGTACTAGGGGTTCATATGGTTGGTGCCCGGGTGGCAGATATCATTGCGGAAGCAGTGGTGGCCATGGAATTCAGAGCTTCGGCAGAAGATATTTCCCGGATGAGTCACGCTCATCCGACTTTTACGGAAGCCGTAAAAGAAGCAGCACTGGCAGCAACAGATAACAGGCCGATTCATATCTAGTGACCCGTACGAGTTGATGGCCGGGGTTTTAGCAATACTGTTTTTCTGTAAAATAGTATTGCTTTAAACCCGCATCAAAAAGTAGTTGAGAAGACATTTGATTTGAATTAGCTTAGCTTGACAAACTCTGAGGAAGATATTCATGTTTAAACCATAAAGTCCTTAACGATGAGTGAAGCCCAAAGCCTTTGGTATCTGGAAAATATTGACGTAACAAATATGCTGTGCCCCAAAAAGCAGGCAGCTGGTCATGTCGATAAACAACTGCACCGGCGATTTGAAAAAGGAGCGTATATCTATTTGCCGGAAGAACATTCGGATAAAATGTACTTTTTGACGGAAGGCAGGGTAAAGATCGGAACTTATGGTACGTCTGGTAAAGAAATTACCAAAGCCATTCTCGGCGTAGGAGAAGTATTCGGGGAGATGTCCATTATCGGTGAAGGGAAGAGAAGGGATTTTGCCTATGCGATGGACGATGCCGAGATGTGTGTGCTTACCGTCAAAGATATGAAAGCATTAATGCGGGAAAATTCCAGGATTTCCATGTTTATGGTAAAGCTTCTGGGAGATCGTACCCGCCGCATGGAAAAGCGACTCGAATCGCTGGTGTTTAAGGATTCCAGAACAAGAATCATTGAATTCCTGCATACTCTGGCAATGGAAAAAGGCCGGAGAATAGGCTATGAACAGGAAGTTCGTAACTTTATTACCCACCAGGAAATAGCCAACCTCACCGCTACCTCCAGGCAAACCGTCACCACGGTCCTCAATGAATTGAGGAATAAAAATATGCTCATTTTTAATCGCCGCCGCATGCTTGTGCGCGACATGGATTTGCTGGCTAAAGAAGCCCAGGGCGAGCCAAGTAAGTAGCAGGAGGACTTAGGGTTATTTTTCGGGGTTGTTTAATAGCTTCAACAATTGCCTGGCATTGGTTTGAAAAGCTTGCAGAAATGGAATGTGATTTCCATAGACAAAGGATTGGTGGTAGGCAACTCGATTTTTATAATCCGGATCCTCCAGCACATATTGTATGAAATTATAGGGTAATTCGCCCTTACTTACCGTGGCAAACCAATCCATATTTTCTTTCCAGTATTTAAGATTACTAAAAACATCTTCCTTGACAGCCTTCTCATTGTTCTCGATGTTTTTGATGAATACGGAATAGAATTGCGTTATCTGAGATACGATGGCTTCAGGTTCTTTTCCGTTAAAACTGTTGAATGAGATCAACTGTGAATAACCTCTTTTTTCAATCGAGATCGGAACGTAGGAGGTAATCAAAACACCAAAAAATGGTTGGGTTTTGTAATCATTTAAGGTGGCGGAGTCATTCAGAACCCTTTCGAAAACAGGTTTCCGCTGCTTGTAGTTCTCAATTACCTGACTTACTTCCAGGGTATCGCTTATGATGTCCTGTCGTATCGAAGCCAGTATGCGGTTGAGTTGCTGGTCGTTGTTGCGGCTTTCATTCCAGCTGTTGATTTGCAACGCCAGTAAAATACCGACAACTACCAGAAATATCTCTCCGGTTGCGTACATCAAATAGCTGGAGAATTTGCCATTGGACAATAGTTTTTTACGGATTTTCCGGAAAAAATAGATCATAATTTATCAGAGCATTGGGTTTGAAATGGTTTCGAAAAATAACAAAATTTATCCTGCAGGCCTCAAAATAGGCCTTTTTATGTTTTTTTATCGGTGCAGTACCATAGAATGTGATAGAAATCATGTTTCTGCTCTGAGATAAATCATAGCTTTTATTCTGAAAATAGCTTAAGATTGACTTGTTATCAGCATCCGTTTTAATGGAATCGTTTCACACAGGTAAGCGGACAAAATAATTCATTTATTATCATGAATACTTACCTTAAAAGCTATTATTATGAAATTGACAAATTTATTTAAGTGCATGGTTTTGACTGCAGTTTTGACATTTGCTGCGGCCATCACCGTTAAGGCGCAGTGGGCACCTCAAAAAACAGCTTTACCTGAAAAAATTGAAGGCATTTATGCTTTTTCTGCTGTGGATGCCAATACGGTATGGGCTATTCCTTTTTCCTATGCAGGCTGTAACAAGCTCGTGAAAACTTCTGATGGTGGTAAAACCTGGGAAGTGATCACAATAAAAGGAGCCGAGGCATTGGCTTTCGCCGGAATTCATGCATTGGATCAAAACAATGTGTGGGCTGCTTTTTGGCCTTCCGGAATATCTACAGACAGCGCTATTTTTTACTCCGGCGATGGTGGTGCCACCTGGGTGCAGCAGGAAACTGCCTTTTGTAAAACCTGTGGGTATATTTCTTTCGTTTATTTCTTTACAGAAAAAGACGGCATCGCAGTAGGTGATCCCAATGGAGGACAGTTTGAAATATATTATACGCGTGATGGTGGTCAAAAATGGACAGCTACCTCTTCTAAACGGGTTCCTATGCCTGGTATTGGAGAGACACCTGTAGCCAGTAATTTTGAAGTTTTTGGGAATACTATTTGGTTTGGAACCAATGAAGGCCGGGTGTTCCGAAGCATCGATAAAGGGGTAACCTGGGAGGCTTCTGATAAGTTATGGGAAGGTACTACCGTTAGCGTCGCTTTTCAGGATGAAAAAACAGGGCTGGCATTGTCCAGTGGAAATTCAAGTCTGAAGCCCAGTATTATGAAAACAATGGATGGTGGTATTACCTGGGAGCCGGTAGCTGCCGCGCCGCCGATCTCCGGCCTCATAGAATTCGTACCCGGATCCAAAGATTCCTATGTGATCGCCGGGTCTGGAAAAGGAGGAACGGGCCAAGGGTCTGCTTATACCCTCGATGGCGGACAAACCTGGGTACTTGTGGATGAAGAACCTCACTATTCAGCCAAGTTCATTTCCCCCAGCCAGGGATTCATCGGATCAACCAATACGACCATTTTTAAATGGACTGGAAAACTGCTGGAAGAAGAACCCAATCAATAAAGACAAGAAAAGGTGATAAATTAAGTTAGTTTAATGAGAGCTGTTTAGTCGTTAGCGTCAATGCTGACGGCTAAACAGTTTGTTTTTTTTAGATATGGGGGCGTAAACTTCATGAAGTAAAGATCCAGACCCACTGAACCTCCTAAATGTAAGGCTCAATAAACTTTTCCCTGATCACATCATAAAGATCGGAACTTCTGATGGCGATGCCTACCTCGGTCGTATTCCCGAACTCAAAATGCCGGAAAGCACCGAAGTATAATATATTTTCGATTCTTGTCATCCGGTTATAAACGGCCATGATGCGGACCAGGTTTAACTGGTATTCATTCCTTAGTAAATAAAAAAGGCCTTTGAAAACGCCTTTGTTCAACAGTGCTTCCTGTGAGGCAGTCAGCATGCCTTCAGGCACCGATTCATCTGGTTTGACATAGACCTCTTTGCTGGAGCAAAAGTACTTTCGGGCGACAGCCAGGAAGAAGGCATCCGCTTTTTGTAGTTCGTAAATATTGTAAAGGGTGACTTTTCCGAAAAAACCCTCTGCCTCCTGATGGCGGGCGTGTATATATCCGAGACCGTGCAAAACGTAATCAATAGACCCCCTTTTGTTACGCATATGGATATACGGATTGATGAATGAACGCCCCAACTCTATCCAACATTGTTGCTTCCATGTATCGGAGAACATAAAGTGGGCTCCCATTGGGCCATGTTCGTAGGTGTGCTCATTATGTACCACATAACGATAACCTCCAACAATACAGCCATGGAGATCTTCATACTCGGGGTTGAGGATGAGGAGCTGTTCCATTTCCGGTTTGAGGTCAAAGGCATCATAATCAATGTCGCCGACACCTCCTCCTTCACTTCTGAAGGCCCATTCGCGGATGATGCTCAACATTTTTACCAGTTCAGGGTATTCGTGCCACTTGATGAGGCAAATGATATAATTGGTTCCGGCAATGGTAGATTTGGAGGGAGGGGATTTCGTGAGGAGTAATTTGATTTCCTCCCTTAGTAATTCGCTATCGATCACCGATGCGACAGTCTCGATGATGTCCTCCTCTGACAGGAAGGGAAAGACAGGTACAGGATTGTACAATCCTTTTTCCTGATCAAAATATGATGCCGGATCAGCATTAACCGGTTCTGCTTGAAGTTTATTTCCCACGTTGATGCCCTATTTGAATTCTAAATTATCAGGATCCATGCGGTACAGGAAATCGTACAGCGCATCCGTTTTATTTCGTTTTATTTGTCGTTCTGAAAGGTTTCTATCTTCAAAATCCTCCGGGAAAGATACAGGTTTTGACAATAACATTTCAACGGTACCCTTCCCTTTTAGTATTTCCCTCAGTTGGAATATGTTTTCAAGAGGCACATTTTTGAGGCTTTCATGTCTGGCTCTGAACCGAGAAACCCTATAAAACATAGGGCTGTTCCTGCCTTCGATTTTCAGGACATTGATAGGGGTTTTATATTTTTGAGCGTATTCCATGAAACTGGTTCTCCAACGCAGATCTCTGAGTAAACCATCTTCATTATAACGCGAATTTTTTCCGGCAGCATAAAAAACAATTACTTTTCCCTGCTCATAGGCCTCATCAATGTGCCTGGGGTCAACTTTTACCTTTGCCAACAGGTCAATAGGAATAACAAGATCTTTAACCTGATCGACACAAATCAGTTTATTGGCAAGAATGGATATATCTTCACGAACTTCCCCAAGGGCAATGATGGTAGCTAAAATGTCTGCTCCTCCGGGGTGATTGGCCACCACCGTAACGGGACCTGTTTTTGGGAGATTTTCCAATCCGGTCAGATTGACAAAAACGCCCATATCGGCGCAAAGGTTTTTTACAAAAGGTACTCCTGATTCATGCTCATGCCTGGCGATCAGTTTATTGACGGTTCCTATTTTCAATACAGGAAGCCTGTTTAATATAAAGTCCAAAAGACTAACTTTCCAGGGAGATAAGTTGGGGTTGATAAGCGTGCTTGAAAACCTTTTTGCCAATTTAAATGATTTTGCCTTGCCTGAGGGCGTTCCAAAATGCCAAAATTAATAAATACCCGCTCAGATTGTATGCAGAGTCTGGTTTTTTTTGAGATGACCTACAATTCCAAAAGCCTGTTTTGGGAAAATACGGAAAGCGGGACGAAGGTATAACCGTTCCATTCTCCAAAAATAGTGATGGGTTTTCCGCAGCTGACAGCCAGCAGTTTGATGGTCTTATCCTCAAATTCCTGATCCAGCCGGAGTTGCTTTTTATTGCTGTCAACGAGATAAAACTGTTGTTCATGGAGTACGGGGATAACTTTTTCCAACAATACGGGGAACCCCGGAATCCAGGGCGATGCAGTTACTGCCCGGGCATAGGTGTCAGCAAAAGATTGAAAATCTTTATGGCCATTGGGTACGGAGATGGTCTTATGGACCAGGTGATAGGTTAGAAACAGGGCCCGTTGCTCTAAGGCAGCAGGGTAGAAACACAACTCCCCTTCGAAAAGTTGTCCGATTTTCCAGTAAGTTTCAAAGCCTTGGTTGCCCCAGGCGAAATCCAGTAGAAGTGCATCTTTTTCTGTGTCAATTCCACGTAACCAGGTACGTCGGTATGTCAGTTTTTCTTCGGTTCCCGTTTGTTGCCCCAGTACCAGCCAGTCATCCAGGATGCTTTTCGATTCGAGTACTTCGGATTTTTTTACGGACAATCCCGCAACCCCCAATATATCCTTTCGGGTAACAGGGGTTTGGTAATCAATATTTTTAAAAGCCCTGGTGAGCAGGTAAAGATCCCCAAGGTCGCTCAATAAACGCTCGGGCCAATTGTCCGTTTCCAGGTAACCTTTGATGAGACGGATTTTTCTGGCTATACCACCAAGTTTGGCGTCGACCATCCTGGCCGCAAAATCATCCCAATAGGAAAGCGGGTATTCCCTAACCTCTGCCAGTCCGGTTTCCATCACATGCTTCAACCATCGCTCCAGGTCTTGAATCCCCTGCATCATTTGAGCAATTCTTTTGTCTTTGCCGGTTTCTTTTCTTTGCTCCCGGATAAGGACTTCTGCTTCGGAAAGGTTTTTTTCAGGTGTTGGATTTTGTTTGGCTTGCCACTCCTTCACCCAGTCCGCCAGATCATCGGTGATCAGAAAACTGTCGCTGTTCCGTTGCAGTGTAAGCAGCAATGCCAGGTTGTGTTTGCATGGGCGGGTTCTGCTTCGACAAGAGCAGAAAAATGCAGGTTCTTTTAATTTGACGACGGTTTGAAATTTCCAGTTTGGTCCTGCCGGGTACTCCCCCCATACAAAGTGTTCGTTGCCATAAAGAGAGAGCCATTTGTTACCAAAAAATATACCCCTCGCCTGATTGAAAGTGAGTCCGTCCGGAGCTAAGGCCCTGATGTTTTCTGTTGACCAAATGAAGGACATAGAACTGATTGCTGATTACAAGTTTATTGATCCCGGCACTGCATGCCCCGGGCCTGTCTACGGTATTTCATGCACGGGATTTCGCTACGCTCAACTATGCTCCAGTACTGTTTGGTACTGGTATCTGGTTTCGTTATGTACTCACTGTTTGGTATCGGTTGACATTATTTCTTCAGCCGATTCAAAGAGCGAAGACAGGGAGCTCTGGAACAAAAGGAAATAAAAACTCTTGTTATTCCCTTGCACTATTATTCTCCAGGTGAATATCCAGAATGGAGAGTGCTTTTTCCGAGGCAAGCTGTTCTGCGCTTTTTTTATTGAAATCGTCTGCAGTGGCAATTTTTTGACCATTGATCATAACAGCTACCTTAAAGCGATCGCGTTTATCCGCTTTATACCTGGATACCAGTTTATAGGTGACCGTTTTACTGTTTTTTTGACACCATTCAAGCAGTTGGCTTTTGTAATTGTCATCAAAATTTTCGAGTTCGTGAACATCTACGTAGCGTTTCAGGATTTTATTGATGACAAACCTTTTGGTTCCGGCATAGCCGCATTCCAGATAAACGGCACCTACGAGGGCTTCAACAGCATTACCGAGCATGGAACGACTGAGTCGTGTATTGTTGAATTCTGCGAGCAGGGTATCCAGGCCCATGCTGTCTCCGATTTGATTGAGGGCTTGTCTTTTTACAATTTTAGACCTCATTTTGGTTAAAAAACCTTCGTTGCCATGAGGATATTTCTTAAAAAGGTATTCCGCCACGATGGTTCCGAGTACCGCATCACCAAGATACTCCAGTCGCTCATTGTTTTGAATGGCATAAGCTTTTTCGGACTGGTTTGATTTGTGTGAAAAAGCCAGTAAGAAAATGTTCAGATTGGAAGGGGTAAACCCAATAAGCCTCTTCATCTGTTTGGCCAGGTATCTGTCCCTGGAAATAAAATAATTGTAAAGTCTAAATAAGAAACGCACAACATGCTACATTTAATACTGAAAGCAAACCTTGTCATGAAGAAAGGTATGGAAGCTGTGCAGGGAAAATATCCGTATCAAATGCAGTTATATACCTTTGATACAGCCGTAATCAGGAATAGTATTTTTTGCGCAACTCCTCCAATCAGTCTTGTTATAAAAAACAAAAAGCAGGAGGAATTTAATTGAAAACTTTGTCAATCATACCAATGAAAGCATGACTTTGTGGGATTTGCGTTTTGTTTATTGGGTGATTCGATATTTTTTATTAGCAGTGCGAATGACCCAATAATTTCAAGCCGCAAATCCCAGAAAACCTTTATTTGCTAACCCTGGAGTATTGTAAAGTACAATTTTACTCCTCGAACTTTTTGACAATTACAGATGAATTATGTCCACCAAAACCAAATGTATTGCTCAAAACAGCATTTACTTTACGTTCCTGGGCCTCATTAAACGTGAGGTTCAGTTTAGCGTCGATCTCGGGATCGTCCGTAAAGTGATTGATGGTTGGGGGAACAAAATTATGATTAATTGCCAAAATTCCAGCCAGGATTTCGATGGCGCCGGCGGCCCCAAGCAAGTGTCCTGTCATGGATTTTGTAGAACTAATATTTAGTTTATACGAATGATCGCCAAAAACCTTTTTTATTGCGAGTGTTTCTGAAATATCGCCTAAAGGAGTTGACGTTCCGTGTACGTTTATATAATCAATGTCTTCGGGATTCATACCGGCATCCTTCAATGCCAGTTTCATGACATTGGCAGCTCCGAGTCCTTCCGGGTGTGGCGCTGTAATGTGGTGTGCATCGGCAGTCGCACCGTAGCCAACAATTTCCGCGTAAATGGTAGCACCGCGTTTTTTGGCGTGATCGAGATCTTCAATGATCAAAGCGGCCGTTCCTTCTCCTAAAACGAACCCATCTCTGTCCATGTCAAACGGACGGGAGGCTGTGAGGTAATCATCATTTCTGGTCGAGAGGGCTTTCATACCGTTGAATCCACCGATAGCTGCCTTGGTAACTACAGCCTCTGAACCTCCGGTGACCATGATGTCACAACGGCCAAGTCTTATCTGATCTGCTGCAACTGCAATAGCGTGAGACGAAGAAGCACAGGCTGAAACCGTTGCATAATTCGGTCCGCGAAAACCATATTTGATGGAAATGTGCCCAGCAGCAATGTCCGGAATCATCTTGGGAATCATAAAAGGATTGTAGCGAGGGGTGTCCGTTCCGACATTTCCTTCTATTTCCGTTTCCAGGGTTCTTAAACCACCGATACCAGCTCCCCAGATTACACCTGTCCTGTCATGATCAATTTTTTCAAGATCAAGTCCTGAATCTTCAACTGCTTCGGCAGCAGCAATATCTGCCAGTATGGTAAACCTGTCCAAACGACGGGCTTCCCTCACATGCATATAATCACCTGGCTCAAAATCTTTGAGTTCGCAGGCGAATTGAGTTTTAAAGTTGGAGGCATCAAATTGCGTGATGATATTAGCCCCGCTAATACCTTCCTGTAAACCTTTCAGGTAACCGCTAACACCGTTACCGATAGGAGTGAGGGCACCAATACCAGTTACAACTACACGTTTCATATTCAGAAATTATTGCCAAAACATTAGAAATAATAGCCTTTCAGGGTGAGCTTAGGCTTTTCTTGGCACTAAATTAAGCAAAAATCCACAAGCCGGGCTACGGCCTGTGGATTTATAGCAGTCAGTTGAACGTAGAATTGTTATTTTAACTCTCCTTCGAGGAATTCTACAGCCTGACCAACCGTTTCAATGTGTTCAGCTTTTTCATCAGGGATAGATACATCGAATTCTTTTTCAAATTCCATGATCAATTCAACCGTATCGAGCGAATCGGCGCCAAGATCGTTTGTGAAGTGAGCTTCTGGAGTCACTTCTGATTCTTCAACACCCAATTTGTCGATGATGATTTTGCTTACTCTTTCTGCAATGTTAGACATAATATTCGCTTATTTTGTTTACGAATTAGCTGCAAAGTAAAAAATAACTCTTTTTATAACCAAGGTTTTTCTTTAGTATTTTACTTTTCCGTTTTTTGGCTGGTTTTTTTAAAGCATTTTTATTGTCCTTTTTTGATCTTTTTTTGTCCGCTTTTGAACTAAAATAAAAAGGCAGCATTTAATATTCTTAATATTGTAGCTTTGACACTTACATCATTTTTTTACCTTTGTTGTTTTTAGAACCCCCCATACAAACAAAACATGACATGAACGGCGATACATTTAATTTCGATCAGAATACAAAAATTGTGGCAACAGTGGGTCCTGCTTCCAGTGATCCCGAAATGCTGCTTAAATTAGCTAAAGAAGGTGTTGATGTGTTTCGACTCAACTTCTCTCACGGCAGCCATGAAGAGCATAAAAAGACTATAGAAAAAATAATCAAGATCAATGAAGATCATGTTTTTCATGTAGGAATACTGGCAGACCTTCAAGGTCCCAAACTAAGGGTTGGGGAAATGGCAGGTAACGGTCTGCCTGTAAATCCGGGAGATATTGTCACCTTCGTCAATGAAAAATGCATTGGCACCAAGGATAAGATTTACATGAGCTATAGCAGGTTTGCCCAGGATGTTAAGGTCGGGGAAAAAGTGCTTATTGATGATGGGAAGCTGGAATTCGAAGTCGTTAGTTCTGACAAAAAAAGTCAGGTGAAACTAAAATGTCTCTTTGGGGGGGTATTGAAATCGAATAAAGGCGTAAATCTTCCCAATACAAAAATTTCCTTGCCATCCCTTACAGAAAAGGATAAAAAAGACCTGGAATTTATTCTTACCCAGCCCGTTAACTGGGTAGCATTGTCTTTTGTGCGTTCCTCAAGGGATCTTAAGAACCTTAAGAAAAAGATTGCGGACCATGGGCATTCTGCCAAAGTGATCGCCAAAATTGAGAAACCGGAGGCTATCGCTAAAATCGATAAAATCATCAATGCCACGGATGCTGTGATGATTGCACGAGGTGACCTTGGGATCGAGGTTCCCATTGAACGCCTTCCGGGTTTGCAGAAAATGATCATTGAAAAATGCATTCAAAGGGCCAAACCGGTAATCGTCGCTACCCAAATGATGGATAGTATGATTACCAACCCCACACCAACCCGTGCCGAGGTGACAGACGTGGCCAATGCAGTTTTGGATGGGGTTGATGCAGTTATGCTTAGTGGAGAAACCTCGGTCGGCGTGCATCCTGTCAAGGTAGTCAGGGCCATGAATAGAATTATTGCCGAAGCAGAAAAAGATTACCCTTATTCCGAAATTAAAAAACCAACAGCGGATCCTAAATCAGAAACATTCCTCTCTGATGGTATCTGCTTCAATGCAGGAAGGATCGCCGATGAGGTTGGGGCAAAAGCCATACTGGGAATAACCGTATCTGGTTATACGGCATTTAAAGTTTCAAGTTATCGTCCCAAAGCCAAGATTTATATCTTTTCAGCCTACGAACCCATTTTGGATACCCTTAATTTGGTTTGGGGTGTGAGGGGGTTCTATTATGACAGGTTTACTTCAACCGATGAGACTATCAATGATGTTGTCAATATTCTGAAAGATAAAAAACGGGTAAAAGAAGGAGACATCCTGATCAACACGGGAAGTATGCCCCTCAAAGCAAGACTTCGAACAAATATGTTGAAAGTTACACAAGTGAAGTAGGGGCTTGCCGCTGAGTTCATAAATACTGTTTTTCTGAAAAACAGTATTTATGATTTCGCCTTTTTATCTTATCACAATTTCGGTTTGGCTTTGGTGATGTTTGGCGATTTAAGGTAAAAAGGAGAGAAGTAGGCCAGGTCGGCAAATGATTTTTGTTGGAATTTTTCCACCGCCAGAGGTACAAGATTACCGGCATCAAGGGCTATCTCGATATGTCGAAACCTTGGTGCCGGTAATAACTCCAGACATTTCTTTGCTCCATTTCCGAATAGATAAACAGGCTTTTCATCCGGAGGAAATTCAGCCGGGGATTTTTCTGTGACAATCAATGCTCTGGTCTCTCCAAGCGCACAATTATTGTTATCAAAAATATTGGTATAAACTTCCATCCGGCGTGCATCAATCATGGGAACATAATAAGCCTCCCCGGGAAAAGACCGGATGGCAGCACCTGCGAGAGATTTAAGGGTGTCAATGGCAATTAATGGGTTATCCAAAGCATAACAAATTCCTTTGGCCGTGGCAGTGCCTACCCGAAGTGCGGTATAAGATCCCGGTCCGCTGCTAAGGGCCACAGCGTCTATGTCTTTTAAAGCTATGCCGGCTTCCTGTACACAAGCTTCAATGAGCAAAGTGATCTGCTCCGTGTGCTGGAAATCCTTTTCTGTGAACTTAGCAGACAAAACTGCTCTGCCTTTGCTGATGCAAACCGAGCAAACAGGACCTGAACTTTCTATGTTTAAAATTATAGGCATGTTAATTTTTATGGTAATATTGGGAATAATGGAATTCAACGACATCCCCGGCATTTCGTGCGGAGGACAGGCTCGCGACATATGTTACCGGGAGATAACAACGGAGATGGAATATTAAGAAATCATTCCCTCATTCTCGGGTTCAATCATTCTCGCAATACTCAATACACGAAAGTATGCGGATTGTTGCTCAAAAAGAAATATTTAATCGTAATTTCGCGGCTTCAAAATCAACAGCGCATGATTTCAACAAATAATATATCCCTGCAGTATGGAAAAAGGGTGCTTTTTGACGAAGTGAATGTCACTTTTTCTGAAGGCAATTGCTATGGTGTTATCGGAGCCAATGGCGCCGGAAAATCGACCTTCCTCAAAATCCTTTCCGGAGAGATAGACCCCAATACGGGACACGTGAGTATCGAAACAGGGAAACGGATGGCGGTGCTTAAACAGGATCATTACCAATACAACGATTGTACGGTAATGGATACTGTGATGATGGGACACGAACCTTTGTGGAAACTCATGATGGAAAAAGATGCTATTTACGCCAAGCCTGATTTTTCAGAGGCGGATGGTATCAAAGCCTCTGAATTGGAAGCGGAATTTGCCGAAATGGATGGCTGGAATGCAGAACCTGCCGCAGCAACGCTCCTGAGTGGCATCGGCATCAAAGAAGAAAACCATTTCAAGTTGGTCAAAGAACTGGATGGAAAGGAAAGGGTCCGGGTATTGCTGGCGCAGGCTTTATTCGGTGATCCGGATATTCTCATCCTGGATGAGCCTACCAATGACCTGGATATTGAAACCATTACCTGGCTGGAGGATTTTTTGCTGGATTTCAAAAATACCGTTAT
Organism: uncultured Bacteroidota bacterium; assembly: GCA_942492125.1. Lineage (GTDB taxonomy): Bacteria > Bacteroidota > Bacteroidia > Chitinophagales > Saprospiraceae > BCD1. Next base: position 51,630 of record CALODM010000041.1, read on the forward strand.
CGTGGTTTCTCACGACAGACACTTCCTGGATACCGTATGTACCCATGTAGCTGATATTGACTACGGAAAGATCACTTTGTTTACCGGTAACTATACCTTCTGGTATGAATCCAGTCAGCTGGCTTTGCGTCAAAAAGCATCCCAGAACAAAAAAGCCGAAGAAAAACGCAAGGAATTGCAGGCATTCATCGATCGCTTTAGCGCAAATGCTTCCAAATCCCGCCAGGCTACTGCCCGTAAGAAAATGCTGGAGAAGATCAATGTGGAAGAAATCCGGCCTTCTACCAGGAAGTATCCGGGAATTGTCTGGACACAGAAGCGGGAAGCAGGTAAACAAATTTTGAGTGTAAAAAATCTCAGCTATGCTGAAAACGGCGTAGTATATTTCAAGGATTTGAGCTTTGATGTTGAAAAAGGGGACAAAATTTCCTTTTTGTCCAAAAACAGCCTGGCATTGACAGCACTTTTCAAAATCCTCAATGGGGAACTGCAGCCGGATTCCGGAGAATTTGCCTTCGGGCAGACGATCACCACTGCGTATTTACCTACACATAATGAAAACTTCTTTAATGCCGATGAGACTTTGATCGACTGGTTACGCAATTTCTCCGAGGAAAAGGACGAAGTTTATATTAGGGGCTTCCTGGGAAAAATGCTTTTTTCCGGGGATGAAACCCTTAAACGTGCCAATGTTTTGTCGGGTGGTGAAAAGGTCCGCTGTATGCTTTCGCGCATGATGCAGGCGGAAGCCAATGTACTCATGCTGGATGAGCCTACCAATCACCTGGATATGGAAACGATCACGACCTTGAATAATTCGCTGATCAATTTTCCCGGTACTGTTATGTTTACTTCGCATGACCATACTTTCACCCAAACCGTCGCTAACCGCATCATCGAGATCGGCCCGAAAGGATTTATTGACCGGTTGAAGACTTTTGATGAGTATATGGCTCATGAACAGATCGGGCAGGAACGATTGACTTTGGTATAATAATATGGTTTCAAAATAGTTTCAAAGCTCGCTTTGCTCGCTGTTTCAGATTGTTATTCCTTTTCAATCTGAAACAATCTGAAACAATTTGAAACAATTTGAAACCCAAATAACCTTTTTGTTTGTTATCCCAAAAATGCTACTTTTGCAACGATTATAAAAAAGTGATGAAAAATCTAACCTACATCCATTCCTTTCCGTTAGCTTTTCCCATTCGTTTTTCTTCGAAAGAGCCTGGAAGCCCATTTGTTTTTCAACTTCATTTGGAACTATTCCAAGTTCCTGTCAACAAATTAATTCAAAATCATGCTCGATAAATTAGAATCCATTATAGAAAAGTTCAACTTTCCGGATCATTGGCATTGCCGTTTGAATATTGTCTCGTAACCTCCCAAATTTCCAAGATCTTATACTTGTTGATCTTTTTGTACAATTGGTATCTCCTATAACTCCCGAGTTCATCTTCTTCTCCAGATAGCTGAACTTTTCTATAATGGATCTAATTATCTAGCAAGATGATATTCATTTACGGGAACTTGAATATTCCAAATGAAGCTGAAAACAATGGGTGTCGAGGCTCTTTTCGACAGTAACGAGAAAAGCTAACGGAAAGGAATGATGTAGGTTAGATTTTTCATCACTTTTTTATAACGTTGCAAGTTTTGGCATTTTGGATAATAAAAACAAAAGGTTATTTGGGCTCAAATTGTTTCAAATTGTTTCAGATTGTTTCAGATTGTTATTCCTTTTCAATCTGAAACAATCTGAAACAATTTGAAACCCAAATAACCTTTGTTTTGTTATCCCAAAAATGCTACTTTTGTAACGATTATAAAAAAGTGATGAAAAATCTAACCTACATCATTCCTTTCCGTTAGCTTTTCCCATTCGTTTTTCTTCGAAAGGGCCTGGAAGCCCATTTGTTTTTCAACTTCATTTGGAACTATTCCAAGTTCCTGTCAACAAATTAATTCAAAATCATGCTAGATAAATTAGAATCCATTATAGAAAAGTTCAACTATCTGGAAGAAAAGATGGCTGATCCGGAGGTTATAGGAGATATGAACCAATACAAAAAGATCAGCAAGGAGTATAAAGATCTTAAGGAGATTGTGTCCGTTGCCAAAGTTTACCAGGAGGTTGCAGGCAATATTCAAACAGCCAGGGAAATGCTCAATGATCCGGAAATGAAGGAAATGGCTCAGATGGAGCTGGAAGAATTGCAGCCACAGCAGGAAGAACTGGAAGAACAACTCAAAGTATTGCTCATCCCGAAAGATCCGGAGGATTCCAAAGATGTAATTTTCGAGATCCGTTCCGGAACGGGAGGTGATGAGGCCAGTATCTTTGCCGGGGATCTATATAAAATGTACTCTAAGTTTTTCGAAGATCAGGGCTGGACCGTTGAAATCATCAACATCAACGAAGGTACCGTTGGGGGGTACAATAAAATTGCGCTTGAAATATCCGGCGACAATGTCTATGGAAAGCTTAAATTTGAATCCGGAGCACATCGGGTGCAAAGGGTTCCCAAAACAGAATCACAGGGCAGAGTGCATACTTCGGCCGCTACCGTTGCCGTATTCCCGAAACTGGAAATGGAGGATGTGAATATCAAAAAATCAGACCTGAAAGTGGATACTTTTCGCTCAAGTGGTGCCGGTGGACAGCACGTGAATAAAACGGAATCCGGGGTGCGTTTTACACACCTTCCAACAGGTATCGTTTCGGAAAGTCAGGATGGTCGTTCTCAAATCAAAAACAGGGAAATTGCGTTGCAAAGATTATATGTAAAGATCTTCGAACAGCAAAAGGAAGCCCATGAATCAGAACAGGCAGCCAAGCGCAAATCGCTCGTAGGAACGGGAGATCGCTCCGGAAAGATTCGTACCTATAATTATCCTCAAAACCGGGTTACCGATCACCGCATCAACCTCACCCTCTACAACCTGGATCAAATCGTTTCCGGTCAGTTGGATGAGGTCATCGAAGCCCTCCAGGTAGCAGACAATGCGGAGAAGTTAAAGGTGATGCAGGAGTAGGGCTGGTTACTGGTACGGTCTGACCGTCACTACCTATTCCTTTCCGTAAATGATTAGTCGCGTTACATTTTCTGCAGATTTTTTCAATAATATTTCGGTTCTTAAGAGCGCTGTGGAAAGATCCATAGGTTCGTTAATTATGGAAAATGCAGCCTGAAGGCCAATTGACTTAAGGTCACCCAACGTGACATTAAGGTTGCCGCAAAAACCGATGACAGGAACTTTGTGTTTGGCTGCCATACTGCAAATTCCTGAAATCAATTTCCCGTTTTTGGTTTGTTCGTCAATGGTGCCTTCTCCCGTGAAAATAAAGTCAGCATCCTCAATGGCCTTCTCGATGCCGCTACCGCTCATCACGGTCTCAGCCCGGAACCAGTGTCGCATTGAGGAAAACCTCCGCACCATACCCCAAACCGCCGGCAGCTCCGGCCCCGGCATGTTGTTCGTAACTTTCACCGGTTCGTTCTGAAACGATTTTCGCAATGGATTGTAATCCCTGGTTGAGGAGGAGAATATCTTTGCCCGTGGCACCTTTTTGTTTGCCATAAATGAAAGCTGCTCCCTGATGTCCATACAATGGATTATTGACATCAGCGAGGACCTGTATTTCCGGAAGTTTTTCGAGCAATTTTTCGTCTGCCTCATATCGGGTTATTTTTCCCAGGTCAGATCCATTGCATGCTAATTCATTGTTCTTTTCGTCATAAAACCGATAGCCTAATGCTTTGGCCATTCCTATACCAGCGTCATTGGTAGCACTTCCTCCGATACCCAGGATTATTTTTGACACGCCCTTTTCTATGGCGTGCCTGATCATTAAACCGGTGCCATAGGTCGAAGTGTTCAGAGGATTTCGCTCTTCAGGCGCCAGTAGTTGCAATCCAGAGGCGGAGGCCATATCTATAAAAGCGGTCGTTTCATCTCCGGAGATGCCGTAACTGGCGGTAATGGATCGTCCAATCGGATCTTTGGTCTCCAGCCATACCGTATTACCGGAAGCATAAAAAGTCATTATATCAGCCGTGCCTTCGCCACCGTCAGCCAGGGGGAATATTTCAACCTTGATAGTGTTGTCGGCATTGGAAACACCGTTGGCCATAGCCTCGCAGGCATCGATGGCCCGGGCGCTTTCTTTAAAGGAATCTGAAGCGATGATTATTTTCATGGAAATAAATATACGGGAGTGGAAGTTGTCATGCAATTTCCTGGCCTCTTTGGCATAAGAAATTTTACTAAGGTTGTAGTTTTATGGCCCATCCTGCGTCTAACAGGGTGAAATAAACAGGGTAATTTTACCTCCAGGACAAAACGTATGGATATTTCCAGTCGAGAATCAGAATTCAATCATCTGGTCTTTGAGCACCAGGCTATCCTTCACAAGATATGTCACATTTATAGCGACACTATGGAGGATCGACAGGATTTGTTTCAGGAGATCGTCATCAATCTGTGGAAAGGTTTTTCTGGCTTTCGCCAACAATCCTCTTTTTCTACCTGGATGTATCGGGTTGCCTTGAATACAGCCATTTCTCAAAAGAGAAAATCGAAAAATCGTTTGGGAAAAAAGGAGCAACTCAAAGAGTTTTCACTACAGACCGACGACCATTCATCCAGGGATGCAGAAGTCCGGTCTATGGCCTTATACAAAGGGATTCAACAATTGAAAAAGATTGAAAAAGCAGTAATACTACTGTACCTCGAAGGCAAATCCTATAAGGAAATAGCAGATATTACCGGTTTGTCAAAAACAAATGTAAGCGTCCGGTTGGTAAGGATCAAAACGAAATTGGGGAAATTGGTGAAATCGATTTTATCAAATTCATAAAATGATGGAAGAACTCGATTTGAAAAAAATATGGGCAGATGGGCAAGCGGGAATTTCGAAACACCAAATGGTGAGTCGGGAGGAAATTGACTTGTTTAGGCAAACCCAATCCAGGGACGTTTCTTCAAGTATGCACAGGTTGATAACGTTTGATATTTTGCTGAAGGTAGCTGTTGCTCTTGGTTATGTGACCTTTATAATTTTATTGGAGGGGCAAATATCTGTTCAGTGGATCAGCGGGCTACTGGCTTTAACCTGCCTGGGAATGGTTCTCGAAGAAGTGAGATTCCTCAAAGCTTTGGCAAAAATTGATGAGTCAGGATCTATTTTGGAAACCCTGCGGAAAAAGATTGATTTTCATGAAAGATATTACCGAAAATATATCCTCAGGTCAGCGGTGACATCTCCTATGTTGATTTTGTGTGGCTTTTTCTTTTATGAAATGCTGAAATACGAAAAAGTTAATATGGGATTTCCATGGGAAACTCCGGTACCCTATATATTCCTGATCATTGGTTTTTTGATCAGTTATTTTGCTTCCCGGCCTTTTTATAGGATCAGACTTGAGGAACTGAATAATTGTCTCGAAGTGCTGGATGACCAATACAAGGCTTATAGCACTATTCAATACCAAAGAAAAAGAAAACGCAACCTGATCATCCTCTTTTTAATGATTAGTCTTTTAGGTATTTTGATTTTCCTGGTGCTGATTTGGATGCGATAATCATAAATGTTGTAATGATGACAAAAGCAAAAATTACCTGATTTTATAAATTAAAATAATAGCGTCATGAAAAATGTTAAACGGTATCCTGAAAATCATTTTTTCAACATTGGGCTGGCAATGGGTATCCCCTTCAGTGTAATTGCCGGTATCGCGTTTGGTAATATGGCTTACGGCCCACTTACCGGCATTACTGCAGGTTTTCTCCTGGGGGTTGTTCTTGAGCGTTATTACAACCCGGAACCCATTGAAGGGAATGAGGAATCACAGCTTGCATTAAAAAAATATTCTGGATATGGAATGGTTATAGGTTTAGTGGTATTTCTGGTGGTTGTAACAATTTATTTTCTAAAAATACACTAAAAAATTCCTATTAAATTTGATGTTTAGGTTTAATGTCGTTTTAAAATATTGAAAAATGCCTACATTGCAATAATTAGTACTGTTTTGTAATGAATTGCTCAAAATTAAAAATGGAACGACATGGATTTTTCAGAAATAAACTGGATAGCCCTCATCGTGGCGACGGTCGCAGCATATGGACTTGGAGCCTTATGGTATGGTCCGACTTTTGGCAAAGCCTGGCGAAAAGCAGTGGGTTTGACGGAGGAGGATATCAAGGGGGCCAATATGGCGATGATATTCGGATCGACCCTGGTGCTCACTTTTATCATGGGTTTGGGAATTGCCCTTTTTGGCAATCTTAAGGACTGGATGTCGGGATTGCAGAGCGGCTTGTTGTTTGGGTTGTTTTTCGTGGCTACTTCTGCGGGGATTAATTATTTATACCAACAAAAATCATTAAAACTCTGGCTGATTGATGCCGGATACCAGGTTATCTTCCTGGGTATTTTTGGCGCTATTATGGGTGCGTGGTATTGGACCGTATTAATGTAAATCGAAATACAAATATGAGACATCCCGAATTTTCGTTTGGAGAGGAAGTTAATTACTTTAGCATTTAAGTCATTGACAATCAATTACTTGCAATCGAAAATTAGTCGATTGGGTGGCAATTTACACCGCTGGCGGGGTCAAATTTGACAAGTTTAATAGTCAATGAGGAATTATTTTCCTATCAAATTTGGGGGTGGACTATTTTCCGGAAAGATTCCACCCCCGATTTTACACAAAAAAGATGAACTTTTTATGCATAAAACCGACCCCGCCAGCGGTGTACATCAATATCAACATCAAAACAACTGGATAAAATTTGATTATTACATCTATGTATTGTTGTCCCAATTTATCAATCGACAAATTCGGGATGTCTCATGTTTTGCGTTTAGACACCTATTAAGCCATTTTTTTTAAGTTGCGACCAGGTAGTTCCTTTGGTGAAGGCTTCAAATTTTTCAGGGAAAGCCGTCTCAAAATCTAGTTGAATATCCTGCAAGGTCATTACAGGCTTATCACCTGCGATTAATTTTTCCAGTATTTGTGCCAGCCACATTCCTGTTGTGGCTTCTGTTCTGACTTCAAAATCTGCCGTCCTGTTATGAAAGAGTAATTGCACCATAGGTTGGCGTTTTCCCTTTTTACGCTTCTCATATGGAATCACGATGGGTACATTGCCCAACCAGAGGATTTTTGATCCTGGCTTGAAATTGTTTTCTTTCTGAGCGGCAATAGCATATGCAATAAAATGGGGAGAAATCATGGTTCTGGGTACTTCAACGTCGAACCATTCCTGAAGATCGAAATCAAAACAAATGCCATGCATATAATTGAAGAGAGACTTTCGTAATCCTTCCGAAAACAAACCGTGATCAACCCCGGTCGGATCATCATGTTTCAGATCATTATTGGCAAAAGGTTTTGTCTCCTTTTCCAAACTATGAACGCCAAAGGCTTCCGGATCCATGCCTACCGGGCTATGGGCGGTCATGACAAACCTGTGCCAGAATGCGGATTGCACCACACCGAGTTCAAACAATTGTCTGACCATTTCCAGGGAGTCAATGGTTTCCTGGGCCGTCTGGGTTGGAAAACCATACATGAGGTAGGCATGAACCATAATGCCGGCCCGGGTGAAATTATCGGCCACCTTGGCCACCTGGCTTACAGTAACCCCTTTTTTTATCAATTCCAACAGTCGGTCGGAAGCAACCTCCAGTCCGCCAGAGACCGCAATACACCCGGAAGCTTTTAATAACTGGCAAAGATCTGCGGTAAAACTTTTTTCAAACCGGATATTGGTCCACCAGGATATGGTGATACCTCTGCGCAGGATTTCGATAGCCAGGTCACGCATCAGCTTAGGCGGAGCTGCTTCATCTACAAAATGGAATCCTGTTTCACCAGTCTGTTCAATAATGGTTTCTATCCGGTCAACGAGTATTGCTGCAGTGACCGGTTCGTAGTTCTTGATGTAATCCAGCGAGATATCGCAAAAAGTGCATTTTCCCCAGTAGCAGCCATGTGCCAGGGTGAGTTTGTTCCAGCGACCATCGTTCCAGAGCCGGTGCATGGGGTTGGCCACTTCAATTACCGATAAATAGGATTTGAGGGGTAAGCCTTCATAGTCGGGAGTACCTACTTCCCGTTGGGCAATATCCTTTTCGGGGGCTCCATTGTAGTAAAAAACCATTCCCCCTTTAAGTGCGAAAGTTCTTTTGAGTTGGTCTACAGGCCGATTACCCTCAAGGTAATCCAAAAGGCACAACAAGGGCGCTTCTCCGTCATCCAACGGGATAAAATCGACGTATTCAAATACGCGCTCTTCCATCAGTGACCTCAGCTCTGTATTGGCAAAGCCTCCCCCCAACACCACCCTTATATCGGGATGATTTTTTTTGATGTATTGCCCACATTTTAATCCACCAAAAAGATTGCCCGGGAAAGGGATGGAGAGACAGACGACATCTGGTTGGAATTGAGTGATTTTGGTCTTGAGAAGGTCTGTCAATATTCTACTGATAAGCCCATCAGGTTGTTGCAGGGCTTCGTGCATTTCATCAAAAGAAACCATGGCCAGGCCCAATTGCTCCGCATATCGGCTGAATCCAAAATAAGGATCCACTGCCTCCCTGATGAGATCAGATAAATCCTCGAGATAGAGGGTGGCCAGGGTGTCGGGCTTTATCCCGGATTCCCAGGGTGCCAAATGCCCATTCGAGATCATCCAGCTGTTCAAAACGACTGGCTTCCGGCAGGTAGCCGCCTTCGCAGATCTGATGGGCGAGGGTGGGGTCCTTATCCTGCAGAAAGGCGATGACATCGTCAATCGTTTGCAGGTAATAACCCTTCAAATGCAGGATGCGTTGTGCATTGCCGGAAATCGTATCCGGCGGACAGTCAATACTGTCAAAAAGCCGTTGAAGCCCTTTTTTGGAGAACAATTCCAAGATCACCTCGATGCCGAGGTCAGCTTGCCTGGATTCGATGTTTTGTGTATTCAGAAAGCCCTTGAGGTACGCCGTAGCGGGGTAGGGCGTATTCAGTTGGGTAAACGGTGGCGTTATGAGTAAGACTTTTTGATTCAATGTTGTTGCTGGTTACTGGTTTTTAAGAAATACTATTTTTTTTTAAAAAGTATTTTTAGGTTGCCCGTTGCCAACCGACTAAGGCACAAGCGCATCTTCAAGCAAATCCCATGGTTTGGAATTTTTCAGGTCCAGTCTAAAGCCGATCCGGCTAAAATAATTACCTCTTTCTTTAAACCGATCCTGTATCTCTTCCGAACTGATGATGGGGAAGTACACTTCTGCCCTTCCGCCCAGGAATTCGAGTAATACTCCTCCGCTCCACAGGATATTGTGTTTTTCCAGCAAAGGGGAATCACTATGGTAATAACCGATGTCGAAATAAGGTTTTAAAGGTATTTTTCCGGGTAGATTTTTGGGAAGATCTGCCCTCAGGTTGATGGCAGCGAGGTAACTCCCGCTGCGTCCCAGGGCAAACGCACTGCCAATGGGCAACTTCATGCCACCTTCTCCGCCACCGATTTGGTTAGCCCAGAGTCCGCTGTTCTCATTACGACCAAAATAAAAATCCTCGAAACGGTAATCATTAAACCCCTGGGGTGAAAGGTTAAAGGCATCGATCGTTGGTGGAAATACCCCTGATTGTTCATTTTGAAGGAAGGCTCCCGTAAATATTCTAATGTCAATACTCTTTTTGTTGGCATAAGTATAAGCTGCATTCACTTCCATCCAGGCTTTCAGGTGTCTTGGCCTTTCAAAGAAAAATTCTGTTTCATTCCATTCCAGACCAACCTGGAAACTGTTGGGGTTGATCACTCGTTTATTTTGAAAATCATAAACTGCCCGAATAAAGTAGGAGGTTTTCGGGTAATCGACATCCGTAAATTCTCCTGAATTCGGATCAAAAGAGGCCTCCTCCTGCTCCAGGATAGTAGCACTTAAATTCAAACGGCTGGTAACCGGGTTGGCCAGTTTGGTATCAAAGGTAAAATCGATGTATGGCATAAACCGGTTATAACCCAAATCATAATCAAGTGTTTCATTGGTGAAGTAGTGAAAGCGGCGCACATTTACGCCCAGAGATATTTTCCTGAAAATTTTCTCCGGAAGTATGTTGTACCGAATATCACCTACTCCTGCCAGAGATTTGCTTTTGAAACCAAAAAATGGAACTACATGAAATTCCAGTTTTTTAGACAACAGGCCTTTATTATAAAAAGCACTTCCAAGCATAAATCCATCGTAGGCATTAAATGCTGGCAGGGGCAGATAAAATAAGGTAGACCGTTTGCTGTTTTCCGCACCAGCCAGAAACTTAAACTGAAGCGGCTCGGATTTTTTGAAAAGCCCTGTGGTTTTTAGGTTGTTGTTTTTGCGATAAAGATCTGGCATCGATCTTTTTTCGTCCACGACCAGCAAGTCATAATCACCTTTGGGGAAACTGAGTTTTTGCTTTCCCTCAAAACCTTCATACCATTGGGTGGTTACAATTGTAGTATCCTGCTTTCCGGAAATACTGAAAGGCCCGGAAATGCCGCCTTTGTTTTTTACGGAAATTTCATAATTATCTCCCTTGTCCTTACTGCTGGTTATGGCATAATTAATGGACTTGTCCGTCAGGAACATATCTTTGAAAAGCCAGTCTAACTGCTGACCGATGCTCGTTTCCATGGCCTTTTCAAAATCTTCCGGCTGGGGATGTTTGAATTTCCACTGGGCATAATAAGCCTGCATGGCTTCGTCAAATTTTTCGGGTCCGACGTATTCTTGTAAGTAGGTTAGAATGATCGGCGGTTTTAAATAGGCTCCGATTAGGTAATTGGGAGCATACATCTCATCACTAGGTGTGTCGCACGCCTGGCTTTTTCCGTTCCGCTTAAAAAAAGCGTAGGCCAGTTCAAAAAGATTCATGTCCGTTCCTTTCATCAAAAATGCTGGAATGTAATCGGCATAATCCGAACTGCCATAATATTCTGTCATGTAGCGGGCTTCATAAAAACTATTGAGCCCTTCATCCATCCAGGCATGGTCGCGTTCATTGCTGGCGAGGATACCGTAAAACCAATTGTGTCCGACTTCGTGGGTAATCACCTCATCCAGACTCTTGGCACTTCCTGTGCGGCCGATCACCGTGATCATAGGATACTCCATCCCGCCGCCGGCGCTGAGAGCGCTCTGGATGGCCGTAGCCTGAGGATACGGATATTCCCCAACCTGATCAGAGTAGAAACGCACACTTCTGCTGACATAATCCACCGCATCTTTCCAGTAATCCTCATTGGTTTTGGTAAACATGACCCAGGTATCAACCTTTTTACCTGAGGCAAGTTCAACTTCACTTTTCCGAACTTTAAATCTTTTATCGGCAAACCAGGCGAAGTCATGGATGTTTTCGGCAGTATACCGTAAAGTTTTCATTTTTTCTGAAGAAACAGGGAATTCTTCCCTCACGTATCCTGTTGCAGGATTTTTGAGGGTGTCAAAATACATATTGGTGGCGCGTATCTGCTCTTCAAGAAAAACTTCCTCTGAAGGGGTTTGCAAGGTGCCGGTGGCACCAACGATATAATTTTCGGGTAAGGTAACAGATACATCAAAAGAACCAAATTCTGAATAAAACTCTCCCATGTCCAGGTAAGGCATTGGGTGCCAGCCATTACGATCATAAACAGCAGGTTTTGGATACCACTGTGTCATTTGGTAGGATTGTCCAACATGACCAAGCCGTGAAAAGGACGCCGGAATTTTTACCTCAAAAGGTGTTGTAATGGTCATGGATTGCCCGCTTTTTAGAGGCTCGTTTAAATAAAGGATGCCGATATCTTCATGGTTGGAATCGGGCTTCAGGGTAGCTTTTTTTCCGTCCACGGAAAAGTCCATACCGTCAATCCATCCCCGGTTATTTCCTTCCGAAAAATAAAAACGGGTACTACCTGTTCGAACCTGTTGTTTCGAAAAAGCTGTGGCAGTATTTTTAAATGCATTTGGCCAAAGGTGCATATAAATAAAGGCGAGCTCATCCGGTGAATTATTGGTATAAACCATTTTTATAGTGCCTGTAACGGAGTGATCTTGATCATTAAGAGTGACCTCAATGGTATAATCAACTTCTTGCTGGAAATAGTCTTCTTGGGAGAAGGCAGCGAATGAGAGCAAGACAAAAAACAGGGTTAAAAAACGGGTTTTCATGTGTTATTCTTTATTTTGGGGTGAAATTATGGAAAATAGATGAATTGAGCATAGGGTTTTCAATCATAGCATTTCTGTCTGGAGACATACAGGATCAAAACCTTAACCAACTTTTACACAAGATGAAACTTAAATTAAATTGTCCGGAATGTAATGAACCCATAGCGTCCCGGGATATTAATATCGGCAAGGCCCTGGCCAAATGCAGACATTGCGACACGGTATTCAATTTTGAGAAGGTGTTGGTTGATGTAGAATATCCCAAGGAAAGAGTGCCTTTACCGGAAAGTATGGAAGCCTATTACATGGCTACAGGATTTGATTTGGAGATCAGCTGGAGGAAAACGACTCCCAATTTTAAGTTTTTCCTTTTTTTTGCCATTTTCTGGAATGGCATAGTATCTGTTTTTGTGGTTTCAGCTTTGGCTACCAGGAGTTTTGATTTTTTGTGGCCAATGGCTTTTCATATTGCCGTGGGTATCGGATTGTTGTATTACATCATAGCTGTATTCCTGAACAAAACCTATATCGGAGTTTCCCAGTGGGATTTGTCAGTAGAGCATAAACCCATACCCGTGCCTTTTTACCGAACCCTCGAAATTTCTTCTAAAGCGATAGATCAGATTTTTGTAGAACGTTACGTAGCCAGTAAAACAAACGGACGTCCGGATTATGCTTACAAGGTAATGGCTAAGATGGAAAATGCCGAGAAACCTCTCAGAGTCATGAAAGGCCTGAAGACACTTGAACAAGGGAGGTTTATAGAGCAGGAGATCGAAAAGTTTTTGAATATT
>CALODM010000042.1:0-85027 GCA_942492125.1 uncultured Bacteroidota bacterium
ATAGGGACCCTTACCAATCGGCAGGCAAGAACAGTAAAAATCGATTTTAGCTTTCTACCTGAAGGAGAAAAATATGAGGCTACATTTTATGAAGATGATGAATTATCTCACTTCCTTGACAACAGGGAAGCCTATAAAATTCGCAAACAGGAGGTGGATTCAAAAACGGTATTGGAAGTTCAATTGGCCCCAGGAGGCGGCCACGCAATCCACCTGAAAAACATATATGCTTCGTAAGGACGGGTGCCTTGTGCCCGTCCATTGTTCGCGTCTCACCTAACAAGAAACAGATACCCTTTGCCCTTCAGCGTCTGTATCTGAATGTTGGGATCTTCGCTAAAGTGCCCTCTGAGTTTACGGAGATAAACATCAAGGTTACGTGAGTTGAAAAAAGAATCATCGCCCCATACCGACATCAGAATGTCCTTTCGGTCACTCACCTGGTTCAAATTCGCCACAAGAACCTGAATTATTTCCATCTCCCTCTGGGATAGATTTATCTTTCCGGAAGGGCCGAGGAGTTCGTATCTGGCAGGCTTGAAGGTGTATTTGCCAAGCTTGATCTCTTCCGATTGAGGGATGGAATGGGCTTTTATTCCTGAAGCCATTTCCATTTGGTTTTTTATTCGAACAATCAATTCCTCAATGCTGAAGGGCTTGCGCATATAATCCGTACCTCCCGCTTCGAAGCCCTTCACGAGGTCCTTTGTTTCCACCTTAGCTGTGAGAAAGATGATCGGTATTTTTGTATGTCGGGAGCGAATTTGTCGACATAGCGTGTAGCCATCGATATTTGGTAACATGATGTCCAAAACTATAACATCAGGAGTGAAAAGCTTGAAACCATTCATAACCTTGGCTCCATCAGTTTCCCATTTTACCTCAAAGCCCTGCTTTTCCAGGGTTTCAAAAACTATTTTTCCTAGAAACTGCTCATCTTCTATATAATAAACCTTAGGCTTCATCTTACTTGGGGAATCTTAGAGTAAATATACAACCTCCATCCGAATGCTTATCAAGATCAATTGAGCCTCCATGCTGATTCATTACCTCTTCGGCAAAACTCAGTCCCAGACCGTAGCCTTTAACATTGTGTGTGTCGCCTGTTGGAACTCTGAAGAAGCGGTCAAATACCTTTTTATGATATTCTTCTGGAATGCCTTGTCCATTATCTATTACTGCGAGCTTGCATTGTTCCTTCTCGACCGAGATTTTTACTTCAATTTCAGGGGGAGATCCACCATATTTAAGTGCGTTATCTAGAAGATTAATAATGACTCCCTGGATATACAGCTCATCACAATCCACAATAAGCTCCTCAATATCAGAATCAAACATAATATTGGCATTCAATTCTTCTACCCTTGGGCTAAGTGACTGAATTACATTTTTACAGAGTAGAATAAGGTCGGCATTTTGTTTACTAATCAATAACTTTTGCTTTCCAGAAGAGATTGGTTCAAGATTTTTTGAATCAGGAGATCCAACCTATCCATTTCCATAGAGGCCATTTTCAGATATTCTTCAGATACCTTTGCATCCTGCTTCAGATCATAGTTTTGAAGTGATTCAAGTGCCACCTTCACTGTAGAAACAGGAGTTTTTAATTCATGTGAAACATTGCTGATGAATTCATTTCTCAATGTATTCAGGAGGATTTGTTTTCTAAGACTCCTGTAGGTGAAAACGAATGCAGATCCTGTAAGTAGAAGTAAAAAGAAGGCCGAACAATATCTGGGGAATGATCTTTTAATGATGAGAAGGGTTCATAATTGGTAACCTCATATATCATCTCAGGCTGAGATAAGGCTGAATGGAACCTGATTCTATTTCCTGGGGCATCAGATTGATGGTTCAAACTATCTTCGTACCAGAGGATCTTGAAATCGGAATGGTCTATATTTCTTATACGTTTTGATGCAAAATCTAGTAGGAGGGCAGAATCCACCTTAATAGAGGTAAAACTGTTATGACCTTTAGCACCAACAGAATCGTCCGACATCTCTATAATCATTTTAACACCTCGTAAAACAGCGTCTTGATGAGGGATGCTGGTTATCTCATAAGTAGTTGAATTGGTGACCGTTGAGCCCACGTCACCTCTGATATCAAACTGTATTACTTTATCACCCTCCGGACCATTTGTTGAAATCTTTGATGACATATGCTGTGAGTCGAAAACAGCGTTAGTAGATGAAATCCAGCCTCCGTGATGAAGACTATCCATAAAAACCACACTGTCCTTTAACAAAGGTTGCAACATTATTTGCAAACTGGAATCCATTGCCTGATCCTGAGCCTGAACAAATTCAAAGTGCAACTCTTTGTGAAGACTCTCCCTTTCGCTTTTGAACTGACCAAGCAGCCAATAAATTACAAAACCTGTCAGTAGAACCTGGCTAAGCCCCATCATCATTGGGATCCATCTATTTCTTCTTGTCTTTTTCATCTTATTCTCAGGCAAATATAGGAGGGTGATTGAGTAAAACAGGTCTCTTTTAACCTTAATTAACCTTAATTTTGGGCTTATTAACCATCTGTATAAGATCTCAACTATACATTTGAACCAAAATTCTAAACAAAATGAAAAAGATCGTTTTTACCACATTCATTATTGCACTGAGCTTTGGGACCTTTGCCCAGAGCGGTGATACTTCAACTAAAGAAGGGAAAGTCCTTTACGAAGAAGTTATGAAGCTTGATATTAAACTTGAAGGAATCCCGGCAGACTTAGCTGATCAGATTCCAAAAGAAAGGAGAAGTACCAAAGAACTTATTTTTACTGAGAAAGTCTCACTTTATCAAAATTCCAAAGAAGAGGAGAGTGCTGAGGATGTTGCCATGGCAAGTGGTGGCGCAATGATTCAGATGAAAATGATGGAACCAGACAATAAGCTTTTCTGTGATATTGAAAAGTTGAATATCATTGAAAAAGCAGGAATTTATGACCCGGGTCTTTTTAATTGAAGGTGATATTAAGCAGGGTGAGTGGAAAGTAAGCCGGGGAACAGAAAGTTATCCTGGACTATCCATGTATGCAGGCTGTTAAGGAGAATGAAGAAGGAGTGAAAAACAGCTGCCTGGTTTACTCCATCTATACCGGTTGCTACCGGACCATCTAACTATATTGGACTTCCAGGCTTAGTTTTGCAGGTGGAGGCGAAGGATGGTGATCATGTCCTTACCGCTAAATCCATTGAGTTTGTTGAAGTTGATAAAAAGCTGCTTGTAAAACCAAAAAAAGGCAAAAAAGTCAGCAGGGAAGAATTTGATGAGATAGTAGCCAAGAAAATGGAAGAGATGGGTGCTGAACATGGCGAAGGCGGTGGAACTTTTATGATCCATATTCGAAAAATAAGAAAGGAATTTATTATGCGAATCACTTTAACAATAATACTCAGTCTCCTTGCATTTTCCACCTTTGGCCAGTTGAGCAAACTTAGCGGTGAAGTAGCTGATGAGCAGGGTAATACCTTGCCCTCTGCCACAGTGGTTTTGCTCAGCCCAAGCTGATTCAACCATGATGTATTTTGGTATTTCCAATGCTGAAGGACATTGGGAAATAAAAAATGTCAAATCAGGCACTTACCTGATGCAATTTGCATTTCTGGGTTTCGAAACAGCATGGCGAGAGATCAGTATTCCGTATGAAAAAGGAGAGTACTGGGGTATAATGGTTATGAAGCCGACAAGCGGTAAACCTTGATGGCGTTGAAGTGATTGGCGAACATGTTCCAATGCAGATTAAGAAGGACACAATTGACTTCAATGCCAAGGCTTTTAAAACAAAACCTGATGCTGTTGTGGAGGATCTTCTTAAAAAACTACCGGGTGTAGTAGTTGACCGTGCCGGAAATATTAAGGCCATGGGTGAAGATGTCCGAAAGGTTTATGTCGATGGTAAGGAGTTTTTTGGGAATGATCCCAAAGTGGCAACAAAAAATCTGCCTGCAGATGCTATCGATAAGGTGGAGGTTTATGATAAGAAATCAGATGAATCAGAGTTCACAGGAATTGATGATGGAAGCAGGGAAAAAGCGCTGAATCTTATTCTTGATGAAGATAAAAAAGATGGGGTTTTCGGCCATGTGCAAGCAGGCTATGGTACTGATAATCATTATCAGGGGAATGTGAAACTTTATCGTTTTACCGATAAGATGCAGATGGCGGGATTAGCCATGCAAAATAATATCAATCAGTTTGGCTTCTCTTTCAACGATTATATGGATTTCAACGGTGGGATGATGTCGATGATGAGTGGAGGATCTGCTAAAATTTCTATAGGAGGGGATAATAGCCTTCCGATAAATTTCGGACAGCAGGTAGATGGTTTAACAACTTCTGGAGCAGGAGGATTGAATTTTTCCTTTTCACCTGCTAAAGACAGGAGGTTTTTCATTTCCTATTTAGCTAATGGAACGAAAAAAGAATTGGTTCAAAACACTAATACCCAGAATTTTACTTCTGATAGAGATTATACGCAAAATCAGGATGTGGAGAATACCAAGCGTGATACTGCCCATAGCCTGAATTTTGGAGTGAGGTACAGAATTGACTCAACCCAGAATATCTTTTTGGATGGCGGTGCATCCTTCAATTTCTCCAATGCCTGGGGACATAGTTATACTGACAGTTATCAGAACAGCCAGCTTGTTAACTGGCTGGATAATAATTCCAATCAGGGTTCAGACCGAATTAATGGTTCCGTTAAAGCTTCATGGTTAAAGAAATTCAGGAGTAAAAAAACTGTTGCAAAAATTGGCGGAAATGCGAGCATTGACCAAAAGCCTCACTGATCAGCAATGGCAGAATACAACATTTTTTGCTGCAACTGATTTGGAAACTATGGAAAGTTTATATCAGGAAAATCAAATAGATAACCTGAGCTATTCAGTAAATTCTTCTATTACCCAGCGTTTAGGGAAGAGGTTTTTTATGCAATTCCCGAAGTTTCATACAGCATCAAGCGATGAAACATTGGTCAGAACTCAGGGAATTCTTACTCCAAGTGATGCAATCGTTGACTCTTTGTTGAGTCCCACCTTTAGTAGGAATTATGATAGAATAAGGCCTGGATTAACTATAAAGAGAAGTACTAAACAAGTTCAGATCAATCTATTTTTGAAATCGGAATTTTATAAGAACACAGAATTTTCTCTGGGAAGATGAAGGAATAGAAAAGTCAAAGTTTCGCTTTCCTTCCTGGCTTTAAGTATGGATTATGAATACAAACCGGGCACAGGATAAACTTGAATTATGGGATACTAACTGGTTCAGCCTACAATAAATCAGTTGTTACCAGTTGCTAATACAACTAATTCTTTATCTGTGTCATATGGCAACAGGAATCTGAAGCCAGAATATCAGAGAAACTTGTTTTTGCACTGGATTATTTTTGACCAGTTTTCTTTTACTTCCGTTTTTACAGGTCTTGAATGCTACCTATACCAGAGATAAAATTAACTGGTCCAGAACTATTCATGACAATCTTGGTCAAACTTTGAATCTGGTTAATGTTGATGATGATTTCGGATAAGCGGTAATATGGATTTCTCTACACCAATAAGGCCTCTTGGAATCAATTTCAAAACTGGGATTCGTGAAAGTTGGAATAAGGGAATCAACCTGGTAAATGATGTGGAAAACATCAATACCAACCTGAGTCATCGCCTGTCCATGAGTGTGGATAACCGTACCAAGAAGAAATGGGATGTTTCAGTTGGTGGAGCCATTAGTTTAACTGATGCCAAATATTCTTTACAGAAATCACTGAATAACCGATATACTGATTTCTCGTATTTCACAGATATACAGTTCAATCCAAGCGATAAGTGGAACTTCATGGTTTCTGCAGATGTAACCAATTATAATGATCAGAGTTTTGGGGAGTCAATATCAGTTCCTTTGATAGCTGCTGAGGTGAGCTATTTCTTCATGAAGAACAACAGGGCTTCTTTCAGTCTGCAGGGAGCTGACCTGCTGGATAAAAACAAAGGTAGCCCCCTCGTCAAACCGTACGTGCGGTTTTCCCGCATACGGCTTTCCTAACAATTTTCAGCATAAAGCATTCACAGGGCGTAAACCAGAGCTCCGATATGGTTTAATTAGTCCAAAATCACGGACTAAAAGATCAAACGCTTGCTGGCCATGCAAGCAGGATTTTCTCTGGCTCTTGCGATTGTAGTACCTACGAAGTCTGACTCTAAGATAATCCTCCAGTTTCTTGAAGGATATCTGAGTTTGACTTACCTTATCTATCCTGTAATAATTCATCCAACCTCGGATGATGGGATTGAGTTCTGATGTAACCTGATCTGCTCGGTAGTGGCCGATCAACTTGAGTCTGGTCGAGATGGCCTGCCTGAGCTTCTTCTCAGACTTGGCTCTTGGCGTAACACTCCAAAACCGGCTTCCTCTATAAATTACGCTCCGGGCATACCTGAAGGTAAAGCCCAGGAAGTCAAACGAGGATTCCCTTGCATCAACAAGTTTGCTCTTTTCAGTATTAATAATCAATCCCATTCTATCCAAATACGTATGGAACCTTTTAATTGAATCCTGTTGCAAATGACGTGCTATCAAGACACAATCATCAGCATATCGTATCATCCTGATTCCATTTTGAGAGAAATGACCTTGTGACTTATTCACTATCCGGTCTAACAGGTTCAAGTAAATATTAGCCAATAATGGCGATATGACTCCTCCCTGTGGTGTACCTTTTGTACTTCCTCTCCCGCCTGTGTACCTGCCATCTTCTTCTACTATGGGTACTTTTAACCATAGTTTGATTAGATACAGGACTCGTGGGTCAGCTATGCGTTCTTTTAGAGCTATCTCTAGCTTATCATGTGGGATGGTATCGAAGTATTTGCTTAGGTCTGCATCATATACCATATGGTTACCTTCTTGTAGCTTCTTCCGGATCTCTGTTATCGCTCCTTTTGCTGATCGCTTTGGGCGATAACCATAGGATGATTCACTAAAATCAGCTTCCCATATGGGTTCTATGACCATTTTGCACGCTTGTTGGGCTACCCTGTCCTTTATGGTGGGAATACCCAAGGGGCGCAATCCTCCGCCTTCCTTTTCTATCCATGCCCGCTTAACAGCTTGTGGTTTATAGGTTCGGGTTCTAAGTTCCTCGCTTAATCCATCTAAGAACTTCTCCCGTCCTTGTTCCTCAATATCTCTGAACGTTTGTTGGTCTATCCCTGGACAACCATTTTTGGCCTTACACTTCTTGTATGCCTCCAACAGTACATGTCGCAAAAATAGCTTGTCATACAGAATATAGAATTTATACTCCTTCTCTTGCTTGGCTTTATGATATAGTTTTAGTTGTAGAAGCCTAACCCTTTCCCCAGAGGTCATTTCATTCCGCTTCTTCCGCGAAAGGTTCTCGATCTCCTGTTGAACCCTAACGTGATTACTCTTGCTGTTCATCAATTTTGTCGTCTTGCTCTTATCTAAAACATTAGTCGATAGTAATGCCCCTTCCTTCCTCCAAAGTTATGTTGTCTTTGGGATCATCAGTACTACGAGCATCTCCGCCACCCTCAGCAGTCGGCTGGCCAGCCAACCCCGTTAGGGCTTCCCATGTTCATGCGTTTCCCTTTCCTTGCATGCCATCCCATCTTACTCCGTGCAGCCATATCGGTGCTATTTACCGTTTCTTCCCGATATGTGTCAGGTTTCGCCCACTTTGGAAGGTTGACCACTGCAAAATTGAGTAACGAAGCCTTACTGGGTTCATTTGCATTACGGCCTACAAAGACGCTTAGCTCGAACTTAGAACGATTCGTTTCCTCCTCGTACCTCGGGCCTGCTTCAGGCTGAACGGCAAATTGGCCTGTGTAATCAAGTGGTCCGGCTATAGCGAGCCGGTATGGTGCTATTGCCTGTCTTGTTCGCTCATTAACACCAGAGTTAGATGACTATCCCCACACCGGCGTAACTCGCTTTGAACCCACAGATAGGCAGATCCCAGCATTTGCTGTATCAACCAATGGAGCTAATGTGTTGAGTGGACAGTTAAAAAAAGACCCTGATCTGAAAGTATTCCTGCGTTCAACCTGCCAAAACTATCCTGATGTGCCCTCCCATAATGTTATTGGCGAGATCACAGGAACGGAGTTTCCCAATGAAATTATTACTGTTAGGGGCCATCTGGATGCATGGGATAATAGTGAGGGAGCCCATGATGATGGTGGTGGATGTGTCCAGTCGATTGAGGTATTACGCCTTTTCCTGGCCAATGGAATCCGGCCGAGACATACTATCCGAGCTGTAATGTTCATGGACGAAGAAGTGGCCCAGAGAGGAGGACAGGCTTATGCGAAAGAAGCCAATGAGAAGGGTGAGATACATATCGCCGCCATGGAATCTGATCGAGGCGTTTTATCACCCAGGGCTGTGTCAGTTAATACAAGTCCTGAGAAATTTGAAAAAGCAAAAGGCTGGTCACCGCTCTTCCTTCCCTATGATCTCAAGTTCACAAAAGGTGGTGGTGGCGTTGACATATCTCCCTTAAAGAATTATTATCCTGATATCGTTTACCTGGGCATGATGCCTGATAATCAGAGATATTTCCGTTTCCACCACTCAGCCTTCGACACCTTCGAACAGGTCGATCGCCGGGAGATGCAGATGGGAGCTGCAAGTATGGCGGCAATGGTTTACTTGTTTGATAGGTATGGATTATAGGTATTGGGAAAATAGGGAAAAAGGGAGTTAGGGAGTTAGGAAAATTGTGAAATCTTAATGATGAATTGTTAGTTAGTCAATATTTTTTCTAGTAATAATGCATTACAACTAATTAGGGTAGTTCATCTCCAGTAAACCCATCGATCAGATCAATTAGTTCATCACGCTTTTCACGCACTTTTACATCCATTTCCCGTAAGCATTAAGATCTGTATTGTTTGATGCATCATCCAAATAGATAGGAAATACCGAAAGGCCTTGTCCCTGGAAGGAACCAAGCCATACAGGGCTATATCCGAAGAGGTCGTTATAGATACCGTAGGAGGCTCAACCTTTGGGGATATTGAAGTATTACAGTTATACTCATTAATCGGTACAAATGCTTCCTTATTAAATGTAAGCCATGACCAATAATGGTTTTGCAAAGACCTATTTCTTATTGATTTCGATCTCTTAAAGACCATAATCACTCCTTCGGGTACAAAAATCCCATTGTGGCTTTTTGAATTTCTATTTTAGGCTTTAAGAAATCGAAATAAGAAACTAATATTGCATTATCGCAACCATGGTTACGGTAACCCGGGTTGCGATAGAAAATTTGAATAAAAACACCAACATGAAAACATCCCCTTCACTACCAGCTATAATTTTGCTCGGATTGCAACAACCTTGCTGATTTTTAGCTGCAGCAAGCCACCCCAAGTAGCTGAAACTATCAAAGTTAAAGTGGCCGTGGTTATCCAGGACCCAATAATTCCGGGAACGGATGGAAAAAGGCTGCATGAGCTTATTAAAACCCCGGGATATACATTCACCTGGAATGATCCTTTCGAATTGACCAAAGAATATGAAGCTGCCCTGGAGGAGATAAGTAATGGTGTGGTTGATTTTGAGATTGTAAAGATTTATGATGATACTCTGCTTTTTTCGAATCGGAATGATAACAATGAGGCAGTTGGGATGAGTGAGATGATCCGCCTTCTTCAGGAGCCCGGATGGGAAACTTTGAAAAATACCGGGACTCATTTTGATTATAAGCGTTTTGTGGAGAAATACAATTTTGATCTGCAACGTGATAAGGATGAGATCAATGAGGTTTGGGTCTGGTCCTTCCCTTATGGCGGCATGTGGGAATCAAATTATGTGGGAGATTCGGGTTTCTGGCTTAACTCTGATCCAACTACTGGCACGCGGAATGAGAAGCTTCTGGTTGTGATGGGATTGAATTATGAAAGGAAAATGTCTCTCGCTCTGGAGAGTTTTGGTCACCGCTTTGAATCAGTTATGTGGAATGTTTATGGTCGATGGGAGAAGGACGCTGAGGAACCTAACAACTGGGAAATATATACTCAATACGACACTACTCACCCAGGAAATGCCCATGTAGGTAATATCCATTTCCCTCCAAACGGTGTACATGATTACGACTGGGTGAACAAAAAGAAGGTCAATACTTTTGCCGATAACTGGGCTAATTATCCAGATGTTTGGGATATGTGGGGAGGGCTAATCAACGCTCTGATGGCAATTTGATTCTGTTAAACAACCTGATTATCAGGCTATTGGGGATTTTAAAAGTTTTGGCTATGCCCTGATGCAGAAAAACGGGGGCGTGGGTCTTCTGGATAAGAATGGTAATGAAATTGTTAAGCCAAAATATCGCGATCTCAAGGTGCTGGACTTTTTGGTTGTTGCCGTTATGGACGGGGCGAATGGATGGTCATTAATCTCCGGGGAGAAACGATCCTCGATAAAGGATATACCCGGTTAAACCTTTGGGGGCGAAAGTATTTAGCTTTCGTAAAAAACGGGAAGTGGGGCATTGTTGATATTTACGGAAACCAGATAGCTGCTCCCGAATACGATGAGGTCTCCTTCGAGGAAGAGCGGTTTTTTCTGACGGTAAAAGGCAAACAATTGGGGGTGTTATCCGATTCAGGAGTTGAAATACTGCCCAATATTGCCAGTGAAATAAAAATTGAAAATGAAAATCTTTTTTTCTACCGGGAACAAAACTTTTGGGGAGCGGTAGATGATAAAGGAAACAGGATAATTGAAGCCAGATACGATGCCTGGCGAAGTTTATCCGATCAGTATATCAAATTGGTCGCGGATACAAAACTATCCCTCTATTCCCTGGAGTGTAACAGGATCATTGCCCAAAGTCGCTACGATGATTTTTATCCTTTTTCTGGCAGATATGTCGTTGTCAAGTAAAACCGACGGTTCGTTTGTGTGGATTGGTGGAAACGTGATACTCCCAATATTCGATCCAGGCTTATGACTCAGGATTGTTGGTGAGTTTAAAGGCGGTTTGGGTGTGGTCAGAGAAGGGGATAAAATGCTGATCCCTTTCGCTTACGATTATATTTCTCCCTTGTATGGTAATGTTTGTCTGGTTAAAAACAATGGAATGTTTGGATTGGCCAACAACTCCGGAAAAGAAATCGTTGCACCCCTGTATAAAAAGATAGAAATTAACGGAAATCATGCCAAAGCATACCTGGCTGATCATGGCCAGGATCAATTGCAAGTATTCACTTTTGACAACAATGGGGAATTGGTTGCCTCCGAAGGGTTTGACAATCACTTCCAGGTCCAGATAAAAGGTAAAAATACCTTGGGCGATGAAAAGAAAAATACCCATTATCAGCTCGATCAGTTCGAATGGTTTTACTCCCCTGAGACTGACCGTTGGGGATTGAGAAAAATTGAAGATGGCAGTATTCAGATCCAGCCGACTTTTCAATATGTTCAGGTTGAACCCGAAATCGGTTTTACCCTGGTAGGGATGTGGAATAATAATAAATATGATTTTGAGCGAACAACTTTCCGTTTTGAAATGGTTTTCGGCCTGGTCAATAATCTCGAAGGATTATTGGTTACAGAAATGGATTTTCTGCACATTAATTTTGAAGATTTCCAAGCCGGTTATCCTGTTGCGCGGTTTATTGATGTGAACGGAGGCCATGGACTTATGGATCGGATTGGTCGGGTGATTCGACGGGATTTTGCCTATATTGGTGAGTTTCACGAGGGCCGGGCACGAATGAGTATTTTTGGGCAGATTTCAGGAAGTATGAAGCCTCATGACGATTTGGGCAGGGTGAATGAGTATTTACATAATATGTTTGCTCCTTCTTCATTGTTGGATTATACCCAATACGATCAACTATTCCATCAGGAAGCTTTTTTGATCTGTGAAGAATGTGAATGGGGATATATAGATACTTCCGGAGCGGTAGTCATTCCCCCTCAGTATACATTCGCCGAGAACTTTGTCAACGGTACGGCCATGGTTGCCTGTGAAGAAAAATGGGGTATGATTAACCCGTTTGGCAAAAAGCTCATTGCCTGTCAATACGATGGCATTGAGTACCTTGAAAATACGGATAATAAAATTGTTAAAGTTTACCTCAAAGCACCTAAGTACGGTTTAATTGACACCCTGGGGGAATTAAAAGTCAGTGCCATTTACGATGAGATAGGCACTTTTGCCGAAGATCGCCTTTCTGTCAGTCGTGATGGACTTTGGGGATATGTCAACAGAGATGGCATTGAAGTGATCCCTTGCCGCTTCAAAGAAGTCCGTGATTTTAATAATGGTTTGGCGGCGGTTAAAATTGGTCGATACTGGGGTTTTATTGATAAAGATGGCGACATCCAAATCGAACTGAAATACAAACAAGTCGGAAATTTCAGCGAGGGCCTAAGCTGGGTTTATGATGGAGAGGGGGTCAAATTCATTAATCCCTCAGGGGCCACGGTAATATCGGGGGATTTTAAAAAGGGCTATGATTTCAGGTTTGGAGTTGCCAGAGTGGTCGTTGGCGGAAAGTATGGACTGATCGATCAAACCGGGGAATTTCTTTTGCGCCCCAAATACGGGGAAATTGGCGATTTTAACAATCACGCTTTGGCTGTTGTCCGCTATGGCAAAGATAAGATCCGTTACGGGGTCATCAATTCAAGAGGAATAAAAATTACAGGAAACGATTATGTCAAAATTGAAAATTATCAGGAAGGCCTGGCAGTAGTAAAGGATAAAGATGGTTACGGATTTATCGATACGCTTGGTCGTTTGGTTATTCCTTGTATTTATTCGAAGGCTTCCGGTTTCCATGAAGGCCTGGCTGCTGTCAGTCAGGAGGGGAGTTGTGGTTATATTAAAAAGAACGGAGATTCGGGTATCAAAAATACCTTTACCCGATGCCAGGATTTTGACGGAGGAAGAGCCGTGGTATATAAAGGGATCCGAAGGCTGGATTAATTGATGCTGAAGGGAAGTATGTCATTAAGCCAAGTTTGGACAGGTTGCTTAAATTTAATGAAGGGCGTGGTCTGGTAAGAGATAAGAAATATCGTTTTTACTATATCACGGAGCATGCCGGACTCCATAATGGTTATTATCAAAAGGCCATGGCATACCAACACGGTGTTGCGGTGGTGCAAATCGATGGAAAATGGGGAGTAATCAATCAAAAAGGCATGGCCCTGATTCCCCCTAAATACGATAAGATAGAGCAGTTTATCGGAGGGTACGCCAAGGTTATGATCTCAGGTTACAGCGGTTTGACCGACCTGGAAGGAAAACCTATTGCGAAACCTTCTTTTGAATTGATCTCCTATGCGGGAGAAGGGCTGTTCAGGGCTGAACAGGGAGATAAAGTAGGTTATCTGGATAGCGAAGGCCATTGGATCTGGAAGTTGAGCAAATAAAAAAACGGGAAATAGCATCCATTTATCTATTTCCCGTTTTTTTGTTCCTGAATTAGTTTTATTTACTCTCGTCAATAATTTGTTTTGCCAACTCCAGAATCGTAGTGTCTTCTAAAAATACAATCCCGCCATTCGGTCCTGGTTGAATATGTTTTTCTACAATGTCTCCATCGCCGAATTTATTGGCTCCGAAATAATTGCGAACAGTTTGTTCTTCGATGCCTAATTGTTCAGCGATGCGTTTTACGCTTCCTGTTGGTAAGTTGTGTTTGATTTCTCTTAATTCGTTGAAAGAAATATTCATCTTTAAATAATTTTGTTAAGAAGTGATACCAATAAAGGCGAAAAACACGCTTTGAGATTCCGCCGAAAATTCAATCGTATAAAATCTGATCTGTAATAGTCCAACATATTTCAAAACTAAAAATTTCAACTGTTTTTTCAACGGTCAAAAACTTTGTCTTGGTACTGATAAAGATAAAATAATTCCCTTTTCAGGCCAAGTTTTTGATAAAAAAATCTTCGCCCGTTTAGGAACAGGATCCGGAGGCGATATGAAAATTTAGCGGTTGAAAACCAAACATTTATGGTGTTAATCTGGAAAGGAAGATTGAAATGGTCTTCTGAAAACGATCTTTATTTTTGGACAGGTTGTTCAAACGCAGGATTTATTAACGATAATTCTGACAATTTATGGGGTCAACCTTGCTCAAGAAATAACTGAACGGTCTGCTTCAAGTGCTCATAATTCTCAAATGCACCGAAGTGAAATTCCCTTTTTTCCTTGTTATAGATAACGGTATATGGTAATGCTCCGTACCAATTGGGATTGACGGCTTCTGTCCATTTATTCGCATTCGGATCCGTTAATGCCACGACAGGCAGATTTATTTTGCGCTTTTCAAGGAAAGGAAATAGTCTGTTTTCCATATGCGATTTTCCATCCGTATTAATAAACAGCATTTTCAGTTTTTCACCTTTATAATCGTTTGCCAGTTGTTCGAACCACGGCAATTCCTTCAAACACGGCGGACAGGTGGTTGCCCAGAAGTTGATGAGGTAGGTACTGTCGTTATTTTTATGAAATATGGGTTCGAGTTTCGAAAAATCAACATATTCTCTTACTCCCTTAAACAATGTTTCTTCGGGAAGGACTATTTCTTTACTGCTGTCGTTTTGACAACCGAAGCAATGGATTAGCATGATAAGGATGGCAGGAAATCTCATATCAGGAAGATGTTTTTTTGACAAAGATGAAACGGTTGATTAAAAAAGGCAGTGATCTGTATTCACTGATCACTGCCTTTTTTCAGGACAAATATTCCGTAGGTCAGAATCTGGCAGTTATTCCCACGATGGCATTTAACCCTAATGTAGGATATCGTTGCCACCGCTGCCTGTTATTGCTGGCCAGGTTATTGAGTTGAATGAAGCCTCCAATCTTTTCTGCGAAAAAGTATTCAGCGCCTAAACTGATATCAAACAAACCATTTAGATTTTGTGCTTCATCATTTAAATCCAGGTAGGGCACACCGTTTTCCAGGAAGAAATCAGCTTTTACCAATAGTTTATTGTCTTCCGTCCGGTATCGCGCCCCTGCACTTACAGAAAACGAAGGCAGGTGCCAGGGTTTTTCTTCGTTTTGCAGAGAAAATATGTTTTGGGTTATTGATCCTGTCAAGCTTAAGCCTTTATATATGGGTGCTTCCAGGTTGGCTTTGAAGTAAACAATGTTTGCAGTATCGTACAATACATTAAATCTGGAGATGGAATCCTGCTGGTCAGATAACTGGAAAAGCGCCAGATCATCAACGGATTTATAGCCAGCCTGGACCTGGTATTCTATACCCTGAATATTGCCTTTGACACCACCATAATATTGAAGGTTCCTGGAGTTTTTGATATCGACAAACGATTCAATAAAAGGATTATAGTCGCTAAGGTTTCTAAAGCTGTTCTTATACAAGGAACCGTCAGCTCCTATAAAGGCTGTTACCATTCCTTCAATGATGGTCGCATTGGCTTCGATGTCCGGGAAAAAGAAGAAATTGTCGTTATTGGTTGACACATTAACTCCCAATTTGACTTTAAACCTGTCCTGGTGCCAGGTAAAATTTGGCATGAGGGAGAAATTATTCAAGGTCTGCTTTTCTTCTAAATTATAGGTGGTGAAATCCGTGATCAGTTTTACATTTAAGGGATGGGTTTCATTGATCCATTTGGTGGCCCCAAGTTTTAACGCAAACCCTCGTTCTTTAGCAGCATAACTGTCCTGCAGCAGGTAAAAGTCAACGCCGGCATCATAATTAAAGTCCAAAGCAAGCCGCTCACCATTAAAGATATTGGCACTTCCGTACAAGGTCCAGATTCGTTGTTCAATGTCAGAAGGGTCAAAAGTAAAATTGGTTCCTGTCTCTTCGTTGAGATCATTATACCCAAAAAAATGAACCTTATCGGATTCGTAACCCAACAGGCCCTTTACGGCAAAACCCTGATCAAAAAAATAGGTGCCGTTCACCTCACCCCGGGTATCACTGAATTTCTGGTTCTCGACATTTTTATTGTTATTTGCCGAGTAGTGATAAAGATCAACACCGAAACGGTGTTTGTCTTTTTTATTGATAAAGTTATAGGATCCCTCCCCATAAAGAGCAATAGGCAATCCTGCTCCGGCTTTCAGATAACCATCATATGTCTTTTGCAGCCGCTCTTTTTTATCCGCCAGGGGTTTAATCTTTGGGGGCAGGTATTGTACCTGGATGGTTTTGGTAACAACATTGTATTGTTGTTTTTTGGAAGTAGTATCAAGTGCTGGAAGTTGTGGCGTTACATCCACCTTTTCCGTGATATTTAAACGGGCATTAAAACTTTTGACCACATCTACTTCACTTCCCGGAAGGTCTCCCTGAGCAAATGCTGCGGTTCCGGCGAACAGGGAGATTAGTAAGATGATATTTTTTATGTTTTGCATTTTTTTTGCGTTTTGTCATTATTGGATACTATTAACAGTTCTTGAAAATGGATCAATTACCATCTATCATTTCAAGTTTGTTGCTCGAATCGATATTGCTGTTACGATTGAGTTGCTGGTTAATAGCATTCAGTTTGGTTTGTGCGATATTCACCAGCTCAGGATCTTCATCATAATTTTCAAGTACGGCCTCCAGTGCCGCTCTTGCATCATATAATTGTCCTTTTTCGGCTAAAATATCAGAAAGCAGGATGATACTTTTTATTACCCAATAAGGATAAGCGGAACTTTCTTTATTGGCATTAAGGCAAATCTCCTGGGCTTTTTCGAGATTTCTGCGCTGGTAATAAATGTCTGCAATGAGGTATCTTGCTTCTGCGGTATTTTCATTGTCGCTTAAACTCTTTACGTTTTCAAAGGCACTCAGGGCATTGTCAAAATCTCTTCTTTCGTAACTGATTTTGCCAAGGAAAAAGTTGGCAGTAGCTTTTTGAACAGGAGTAGCATTGGGGTGTGTAGCCACTTTGCCGGCCATAGCGTAAACCGCCTGCGTGTTTCCGGTTCTGTAGGCACTTCTCATGGCACCAAGCTGAGCTTCAAAACGCATATCCTCACTGGTGGAGGCAGCTTCGAGTTTTACATAGAGATCATAGGCATTCTGGAAATCCTGAGAGTGGTTATAAGCGAGAATCGCTGCTTTTTCCAGTGCTTTTACGTAATAACGGCTTGGCCCCTGGTTTACTACGTATTGATAGTCCATCAATCCCTCGGTATATTGCTTTTGGATGGTATAGGATTCGGCGCGGTGATAATAAGCAGTGAGCAGGTTTAATCCATTGGGATGTTTCAGCATATAATTGTTATACTCCTCAATGGCCCTGGCATAATTACCTCTTTCATACTGTGACTCTGCGGCTTTAAAATCGATGGCGTCCCTTCCGTCACTGTCCAGTTTATAACCCGGGATGGTCTCCAGGAATGCGAAATAGGCTTCGGACTGGCCGAGATCCTGAACATATATTTCTTCCAATGCCGCTAAAGCGAGTTTTCCCTCTTCCGGTGTCGGGTTGTTGGAAAAGACTTGCTTGTAATAGTTAATGGCGGCCTGAAGATTACCCTGGTTGTAGCTGATAAGTCCCAATTGGATCAGTGCCTGATTGATCAGGTCAGATTTCGTTCTGTAATTTTGGACAAGTTCTCTCAAAGGAACAGCTGCGTTATTCAATTTGTTGATTTCCTGGTAGGTAACCCCTAACTGGAACAACGCATCATCAGCATATTCTGAATTTGGGAAGTCCCTTGGTATTTGCTCCAGGGCAAGGATTTTTTCAGTAGTCCGGCCACGAAGCCCTTCGATAATGGCTTTTTGATACAAAGCGTAAATAAAGCCTGAGTATCTGTTGTTAACGGCTTCATCGTAATAGTTGACAGCCTGATTATAGTTGTTGCGTTTGAAATAACAATCCCCAGCTCTAACCGTAGCATCTCCAAGAATATCATTTCCCACTTCCGGATTTTTGATGAATGACTTATTCCGTTTGATGGAAGCCACCGTTTCATCAAAGAACTTTACAGCTGCCGTATAATTTTCCTTTTTAAGATAATTATATCCCTGAATGTAATTGGCCGTGAATACGGACGACTCATCCGGTAAACCACTTAAAGTCCGGGCCATGGTAAGAAACTGATCCAGCTTGCGGATACTGGTTTCATATTGTCCTTCGCGGTGAGCAATATCTCCCTGCCAAAAAATAGCCAGGGCTTTGGTTTTCGTATCCATCGGAAATTGCAGGGACCTATTGAGCAAATTGCTGGCTCCTTCTGTATCTCCAGCTTGCAGAAGTTGTAATGCTCTGAAAAAAGTAACCTTTTGATAACTTTCCTGAATATCAGGAGTTTTATTAGGTAATTTTTCAATAATATCCATTGCTTGCTGGTAATCCCTGTAGCTGAGGAAAATTTCACTCATGAGTTTTTGGGCATCAGGGTAGTATCGAGAATCTGGCTCGAAAGACTGCAAACTGGTAATCGCTTCCCTTGAATCTTTGAGTTCATAGGAAAGTTTGGCGTAATTGAAAGTAGCTTCTTCCTGTAGCTGCCGGTCGTAATCCATACGTTTGGCACTGGCAAAAGCAGTACGTGCTGCTCTTTTGTTACCAGCCCTTAAATGGCAGTCGGCCAGGTAGTACATAGCTGATTGTCCCAATTTGGTGTCAATACCGTTGAGTTCCTCAAAACTTTGGGCTGCTTTTTTGTAGTTGCCCATTTGATATTCCGTGAATCCGAGCTGGTAGAATTCCTCTTCCCGCATTTTATTGCTTCGCTCGGCATAATACCTCAGGTAATCCAGGGCTTTGGCATAATTGCCTATTTCAAAATAGGATTGTCCTACCAACTGAGAGAGTTCCGTTGTATTACGAACACTCCTTCCATTGAGTTTGGGTTCCGCATAATCGATTAACTCCTGGTACCTGCGTTGGGCAAAATAAATTTGTGCCAGGTAGTAGGGAATATGGGGCTCATACCTTCTGGATCTTTCTGCTACTCTGAGGTGTTTGATGGAGTTGTCGTAATCACCATCAAAGAAATAGCAAAGGCCCAGGTAATAGTTGGCAGGAGCCTGGTATTGGCTCTCATAATTGGCAATATCCCGGAACCTTGATTTTGCAGCAGAGAAATTTTGTTTGACAAAAAGGCAATATCCCTGTCTGAATTTAACTTCTGCCCGTTGTTGTTTGCTCAATCCTGACAGGGGAGCCTGGTTGTAAAATTCCAGCGCCTTATCGTAATCCCGGGAGTTGTAATAATAATTTGCGACCTCGATCAGCGCTTCATTAGCAATCGGGTCAGGAGAATAGTCCCGGATAAAGTCCAGCATGAGCTTTTCTCCATCAGGTTGTTCAAGCATGACCGCGCATTTGGCGTGGTAAAATTTGGCTTTAGCCAATAATTGACGATTGGCAGTTTCATTTAACGGCAGAAGCAGGTTGATCGTTGTTTCAAATTCACTTTGGGCTTTCGCGAATAGTCCGTTGGCGAGTAGTTCTTCTCCGGTTTTAAAGGCTCTGGATGCTTCGGTATAAACCGTTGTTTCCTGGGCACTCAAAAACGTAAAAAGCAAAGTTGCCGTTAGTGACAAAAAAATTCTTTTTATCATTATTACAGGTATTTTATTCAGAATAGTAACATAGCCAGATGTTTTGGAACCTGCAGGTCCCAAAACATCTCTTAAACTATTTTAATGTGATGTTTTATTGTTCAAAGTGTTGATTTTTGGCTGATCTTTCCGTTATTTTCTATTGAGGCCAGATCGCCAAAACTGTTTATTGTTCAAAATCCATTATGGTATGAATAATAATATCACAGCATTCGTTCAGTTGATCCTCGGTCATTACCAGTGGAGGAGCAAAGCGAATGATATTGCCATGAGTGGGTTTGGCCAGTAATCCGTTTTCAGCAAGTTTGAGGCAGATGTTCCATGCCGTTTTGCTGTCTTCAGAATCATTGATGACAATGGCATTCAATAATCCCTTTCCACGAACAAGATTCACGAGGTCTGATTTTTTAACGAGTTCCTCATGTAACCTGCTTCGGAAAAGTTCTCCCATTCTATAGGCATTTCCTGCAAGATCTTCTTCAAGTACTACTTGAAGGGCTGCCATAGCCACTGCACACGCCAGCGGATTACCTCCAAAGGTAGAGCCATGCTCACCTGGTAAAATAGTCAGCATTATTTCATCTCTTGCCAGGACTGCTGAGACAGGAAAAACACCTCCGGAAAGGGCTTTGCCTAAAATCAGGATGTCTGGTTTGAAATCGAAATAATTACAGGCCAGCAATTTGCCGGTTCTGGCAATACCTGTCTGGACTTCATCTGCAATGAATAAAGCATTGTGTTTTTGGCAGAGAGCATAGGCGCCGGGCAGATAATGGTCATCAGGAACCACAACACCTGCTTCTCCCTGAATAGGTTCTACAATAAATCCAGCTACATGAGGATCTTTTAATGCTTCTTCAAGAGCATCGAGGTCATTATAGGGAATTATTTGATAACCAGGCATGTATGGGCCAAACCCACCTGTCGAGTCGGGGTCTGTAGAGGCAGAAATAACGCCCAGGGTACGGCCATGGAAATTGGCACTGGCAAAAATTATTTTGGCTTTATTGACGGGAACCCCTTTTACTTTATAGGCCCATTTGCGACAAAGCTTGAGGGCAGTTTCTACGGCTTCCACTCCGGAATTGATGGGCAGCACTTTATCATAATCGAAATAATCTGTGATAAACTTTTCATAAGGCCCCAGCTGGTCGTTGTAAAAAGCCCTGGAAGTAAGTGTGAGTGTTTTAGCTTGCTCAGTAAGAGCCTCTATAATTCTCGGGTGACAATGTCCCTGGTTGACCGCCGAATAGGCAGATAAAAAGTCAAAGTATTTTTTACCTTCTGCATCCCATACGTAAACTCCTTCACCGCGGGCTAAAACGACGGGCAGGGGGTGGTAATTATGGGCTCCGTAAACGTCTTCCATCTGCATCAGCTCTGCGGAGGATAATTTGGCTGTTGAAATCATATAGCTATTTTTATTTGTATTCTATTAATAGTTGTTGTTGAGCACATCTTCGGAATTGATGATGATGACCCCCTTATTTTTCATTTCTGTCAAAGCATTCGGGATGTCGTCACCCTTCAGGCCAACTCCCCGGCAACCATCTTCAACAAGATAAGTTTTATAGCCGAGATTCGCTGCGTCGATGGCTGTATATTTTACGCAATAATCGAGGGCAAGCCCCAATACAAAAACACGCGTAACTTTATTGAGTTGCAGGAAATCATGAAGTCCTGTCGATTTTTTATGGCCGTTGTCAAAGAAGCCTGAATAACTGTCTATGTCTTTATCCGTTCCCTTTTCAAAAACCCTGGTAATATTCGCAAGGTTCAGGGATTTCACGAATTCAGCTCCCGGACTTTCCTGAACACAATGAACAGGCCAGAGTATTTGGGGTAATCCTCCCAATTCTGTTATTGATCCAATTTTCATGCCAGGGTGATTGATCGCAAAACTGCCATGGTCTTCCGGGTGCCAGTCCTGGGTAGCAACAACAAGATCAAAAAAGTCGCTGAGCCGGTTTGCAACGGGAATCGTTTTATCTCCCTCTTCAACGGCCAAAGCACCGCCGGGACAAAAATCAATTTGAAGATCCACGAGGATTAATGCGTTCATTTTTAGCTGTTTGAAAAATTATCACTTAATAAGCAATTATCTGCATGGTGTCTAAATTCGCTCTTTTTACGAGGAAGTCATAAATCTTTTTTTCGTCATTCCTCCTTTGGTACAAAGGCGTGTTTCTGTTCCATTTAACGATGAAAAGCGGAATGGAAATGGTTGTTTTATCGAAGGCACTTTTTTCGACATTGGCAAAACCTACTTCGTCCAGGCCAGGAAAAATAACCTTCAGTTCGTCCCCGATATTCTTCAGTGGAATACTCCTGGCATTAATACTGTCTATTTTTTGAGTCAACTCATTGATTTGAGTTTGCTGATCGGTTCTTTCCTTATTGACGGTTTCCAGTTGATTGGCAATTTGCCCAAGGCTGGATAATTCCAGCTGCATTTTATTGATCCTCTCCAATCGGAGGGAGTTATCCTGAATGATGCTCAATCTGGTGTTCTCTAGTTTATATTCCGAGGCGAGCAGGTCATTGAAGTGATTCAGGGAGTCCTGGCTGATACTTCTGCCTAATAATTCCAGGACCAATTGATTGGTGGAGTCTCCCTTAACGAGGGAGTAATCAATGCAATTATCTGAAAAATGATCGCTGATGAACAATTCCGCTTTTTCCTTATCTCTTTGAAATACGATGAGGTCCCTGAGGATCCGGGCGCTTGGAAGGATAATCAGCAGACTGAAAATGGTGATAAAAATTCGGGTTCTTCTGGCGTCCTTTTCATCGAGGTGGGATTTAAATGGAAATTTCAAAAGCCTGATAATGATGTAGGTGGTCAGAGCAATGAAGAAAGAGTTAAGGAAGAACAGATAAAAAGCATTGAGCATTACCTGCCAGTTGCCATTCGCTATTCCATAACCACTGACGCACAGTGGAGGCATCAGAGCTGTAGCGATGGCAACACCCGGAATAGCGTTGGATTGATCTTTTCTGGAGATGGAAATAATACCGGCCAGGCCTCCGAAGACAGCCACAAGGCTATCGAGCAGGTTGGGACTGGTCCTTTTTAAAATCTCACTTGTCGGTTGTCCCAGCGGGGTAATATAAAAATAAAAGGTGCTGGTTATTAATGCAATGATGATCGCAATGGTGAAATGCCGCAATGAAATGGTCAGAGCTTCCCGGTCATTAATTCCTATCGCAAGTCCGATACCCAAAATAGGAGCCATTAATGGGGAAATAAGCATCGCACCAATAATAACAGCAGCAGAGTCCAGGTCCAAACCGAGGGATGCGATCATAATGGAACACATCAGCATCCATGCATTGGCCCCGCGCATCTTTTTGCTGTTTTTTATATATATTACCGTGCCTTCCCTGCTCAATCCATGCTGAAGATCGAATAGGGCTGCAAACCAATCTTTGATAGCAATATACAACTCGGTGAGTAGCTCATTGAAGGGCTTATTGGTTGGTCGTATTTTTTGTTCTTTAGAATTTTTCTCCATCGAGATAAATGATTAATCAGTGCTGAAGAATGTGGCTTTGTTCTTAGGTGAAATTTTACTTAATCAGTCCGTCCTCCATTTCCAGAATCCTGTCACTCATTTGGGCCAATTCCTGGTTGTGGGTTACAATGACAAAGGTTTGGTTAAAATCTTCTCTTAATTTAAAGATTAACTGGTGTAATTCTTTTGAGGAAGCGGTATCCAGGTTACCGGATGGTTCATCCGCGAAAATGATACCCGGATTGTTGATCAATGATCTGGCCACCGCCACCCTTTGCTGTTCCCCACCGGATAGCTGCGCAGGTTTATGGGTAAGACGTTCCGACAGGCCCAGGTAATCCAATAGCTCCTTGGCGCGGTGTTCTGTATCGGCAACTGATTTTTTTTGAATATAGGCCGGGATGCAAACATTTTCAAGGGCCGTAAATTCAGGCAGTAAATGGTGAAACTGAAAAATGAATCCAATATGACTATTTCTAAAAGCGGCTAGCTGCTTCTGGTTTAATTTAAGGACATCCTGTTCTTCAATAAAAAGGCTTCCCTTTTGAGCTTTGTCCAGTGTGCCCAGAATATGGAGTAAAGTACTCTTACCAGCTCCTGATTTACCGATAATGGAAACCACTTCTCCCTTTTTGATATGAAGATCAACACCTTTTAATACATGCAGGGTGCCATAGGATTTGTGGATATTGGTTGCTTTTATCACAGTTTATATTTTGGGGCTAAAATAGGGAAAATAAAGTGATATAAATAAATGGCTGTTGTTTAAAAGACAATAATGCTCTACTTTTATGTCGCTAGTGTAAATCACCAACATACTGAAAAATGAAAGAAAAACAGGAAAAGGATGAAATGCGGGAGGTAGAACCGCTATTTGGCAAGAAATTCAACCTGTATGGGGGAATTTTTCTGCTCCTGCTTCTGGGCCTGGCAGTGACCAGACATATCTTGTTGGATGCCCCTTTTGGTGGAATTCAGCAGGAAGAAAACCAGGAGCAAGTGGATAGCCTTAAAATTGATAATGAATAGAGGTTAAAATGATGTCAGGAAAAATCCATTTTTACAAATACCAGGGCGCCGGGAACGATTTCATAATGATCGATGATTGGGATCGGCATTTTGACCAAAAGAATTTTCAATTGATCAACCGCATTTGTGACCGCCGTTTCGGTATTGGGGCAGACGGAATGATCTTGTTGCAGCAACACCCGGAATATGACTTCGAAATGAAATATTTCAATGCGGACGGTCTTGAAGGGTCTATGTGCGGCAACGGTGGCACGTTGTATCGTGTCTTTTGCTCATTTTTGGGTAGGTGTTATTGGCAGATGTGACTTCCTTCTTAGCCGTTGATGGGCCACATGAAGGCAGGGTTGTTGGTGATCTTATTGAACTGAAAATGATTAATGTTACCAGAGGTCGTGAAAAGAGGGGAGGTGTTTTACTTTTATGGATACCGGTTCCCCCCATTATGTCCGGTTCGTTGACAAACTAGAGGGCTTTGATGTTTCTGAGCGAAGCGTAAAAAAGTGCGTTATTCAGACCGTTTCAAGTCTAACGAGGCACCAATGTCAATTTTGTGCAAGTACCTGACTGGTGGTATCAAAAGTAGCGACCTACGAGAGTGGCGTTGAGGACGAAACCTTGTCTTGCGGAACCGGTATTGTAGCTTCCATGTCTTGCTTATTTTAAACATTCGGGAAATAAAGCCTGCGCTTGTCGATTTATCAGTGCAGCGAAAGGGCGGCCAACTCAAAGTGCGATTTAAAACCAATAAAATGACGGTTTCCATGGATATTTGGCTTATCGGCCCTGCCACCCCGGTCGTTTGAAGGTAATTCCTGGCAAAATCAAGTCATAATCGCTTCCGGAACTTTGCGCAGGGGAACCTTTCGGCGGCAAGTATACCACCAATCTCGCTTTCATCCCGATAACAATCAACAGAAATCTGGAGGACATGGATAAACAGTACATGAACATGCGTAACCTGCTTTTCTGGCTTTTTGAAGTACATAAAGCAGAGGATCTATTTCAATTAGACAGTTTTAAAGACTATGACCGGGAAGCTATCGAAATGTTTCTACAGTCTTTGAAAGACTTTGCAGATGCCGAGCTTTTTCCCTTCTTTACAGAAATGGATCAGCAACCCGTAACATTTAAAAACGGACAGGTTATTGCCCATCCTCAGTTGAAAAATATCATTGAAAAGGCTGCTGGACTTGGTTGGCTTGGCCCTGTTTTTGACTATGAATATGGTGGGATGCAGATTCCGGAAACCATCTTTTTGGCGGGCAACCATATTATGGAGGCTGCCAATAACAGCGCAGTGGGGTATTTAAACCTGACGACGGGATCTGCCAACCTTATTTTGTCTTTTGGCAATGATACTTTGAAGGAGACTTATCTGCCGAAAATGGTGAGCGGCGCATGGCTGGGCACCATGGCTTTAACAGAACCTCAATCAGGTAGTTCCTTGGCTTTTTTGACTACCGCAGCAGAACCTGCGGAAGATGGATATTATAAAATAGAGGGGCAAAAGATCTTCATTTCAGGGGGGGATCATCAATATGCTGAAAATTTTGTGCACCTGACACTGGCGAGGATAAAAGGAGCTCCCGCCGGAACCAAGGGTATATCCCTTTTCGTCGTACCTAAATTCAGACCAACTGAGGATGGAGGTCTGGAACCCAATGATGTGATCACCGCCGGAGATTTTCAGAAAATGGGACAACGCGGATATGCCACCACACACCTGGTTTTCGGAGAAAATGATGATTGCAGAGGATGGCTTGTTGGAGCACCAAACCAGGGGTTGAAATATATGTTTCAGATGATGAATGCGGCAAGGATCGATGTCGGGGCTACTGCAGCATCTACAGCTACTGCCGCATATTATGCTTCTCTGAATTATGCAGGCGAAAGAAAACAAGGTCAGGCGCTGAACAACCCCGGAAAAAACAGTGAGCAAACCCTTATCATCAATCATCCGGATGTTAAAAGAATGCTTTTGCTGCAAAAAGCCATTACCGAGGGAGCGATGAGTTTGCTTTTCGAATGCGCGCGACTGGAGGATCTGGCCAGAGAAGCGGTTGACAATAAAAATGGCGATTACCATTTGCTGGTAGATCTATTGACACCCATTGCTAAAACTTATCCTGCTGAAGCCGGACAAAGAGCTGTTAATAACGGTTTGCAGGTTTTGGGCGGTTATGGTTATTGTATGGATTTTCCCCTGCAACAATACTATCGCGATATCAGAATAATGGCTATTTACGAAGGTACAACGGGTATCCAATCGCTCGACTTACTGGGCCGGAAAATGATGATGAAAAATGGAAGAGCTGTGGATTTGCTGGTGATGGCTATGGAAAAAACCATTCACGATGCCGTTGAATTTGAGCCATTGAGACCTTATGCCAAAATACTCGGAGATAAACTTCGCTTAACGGACCAGGTTCTAAGGCAATTAGCCGCTTATGCCAGTAAAGGAGATCTGGAATCCTTTTTGGCAGATGCCACAGTTTTTATGGAGTTTGCCGGAACGCTCGTCGTCGCATGGCAATGGCTTAAAACAGGTATCGTCGCTTCCGAAGCTTTGAAGGAAAACGCGGAGGATAAGTTTTATTGGAGTAAGATACATACCATGAAGTTTTTCTTCCATTACGAGGTGCCAAAAATGGAAGGACTGGCCTTGATTTTGCAGAACAAGGAACGGCTTACTGTCGGTTCTGAAGTCCGGGGTTTTCTTTAAGGTAAAAATCTGTTTTTTTTAATATGCCAACTTAAAAAAATCCTATCTTTGCGGCATTTTCTGAGGAGTTTTTAGGAATGGGGGACTTTTGTGCCTTATCCCTGGATTAAAAGGGCCTTGCTTCCGGAACGATAAAATGATATTTGATGTTCATGCTCCACACACTTTTTGAAAAGTGTGCAGATTGTGATCTTTTGAGTTCCATAAATGAACTCTTTATTTAAGCAACAAAAACCTTTACATGTCACTATCCACGCGGTATACGCCACAAGAGACGGAAAAAAAATGGTACGACCATTGGATGGAAAAGAACTATTTCCATTCAGAACCAGACGAAAGAGAGCCTTATAGTATTGTAATACCTCCGCCAAACGTCACGGGTGTTTTGCACATGGGACATATGTTGAACAATACTGTCCAGGACATCCTTATTCGCCAGGCACGTTTGAAGGGATACAACGCTTGCTGGGTGCCGGGTACCGATCATGCCTCCATCGCAACGGAAGCAAAAGTGGTGAAAATGCTGCGGGAAAAAGGAATCAAAAAATCCGATCTTTCAAGAGAGGATTTTCTGAAGTATGCTTTTGAATGGAAGGATAAATATGGCGGCATTATTTTGGATCAGTTGCAAAAACTGGGAGCTTCCTGTGACTGGGAACGCACCAGGTTTACCATGGAACCCAAGTTGTCGGATGCCGTAATACGTGTTTTTATTGATTTGTATAAAAAAGGCAAAATCTACCGCGGATTGCGCATGACCAATTGGGATCCTTCGGC
This sequence comes from uncultured Bacteroidota bacterium, assembly GCA_942492125.1. Taxonomy (GTDB): domain Bacteria; phylum Bacteroidota; class Bacteroidia; order Chitinophagales; family Saprospiraceae; genus BCD1. The sequence goes on from CALODM010000042.1 coordinate 27,597, forward strand.
CAAAACGGTTTTGTCTAATGAAGAGGTAATTCACAGCGAGGAAAATTCCAAACTTTATTACCTGAGATACCAAATTGAAGGTACTGAGGATGAATATGTTACCATTGCCACGGTGCGTCCTGAAACCATTCTTGGAGATACCGCAATCGCCGTAAACCCAAAAGATGAACGTTTTGCTCATCTTCATGGGAAAAATGCGATCGTTCCATTGATAGGTCGCCCCATTCCCATCATTGCTGACAGGTATGTTGATATGGAATTTGGAACAGGCTGCCTGAAAATTACGCCTGCCCACGATATGAATGACTATGAAATCGGGCAACGGCATAACCTTGAGGTCATAGATACCCTTAATGAGGATGGTACGCTCAATGAAGCAGCACAGTTGTATGTCGGAGAAGATCGTTTTGTTGCCCGTAAGCTGATCATGAAAGACCTCGAAGATGCCGGTCACCTGGTTAAAATCGAGGACTACAAAAATAAAGTCGGACGTTCTGAACGAACCAATGCCATTGTTGAGCCCCGGCTTACCATGCAGTGGTTCCTTAAAATGGACGAATTTGCCGCAACCGCTCTGCAGGCTGTAAAGAAAGAAGAAGTAAGCTTTTTCCCAAGCGGTATGTGGAATATGTTCTACAGCTGGCTGAAGGAGGAAAATGTGAAAGACTGGTGTATCTCCCGCCAATTATGGTGGGGACAACAAATTCCTGCCTGGTATTATGAAGACCACATCATTGTGGCAGCAACTGAAGAAGAAGCTCTCGAAGAAGCGAAAAAGGTAACGGGAAATACAGCTTTGACCCACGACGACCTCCATCGCGACGAAGATGTGGTTGATACCTGGTTTTCCTCGTGGTTGTGGCCATTAACTGTTTTTGATGGGTTCGAAAAAGAGAATGACCTGGCCTATTATTATCCTACCAATGCATTGGTAACGGGTTGGGATATCATGTTTTTCTGGGTGGCCAGAATGATTATGGCCGGGTATGAATGGGCAAATGACTTGCTGGGCCCGGAAGTAGCAGCCAAAAAGGGGAAAATGCCATTCCATGATGTTTATTTCACGGGAATGGTTCGGGATTCGAAAAGAAGGAAAATGAGTAAATCCCTGGGGAACTCTCCGGATGCACTTGCCCTGATCGACAACTATGGGGCGGATGGCGTACGCTTTGGTATGTTGTCCAGTGCAGCGGCAGGCAACGATATCATTTTCGATGCACCCATTGATCCAAAAACTGGGGTGGTAATTAACGAGAGCAAGTTGTGTGAACAAGGGCGTAACTTCTGCAATAAGATGTGGAATGCCCTGAGGCTTATCAAGCAATGGGAAATTGTTGATGCTCCTGTGGACGATTCAACTGCTGATATTAATAAATTGGCCGGAGACTGGCTGGAACAAAAAATGTATCGCCTGGTTGAGGATTTGGATAAGCAAATGAAAGAATACCGCTTGTCCGATGCCATTATGGAATTGTACAAATTTATCTGGTCAGATTTCTGTTCCTGGTACCTGGAGATGATCAAGCCTGCCTATGGCGCACCAATCGATAGCGCAACCTATCAGCAGTCTATCGATTTGTTTGAAAAAATGATGATCTTGCTGCACCCGTTTATGCCATTTGTTACGGAAGAAATTTGGCACCAGTTACGTGATCGTAAAGAAGGAGAGGATTGCATTATCAGCCGATGGCCAGCGGTCGGGAATTACGACGAACATTTTATCAATGAGATTGAACTGGCCAAAGACATCGTATCCGGGGTAAGAGATACCCGCAACAACAACGGAATCAAACAAAAGGAACCGCTGAAGGTACATGGACAGACTTCTGCCGAACTGGCAGAATTGCTGGAATCGGAAGGCATGAAAGCTATGGTGATGAAGATGGCCTTCCTGGAAAGCCTTGATATGACGGAAGACAGTATTGACAACAGTGTTTCCTTCCAGGTAAAAACACATAAATTCTTTGTTGAGCTGAATCAGGAGATCAATAAGGAAGAAGAGTGTGAACGCTTGAATAAAGAACTGGAGTATTTCCAGGGGTTTGTAAAAACTGTTGAGAAAAAGCTGGGCAATGATAGTTTTGTCAATCGTGCACCTGCTCAGGTGGTAGAGCTGGAACGCAAGAAGCTCGCTGATGGTAATGCCAAGATCAAAAATATCCGGGAAGCACTTGCTGATTTAGGATGTTGATCACCTCCAGGGTTTAGGAATTATAGTAACCCAGGCTTCAGCCTGATCATAACAATAAATTTCATTCGTCGGTTTTTTCTTGGATTTTATGACCACGGATTTAAAAAAAAACAGGGCCTGCAGTCAATTTGACTGCAGGCCCTAATTTTTTATTTTAACTTCTAAGTAAAATTATTGACAGATCATTAACGCTGAACCACGAGATTAACTGTTTTAATACCATTATCGGTACGCGCTCTCATTTTGTAGTTACCTGCCGGGAGGAAAGCTACATCAACGTTAACTGTTTGTTCCTGAATTTGCTCATGTTTGGTTCTGCTGACCATTCTTCCCTTGAGATCGAATATTTCGAGGGTGACATTTTCAGAAACTTCGTTGAGGTTAAATGCAACGTTAGCCACTTTGTCAACCGGGTTAGGGAACACACTTACAGCACCATCCGCCAAAATAACTTCTCTGGTAGCTACAATTGCATCGCCACTCAGGTCATCGTTATTTCCAATACTCATGCGGATCAACGGAACAATGTCAAATCCAAATCCAAGGATGAAATACTCCCCTGAGTTACCTACATCAAGTGCAGATGCGTACTGGATAGGTACCGTATTGTCGTTGGTATTCAATGAGTCGGTCAGGTAGTTCATACCAAAGTAGTTGAATTCTTCTGACGCGAGCAGGAACATGTTCTCGTCAGCAACAGCAACGTATTGAATGGCGATCACATAATACTTTCCACTTTGCAATGGAATAGCCTCTGAATCCAGGTCGATAGGCAGTGTCAAAATTTCAAGATGCTCATCTCCCTGGAATTGATAACTGTTGAAAGCAATAGCCTGTCCAGCGGTCATTTCTGCGGTATTGACATTACCGTCTCCATTGGTATCACCTTCCCACTCATAAAGGAAAATGTTACAGGAGTTTCCTGCCAAAGCACCTTGTGAATCGGATACCCCAAAAGAAACGTAACGAGCATACAAGCCTTCTCCTTCAGGGATGTAATAAACACAGGAATAAGAATAGTTGTTGTCTGCTGAAGGAGCAACACTTCTCGTAGCACCAAGGTCTTTACTGAAAAGGGTATCACTGACAGAAAAGTTGAAAGTTATACTATTGTTGGAAGGGATGGCATCGGCTCCGTCAGCTGGTGTCAATGTATAAGTTCCAGTGTAATCCTCAGCCTCTGCTGCAGGCGTGAATTGGTTTTCAAAGATATAATCAATGAATTGTTCCCCTGGAGCAAGGCTACCATAGTCGTTTGTATCCGTAAATACAACACCACTGCTACTGGCAATACTTATTTCAACGGAGGAAGCATCAACTGTACCAGATCCGACATTGCCGATATCGGTGATGAAACCGAAAGGAATTACCTGGCTGGCTGGTGTTACAGCACTGGGAGCAATGGAATAAAAATCATTGGCAAATGCCAGGTCAATGGCAGGAAGTGGATTTTCGTTGGTCAAACTAACGTCATCGATTTGCCATGCATAAGCCCAACCCTGACTTCCGCCACCGTTGTTGGTCGTGGCATCTGACAGGAACTGGAATGCAAAGCGGAATGTTTGGCCGGCAGCAAACTCGCTGATATTAAAGGTCATCGTTTCCGGATTGGAAGCATTATAGTCGGTTGCTCCGATGCCGGGAAATACCTCGATGGTAGCCCAGTTGTCAAGATCATTCAGATCCGTTCCTATCCTGATCTGAGGACGGTCATCAAAACTACGATAGTAAGTTTCGAAAACCAACCATACAATATCTTCAGCAGTCGCATCTACTTCAGGCGATATCAGCCAGGCATTTTGAGGCGAACCCAGGTTGTTGTTAAGGTCGGAGTCGAAAATTACGAAACCGTTATCAGCAGTTGTGGACATAAGCGCATCATAAGCTGTCGGTCCGGTAGGTCCATCTGTGGTGTACAACCATACAGAAGAAGGTTGACCGTTTCCTTCCACCTCGATATTTTCCCAGGTGTCCGGGATTCCGCTGCCAAAATCCTCCGAGAAGAAAGTCTGGGCAGACATTCCTACAGCGAAGAGGAAACTGAATAAGGCTATTAGAGTAATGTTTTTAAATCTCATACTATCAGATTTTTGTTGTTAAATGGATTAATATTTTAATTAAGTTTTTTCTTCGTGGGTTTGGTGCAAAGGGGAAAAGGGCATGCTTGATGGTCAGTGGTGGTTTGCGTATGGATGATGCAGAAAACGTAAAGGTGTAGCTTGTTTAAGTGGCTCAAAGGTAGTAGCATGACTTTCAACGTCAAAGGTAAAAAAAATATCGAAATGTAAAAGGAATAAATAAGCTTATAAACGACATTTGAGGATTTTATCACCAATCTTTTAATCCAGTTTAAGGACATCCAGGAAAGCCTTTTGAGGCACCTGTACTTTTCCGATCTGGCGCATCTTTTTCTTCCCTTTTTTCTGTTTTTCCAGCAGTTTACGTTTACGGGTAATATCCCCACCATAACACTTGGCAGTGACGTCTTTACGCATAGCAGAGATGGTTTCCCTGGCAACGATTTTGGCGCCGATAGCTGCTTGGATGGCAATGACAAATTGCTGGCGGGGCAGTAATTCTTTGAGTTTCTTACAAATCTGACGGCCAAAGGCTGCGGCTTTATCCCTGTGAACAAGTGCTGAAAGCGCATCAACCGACTCACCATTCAGTAGAATATCCAGTTTTACCAGGTCCGATTGTTTGTATTCACTCGGCTGATAGTCAAAGGAAGCATAACCTCTGGAAATGGATTTTAGTTTGTCGTAAAAATCAAAAACGATTTCCGCCAACGGCAATTCAAAGGATAATTCTACCCGGTACTCCGTAAGATAATGTTGAGTGAGTAAAGTACCCCTTTTTTCCATACACAGTGCCATGATACCACCTATGTAATCGGGTTTGGTAATAATCTGTGCACTGATGTAGGGTTCTTCAACGTAGTCCAGCAAGGTGGGCTCCGGGACATCTACAGGTGTATGAATAGTGAGTTTTTCGCCTTTTTTGGTATAGGCGAAGTAAGACACGTTAGGTATGGTGGTTATGACATTTTGGTCAAACTCCCTGAACAATCTTTCCTGGACGATCTCCAAATGCAACATGCCGAGAAATCCACACCTGAATCCAAACCCCAAAGCCGTGGAAGTCTCCGGTTCAAAAACCAGGGATGCATCATTGAGCTGTAATTTCTCAAGGCTTTCCCGCAAATCCTCAAAATCATCATTGTCAATGGGAAATATACCTGCATATACCATAGGTTTAACATCCTCAAACCCTTTGATGGCTTCTCTACATGCGTTGTCAACCGTCGTGATGGTATCTCCAACCTTGATTTCCTTGGAATTTTTAATTCCCGTGATGACATAACCTACATTGCCAACGGAAATTTCCGGTTTGGGAACCAGGGACATTTGCAATACCCCGACTTCGTCAGAATCGTATTCATTGCCCGTATTGACAAATCGTATTTTTTGCCCTTTCTTCATCGTTCCGTTCATCACCCTGAAATAAGCAATAACCCCACGATAAGGATTAAAAACCGAATCAAAGACAAGTGCCTGGAAGGGAGCTTCGGGGTCACCCTTTGGGGCAGGGATCCTTTCGACTATTGCCTGCATGATATCCTGTACACCCAGACCTGTTTTTCCACTGGCGTGTATGATGTCTTCCAGTTCACAACCGATGAGGTCTATGATCTGTTCGGATACATCATCGATCATGGCACTTTCCATATCCACTTTGTTGAGAATAGGGATGATTTCGAGATCATGCTCGATGGCCAGGTACAGGTTCGAGATGGTTTGGGCCTGAATGCCCTGAGAAGCATCTACCAGCAACAAAGCACCTTCACAGGCAGCGATGGATCTGGAAACTTCATAGGAGAAATCCACATGACCCGGAGTGTCAATAAGGTTAAAAGTATATTTTTCACCATTTGGGTGATTGTAATATAATTGGACGGCATGACTTTTAATGGTAATGCCTCGCTCCCGCTCCAGATCCATGTCATCCAAGGCCTGGTCCTTCATGTTCCGCTCGGAAATGGTTTGCGTAAATTCCAGCAACCTGTCAGAAAGAGTACTCTTTCCGTGGTCAATATGCGCTATAACGCAAAAATTCCTTATGTTCTTAATTTCCATAGAGGGCAAAGATATGCTTTGATTGTCATTTCTTGGGTTTTGGGACTAATAATTTGTCGTCGGGTAATCGAATTTTTTTTCAATCAATTGGCTATTGTACTTTTTTTGTTTAAAATCAGTAAAATCTCATACCAAAGGGCAGCGTTTTAACAAGGATGTCGTTTCATAATAAAGGCCGGCTCTTCAAAAAAAGGCGCAATTTGTTGATTAAGAAGAGAAGGCTTTTTCTTTTATATTTCTATTTTGCGTATGCAAAATTAAAAACAGGTTTAATGCGTGATTTCACCAGGTTAAAGTTATTGACAGGACTCATGTCCCTGCTTTTTATAGCCAGTTCCTGTAAAGAGGATAAGCTGGGGGATCCCATTATCGTTTCCAATATCAAAAAGGAATTTTATCTCGATATCACTGAGATCCTTAGTCCCGGGCAACGTACTACACAATTTAAAGTCCAAACCATAGAAAATGGCGAATGCCTCAACGGAACGATTGACTTTGATTTTACCCATATTGGCAATAGGCTGACCATTTTGCTCAATGAAGTGATATCCCCCGATGATTGCATTCCCGGTATAGCACCCTCCACAGCGGACGTAACCGCAGGGGCACTGAATGCCGGTTTTTATCTCTTCCACTTTGACCTGAGAAATACGGTTAAAAATAACGGCACATTGATCGTAGAGGATAATCGCTACCTCCTTGAACTGGAAACAGAAGAAGGAGTTATTTTGTTGCATAAGGAAATCTTCCGGGTTCCTCAAAATTCTGTTTGGGGATATATCGCCTACCCGGAAAAATCCCAGGAAACAGATGCAAACTATATATATGACCAATTGAGTTTTTACGGTATAGACCCGGATCTGGAAAAAGGATATTATGGCTTTTTTACCATCAACAGTACGGAACCTGGCATTGAGCTCAACAACACGCCGGACATGCAATTCCATAAACCCTTTATCTTTAGTTATGACGGAGATTGGAACTATATAAAAGCCATAGCTGAGGACCTTTCTGTTGCCTATCCTGAGATAACCATAAAAATGTTTGACGACAAAGGGCGATCCTTTTAATTTTCCTTTTATTTTTTGATTATCAGTGTTTTATGTTCTTGTTTTTGATGCGTTGCTTTCAAGCTAATTAAGCCTTGTTTTTTGCAACCTTAACAAGATAAAAACGTACCTTTGTCCCATAATCTAATTTGAGAGAATGGACAATAGATTTGATATTTTGGTTATCGGTGCCGGTATTGTTGGATTATCTACAGCTTACCAAATAAACCAACAACGTCCTGATCTCCGTATAGGCGTCCTAGAAAAAGAAAACGGGCCTTCCCTTCATCAAAGTGGTCACAATAGCGGGGTAATTCACTCGGGTATTTATTATGTTCCCGGCAGCGAAAAGGCAATCAACTGTCGCCGCGGTTATGAGATGTTGCTATCTTTTTGCAGGGAACACGAAATTGAACACGAGATCTGTGGAAAAGTAATCGTAGCCACCAGGGAAAATGAGAGGTCTTTCCTGGATAAAGTCCTCCAACGGGGCCTCGAAAATGGTTTGAAGGGGGTACGGAAAATATCCGCAGCGGAGACCAGGGCCATTGAACCTCACGTCAGTGCAGTGGAGGCTGTCTGGGTACCGCAGGCCGGCATTGTCAATTATAAACAAGTCTCGGAAAAGTACCTCGAATTATTTGTGCAAAATGGTGGAGAAGCTTTCTTTAAGGAACAGGTGATCACATTACAGCACCACCATGATCGACAAATAGTTACGACTGGCAGGAGTGTTTTTGAGGCTTCATTGGTCGTCAGTTGTGCGGGTTTATATTCCGATAAACTCGCTGCCATGAGCGGAATAGACACCGGATTGAAAATAATCCCTTTCAGAGGAGAGTATTATGACTTGATCCCTGAAAAACAACACCTGGTCAATAATCTCATTTATCCCGTACCAAATCCGGCTTTTCCATTCCTCGGGGTGCATTACACCAGAATGATCGAAGGAGGTATTGAGGCCGGCCCCAGTGCGGTACTCGCCTTTAAAAGAGAGGGTTACAGTCGTTGGGATTTCAATTTCAAAGAACTATGGGAAGTTCTTTCCTTCAAGGGATTTCATAAAATAGTCAGGGATAACTGGAAGTTTGGCCTCGGAGAAATATACCGGTCATTTTCCAAAAGAGCATTCGTGCGGGCATTACAACATCTGATTCCTGAGGTTGGTTATAATGACCTCGAAAGGGGAAATGCCGGGGTGAGAGCCATGGCTTGTGATAAAGCAGGAAACCTGATCGATGATTTCAGAATATTTGAAAGACCTGGGGCAATTCACTTATGTAATGCCCCTTCTCCTGCAGCAACGGCTTCTCTTTCCATTGGAAAAACAATGGCTGAAAAAGCAATAGCACAAATGCAGTCGGTTTCAAATGGTAAAAAAACAATTAAAAAATAGTTCAAAAAATATTTTTAATGGAGAACATTCAAATGGTCGATGTCAAAGGCCAGTACCGAAAAATAAAAACGGAAGTGGATAACGCCGTTTTGGAGGTTATTGAATCCGGGGCTTTCATTAATGGGCCTGCAGTCAAATCATTCCAGGCAGATCTGGAACAATATCTTGGGGTTAAACATGTAATCCCTTGCGCCAACGGGACGGATGCGCTTCAGATTGCCCTGATGTCTTTAGGACTGGAACCCGGAGACGAGGTAATTGTACCAGCCTTTACCTATGTAGCAACAGCTGAAGTCATTGCCCTGCTTAGATTGATCCCCAAAATGGTGGATGTTGATCCCGAGACTTTTAATGTAACTGCAGAAATCGTTGAAGCAGCCCTAACTTCCAGGACGAGGGCCATTGTGCCGGTTCATTTATTTGGGCAAAGTTGCGATATGGAACCCATCATGGAGGTTGCCCGCAAACATGACCTCTACGTCGTAGAAGACAATGCTCAGGCCATAGGTGCGGATTACACCTTTGCAGATGGCTCTGTTAAAAAAACAGGAACCATAGGGCACATCGGTTGTACTTCTTTTTATCCCTCCAAAAACCTGGGAGCTTATGGCGATGGTGGTGCCTTGTGTACGAACGATGACCAACTCGCTGCTAAATTGAGAATGGTGGCTAATCATGGCCAGGTAAGAAGGTACTACCATGATGAAATCGGGGTCAATTCCCGGCTGGATTCCATTCAGGCTGCTATATTGGGTATAAAACTCAGGCATCTGGATGGCTATGCGGAGGCTCGTCAGCGGGCAGCAGCTTATTATGATAAAGCATTTAAGGATATTTCCGGATTGGAAATTCCTGCAAGACAGGCCAATTCCACCCATGTTTTTCATCAATATACTTTGTTGGTCAAAAACGGAAAGCGGGCGGAATTGCAGGAGTTCCTGAATGAAAAAGGAGTGCCGAGCATGATTTATTATCCTGTACCTCTGTATGAGCAGGAGGCCTATCGGGGAACGTTTTCAGGAGGCATTGAATTCCTTGAGGCTACGGACGAACTATGCAAAGAAGTATTGTCGCTGCCCATTCATACAGAAATGAACGACGAAATCCTCGGTTATATAGCTGAGGCAGTCAAGTCATATTTTAAACAGGTCAATCTTCTCTAAAATTTAAAATGCCTGCAATGGTCGAAAAGAATTACTTTTGCCATCCGTCTTCCATAGTGGATGAAGGAGCTGAGATCGGAGCCGATACCAGGATATGGCATTTTTGTCATATTATGGCAAATGCGAGCATTGGGAAAGGGTGCAGTCTTGGCCAAAATGTATTTGTAGCATCAGAGGTAGTGCTGGGCAACAATGTCAAGGTACAGAATAATGTATCTATTTACTCAGGAGTTACCTGCGGGGATGATGTTTTTCTGGGGCCTTCGATGGTGTTTACCAATATTGTGAATCCGAGGAGCGCTGTTAACCGTAAGGGAAAATACCAGAAAACAATTGTGGGTAAAGGCGTTACCGTTGGGGCGAATGCTACGATTGTTTGCGGGGTAGAGATCGGGCCCTATGCATTCATTGGCGCAGGGGCAGTTGTCACCAAAAACATACCGGCTCATGCATTGGTAATGGGTAATCCCGCCCGTCAATCCGGTTGGATGAGTGAATATGGGTATAAGCTTGAATTCGATCACAGAGGAATTGCATTTTGTCCGGAAACCGGAGATGAATACCGGTTGAAGGGAGGAATGGTCGTAAAACTTTAAATAATCATGTTCCAGAAACTTAAAGAAAAATCCAATAAGATCTCCGTCGTGGGACTGGGTTATGTAGGCTTACCCCTGGCTTTGGAATTTGCCAAAAAATTCAGCGTGGTGGGCTTTGATATAAACGAATCGCGGGTTGCGATGATGAAAAGCGGTGTCGATCCTTCCAATGAACTGGAGCCGGAAGCTTTTTTTAATAAAGATATCATCTATTCTGCTGATGCTGCTGAACTGAAAAATGCTCATTTTCATGTCATTGCGGTTCCCACTCCGGTGAATGAACACAATATTCCTGATTTGAATCCTGTTTTCAAGGCTTCTGAAACTGTTGGGAAAGTCCTCAAACCCGGAGATTATGTCATTTACGAGTCCACGGTTTATCCCGGATGCACGGAAGAGGATTGTGTGCCCATCCTGGAAAAATTTTCGGGATTAAAAGAAGGCATTGATTTTAAAGTAGGGTATTCACCGGAACGTATTAATCCCGGGGACAAGGAACATACCGTTGAAAAAATCCTGAAGATCGTTTCTGGAAGTGATGAAGAAGCCACGGAGGTAATAGCAAAGGTCTATGGTGAAGTCATCATTGCCGGAACTTACAAGGCCAGTTCCATTAGGGTTGCTGAAGCCGCCAAAGTCATTGAGAATACCCAGCGGGACATCAATATAGCTTTTATGAACGAGTTGTCCATTATTTTTGACAAACTCGGCATCGATACAAAAGAAGTGCTTCAGGCAGCAGGAACGAAATGGAACTTTATTAACTTTACACCGGGTTTGGTCGGAGGTCATTGTATTGGTGTCGATCCTTATTATCTTTTGTACAAGGCTAATCAACTGGGATACAAGCCGCATATGATTACCAGTGGCAGAAAGCTGAATGATGAGATGCCGGCTTTTCTCGCCAAACGATTGACCCAGATATTGATCCAAAAAGGCAAGAACCCCAGCAATTCCAAAGTATTGGTTATGGGCATTACTTTTAAGGAAAATGTTTCAGACATTCGCAATTCAAAAGTTGCTGATCTGATAAAGGAAATAAAGGACTTCTCCATTGAGGTGGAAATAATGGATCCATACGCTTCCGGACAAGAAGTTGAGGAAGAATACGGCTTACAGTTGACAGAGCAGATTGGGAAAGGTTATGATGCGGTGGTCGTTGCGGTAAATCACAAAGAATACCAGGATCTGGATGCGTCTTTCTTTAAGCGAATAATGAAAAAAGACCCCGTTTTGATGGATATAAAAAGCATTTACGACAGATCCTTGATGGAGGGGGCATTAACATACTGGAGACTTTAATAATTTTAAAGAATAAACTACCGGCCGGTCCAGGGACAATCTACCCGGTCATTTTTTTGAGATGGCAGCTAAAAACGTGAAATTTGAGAATCATTTGGATGAGCTTGAAGCTCGTTGGTTTGCCATTTATACACCTTATAAAAGAGAAAAAACAGTAAAGGCGCATTTGGAAAAACAGGGTATTACCGCCTACTTACCCATTCTACACCTTACCCGTTATTATACGAGAAAATCAAAACAAGTGGCTCTGCCACTTTTTAATTGTTACCTTTTTGTAAAGATTACCAAAAAGGATTATATCCGTGTACTGGAAACACCTGATGTACTGCGGTTTGTTCGTTTCTCCCGAAATCTTATTTCCATTCCCCAGGAAGAAATTGATCTGGTCAAAAGAGTAGTGGGAGAGGGGATGGAAATTACTGTTGAGTCTCTGGGACTGAATGCTGGAGACCGGGTGGAAATTATTGGTGGAAACCTGACCGGAATACAAGGTAAATTGATTAAAAAAGAAGGCAAAGAACGTTTTTTGGTAGAGCTGCATACCCTGGGCATGGGCCTGGAAATGCAGATCGATCAGCGGCTCTTGCGGAAAACAAGAATAGGAGCCCGGCATTGATCCGGGATGGTTTATTGAATAGAGATTTTTGTGTTATTCTTTCTTGGAGATTAAGTCCTTTTGCGACTTATCGAAGGCGAAGCCTTGCACAATATCATAAACGGCAGGAAGAAGTATCCGTATGAAAAATTTTGCGTTAATCGGTGCAGCCGGGTATGTCGCTCCCAGACATATGAAGGCGATCAAAGCAACAGGAAACAACCTCCTGGCTGCCTTTGACCCCTTTGATTCTGTTGGCATAATGGATAGTTTTTTTCCCAATGCTGATTTTTTTACAGAGTTTGAACGTTTTGACCGCCACCTGGAGAAATTGAAAAGAAGCGGAGGCCAGGTGGATTTTGTCAGTGTTTGCTCTCCCAATTATCTGCATGATGCACACATCCGGTTTGGCCTGAGGCATGGCATGGATGTGATCTGTGAAAAACCGATTGTTCTCAATCCCTGGAATATTGAACCCCTGGAAGAAATTGAGGCGGAGACAGGCGGGAAGATCTACAACATTCTCCAATTGAGACTGCACCCGTCCATAATCGCATTAAAGCAGCGGGTCGATAATAGCCCAAAAGATAAAATATTCGATTTTGATTTGACCTACCTGACCTCCCGAGGACACTGGTATTATACAAGCTGGAAGGGAGAAGAAAAAAAATCGGGAGGCATTGCGACCAACATCGGCGTACATTTTTTTGATATGTTGCAATGGGTTTTTGGAAATCAAAAGTCAATGTTGGTGCACCTGCATAGCCATGACCGGGCAGCCGGTTACCTGGAGTTTGAAAAAGCCCGGGTCCGATGGTTTTTAAGCATCAATTATGACTTGATACCTGAACGGGTCAAAGCGGAAGGCAACCGAACATACCGGTCGATCACTCTGGACGGGGAAGAAATAGAGTTTAGTGAAGGGTTTGCAGATCTGCATACCCGAAGTTATGATGAAATCCTAAACGGAAACGGATACCGGATAAAGGAAGCCAGGAAAGCGATTCAAATGGTACATGATATTCGCAATGCCCAGCCTCTCGGACTGAAAGGCGATTACCATCCCCTGGCAAAATTGCCTTTGAGTAAACACCCATTTTTACAATAGAAACATTAAAGACTTGACAAAGATATTAATAACAGGCGGAGCTGGTTTTATTGGGTCAAACCTCGTGGAAAACCTGCTGAACGATGAAAGGGTAAGCCTGGTTCGCGTATTGGACGACCTTTCTACCGGCAGTATCAAAAACCTGGAGCCGTTTCTCGGCCGCAAGGACTTTGAATTCATGGAAGGGGATATCCGGGATTACAGCATCTGTCTGAAAGCCTGTGAAGGCATGCATAAGATATCTCATCAGGCCGCCCTCGGGTCCGTTCCCCGGTCTGTGAAAGACCCGGTGACGACCAATGCAGTGAATATCTCCGGTACATTGAATATTTTTACCGCAGCTAAAGAACAGGGGGCGGAACGAGTTGTTTTTGCGGCTTCCTCCTCAACTTATGGAGATAGCAAGGCTTTGCCAAAAGTGGAAGCTAATATTGGCAAACCCCTGTCACCCTATGCCGTTACAAAAGTGGTGAATGAATTGTATGCCGACGTTTTTGCAGGTTTATACGATTTCCATTATATAGGCCTGAGGTACTTCAATATTTTTGGGCCTAAACAGGACCCGAACGGTCCTTATGCGGCAGTGATCCCTTTGTTTATGAAAGCAGCCATAAAAGGGAATCAGCCCGTCATCAACGGAGACGGGAGTTTTTCAAGGGATTATACCTATATCGATAATGCCGTCCAGGCCAATGTCCTGGCTCTTTTTACAGAAAACCGGGCGGCTTTGAATCAGGTCTACAACATTGCCTGTGGGGAACGAACCACGCTCAATGAACTGTGGGAGGATATTCGGGAAATTGTAGGATCCACCCTTGAGGCGCATCATGGTCCTCCAAGACCCGGGGACATCCCACACAGCCTGGCCGATGTCAGTAAGGCTGAAAAACTGTTGGGGTATTCTCCGGACATTAAGGTGAAAGAAGGGTTAAAGCAAAGTCTTGACTGGTATCAGGCTTTATTTGGAAAAGAACAATAATATGCAAATGAGCAAACTATATTTACTTTTGGGATTATTTTTCTTTATCGGGTTTTCTTCCTGTGTTCCCTACGAACGACTGGTTAATTTTAATGAAGGAAGTGCGTTCGAATCAAAGGATGGAGAAACCTTCAGTGTTCCTGAATTGATCGTCCAGGCAGATGACGTGCTTCAAATTGATGTTCAAAGCTGGGATTCAGAGGCCGCGGCGCCTTTTAATGTAAGCGCGGAACAAAACTTCCGACAGGGCAATGCCAATTCAGTTTTGGGCTACCTTGTGAAAAACAATGGAGAGATCGATTTCCCGGTTTTGGGTTCTGTAAAGGTCGTAGGCCTTACCACCAAGCAAATCAGGGATACCCTCATCCATAAAATTGAGCCTTTTTTAACAGATGCGAGTATCAATGTAAGGGTCATTAACTTTAAGATCAGTGTTTTGGGGGAGGTGAAAATCCCCGGGACTATTACGCTTCAGGAAGAACAGGTAACCATACTGGAAGCATTGAGCCAGGCAGGTGACCTGACAGCTTACGGTAATCGCCGTAATATATTGATTATCAGAGAAAAAGAAGGGCGACGCTATTATGGGCGATTAAATCTTCACGATACAGGGGTGTTTAATTCGCCTTATTTTTATTTACAGCAAAATGACGTAGTCTACATTGAGCCTATAGAAGAAAAAGCGGCTACCATCAACACCCAGTTTAACAGACTGGCCCCCTGGGCAACGGTTGTAGTGAGTTTTGCCACTCTGATTATATCCATTACCAGATAATAACTTTAGCAACATAACGAGTAAAAAAATAATAAATGCCGGGAAAACCAGAATTTTTAGTTGAAGAGGAACGGCCTGTTGATCTGCGGCAGTTTTTCTTCAGATATATTTTTCAATATTGGTACTGGTACCTGATTGGCCTGGTTTTGGGCATTGCAGGAGCATGGTTGTACCTGCGGTATGCCAAGCCGGTCTATTTGGCCAAGGCCACCATATTGATCAAAGATGAGAGTGCCAATGCTGGTATTTCTCAGGAATCCCTTTTCCAGGGATTGGGGATCTCCCAGAGTCCCAAAAATGTATTAAATGAAATACAGATACTCAAGTCCAGAACCCTGATGGAGGAAGTGGTGGAGGAATTAGGCCTCGAGGTCAATTTTATTCATTTGGGGCGGGTTAAGGATTCTGAGGCTTACAGTAAATTACCTATCCAGGTAATTCGAAAAGGCGCCCCCAAGGTCTCCGGAAGTGTAATTATCAAACCGATTGACAAACGGCAATTTGAAATGACCGTGGAGGACAGTACCAGTATAAATGCCTACAATATCCCTGTTATTATTGAAGGAGATACGCTCATTTTTAAACGGAACACCACTTTTAACTTTAATGTGCCGTTGAGAGTGAATTTCCGGAAAAAGGAGGATGTGGCCGCCGCTTATGCAGCCAAAATAAAAATCGCCGAAGCCCAGGAATGGAGTAGTGTATTGAGTATTTCCCTGAAAGATGTCGTTCCTGAGCGGGCAAAAGACGTCGTGAACACCCTTGTTAAGGTGTACAACAGTGCTGCACTCGAGGATAAAAATGAAGTGGCGTCGAACACCCTGAAGTTTATCGAGGACCGTTTATTGCTGATACGGAATGAATTGGAACTGGTAGAGCAGGATGTCGAGGATTACCGGACGACCAACAACCTCATTGACGCCGATATGGCGGAAGTTGTCGACTATATTGAGGAACTCAATGACCAGGAAAGCAGGCTTACGGAAATAGAAGTTGAACAAAGTGTACTGGATTTCATTGAGGAGTATTTTACAACAAGCAAGGGGACTTACCAATTGTTGCCTGCCAACCTGACGGTGGAGGATCCAACCATTACCACCCACATATCTTCTTACAATGAAGCCGTTTTAAAAAGGAACAGGCTTTTAAGGTCGGCAGGAGAAGACAACCCTGCTTTAATAGAAATTGAGAGAGAAATAGCCGCTCTGGAAAATATTATTTTTGCAGCCCTTGAACGGTTAAAACAGGGAATAGAAACCTCCCGAAGCAGCGTGGAGAATAAAATTAATTTGAACCGCCGCAAACTCAACACCATCCCCCGAAAGCAGCGGGAACTACTTGAAATAACCAGGCAACAACGCATCAAGGAAAATTTGTACGTTTACCTTTTGGAAAAAAGGGAAGAAACGGCCCTGTCTTTGGCCATAGCTACGGTAAATTCAAGACTTATTGATGCCTCCAGGTTACCCAAGAGTCCGATTGAGCCCAGGATACCGCTGGTTTATGCTGCCGGCTTCCTTTTTGGTCTCGGTTTGCCGGCTATTTTGTTGTTCCTCAAAGTTCTGCTCAATGATACCATTGAAATGGAAGAGGACATTAAAAATGAGACAACCACGCCGATTCTGGGTGGAATCTCCCAAAGTAAAAGTGGTAAAAGCATCGTGGTCAACAGTGCATCGAGGTCCGCTATTGCTGAAATGTTCCGACTGCTCAGGACCAATTTACACTTCCTGGCTGCCGAAAAGGAGAAAAAATGCATTCTGGTAACCTCGGGATCAGGTGGGGACGGAAAAACTTTTGTTACCCTGAACACCGCCATGAGTATGGCCATATCCGGTAAAAAGACCATTGCCATCGGTATGGACCTGCGTAAACCTAAATTGTCGACCTACATCGGTCAGGAAAATCTAGGAAAGGGATTGACCAGTTACCTGGTAGGTGCTGCTTCCAAGGAGGAGATCGTCAATAACACCAAACTCCATGAGAATTTTTATTTCATCAATGCAGGACCAATACCGCCTAACCCGGCAGAGTTATTGATGCAGGACCGGTTGGACGAACTCATCAATTATTTAAAAACAGAGTTTGACATCATTTTCCTGGATACCCCTCCCGTAGGACTCGTAACCGATGCATTGTTGGTCAACAGATTTGTTGATCTCAGTCTTTTCGTTGTGCGTATCGGTCATACCAAGAAAGGCCTGATGAAAGTAATTGATGACATTTACAAACAAAAGAAACTCAGCAACCCGGGTATTGTGATGAACGGACTCAATAAGAAGAGTAATTATGGGTATGGATACGGATATGGGTATGGATACGGGTATGGGTATGGGTATTATGAGGAAAATTAGTCTGAAAAGAATTATATGAACTTATGACTTTTATTATTGCTGAGTTAGGACAGGCACATGAGGGAAGTCTTGGAATTTTACACTCCTATATTGATGCTTTAGCTGCAACAGGGGTAGATGCTGTGAAATTTCAAACTCATATTGCACATGCGGAAAGCAGTTTGCAGGAACCTTTCCGGGTGAAATTTTCCTATGAAGACCAAACGCGATTTGACTATTGGAAAAGAATGGAGTTTACGCTGGAACAGTGGAAGAAGATTAAGGCTCATTGCGATGAGGTAGGTTTAGAATTCATTAGTTCACCTTTCAGTAATGCTGCCGTTGATTTGTTGGAGGAGGTAGGAGTGAAAAGGTATAAAATTGGTTCAGGAGAGGTCAATAATTTTCTTTTATTGGAAAAGATTGCCAGGACGGGAAAACCTGTAATCGTTTCTTCCGGCATGAGTTCTTTTGCTGAATTGGATAAAACAGTTCAATTTTTGACAAATCGGGAAGTCTCTTTTTCCCTTTTACAGTGTACGACAGCGTACCCTACGAAACCCAGGCAATATGGATTGAATGTGATAAAAGCACTCAAGGACAGATATGGTGTGCAGGTAGGTTTTTCAGATCATTCTGCCAGGGTGGAAGTTTGCATTGCCGCAGCTGCCCTGGGGGCAGAGATACTGGAATTCCATGTAGTCTTTGACCGTAAAATTTTTGGTCCCGATGCGAAGGCCTCCCTAACCATTGATGAAACCAAAATGCTCACCAGGGCAGTAAGAAATATTAAAAAGAGCCTGGACCATCCTATTGACAAAGAAGACAATTCCGCTTTCAGTGAATTAAAAAATATTTTTGAAAAATCACTGGCAGTTAATAAGGATTTGCCAAAAGGCCACGAGATTTCCTTTGACGATCTGGAAGCAAAAAAGCCTAAAGGGATGGGGATATTAGCCAGTAAGTATGCTGAGGTAATTGGCAGGCACTGAATAAGCCAATAAAGGCCTGGAATTTTTTGACGGAACAAGACCTGATTGATTGATGAAACGAAAAATTTGTGTTGTTGTGACAGCCAGACCATCCTACAGCCGCATAAAAACGGCATTAAGTGCCATAAAGGATCATCCTGACCTTGAACTTCAACTCGTAGTGGCAGGGTCTGCTTTGCTGGGCAAATATGGCAATGCTGTTGATTATATTCAGGCGGATGGTTTTGAGATTAATGAAAAGGTTTTCATGGTTTTGGAGGGCGAAAATCCTACTGCAATGGCCAAGACAACTGGCATTGGCCTGATGGAACTGGCCAATGTATTTTATATGTTGAACCCGGACGCTGTGATCACCATTGCCGATAGATTTGAAACAATAGCGACTTCTATAGCCGCATCATATCAAAATATACCCCTGGTCCATATTCAGGGAGGGGAAGTTACTGGAAACATTGACGAAAAAGTGCGTCATGCGAATACGAAACTTGCTGATATCCATTTAGTCGCCTCGGAAGATGCCCGGTCTCGGGTCATTCGGTTAGGAGAAGATCCAATGAAAGTGTTTAATACAGGGTGTCCTTCCATTGACATTGCTAAAACAATTATGGAAAAAGACCTCAGCTCGATTTTGATCCAATCCAAAAATATGGGGGGGTAGGAAGCGAACTGGAATGGCAGAACGGCTATATTGTTGTTATGCAACATCCGGTAACCAATGAATATCACCTGGCCCGACGACATGTCGAGGAAACGCTAAAAGCTGTTAAAGCACTCAATTTACCTACCTTCTGGTTTTGGCCCAATGTTGATGCGGGATCGGATGGAACCTCTTCCGGGATTCGGGCTTTCAGGGAAATTCAATCACCTACCAATATTCGGTTTTTCAAAAACATGGAGCCCAATGACTTCCTAAGGTTATTGAAAAATGCAAGATGCTTGATAGGTAATTCAAGTGTAGGCATCCGGGAATGTGCCTTTTTGGGGGTACCTGTTGTCAATCTTGGCTCACGTCAAAATGGCCGACAGCGTGGAAAGAATGTATTGGATGTACCCCAATACGAGGCAAAGGCCATTACCGAAGCCATCCTCAAGCAAAGTGAAATAACAGGCTTAGCTGGGGAGAACTTGTATGGCGACGGCGATGCAGGAAAAAGGATTGCCGATGTTCTGGCCACGGTTGACCTTTCTTTTCATAAAACCATCACTTATTGATGCGGATTTTAGGATTGATACCTGCCAGAGCAGGAAGCAAGGGCGTTCCCGGAAAAAATATTAAATTATTAAACGGTAAACCACTCCTGAATTATACCACGGAGGTAGCCTTGAAGTGCGAATTTATCCACAAAGTTGTGCTCAGTAGTGAAGATCAGGAAAACATTAGTGCCGGACGAAAATCAGGTGTGGATGTTCCATTCGTCCGCCCTAAAGAATTGGCTCAGGACCATACCCCCACATTACCGGTAGTATTGCATGCACTGGAATTCTTTGAGCATAGAGGCGTTCACTTTGATGCCGTGTGTCTTCTGCAGGTGACAACACCTTTCAGAACTGTTGATTTTTTAAATAAATCTATTAGTAAATTCATTAAATCCGGTGCTGATTCTCTCATCTCTGTCAGGCGAGTTCCGCACCAGTATAATCCTCACTGGACATTTGAAATGGATGAATCAGGATTGTTGAAAATATCCACCGGGGAAAAAAGAATCATCTCCAGACGACAAGAATTACCTGATGCTTTCCATAGGGATGGAAGTATTTACCTGACCAAAGTTGAAGTCTTAAAAGAACAAAATTCGTTATTTGGCGATACGATTTCATTTATGATTTCGCCGGAATCTTTTAATATAAACATTGATACACAAGAGGATTGGGCAATCGCAGAGCAACTGGCTGTTGACTGGAACCCTTTCGCTTGACCTTATGGACACGCAGTCTCTTTCACGATTGAAAATAAACACATACAGCAACTACACTTTGCTGATAATAAGGATGCTGGTGGCTATTGTTACCGTTCCCTGGCTTTTGAAAGGATTTGGCGAAGTCGGTTATGGGGTATTTACACCGGCATTCGGGTTATTGGCTTCTTCTTTTAAACTCGGAGCAGGCAAAACCATTTTAGGATTTGCTGCTGAATTCAGAGCCGATAATGATTTAGAAAAATTCCGGACCGCCGTAAATGTTGGCGTCAATCTTATCATTTACGCCACGGCCTTATTGGTCTTCATTTTATTGATCATTGCATTGTTTCATCAAAAATTGTTCACTATTTCAGGCCTTTCTGAAAAGGACAGTTTTTTTGTGTTTTTGATCGCAGCAGGATTCGGTGCAGTAGTTTTTCTTCAAATTATTTCCACCAACCTCCTGCATGCCTTTGAGAAATTCTTCCAAAGGAATTTACTTCTGCTTGTCAAAACAATATTTACGCTTGTTTTGGCTTATTTGGTTTATAGAGGAGTTCTTAATCTGGTTTGGTACGCCGGACTTTTTCTTGGAATTGAAGTATTGTTTTTTCTCGGCGATTGGCTCTTGATTGCCCTAGATAAACGAATCCCCGGGGTAGAAGTTAAGTTTTTATCGTTAAAAGATCTGCGGCAATCACAGATATTCAAATATGCTGTAGATGTTTTTCTTATTTCTATAATTTCTACCTTATCCCAGAATGTAGACAAACTGATTATTTCGCTGTTTCTCGATATAAGATTTGTCGCTATATACGTGATTTTAACAAAACCGTTTTTTATTTTTAAATCGTTAACTAACAATTTATTTACAGCACTGCAGCCTGTTTTGATTAAACTAAACAAAGAAAATAAAGAGTCCTTCAAAAAGACGGTAATTTCTTTTATTCAGATCCCTATCATTATTTTCCTTCCATTGACTTTTTTTTCGGTCTATTTTCTGGAAGATTTATTTCGCTTGTGGTTGGGGGATGCCTATCAATATGAGGCCTATGTAATTTGGGGAAAAGTGGCCTTATTCGCGCTTATCCCAAGATTACTGATCAGTATTCCCAATCGTGTATTATTATTAACAGGTATCACTTATCCAGTTAAGCGTGCTGAATATGTATTTACTATTTTGAATGTGGTATTAAGTGTAAGTATTACGGTAATTTTCCAAACCATTGGTGGGGTGATATCGGCACACTCGTTCAGTTTTCACTGGGGGCGCTGTATTTTCTTTCCCTGCTTTACCAGTATTTTGATATCCGGATCAGGGATGTCTTCTCCAATACTATTCTGGGGTTTGTGTTGACATTTGTGGTGCTTTTCCTGTTGTCGTGGATTTTTATCACTGCGATCCCTGCCCAACATTTATTATGGATAATGCTTCTCGATTTAGGAGGATTGGTTATAGTTGATGTGCTTTTCCTGAAAAAACTAAGGTTACTCAAATACCTGATCTAGCTATTCGGCCCGTGCAAAGCAATAAAAAAATAGGAGTAATTCTCAACCACATCAGTTTGAGAAGTGATATCAGACTGTTTATTGAGGAACTGTCAAAACGGGAGGATGTGGTTTTGTTTGGGAATGGAAGAGGAAAAGGAAAGCTTGGAATCTATAGGTTATTCCGTTCGGTTGGCCGAAGGAACAAGGTTAAATTTCTTTTGGAGGGTCTATAATAAAATACTCCAGCAATTGTATTTTTATCTTGGACATTTACCTAAAACAAGAAAAAATTATAGCAATTATGTCAAACGCAGGTTGAGAAAATCTAATGCTTCAAAATGGAACAGGTTTATTTCACTTTACAAACTAAACCTTAAACTCTTATTGCCGGATGTAATGTCTTTTGATTTTTACATTAAAGCCAAAAAAACTTCGCATTTTGAAATAATGGATGTCCAGAATTTTATTTCATTTTCAGATATTCGCTTTGAGAATCTCATTGGTGCTATAATTAAATCCGGCGAGCATTTTTACTTATATTCATAGCTGGGATCATATTCGACATTCATGGATTTTTCAAAAATATATTAAGTATATTACCTGGAATGAAGGTATTAAGAGGGATCTTAATTACATTCATGGCGTTCCCAATAGTCATATCGTGACATTGGCCGCTAGTCAGTTTTTACTTCGTATTTGAGTACCTTAATAGTGGTTTGAAGGGTTCCTGCAAACATTCATTTAAGTATATTTATTTCCCTTGCTCTTTTGGTTATCCCAGGGTAGCAGAGCAAGAGGTTCGTTTAATTGAAATTGTTGCAGACAAGTTATTAGAAATCGACGGATTTCAAATTGATGAAATAAGGATTACACCCGATGCTTGATAACTGGGGTATTTATGATGCTCTGTATGAAAAATCCAATATTTTTTTTGATGAATATGAAAGAGATGGTGAATCTCTCTTAGACAAAACTCAGCATCTCCAAAAGTGTGATGTTATTTCCGCAGCTAGTGCTGTCCTCCATGCCGGTACGACAATTGGGCTGGAAGCCAGTTATTTTAATCCCCCTGTAATTTATTTGAATCCTTTAGACATAAACTATGGTATTTCCTTGGGAAATCCGAACCACATATTTCGTTCCTGGGAACAGTATCATTTGCAGAAATATTACAAAGTAATGGGCCAGTCAGCAGTTGTAAATAGCATAGATGAGCTTGAAGGTGTTTTAAGGCAAATTGTTAAAGGAGATGGAGATTTTCAGGGCTACAAAGAAAAATTAAATACTTATTCCAATTTAATGAGCATGGGGGAGTTTACGCAGCGATTTTTTTAGAGCTTATGGATAATAATCGATCATGAATTCAGTTCAGCTATTCCGAAGAGGTCAATACCTATTGCAGAAAATCAGGGTTATTTATTTCCTGACAATCTATAGATTGGTATACCAAAGAAGGTTAAAAATAGGTAAAGTTTTTTTTTTGGGAGAGGTTGGGTATTGGATATTTTGGCAAAGATTTCCATATCTCAATTTTAGAAGCAGTTTTTAGGGATAATTGCATCATTCGCATAATAGCCAATGTGAAATTGAAAATAGGGCAAAAAGTATTTTTCAACAGCGGCTGTTCTATCAACTGTATAGCAGCATATTTTAATTGGAGATCATACTCAATTTGGTGAGGGAGTGAGGTTATATGATCATAATCATCGGTTTAGTGATTTAGAGGTGTTCATTAAAGATCAAGGGTATAACTCATGAAGTATAAGCATTGGAAATAATTGCTGGATTGGATCAAATGTAGTTATCCTGAAAGATGTTGAAATCGGTGACAATGTTGTCATTGGAGCCAACTGTCTGATTCATCAAAATATTCCCTCCAACTCAGTTGTAAAAAGCCAGGTGGGAATTTCAATTGAACCTCTTAAAATTGAAGGTTAAACAACTAAAATCTGAATGAAAGTTGCCCTTGTAGTCAACGAATTCCCAAAAATTTCAGAGGCCTTTATTGTCAGGCAATGTCAAAAATTGGATGCGGATATTATTACCCTTTTCTTCAATACAAAGGATGCAACCAATTTTGAAATTAATAATGCTAAAGTTCATTCTATCGGCTCTTCAAAATCCTTTTTTCAAAAACTTAAAGATAAATTTCTTGGAATCCCTTGTAGAATCTGGAGTGTTGAAGAACAGCGAAAATTTAAAAAGGCATTAAAGCAATGTAACACTGAAGTTGTTTTAGCTTCATTTGGTCCGAATGGGATCAATGTTATGGAAACTTGTAAGCAGCTTGCAATTCCATATTTTGTCCAATTCCTTGGTTACGATGCTTCTGAATTAATGTCTTCTGAATGGTATAGAACGAAAATACAAGAAGTAATTAAGGGGGCCGTTGGGGCCATCGTTTTATACAATGGGATGGAGCAAATCTTTATGAAAGAAGGATTGGACAACAAAAATTTTCATGTACTTAATATTGGTGTGCCTACGGAAAGGTTTGCTAATATAAAACCTGATTTTGCAACTCCGCGACCTACTCAATTCCTTGCTGTAGGGCGGCTGGTGGAAAAGAAATCTCCGCTGAATCTTTTAAGAGCCTTTTTGATCTGCGCTAAAGCTAATCAAGAAATCTTTTTAAATATTGTGGGAGATGGAGCCTTGAGAGGAGAAGTGGAGCATTTTATAAAAAAGGAGCCTTTGATCAGAAACAAGGTAACTCTGCATGGATTCCTTAGCCAGGATGAGTTGTTACCCTTATATAACCGATCCCACGTATTTGTACAACATTCAGTAACCGGAAGAGATGGAAACCGTGAAGGTTGGCCTGTGGGAATTGCAGAAGCCTGCTCCTGTGGTCTGCCAGTAATCGCAACGAGGCATGCTGGTATTCCTGAACAGGTTCTTGATGGTCAAACCGGGTTTTTAGTCGAGGAAAACGATTTTCAGGCGATGGGAGACAGGATGATCCAATTATCCAGAGATTGGTCATTGGCAAAACAATTTGGAGAAAAAGCAAAGCAACATATGCTTCAACATGGAGATCTGGATAATCAGATTGAAAAGTTAAAAGTACTTTTGAACTCCGCCATTAAGATCAATAGTCAATGAGAGTAGTTATCCTTGGTGCTAATGGTTTTATAGGTCATCATCTGTCAATTTTTTTATCAATTTGGACATCGAACTGGTACTTTTTCCAAAAAAATTGATTTGGAATTACAGGTTCATAAGAATTCAGGGAAGATTTCATTTTGGAAGGAAATTTCGAAGATCATGCATTATTAAATAAAGTCTTGGTAGGTGCTGATGTGGTTTATCATTTAATCTGGACTTCGGTTCCCGGCTAGTAGTTGGGAGAACCCATATGATGAGATTCAGGAAAATGTTTTACCGGGAATTAAGACTTTTGGAGGCTTGTGTAAGACAAAAAAGTAGAAAAATTATTTTTGTTTCCAGTGCAGGAACTGTATATGGGGCTTTCGAAGGGATTGCTGAAGAATCTGCCCAACTCAGACCTTTTTCACCTTATGGAATTTCTAAGGCAACCATGGAGTTCTATCTCGAGTATTACAGAAGAAAATCTAATCTGAATTATGAGGTATTCAGGATTTCCAACCTTTATGGCATTGGTATGAATAAAAGGGTTTTGGAGTAATCAATACTTGGCTAAGTAGGATAAAAAATAAAGAATCCATAACTATTTTGGGGACGGCCTTGCCAGAAAAGATTTTGTTTTTATTGATGCGATTGAAATATTAGCTAAAAGTTTGGAAGAAGATTGGAGTAAAAGTAACATTTATAACCTATGTTCCGGAAGAAGCACTAGTTTAAAGGAATTAACGGAGATATTATTCCGTGTTTGTGAAGATCAGGTTCCGATTTTCTTTGAACCTGCGAATAAATCTGATAACCAGTGCGTCTTTTTGTCAAATCGCAAGATAATTACTGAAAGGGGGATTGAGGAATTTACAACATTGGAAGAAGGAGTGTCTATCATTTGGAAAGCAATGAATAAAAATTAGAAATGAGTCAGATAGTCCTAAAGGCGAAATAGTTACTCAAGGATTTTTTTATTCCTACGCCTGACCATTTACTTGGCTTCCTCTGTTATTAATTGGCTACCTTTTGTCGATGCATCACTGGTGAGAGGCATGAAGTATTTTTTATTCGCAATGATTTTTTTTTATGAGTTAAGGAATGGTAAATTAAGGTTTCCTTCCTTTTTTCTTTCTGCCTTTGGACTTTTTATCATTGTACTTTCTATGCTTTTTGGTCTTTTGCTTTCTTTTCGGTTAAATGCTCTTGTGGATATCATCATTCCTTTTTTAATGATATGGGTATTTAACCTTGAAAAAAAATTCTATTTTAAAGCTATATGGAGAGCGTCTTTAATTGTTTCATTTATCTGCATTTTGAGTATCGCATCTCATTTTACCGGTATTTATGATGTTCAGCCTCCGGGGTGGGATTTTACCTTTGGGCAAGCAGGGTTTGGCGGATATAGTACCGGGTATTCCAATTCCTTGTTTTTGTTTGTTCCCTTTCTGATTTTTTGGCACAGAAGGAATAATAAGCCGTTAATTTCCCTTGAAACGACAGCCATTGTAATCATAATAATTGCCCAGTATCTGACAGGAGGAAGAGGGGGATTCCTAGCCTCCGGAATTGTATTCTTTTTGAGTTTCAGGATACGGGTTTTTTACAAAATATTGTTGATTGCTTCGTTGGCAATCATAGCCCAATCTGAAAGCTTTTTAACACAAATGCGTATATCTACGCTTAATAGGGATCAAATAGATGTTAACAGAATTTCAACAGGCAGGGTGGAATTAACCTTATATTATTTTGATATGTTCAAGGAAAGGCCTCTATTTGGCTATGGTTTTGGGGATAAAGAAGAAATTAATAAAAATGTCGATGCTCACATCGTATGGTTGAGAAATCTTGTAGATGGTGGGATAATTTATACAGGACTCTTGATAATACTTTTTTTAGAAATACTTCGTGTATTCCTGAAAAATAAAACACTGGAGGATGATGAACGAAAACTTTTCAGGACTTTGTTTTTTGTCTCTTTTCTGATCACTTTTTTGGAACCCAATTATTTAATTGGTTCCGTTCAGGGAGAGATTGTTTATTGGTTGTTGATCAGTGTGTTGCTTAAGAAAGGTGAATATCGCCTTAGAAGTGAAAATTTGCAGGATAGTTTTAGTGAGGAACGGGCTTTAAATTATTCTAAGCAGGATTAAGATTAATGGAGCCAATGAAAATTGCCTTTATTACAACAACTTTTCAGAATACAACCAATGGACCAGCCAAATTTGCACGTCTGCTTCACAAACATAGTGAGGACAATCTAAAAAAACTTATTATTTTTACTGAAGATGTCGATGAACCTTTGGAAAACGTGGTAAAGGTAAACATTCCAGCCTTGATAAATATTTCAGGATTGGGATTTTTATACCGCTTATTGGCTTATTTTTTTAAAATATCGAGACAGCCTGGCATAGAATTGGTTGTGGCTAATAATACCATGTATGGTTTTTTGTTTAACCTTTTCTCCAGGAAAAAAGTTGTTGGGTTTATCAATGACGATCAGCACATCAACCCCTCTTTAAGGTTTAAATACAAAGCTTTTAGATCTTTCGTTTTTTCAAAATTTGAAGAATTTGCTCTAAAGCACAACAACATCACTGTTGTTAATTCTCAACACTTGAACCAGGCATTGGCTAACGCATATAGCCTTCCATCCGATAAACTCTTTACCCTCTATAAAGGCATTGAAATTAATGAAAATGTACAGTTAAATCTAGAAAAGCACGATAAAGATGAAATTTTCAGAATGGTATTTGTAAAAACCAATTTTCGGATTGGAGGTCTTCGGTTTCTTTTGGAGGCTATCCAGGGAATTAAGAATGTTCATTTGGACATTATTACCGATCCAAGGGTAAAGAAGAGTAAAGAATATAAGTTAGCGCAAAAATTAGAATCGGTCAGTTTTTATCATCATCTTCCCCAATCCAGGGTGTTTGAATTATTGGATAATTCTCATTGTCTCTGCATTCCTGCAGAAAAGGAGGCTCTGGGGGTTGCAAATATGGAAGGAATGCATCATTCATGCGTTATACTTACCTCTGATGTTGGTGGTATTCCAGAGGTTCTCGAAGGCGGAAAATCGGGATTACTTGTTCCCGTTGGAAATATAAAGGCTCTGCAGGAAAAGATACTTTTTCTAAAAAACAATAGGGTAGAGAGGAAAAAATTTGTCATAAACGGATTCCACTCTGTGAAGAGGTTCTCAATTAGGCATTCTATTGAATCGTTTTACCAAAGGGTAGATCAGGTAAAATAAGGTTTACCCTTTTTATTTCGTTTTTGTTTTCATGATCAATCGCAAATTAATTTTCATTCAGTCTACTTTTGGAGATGCTCACCAGATGATTCGTTTTTGGAATTAAAAAAGCACTATAAAGAAACTCGTTTGCTGGCTTTTGAAAGGCCTTATTACGAAACTACAAAAAAGATAGAATATATAAACCTGGGGCAAATCCAGCATGGTAAATTTTTGTCCAGGATTAGGGTTTATGCCAAAGCGATGAAAATGATTTTTAAGGAGAGTAAAGGGGACTTGCCATCTGATATTTACTTCTTCGGCTTTGATCTATTACCATGGCTAGCCCTGGCAAGAATAAGGCATAAATGCAGATTGGTCTTTGAAATATCTGATATCAGGGAATTATTTTTTAAATCGTCAATTTTGACGATTTTAATGAAAGTGGTCTTTGAAATTATCGATGAGGTCGGTTTCTGTTTTGGTGGTTACTTCCGAATTCTTTGTCACCAGGTTTTTGAAGCATAATTTTATTATTCCCGAAAACTATTGTGTACTGGAAAACAAGGTGCATCTGGATGATAACGAGTTACCTCAAAAGGAAGCTGAACCAGATATTGTAATAGGTTTTTTTGGGGTGATCAGGTGCGAAAAATCTCTACGATTTTTATTAAAGGTGCTAGATGATTCAGATAAATTCAAATTGCTCATTTATGGATATTTTATGAATATATCTAATAGTGTTCAGACTCAATTGCAGGGGCATCCCAAAGTAATTTTTAATGGAGCTTATAAATCGCCTGCGGATTTAAAAAAGTTGTATAGTCAAATAGATTTAAGTTGGGTAGCGTATCCGTTTCATGATCCGGCAGAGGATGGTAATTATCGGTACGCCATGACAAACAGGTATTATGAAGCTGGATTTTTTAGAAAGCCAATGATTGGTAACAAATTCTCCGGAGATGCGGAAAAAATAGTAAACAATAACTTTGGACTTATTCTTGATTTGTCAGATTTTGAAAATGCGATTAAATCGTTGTCAGAACTTAATCGGGAAAAAATTAACCACTGGAGAAAAAATTAGCTGAAACGCCAATAATTAACTTTAAATCAACGGATCAGGATTACGATGTTTTAGTCAATAAACTTAAAAATTCCCTTTGAAACAAATAATACAAGACCTTAAAAACGGGGATACCATTCTGGCAGAAGTGCCTGTTCCGCAGGTTAAACCAGGCTATGTTCTGGTAAAGACTTCGCGAAGCCTTGTTTCCCTGGGAACGGAACGCATGTTGGTGGATTTTGGCAAAGCCAGCTACCTGCAAAAAGCAAGACAACAGCCGGATAAGGTCAAAATGGTTATGGACAAGGTTAAAACCGATGGACTTAAACCTACCATGGACGCAGTATTCAGTAAACTGAATCAACCCCTGCCCATGGGGTATTGCAATGCCGGAAAGGTGATAGCAGTCGGAAAAGGCGTCTCCACGTTCAAGGTTGGGGACCGTGTAGCTTCCAACGGTCATCATGCCGAATATGTGTTGGTTCCTGAAAACCTGGCGGCCAAAATCCCTGAAAATGTCTCTGACGATGCCGCTGCTTTTACCGTAATCGGAGCCATTGCGCTTCAGGGCATAAGACTGCTCAATCCTACTTTTGGAGAAACAGTGGTGGTCATGGGACTTGGCTTGATCGGACTCATTACGGCAGAACTGCTGTTGGCCAATGGTTGTCGGGTGATTGGTATCGACATGGACAAGGAGAAATTAAAAATTGCTCAAAATAAGGGGCTTACTACCTTTGATGTGTCCGGAAAAGCAGACCCCGTAAAGTTTGTCCATGAATTCACCAGGCAGATTGGGGCGGATGGAGTGATTATCACAGCTTCTTCTAAAAGTAACGAGATCATTGCCCAATCAGCTCGCATGTGCAGGAAGCGGGGAAGAGTCATTTTGGTTGGCGTAGTAGGCCTCAACCTGAGCAGGGCTGATTTCTATGAAAAGGAAATTTCCTTCCAGGTATCCTGTTCCTATGGGCCTGGCCGTTATGACCAGGATTATGAGCAAAAGGGAAATGATTACCCCATCGGGTTTGTCCGCTGGACTGAACAGCGCAATTTTACAGCGGTTTTGGAAGCTCTTTCAAGGGGCCAGCTAAAAGTAGAACCGCTCATTACCCAATCCATTCCGCTAAAAAATTACCTGGAAATTTATGGAGCCATGGATAAGGATAATTCCATAGCTACCTTATTGGAATATGAATCAGAAGAGCCGCCTCAAACAAAGATTCGGATTGCTTCCAAAGCCTTCGATGGAAAAACGGGAGTCATCGGCATTGTTGGCGCTGGTAATTTTACCCGATCTACCGTGCTGCCACATCTGAAAAAACTCCAGGCTAATGTAAAATATATTGCCAGCTCCGGAGGACTTTCAGCTTCCATGCTGGCCAAACAGTTCGGCATTGCTTTTGCTACTACGGATTATGAACAATTGCTGAAAGATGATGAGGTTGATCTTGTTTTTATAACGACCAGGCATAACTTACATGCCAGAATGGTCATTCAGGCCCTGGAAGCCGGCAAGCATGTTTTTGTCGAAAAACCATTGGCTCTCAATGCTGATGAATTATCCGGAATTCAGGCATCTTATGAAAAGTCTGATGCCGCTTTAGTGGTTGGTTTTAACCGAAGATTTGCTCCGCTGGCAAAGCAAATGAAAAATCTGCTTGGACAAGATGCGGGACCTGTCAATATTGTGGCCACCATGAATGCCGGATTCATCCCGGGAGATTCGTGGGTGCATGATAGGGATATTGGCGGCGGAAGGATTATCGGAGAGGCTTGTCATTTTATCGACCTTTGCTCTTTTTTGGCCGGAAGCCTGGTGGCCGAAGTTTGTGTAAACCCTATGGGGCTCAACCCTGAATGGAATACCGATAATGTAAGTATTCTGCTGAGATATAATAACGGTTCCAATGCAGTGGTCAATTATTTTGCCAACGGTAGCAAAGCTTACGCCAAAGAAAGGATCGAGGTTTATTCCAGTGAACGTACAATGGTCATGGAAAACTGGCGAAAACTCAAAACTTACGGGTTCAAATCGAAAGGCAGCCGCGGAAAACAAGATAAGGGGCATTTCAATCAATTCAAAGCGTTGCTTGAACAGCAAAAAAAAGGAGGGGATCCAATTATTAGTTTTGAAGAAATCCTCAATGCGACAAAGGCGAGTTTTGCTGCCATAGAATCCATGAAAACGAATTCCTGGATTAGTGTGGGTTCCATTTAAAAAATGGAAACCATTGGAACAACCTACAAGATTTGAACCCACCTGGAAGAAGCCTTAAGTCAACGGAAAGGAAATCTCGTTCACGCCCTTGCAGGACAAATTTTATCCAGACATTTCCGATTGTTAATCAAACCATATAATTCATTTTGATCAGATTAGACATCATCGCCGGTGCCAGGCCCAATTTTATGAAAATCGCTCCCATTATTGAGGCCCTTGCTCCCGTGGCGGATAAAATAAAATTTCGATTAGTTCATACCGGACAGCATTACGATGAAAGGATGTCCGGCAGTTTCTTCAAAGAACTGGGTATTCCAACTCCTGATGTGAATCTTGAAGTAGGATCAGGGTCCCAGGCTCAGCAAACGGCACGGATCATGATGAGATATGAGGAACTTTTATTAGAAAACCCTGCTGATTGCTGTCTGGTTGTTGGAGATGTCAATTCTACGATGGCTTGTTCGATTACTGCCAAAAAAATGGGCATGACGGTAGTGCATGTTGAAGGGGGGATCCGCAGTGGCGACCTGTCCATGCCCGAAGAGATCAACAGGATGGTCACGGATGCTATTACCGATATATTCTTTACGACCTCTGAAGTTGCCAATGCAAATTTAAAACGCCTGGGCCATTCGGAAAATAAGATATGTTTTGTGGGCAACACCATGATTGACACCCTCCTGAAAAACATGGACCGGTTGAAAAAACCTACGGTCTGGGAATCCAAAGGTTTACAGCAAGGAAAATACTTTGTGATGACCTTGCACCGGCCGGCCAACGTTGACGAAGAATATAAACTGGCGGAACTTATTGGTGAAGTTGTAAAAGGAGCCCGGTCAATGCCCATTGTTTTTCCGGTGCACCCGAGAACGGCCAAAGTCTTGCAAAAACTGGGAAGCCAGGCCCAGAACCTCCATATGATTGAACCCCTTGGATACCTTGAATTTAACTATCTTGTCAGGCATGCTTTCGCTGTCATTACCGATTCAGGAGGAATAACCGAGGAGACTACCGTTATGAAAGTTCCATGCCTTACCCTCAGAGATAATACGGAACGCCCCGAAACCATTGCTATGGGAACGAATGAACTGGTTGGTACGGCTCCGGAAAAAATCTTGCCTTTTATGAATCGTCTGCATGATGGTCATTGGAAAAAAGGGACTATTCCTCCTCTTTGGGATGGGAAAACCTGAGAACGAATTGTTGAAATTTTACTGGAAAAATTAGGGTGAGTAGTCATTCACAAAAGCTCCAGCGTCTTTACTTGTGGTTCCATACGGTGAGGTATTTTAAACCAAAGCAGGTATTCTTTCGTCTTTTTTACCCCTTGAGGAATACCTTTTTTCCTCCCACCGTCAAAAGAACCTACTCCGGTTCGCTAGCCCTTCAGTCATGGGGTAATGCGCCTTACAACGCCCAAAGTTTTCTGGGGGCTGCTTCTTTTTCCTTTTTAAATATTGAACACCATTTTGATCGGGAAATCCTCTGGAATCATTCGGCGTATGGACGTTTATGGACGTACAATCTGAATTATTTTGATTTTTTGAATCAAGAGAACCTAAGCCGGGAGGAAGGGTTATCCCTCATCCTGGATTATTTGAATAAGGAAGCAGGATTGGTTATCGGCAAAGAACCTTATCCAACCTCTCTGAGGATTGTCAATTGGATTAAATTTGTTTCCAGGTACCAGATCAACGATGCTGGAATTAACCAATTTATTTTTCGGGATGTCAACAGGCTCTCCCGGAATTTAGAGTTTCATGTACTTGGCAACCATTTGCTGGAAAACGGATTGGCCATATTTTTGGGGGCTGTTTTCTTCAGGGATAACCGTTTTCTTGAAATTGCAAAAGATATTCTTGACAAGGAATTGAAAGAACAGATATTAAACGACGGGGCTCATTTTGAAAGATCTCCCATGTACCATCGGATCCTTTTACACCGGTTGCTGGATTGTTATAAGTTTGCGGTGGAAAGTGAATGGGCTTCCAGTAAACCTTTGGTTCATTTATTAAAATTAAAATCAATCAGCATGCTTTCCTGGCTGGCTGCTGTGACCTATCCAAACGGTGATACGCCAATGGTAAAGGATTCTGCTCATGGAATAGGCCTGCCGTCTCAAACTCTTTTTGAATATGGAAAAACACTGGCGCTGAACTGGCAGAGAGCAAACCTGTCGGATTCTGCATACCGGAAATATACAGACAAAAACTATGAATGCTTCATGGATATAGGTGGCCCATCTCCGGATTATCAGCCCGGTCACGCACATGCGGATACCTTTAATTTTGAATTATGGTATAAAGGCAAGGCGGTGATTATTGATCCCGGGATTTCAACTTATGAAGCCGGGCCGGCACGGGACAGGGAACGATCGACGGTTTTTCATAATACGGTTTCGGTGGATGGCAGGAATTCTTCAGAAGTCTGGGGCGTTTTCCGTGTGGCTAAAAGGGCACGCGTCAAAGTTTGGGAAGATTCACCCCAACGAATAAAAGTTAGTCACAATGGCTTTAGATCCGTTGGTAATAAGCACCAAAGAGTTTTTCAATTTAAAAAATCCGGGATTTTAATGCTCGATTTAATCGAGGGGAAAAGCGAAAAAGCAGAAGCATTTTTTCATCTGGCACCGGATTTGAAAGTAAAGGCTTCGCCAGAACAGGACATGGTGATGGTCGGTGAAATACAAATTCAATTCAAAGGAGCAGTTGCTCTGAAAACTATAGATTACGCATGTCCGCTCGGGTTCAATAAAGTGACGGACGCTCAAAAAATCATCGTTACTTTTTCTAAAGAACTCAGGACAACCATCAATTTTCCGAATTAATTGAAAATCCTCTATTTCTATCAGTACTTTTCGACACCCAATGGTTCCTGGGGAACCAGGGTCTATGAGTTTGCCAAAGAGTGGGTGGAAAAAGGCCATGAGGTAACCGTCGTCACCAGTGTTTATGCCAAAAGTGATCTCAAGGCAGAACGATTCATCGAAAACCAGGAATTTGATGGCATCAGGGTCAAGGTCCTGAATATCGCTATCAACAACAAACAGTCTATGGCCAAAAGGATCATTACCTTCCTGCTGTACAGCCTGTTTTCTTCCTGGTATGCATTGGTACTTCCTGCTGATGTGGTCATCGCCTCGTCGGGACCTATTACAGTTGGCTTTCCGGGATTGGTTGCACGTTATTTTAGAAACCGGACCCTGGTTTTCGAAACGAGGGATCTCTGGCCGGAGGGCGCTATTGAATTGGGCATCATCAAAAGCAGCTTGGTTAAACAACTGGCTTATTGGTTTGAAAGACGATGTTACAGAGCTGCCAGTATGATCGTAAGTCTTTCCCCCGGGATGAAAACCTATCTTGAAGAAAAACATGGGCACCCCAATGTGATTTCGGTGACTAATGCAGCGAATATTCCATTATTTTCTAAACTTAGGCCTTTTACTGAAACCCGGTTTCAACCACGGAAATACGCTATATATACGGGAAATATCGGCGAGGTGAATAATTCTTACTGGTTGTATAATGCCGCCAAACAACTCAAATGGCAGGGCAGGGATGATATTAAAATTGTTTTGGTAGGAGAGGGGCAGCAGCGGGAAGAGCTGGAATCTCTGGCATCACGAGAAGGCGTTGATAATTTTATTCGCCTGGAATTGATGCCCAAAAAAGACCTGGTGCCCTATGTTCAACATGCCATGGTTTCTTTGGTGCCCTTAAAAGGCACGCCGGTATTAAACACCTCCTCTCCCAATAAATTTTTCGAATCGCTGGCCGCCGGAGTGCCTTTAATACAAAATACCAGTGGCTGGATGAAACAGTTCCTGGAAGATCACCAGGTAGGTTTTACCCTTGCTCCTGACGATTCAAAAGCATTGGCTGATCTTTTGATCGACCTGGATGCAAAACCTGAATTATTAAGCGATATGGGAGAACTTGCCAAAATTGTCGCGATAAAAGAATTCGACAAAAATATACTTGCAGCAAAAATGCTAAAAGCTATTGAGCAACTCCCAAAAAGATAAAGCCCAAACTTACCTGTTGACCGGGGCTTCCGGATTCCTGGGGCGAAAACTGCATGAAGTACTTTCTCAAACCAATAAGGTGATTACCTTAGGCAGAAAAGCCGGAAATAGTATTTCATGTGATTTGAGTGTGGCCATTCCCGAGATAACAATCCCGGTAGATTGTGTTGTTCATGCAGCCGGGAAAGCACATATTATTCCAAAAGATCAGCAGGCAGCAGAGGAATTTTTCCAGGTAAATGAATTGGGTACAGTTAATTTATTGAAAGGACTGGATCGGCTGGGCAAATTGCCCTCCCAATTCATTTTTATAAGTACTGTTGCTGTGTATGGTTTGTCAAATGGCGTTGATATTGATGAATCCAGTCCGTTACATGGGCGGACACCTTATGCCAGGAGCAAGATCAACGCAGAAAGGATAATCTGGAAATGGTGTGAAGAAAACAGGGTCTCCTGTATAATTTTACGGCTGCCCTTGATTGCAGGGGAAGATGCCCCCGGAAATTTAGGTGCCCTCACGAGGGCGATTAAGCGGGGAACATATTTTTCGATTAACGGGAATACTGCCCGGAAAAGCATTGTATCGGATCAGGATATCGCAAAGCTCGTTTCTTCATTGAAAAATAAATCAGGGATCTATCATTTGACGGATGGTGAAGACCCTCTTTTTGTAGCGATTGAGCAGGCGATCGCCACAAGAGTCGGAAAATCCATTGGCATAATAATACCCTTGTGGTTGGTGAGGTTTTTGGCTAAGGTCGGTGATTTATTCAACCGTTTAAATTTACCATCGCCGCTCAACAGTGAAAAGTTGAATAAAATGACATCTTCCTTAACCTTCAGTTGCCAAAAAGCAAAAAGGGATCTGGAATGGACTCCTGACCCCGTTTTGTCTTATATTCGTTCCAATTTTAACAAACCCGGCATATGAATTTTTTGGATCTTGATCGGTTTATTGAACAGCATGTTACTGGAAGAAGCCGGAGTCTTTTTAAGGAGGATATCCGGAGGAATGAAAGCCTGTTAAAGGAACGTATCCAGGGACATTCAGCGTTGGTCATTGGTGGTGCAGGAACGATTGGCAGTTCTTTTATAAAAGCGTTGCTGAAGTACGAACCAGCCAGGTTATTCGTTGTGGATATCAATGAGAACGGGCTTACGGAACTGACCCGGGATTTGAGAAGCGGTTATGGGGTAAATGTACCTCAGGACTATAAAACCTATCCGATGAACATCGGTCATCAGGTATTTGAAAAAATGTTCCTCGAGGAGGGGCCATTTGATATTGTGGCCAACTTTGCAGCCCATAAACATGTCCGCAGCGAGAAAGACCCTTATTCGATCCAGGCAATGATCGAAAACAATGTTTTTTACACCAGGAATCTTTTGGAGCTTATGCTTAAGCGTCCGCCTAAGCGATTCTTTTGTGTATCAACAGATAAAGCTGCCAACCCGGTGAATGTGATGGGAGCCAGTAAAAAAATCATGGAAGAGGTGATCATGGCCTATGCCGGAAGGATTCCTGTAAGTACGGCAAGATTTGCCAATGTGGCTTTTTCCAACGGAAGTTTGCCGGATGGTTTTTTGTACCGATTGAGTAAAAAACAACCCCTGTCTTCGCCCCGGGATATCCGCAGATATTTTGTGTCGCCAAAGGAGTCCGGCGAATTGTGTTTGCTGGCCTGTATGTTGTCGGGTAGCGGGGATATTTTCTTTCCCAAATTAGCCGAATCCGAGATGAAATATTTCTCTGATATTGCCGTAAATCTGCTCCAAAGCCTGGGTTATGCCCCGGAGTATTGTGAAAGTGAAACTGCTGCAAAACTTCAGGCAACAAAGCTGGATCAAAACAGTAAGCAATATCCTGTTTATTTTTTCAGGTCGGATACTTCGGGAGAAAAACCCTTTGAGGAATTTTATACAGCGCAGGAAAATCCTGATATGGATAGATTGGTGAAGTTGGGGATCATTAGGGGTAAACCATCGATGAAGCAGGGCGATTTGGATAATTTATTGAAAGATCTAAAAGCCTTATTTCTCAAAGAAAATTTGTCAAAATCAGATTTGGTTGAATTGATAAAATCCTATTTGCCTTCATTTGATCATTTGGAAACAGGCAGGAGCCTCGACCAGAAAATGTAAAAGCCGTCATGTATTCTTTAGTAAAAAGATTCTTTGATTTTCTTTTAGCAGTCCTTTTGCTGTTGTTATTGCTGCCTTTGTTGCTCCCGGCAGCAATATTGTTGCGTTTTACGGCTGAGGGAGAGGTTTTTTACTTTCAAAAAAGGATCGGATTACACAAAAAGTATTTTCACATCTGGAAGTTTGCCACGATGCTGAAAAACAGTGCCAATATAGGGGCAGGCACCATTACACTCAGGAATGATCCCCGGGTGACTACGGTCGGAAAATATTTGCGGAAAAGTAAAGTCAATGAATTGCCGCAGATTGTCAATGTTTTGAAAGGCGATATGAGTTTCGTGGGCCCGCGTCCACTTGATGACAGAGCCTTTGAAGCATATCCGGAGGAAGTTCAGGCCCAAGTCTATGATTCCAGACCAGGTATTACCGGGATTGGTTCTATTGTATTCCGGGATGAGGAGCGGATTATTTCCGCTTCGGATATGCCACCGGGGGAGTTCTATGCCAGTCATATTGCTCCCTACAAAGGAGCTTTGGAGCTCTGGTACCGGGAAAATATTTCTTTTTTTACAGATATTAAAATATTGTTTCTGACAGCCTGGGTCATCCTGTTTCCGGAAAGTGATCTGGTATACAGGGCTTTCAAGAATTTACCTGATCGTCCGAAAAACCTGGAGCAGGCATTTTCCGGATCCTAAAGGATAATTTTTACCATATTTTTATGTTGCGTAATTTCGTGAACTGTTTAAATGAATCCCGATAATATATGTTCTCATTTTTCAAATCAAAATCACCGCTAGCCAATCCTTTTTCAAACATCGGGGTGGATATGCATTCCCATCTCATTCCGGGAATTGATGATGGTGCAGAAAACCTGGACGATGCTGTGGCGATGGTTGTTAAACTCAGGGATCTGGGCTATGCTAAGATCATCACCACCCCGCATACCTATAAAGAATATTACCCCAATACCTCAGCAACCATACTGGAAGGCTTAAAGGTGCTAAAAACCAGGTTGGAAGAGTTACAAATAGCGGTTGAGGTGGAAGCAGCTTCTGAATATTTCATCGATGAACATTTTGCAGAATTACTGGAAAATAAAGACCTTTTAACCCTCGGGAATACCAATTATGTACTCGTTGAAATTTCGTTCTTTGGGGCTCCTCCCGGCTTTGAAGATTATGTTTTTCAAATGGGATTAGCCGGATACAGGCCTGTTTTGGCCCATCCGGAGCGATATGCTTTCTTCGCCGGAAATTTTAAAAAGTACGAGCGGCTGGTCGATCTTGGATGTTCCCTGCAAATCAATGCTTTATCTTTGACAGGCAGATATGGCAGCCTTGCTCAGAAAACTGCAGAGAAATTGCTGAAAAACGAAATGGTGAGCTTCTTCGGTACAGATTGTCATAATATGGGACACGCCAGCCAATTATATCAATTGGGACAATCCTCCAAGTGGAAGAAATACGCGGATTACCCTTTTAAAAATGAACAATTACTTTGAGGAGGTCGAATATAACTTTTAAAAATTACCTTTAGTTTATGGATAATAATACCTATGTAGCGATCATGGCCGGTGGAGTGGGGTCCAGATTCTGGCCGGGAAGCCGGGAGGCTAAGCCGAAACAATTTCTCGATATTCTGGGTGTCGGTAAATCATTGATCCGGTTGACTTTCGAGCGTTTTCTGGATCTTTGTCCCGCCGACCACATTTTTGTTGTTACCCATAAAAAATACAAAGAACAGGTATTAGAGCATATTCCTGAACTTAAAGAGCACCAGGTACTTTGTGAACCTTCCAGGAATAATACCGCACCCAGTGTGGCTTATACGGCTTTTAGGTTAAATGCGATCAATCCTCAAGCCAATTTTGTCATAGCCCCTTCAGACCATATCATCTTAAAAGAAACCGAATTTCTGGATCAGATTCGGGCGGCATTGAAGTTTTCCGAACAAAATGAAGCCCTGGTAACTTTAGGAATTCAACCTTCAAGACCAGATACGGGATACGGTTATATAAACTTCCAAAATAACGGACAGGACGGAGTCTTTAAAGTGAAAAGTTTCAAGGAAAAACCGGACGTTGAAACAGCCAGGGTCTACCTGGAATCCGGTGAATATCTTTGGAATGCAGGAATTTTCATCTGGCGCACCGAGAGTATTTTGAAGGCCTTCCAAAAACATGCGACATCTATTTATAATGTGCTTTTGGCAGGAACCCGGGATTATAATACCGACAATGAGCAGACATTTATTGATGAAAATTATCCAAAGACAGACAAGATTTCCGTTGATTTTGCGATTATGGAAAAAGCGGAAAATATTTTCACCATACCTGCTGATATCGGATGGTCTGACCTGGGAACCTGGGCTTCCCTGCACTCCGAATTGCGCAAGGCCGAGCAAGAAAATGTCGCTAACACCGAAATGGTCAGATTGGTGGATACTACCGATAGCCTCATCAGGTTGCCGGAAGGCAAGATGGCTTTGATTCGTGGACTCCATGATTACCTTGTTATCGATGAGGAAGATGTACTCGTCATTTATCCAAAGTCCAGGGAGCAGGATATCAAAGAAGAAACGCAGGAAATCAAAAAGCTTTTTGGTGAAAAATTTTTATAAACAGGAGAGGTTGATGCGTTTGTCAATCAATCCTTTTGTGGATATTATTTGCACTGTATGTGTTTTTTTTGTTATAATTGCTTCCTGATTATTTATGATCCTAATCAATAAACATATTTACCTTGAGAAAACTTCTCCGAAACCTTTTGGAGCTGTTACGTTCTGAAAACCGAAAAAAGACAAAAATGCCTTCTAAAATTGCAGTGGTTACCAATTCTTCCTGGTACACCCATAATTTTAGGTTAGGAATGTTGAGACGATTGAAAGAACTTGGATTTGAAGTCCACGTCATTGCGCCCAAAGATCATTTTAGCTCCAAGCTGGTCGCAGAAGGCTTTACTTTTACACACCTTCCATTATCGATCTACAGCATCAATCCGGTCAAAGAATTAGGCTTGATACGATCCCTGACCAGAATCTACAGGGAACATGATTTTGACTTTGTATTTCACTATACTGCGAAACCGAATATTTACGGCTCCATCGCCGCAGCCATCAATAAAATTCCATCCATTGCCATTACTACAGGTCTTGGTGTGATCCGGGATCAAAAGACCCGTATTTCCAAACCAGTATTATTTTTCCTGTATCGGATTGCAGCTGTATTGAGTAAACAGGTATGGTTTCTGAATAATGATGATATGGCTTTATTCCTGAAACGAAGAGTGGTCCACAGGTCAAAAGCTTTTTTATTGCCGAGTGAAGGGGTGAATATTTTAGATTATGCACCGGAGTTTGATAAAGACTATTCCAACGATAAACCTATTCGGTTTTTATATGCCGGTAGAATTGTATGGAGTAAGGGCGTAAAAGAATTTTATAGAGCTGCCCAATATTTTAAGCGTATCGGCCTTGACGTCAATTTTTCCATGTTGGGTTTTATTGTACCAGAGCATCCTGATGCTGTTTCTTTCAATTTGGTTCAGCAGTGGCACAAAGAGGGCGTAGTCCATTATCTGGGAGAAACAGAAGATGTTCGGCCTTATTTGAGGGAAACGGACTGCCTGGTATTGCCGTCTTATTTTGGAGAGGGTGTGCCCAGGATACTGCTTGAAGGGGCAAGTATGGGCGTACCGATAATTACCACCGATTTTGTAGGTTGTAAAGAAGTCGTGGATGACGGGATTAACGGTTTTTTAATTCAACCGCGTGATGAAAATGATCTCATCCAAAAGATTCAAATGTTTTTGGAAATGGATCCTGTTGATCGGTTTAAAATGGGGGTTGAAGGACGTAAAAAGGTCCTTCAGGAATTTGATGAAGAGATCATTATTGGTTATTACCTCAATGTTTTGTCAAAATACATATCTTTTAAAAGCAAGAAATCCAAAACGGTCAGGCGTCATGCAGACTCTTGATAAAACTTACAATCTTTTTTGAAGCATCTCCCTGTCCAAAAATCTCCTTTTTGACCGGATCTTTTTGATTGTTCAAAAAGCCGGTAGCCAGCCTGACTATCTTGTCAATGTCAGACCCTGCCTTATATACGAACCCTCCTGATATCGCTTCATTTCTCTCCGTATTTTCCCTTAACAAGATCACATTTTTCCCGATTCCGGACGCCTCCTCCTGAATTCCTCCGCTGTCAGAAAGCATGAAAGCACAATTTTTCATTAACCACAAAAATCCGGGATAGGGTACCGGGTCAATTAGTTTGATGGCAGGATTATGGGAAAGCAAAGTACGAATGGTAGCTGAAATTTCCTGGTTGGGATGCACCGGCATTACAATTTCAACATTGCACGATTCTGCGATATTGAGAAGTGCCTGGCAAATACGCTCTACAGGTTTACCCTTATTTTCCCTGCGGTGAACTGTGACCAGCAGAAAAGGTTTATTCTCCTCAGATAAAATAGTTTTTATCCTTTCAACGGACGGGTAGGTCTCATCCTTAATGCTTTCCAATCCTATTTCTAAAGCATCAATGATGGTGTTTCCTGATAACAGGATTCGCTTAGGGCCAATTCCTTCCTCAATTAAATTCAATCTGGCCCTTTGGGTAGGAGCAAAATGCCAGTCAGCTATTTGACCAATTAGTTTACGATTCATTTCTTCCGGAAAAGGGTTCCTGTTATTGAAGGTTCTGAGTCCTGCTTCAACGTGGGCGATTTTTGTACCAAAATAAAAAGAGGCCAGTGCACCTGCCAGCGAAGAATTGGTATCGCCCTGCACAAAAACAATATCCGGTTTGAATGCTTCCAGTTCTTTGGAGATGGCATTGAGCAGTTGGGCACTTAGGGCATTCAGTGATTGCCCGGGTACCATAGTTTTCAGGATAGTATAGTTTTTGATTTCGAAAAAATCAAAAACTTCTTCAACCATGTCTGTGTGTTGCCCCGTTGCGCAAACCCGGAGACGAAAGTCCTGCTTTTCCTTATAGAATGCTTTTATTAATGGAGCTAATTTGATAGCTTCGGGGCGTGTACCCACGATGAACATTAGGTTTTTCAACTGTTATTTTTTTTCAGGTACTGAACTTGTATTCGAAAATGTCTGATAATAAACCAAAAATACTGGTTTTTATGTTGTGTCGCACAGGTTGTATTCCCTATGCTACACAAATGGTCAATGCATTATGTGATGTTGATAAATATGTTTTTGTATCTGTATTTTCACCAGAGACATTACCCAAAGATAACCACAAGATCAGAACTTATCGCAACAGATGGGAATTTGTCTTCAGCTCCTTTATTTTCCTGCCTTTTTTGTGTCTCAGGATAATGGCTCAAACCCGAAAGTATGGTTTTTCCAGGGCCTACTTTCCTGTTTTCCATCATTGGAACCCTTTGTTGATCAAAGTATGTAAATGGCTTGGCATGGAAATTGTTTTTACGGTACACGATGGTGTTTTGCATTCCGGCGAACAAAGATCCTTTGAACAAAGATTACTCAATTACTGCATTAAGCATTCCGATAAACTGATTTTTTTATCAAAATATGTGGAAGAACTTACCGCCCGGGAAATAGGTTTTACGGCTAAAACCTGCGTAGTTCCCCATCCCATTCTTAGAATCCACCAGGAGCAGAATTTCAAAGTTCAACGGAAATGGACTCCACAGCCCTCTTTGTTATTCCTGGGAAGGGTGGTGGACTATAAAGGACTTGACCTTTTGCTTGAAGCAGTTGAGGGACTACCAGTGAAAACCATTCAAAAATTGACCATAGCGGGAAGGGACTTCCAGGGTAGTACTTTGCGGCTGCCACAAAATGAGCAGATTGTGCGGATAAATCGTTGGCTTCGGGATGAAGAAATCAGCGTATTGTTGAATAACCATGATATTTTGATTTTACCCTATAAGGAAGCCTCCCAGTCCGGAATCGTAACCTTGGGCATTTCCGCGGCCATTCCTATGATTTGCACAAGAGTGGGAGGCTTGATCGAACAATTAACGGAAGAGGAGACGCTTTTTGTTGAACCGGAGGCCGATGCGATCAGGGGGGCAATTCTGCAATTTGTGGTTGACCCTGAACTCTACCAAAACATTCATTTGAAACTCCAACGAAAACAGACCGTGGAAAATACCAATCTTGGAAGAATATTAAGAGCTTTTCTATTGGAGTAAATCCAGGTATTTTTGTGCAATTTTCTCAAGGGTAAAAGGGGATCCCAATCGATTTATAATCTCCTTTTTCGCCCGCTTTCCTCTGTTCGCTTTTATGAACCGGACGATCTCTTCCATAAGCTGTGTCTCGCCGTTTTTTATTTCCGATGTGCTTACATTCAATAAAAAAGGATAATTTTTCAAAAGTTTTTGAAAAGTATCCCTTTCATTTTGGACAATATTAAGAATGGGTTTTCCACTCATCAGGTAGTCCACACTTTTACTTGGAAGATGATAATTGGTGGTATTGCCAATGTTTATCAGGAAATCCGCTTGTTGCATAGCCAAAGCTACTTCATGTCGATCCACTAGGCCGTGAAAGATAATGGACTCCCCAATTGTCCCGAAATCATTAAAAACCTCCCTGGCGAAAGGGTTGATCTCACCAAAAACATGGAATTGCAGCTTTTGACTAAAATGGGAATTGAATGCCATTAATTGCCTGATAATCAGCAGTAAAGGTT
Organism: uncultured Bacteroidota bacterium; assembly: GCA_942492125.1. GTDB lineage: Bacteria > Bacteroidota > Bacteroidia > Chitinophagales > Saprospiraceae > BCD1. The sequence continues at coordinate 72,064 of CALODM010000042.1, forward strand.
CTGGACTCCTAACCTTTAGATAAAAGGTTCCAAAATAGCACAGATGAATGTGTTCTTTGTCAAAAACAGCCTCCTTACTTTCCATTTTGGGAAGATTAGCGAGGGGAGGGATAACCGAAATTTTACCAGCAGATTCCCGAAATAAATCCTGATACCTTTCTCCCGCTGTATCAACGGTTACCGAAATGGAATCAGCCTTTTCAAAGGCACTTTTTTCCACCCTCAGGTTCAAATGGCCATATAAGTTGAAGTTGTTGACAAAAAATTCTTTTGAATAGGAAAATGGATCCTCAATATCCATATGCCATCTTAATTTTGGGAATACACTTTTCAAGTGTTTGCCGATCAAATGGCTGGTGAAAGGCAGTCCTACGGTGATCAGCGCATCAAATTGGTTCTCCCTCTGAAGCTTATTAGCTTTTTTTCTTGCCGGAAAATACCAGATACAACTGCCATCAGGCCAGTAAATTTTGCGCCATGTCCCATCCATCAGCTTTTCCAGAAATCTTCGGGTTCCGGAAGTTGGTCCGGCGTCTGCTTTTTGGGTCAATCCCCTCCTGTTTTTTATTCGAAAAGTGTTGTAAATGAAATCCAAAAGAGTACTGTGACCAACCCTGTGTACTGAAACGCCCTTGATTTTCTCAAAACGGGGTTCTCCACCGGCCTTACTACAAAGAATATGAACCTCGTGCCCGGATGTAGACCAGTATTCCGCAATGGCAGACCAACGGTAAACGTTTGGATTTACCACCGGGTAATATTGGATATTGAGAATCAGTATGCGCATGAAATATTATTCAACTTTAAAACCTTCTGTGAGAATCTTCCCTCTGGGCACTATATTCAATGCTTCGTAATAATAGGGACTACAAGGCGGTTGTGCTCCCCAGCAATGCATGTCCGGCGTAAACATTACCTCAAAAGGGCCTGTTTTTTTTGTAAAAAAGGATTCCGGCATCCTAACTTCCGCAGGTGTTAACAGATAGGCCTGAAACTCTGGTGATTCTGCTCCACTTTTAAAAACCCCTCTGGCCAGCGTCAGTGAAAACAAGGCAATAGCCGATACCCTGATAAATTTCCGGGGTATTTTAAAAAGAGCCTCGCTCGTTTTTATCAGGGTGAAAACAACAAGGAATAAAACCCATGCCCACCCGAATCGGACATTTGGATAATTGAAAAACCAAAATAGGATAAATACCATTACGATACCCAGCGCTATTAAATGACCTGACAGGCCGGATAATTGTTTTTTGCCTGTAATCATCAAATAAATCACCAATACCAACAGGCTTGGAGGAAATATCATGGCGGTAATTAAGGCACTCAGATTAATGGTTGCATGGTTAGCCCACCACTGGGGAAGCCACCCACTTACAGGAACCTTTGAGGCTCCCTCGTAATATAGGGTATGCCTCTCAACAAGTGTTTTGGCGTGTTCCCCGACGTAGAGATAATTGTTTTGAGCTATTTCAAGGGGTATTTTCCAGTCTACCTGGAAAAAATCAAACTGGTAGAGTGGATAAACAAGATATCCGGTCATAATTACGTTCCGGGCTAACCATGGAAAAAAGATAAACAAGCCCAATCCTGAAGAGAACCAAAGAAACTGCCAATGTTTCTGTTGAAACTGGAAAACCAGCAAGACAGCAACAAATAAAAAATAAAAGACTGCCAAAAATTTAACCGTTACCAAATAGGCCGCAATGATCAAAAAAGCAGTTGATTTATGATCCCATACTTTGAGTGATTTTTGATCTGACTTCTCAATAAAAATCGGCAAAAGCAGTAGACCAATGAAAATATGAGGATAATCGGCATCCATACTGGTCAAAAGCTGTCGGTAAAGGGCAATCCCGGCAAACAGCATCAAATAATCGTGGAGCGCAAATTTTACCTTGTTTTTGACGATCCTGTTCACTCCGGTCAGGAAATAAAAATTGAGGATTAGGAAAAGGTAAGCATTCAAATCATACATGCCACCCTTGAACCAAAAGGAGAAACCAAAGACGGCACTGCTCATATGGAAAGCAGAATTGTACCCCATCCTGTCGTGAAAAAGGGCACTTCCCGGAATGGTTGGATAGGATTCTATCCAGCGGATCAACGGCAGGAAATACTGCCCCTCATCCCAAATTTCCGTAGGACCGGCAGCTTTAAAAAGTGCGATAAAAAAAAATCCACCTGCAAAAATTATCACCAGGGGGTGAATATTTTTTACATTTATCGTCCTGATGGGCACCATCAGGGATTTGTGGAAAAAAGCAATTGCAATAATAGTGATAACGACTAAGCCAATCAAAAAGACCTGACCTATCTCTGCGAACAGAGAAAAATAATTGGCCAGGGTGGTAATTAAAGACAACCCTGTAAGAGAAATAAAAACCGGGGAAAGATTTGGTTGGCTTTTATTTTGCGTGAAAACTTTTAACATACTCAATCCTGCATATCCAATGGAATATGTGGTGATGAAAATGAAAAACCAGTTTAACAGAATCAAGAGCATTACTTAATCAGCTTTTACCGGCCAAAGATACGTTTTGTGACCAATAAAGAACAATACATTCCTTTTTCTGAACAAGCAGACCTGCCAATACAGATGCAGCCCTGGTGGCTGGATGCCGTATGTAGTCGGGCGCACTGGGATGTATGTCTTTCCCATAACAAAGCAGGAAAAATCGTAGGGGTACTCCCATATTTTTATTTTAGCAAATATGGTATTAGCCGTATTACTATGCCTCCGATGACTGATTATATGGGGCCCTGGATCGTTTTACCCAATGAAAAAAATCTTAAAAAGGTAAGTCGGTACAGCATTGAAAATAATATTTTAACGGACTTAGTCGGCCAATTACCCGCCCGGGGTCTGTTTTTCCAGACTTATTTTCCGGAATTAAAAAATTGCCTTCCTTTTTCCTGGGAAGGATATAAAAATCACGGTATATTTTACCTATCGGTTGATGCCACCCCTGGACCGGGAGCAGGTATTTGACAATTTAAAATATACTGTTAGAACAGAAATCAGAAAAGCCACTAAGCTGGTGGATATTGAGGAAACAGTCGATTTGGGCGTATTCCATGCCATTCATGCTCAATCGTTCAAAAGAAAAGGTATGAAGCCTGCCATTGATTTGAATACCCTCAAAATGATCGATGAAAAGACTGCGGATAGGTCTCACCGGCAAATTTTACTGGCCAGAGACAAGGAAACAGGAAAAACTCATGCGGGCATCTACACCGTCCGGGACTCCAGGATGCTTTATATTCTTTTGACAGGAATAGATCCTGTTTTGAAGTCAAGCGGTGCTTTGTATTTGCTTTATTGGCGTGCCGTTCAAAGGGCAAGTGACCTGGGTTTGGGAGTTGATTTTTGTGGAAGTATTTTACCGGGTGTGGAAGCATCCATTCGTTCCATGGGTGGTGACCGCCAGGCATACTTTTGTGTTTCCAAAACAGGGAATAAACTGTTTTCAATCCTGAATATTTTACTGGGCAAGGCATATTAAATGAACCCAATTGTTGACAAGAGAAGATTAGATGCTGCCATTCAGTGGTTAGTGAATAGCATTGATGAACATGAAGGCAATGGTTCAGCAGCTTTTTTCATGCCAGTAAAAGGATGGTCACCTGCCTATCCTGAAACGACGGGATATCTCATCCCGACAATGTTATCAGTCGGCCAGCAATACCCGCATCAGGGATTGATCAAAAGGGCCATATCCTGTGCAGACTGGTTATGTTCCATTCAATTGGAGAATGGACACTTTCCTGCTGGCGTAGGGGGAGATTTGATACCCAATATTTTTGATACAGGGCAGATTTTGTTTGGGTTAACTGCCGCTTATGAATATACGAAGTGCGATCATTATTATGAGGCAATAGATAAAGCATGTAATCGCTTGTTGGCTTTATTGGAAAGTGATGGAAGCTGGCAAAAGGACGGTTTTGTTCCCGGACATTCTCCTGTGTATTACAGCAGGGTTGTCTGGGCCTTACTGGAAGCCAATAAAATTCTTGAACGACCGGAACTTCAGCAGAAAATGGAAAAGACGCTGGGATATTATGCGGATCAACTAAATGATAACCTGAGCTTTACCTCCTGGAATTTTGTTCCGGGAGAACCTGCTTACACGCACACCATCGCCTATACCATTCGCGGATTTCTTGAATGCGGGATTTTATTAAATCAACCGCGTTACCTTAGTCTTGCCCAAAAGTCAGCCTGATCCGTAAGATCAATAATGTCCTGTCTATGGGTTTCTATTAACTCCGGACTGATGTATGAGCTGGCAATTCCCATAATTGCGAACGCTTTCAAACGATTGTCTCCAAGATCATCACAGAGTTGTCTGGCACGTTGAAGATAGGGCAGAGCTTCTTCGCCTTTGAACCGGCTGGCAAAATGAACACCAATGTTGATGAGCGACATGGCCAGTCTGCGTATATCTCCGATCAGTTGTGCTTTCTCCATGGCTTTTCGTAAAAACTCCATACTGAAATCGAATTGTTCAGCGTGGTTATATGTCGCTCCAATATTTATCAGGCAATCAATCACTTCATCATCCTGTTTCAGCTTCTCAAATATTGACAAAGCCTCTTTCAGAATATCTACGGCTTCATATACCTTGCCTTGAGCACCCCATAACGCGCCCAGTTGTTTGCTGGCCTTTGCTGTTATCTGCGATTTGGACTGTTCCTGTGCTTTGGCCAACACTTCCAGAAGCACTTTTTCCGCCTGAGGGACTTCTCCGATTCTGCGCCAGACAGACCCGAGTTTGAGCTTGATATCGATACTCCTGGCTTCCATATCTTTTTCGGGAATATCCAGTCCGGGCAATAATTTTTGAGCATCAAGCAAGTGATCCCTTGACACAATCTGATCACCCATGGAATCTGCATAGTTTGCAGCGGCAATATGAAAATCTACCTGTTTATCTATCTGGTCACAAAACTCAGCATGTCTCAGAGCTCTTTCCGCCACACGCCCGATGTTATTTTTATGGAGAGTTTCCAGAGTAGATAACGCCTTGGAATGGAGCCTCATCTTCTCATCTTCAGGAATTTTTTCATAGACGGCATCCCGTAGTTTCAGGTGAGTGAATCGGTAGGTTCCACCCTCAAAGATATCTTCCTCAAAAATACGCTGGCGCAGCAGTTGATCAACCTGATCCAGAAATAGATTTTCATCAATGCCGCTGACTTCTTCCAATTCATCTGCGCGAAAGATTTTACCTAAAATTGCGCCTGCCTGAACAACCTCCCTGACGTTATCTTCAAACCGCTCCACCCGGCGACCAATGATTTGAGTAATTCGCTGATTGTCCCCCAGGGATGGAGCCCCTTCGTCACTTTCGACATAATTCCACATGGGATCCGGTTGATTCTCGATGAGATCTCTCAGAAGTTCAACAACATGCAGGGGATTACCGCTGGACTCTTCAAATATCACTGATCCCAGAGTCGGCGATGACGATCCGCCCAGAAGAGATGTGACCATCCGATTGACGGCAATTTTGTCCAGTCCTTTCAAATGAATATCAGTTCTTGTTTGTCGTTCATTAAGCCATTCGAGAAATTCTGCCAGGGCAAAAGTCATTTCAGAATTTTCATCCCGATAGCCAAGAACCAGCATCATGCCTTTGTGAGAGCCACTCTCGGTGCCCATGCTGTGTAATTGAATAAGGTGTTTCAGCAGAAGAAAATCACCGGATTTTGCCAGGTGAACATCATCGAGAATCAGAAGAAGTTGTTGTTTTCCTGCCAATTGATCGAGGATATTCAAGATTTGTGCGGCGATTTGTTTCAGGTTGACGGCCTGGATTACTCCGTCGGCAGGGTTTCCTTCAAGGGATTTGATTGTTTCATCAATGGCGTAAAAAAAATGATCGTATTGCAAGTATCGGTTGAAGGGCTGAATCATCTGCCGTTTTCTTGCTCCAGCGTGACCTCGTTTCAGGGCGTATAAAATACCATTATGTATCGGACCATCCTTCTGAAACTCTCCATAACAAACGATCTGTTGAGCAAGCTCCGGCATTCGTTGAAATTGCGTCACTAACCGGGACTTTCCTATGCCCGTTTTTCCATGAACCGTGACGACATTCAACTGTCCATGCGCCGTTTCGTCATACTTTTGGACAAGTTTTCTCATCTCAACTTCCCGACCACATAAATCTGGAGTAAACAGAAGACCGGTCATAAAAACTGAACATCTTGGATCGGGTTTGACATAGTCGGTGCCATCCTGAATTCGCTGGATCCAGTCGGCAACCTCACATGCGCTGTTGGGTCGATCATCCGGCCGTTTGGCCAGAAGTGTTATCATCAGATTTTGCAGGTTTTCATTGATATTAAGGTTATGCTGTATCGGTGGTGGTGGTTCTGCGGTCTGGTGCAGGGTCATGAGCAACAGGGGATTATCAACGGCGAAGGGAGCTCTGCCGGTAATGGCTTCATACATGATGACACCCAGAGAATAGAGATCCGAACGCAAATCAACGGAGGAGCTGTTCATTTGTTCCGGGGCCATATATCGAAGAGATCCCAGAAATGTCGGGATTGCTGTGGTGGTCGTATCGGATTGCAACCAGTGGATGATACCGAAATCAAGAAGTTTCAGTGGAGGATTGGCATCGGGGCCCATAATCATTATGTTACCGGGTTTCAAATCGCGATGGATCATTCGTTTTGAATGGATATATTCCAATGTTTCACACAGGTATTTTATCCAGGTCAACACCTGATTGATCCATTGAAGATCATGTTCACGGGGCTGAGCCAATACATGATCCAATGATTTACCATCAATGTATTCCATGAGGAAAAACAAGAGATTTTCATTGGATTCCATTTCTCTGACACGCACAATTGCCGGATGCTCCAATGTTTTCAGAGCGCGAAACTCTCGGCGAAAACGCTGTACAAACAGCGGATTTGACATATCCCCCTTGAACTGTTTGGCAGCCCAGAACGTACCTTCGGTCTCGTCCTTAACCAGGAATATACGCCCCATGCCCCCTTCGCCAAGCTTCCGAATAATAGAGTATTGCCCTATCTTCTGCACGATCGATATCCTCCTTTGAGGTATTACTGATTCGTAACAGAAGACAGGGGTATTGTCAATTTACGGCAGTCACCGTTCAACGCAGTTTGAAATGAACCGTGATCTCCATGATGACTGCTACCGGAACACCATTCATGGTCGCTGGTTTGAAGCGCCATTGACGCAGTGCTTCCATGGCTGCTCCATCGCATCGGGAATTGAGAGAACGAATAACTTCAATATCCTCAGGATGTCCATCTCTGTTGATAATACAACGCAATTGAGTCGCACCCTGTATACCAAGTTTGGCATCATATTTCGGGTATTCCGGCGCAACCCTATAGATGCAGCGCGGGACCTCAATATCCGGATTATTATATGAATAAGGTCCATTGTCCAGAGCCTCAATATCCGGTATATCCTGAGTCACCTCCTGCCAGTTGTTCATTATCTCGTTGGGGCTCAGATCAAGTTTTCCCGGAATTGGCACAATCTCAGGTGGCTTCACAACAGATTGCCGTGAAGGCACTCGATTTCTGCTGCTTGAGACAACCTTCGGTGGATTGGTCTTTTCCGGCCGCGGCGTCGGTGCTTTGGGGGGTTACTGATGTAACACCGTGGTTGAATCCATTTTGGGTTGTTCCCATTTGTCCGACCCACACTCTGCATGACGATAGCTATACAGCAGCAAGATATGAAACAAAATTGCTGCCAGAATCGCCAGACGAACCCTCCTTCCGTAAGAATCTTTCAGTTTACTGCTTTTTTCTCTGTTATAATGACGCATAATGACCTCCTTGTGAATGGTTACTTCCATCGTCACAGGGATACACGGATGATGTTTCAAAAGGTTTTAATGAAATTGAACCCTGACCCCGGAGGAGTCCAAATGCTGGATAATCCGCGTCGAATACATGAAATCAATACCGGTTCAGCAACACATCAGGGCCCGGTTGTCTACTGGATGAGCCGGGACCAGCGCGTTGACGGAAACTGGGCACTCAATCATGGTTTGGAGCTGGCCATGAAGAACTCTTGCGAGTTTCATGTCGTCTTCTCACTGGTGGATCATTTTCTTGGAGCCACACGCCGTCATTTTGATTTTATGCTTAGGGGGTTGCAGGAAGTTGAATCCCGGTTGCATGATCTGGGTATACCTTTTCACATGTTATCGGGTTCACCTGCAGAAGAGATCCCGCGATTTGTCCGGGAGTTCCATGTATCGCATCTTGTGACGGATTTTGATCCATTGCGAATCAAACGCAAATGGACCGACACCGTGGCATCTGCCATCAATATTCCCTTTCACCAGGTGGATGCCCACAATATCGTCCCATGCCGGATTGCCTATCCCAAACGGGCATTTGGCGCTTATGTTATCCGTAAACCGATCATGTCGCGTTTGCCGGAGTATTTGACTCCGTTCCCGAGCATTCAGCCGGTCAGTCAGAATGTAAATTATCCGACCAATCCCTGGGATAAGCTTTTTGCACAGGTTCAAAAACTGGGTGCGCCCGATCCGATGGATCGATTTCAACCGGGATATAGCGCAGGTATGGATATGCTTCAGGAGTTCATGGAGCAGCGACTGGATCTGTACGGGGAGTGCAGCAATGATCCCACACGGGACGCCATCAGTCACCTGTCACCGTATCTGCATTTCGGGCAGATTTCGGCACAAGAGGTGGCTTTGAGGGTTCAGGAGACCGGTAGTCCCGGTGCTGCTGATTTTCTGGAACAGCTCATTGTGCGCCGCGAATTGTCAGACAAATACTGCTGGCATACTCCGAACTATGATTCGGTGGATGCCTTTCCGGAGTGGGCATTAAAAACCATCGAGGACCACCGTTCTGATCCCAGGGACTACATCTATGAGCTCCAGCAGTTTGAAAAAGCCGAGACCCACGACGTGTTATGGAACGCTGCCCAGCGGGAAATGGTTATGAGCGGCAAGATGCACAACTACATGCGGATGTACTGGGCGAAGAAGATCCTGGAATGGACGCCGGATGCAGAGACGGCTATGGAGTATGCCATTATGCTGAACGACACGTATTCCCTGGATGGACGTGATCCCAATGGCTACGCTGGTATTGCCTGGAGTGTTGGTGGTGTCCATGACCGCGCCTGGTCGGAGCGGCCGGTGTTTGGCAAGATTCGCTACATGAATGCCCGCGGAGCCCGGCGGAAGTTCGATGTGGACGAATATGTCAGCAGATGGTTCTAATCTCTGCATCTTTGCGTCAGTTGCGAGAGACAATAGAAAACTCATCTGATTTCTGTTATTTCTAGGTCCCAGGAGGAACATGAAGCATGCGTGAAAAAAAAGCCGACAAGCAAGCCAGAGCACTGTCCATCATTCAACAGCTCATGAAGGATTTTCCAGAACCGGAATCCGCCCTGGATTACGTTAATCCGCTGCAGTGTCTGGTGGCAACCATTCTGTCCGCGCAATGCACAGACGCCCGGGTCAACCTGGTGACACCGGCGTTGTTTGAGCGGTATCCCACTGCAAAAGATTTTGCTGAAGCTGATCAGACTGAGCTTGAGGAGTTGATCCGATCCACTGGATTTTTCCGTAACAAGGCCAGCAATATCATCAAATGCTGCAACGCCCTGGTGGATCTGCACAAAGGTGCTGTTCCGGATAACATGGATGACCTGGTCAAACTCGATGGTGTCGGGCGAAAAACCGCCAATTGCGTCATTGGGAATGCATACAACAAACCGGCGGTCATGGTGGACACCCATGTGAAACGTCTGACCTGGCGCATGCGGTTTACCACCAACACGAATCCCGACAAGATCGAGTTCGATGTAAAAGCACTGTTCCCTGAGGATTTGTGGATGCCGGCGTCTCATGCCTTGATCCTGCACGGCCGAAACGTATGCAAGGCTCGCAAACCGGCCTGCTCAACATGCTCCGTAAACGAAATTTGCCCCAAACGCGACGTGAAAGCACATTCTTAACGGCCCCTCACCTGACCTCTCCCTATTGAAAGCAACCTATCCATGGGACACAAGTGTCGCTGGACAATGGGAAGTACAAATATTTACTCGCACTAAGACACAAGACCGCAAAGAAATTTTTAAGATTCAACAACAAATTACACGAATACGACGTAGACGGATGATATTTCCGGTAGGATCCAAGATGGCGTCAGATAAACGCTCTCTTTCTATTTCACTACGAAAAACGCGAATGTGCGCGAAAGGATCTGCAGTCATGCAAGATGGCAGGGTGCCAATTCAGTATTGAAAACGGAAGCGGGTCTATTTCTTTTGCATAAATTGCTGAAAACAAAGCTCTTGTGCCCGGATCATTGACTGATTGCCTGAAACAGTTTTTAGCGTACTTTAGCGCATTTAGTAGTGAAACAGGGCCAGAGCATTTTCTTTCTTTTCCACTACGAAAAACGCGAATGGCGCGAAAGGATCTTCAGTCACGCAAGATGGCAGGGTTCCATTTCAGCATTGAAAACGGAAGCGGGTCTATTTCTTTTGCATAAATTGCTGAAAACAAAGTTCTTGTGCCCTGATCATTGACTGATTGCTTGAAATAGTTTTTAGCGTACTTTAGCGCATTTAGTAGTGAAACAGGGCCAGAGCTTCTCTTTCTTTTCCACTACGAAAAACGCGAATGGACGCGAAAGGATCTTCAGTCATGCAAGACAGCGGGTGCCAATTCAGCATTAAAAACGGAAGATGGTCTATTTCTTTTGCATAAATTGCTGAAATCAAAGTTCTTGTGCCTGATCATTGACTGATTGCCTGAAATAGTTTTTAGCGTAAATTTAGCGCATTTAGTAGTGAAACAGGGCCGAGCTTCTCTTTCTTTCCACTACGAAAAACGCGAATGGACGCGAAAGGATCTTCTGTACGCAAGATAGCGGGTTCCATTTCAGTCATGGAAACGAAAGCAGGTATATATTTTCTTTTGAAATCTATGCTGAAATCAAAGTTCTTGTGCCTGATCATTGACTGATTGCCTGAAACAGTTTTTAGCGTACGCAATTTAGCGCATTTAGTAGTAGTGAAGAAATAGAGCGCATTTTGAGTAGTGAAACATGGCCAGAGCATTCTCTTTCTTTTTCCACTACGAAAAACGCGAATGGACGCGAAAGGATCTTCTGTCACGCAAGATAGCAGGGTTCCATTTCGGTCATGGAAACGAAAGCAGGTATATATTTTCTTTAAATCTATGCAAATCAAGTTCTTGTGCCGTGATCATTGACTGATTGCCTGAAAGAGTTTTTAGCGTAATTTAGCGCATTTAGTAGTGAGGCCTGAGCTCCCTCCACTACGAAAAACGCAAATGGCGCGAAAGGAACTTCTGCACGCAAGACAGCTGGGTGCAATTCAGTATTGAAAACGGAAGCGGGCGTCGCAGAAATTGAGCGCATTTAGTAGTGAAACAGGGCCAGAGCACTTTTCTTTCTTTTCCACTACGAAAAACGCGAATGTGCGCGAAAGGAACTTCGGTCACGCAAGACAACGGGTGCCAGTGCAGTTTTAATAACGGTAGTTGGCATCTGTTTCTTTTGCATAAATTACTAAAAACAAAGCTCTTGTGCCCTGATCATTGACTGATTGCCTGAAAGAGTTTTTAGCGAAATTTAGCGCATTTAGTAGTGAAGAAATTGAGCGCATTTAGTAGTGAAACAGGGCCAGAGCATTTTCTTTCTTTTCCACTACGAAAAACGCTAATGGGCGCGAAAGGATCTTCGGTCACGCAAGATGGAAAGGTGCCAGTGCAAATCAAGTTCTTGTGCCCTGATCATTGACTGATTGCCTGAAATGGTTTTTAGCGTAATTTAGCGCATTTAGTATCATTGACTGATTGCCTGAAGAGTTTTTAGCTAAATGCTTGGCGCATTTAGTAGTGAGGCAGAACCGAAGCATTTTTTCTTTCTATTTTTCTGAAAACGCGGATGTGCGCGAATCTAAACTCGCTATTCCAGAAGCCTTGTATGGCAAAGGATAGATTGCATGCAACAGGAAGAATGTTAGTACATTCTATCGTAAACTTCTCAATCATCCACTCTCAGTTTACTCTGGAGAGGGGGTTAAGGTGAGGCAAAAAAGGAGAAGTTAAATGGATAGAAAAAATAATCAATACGAAAAATGCCCCGGCCGCCATCGGCCCATACAGCCGGGTAATCAAAACCGGAAACCTCTGTTTGTTTCCGGACAGATACAACACGAACCTGCCACTGGAACTCTGGTGGAAGGGGCATAAAGAGCAGACTCGACAGGTCCTTAAAAATCTGGATGGGATTCTCCGGATCCGAAGGTCTGACCGCTCAAAATGCTGTGAAAGTGACAATTTTCCTGAAGGACATGAATGATTTCGGTGTGGTCAATGAAATCTAGGACGAGATGTTCGGTGAAAATCCTCCGGCTCAGGAATGCGTGGAAGTAGCACGATTGCCTAAAGATGTGCTGGTGGAGATCAGTTTAATAGCGACCTGCTAGTTCAGCAGATCATTGCGCAGTCGGACGATATCATTACAGTGTCCAACCACGCTTCTCCGCATCGTTTCCGAGTTAGAAGCCGATCAGCACGTGGAATTTCGGAACAGCGTTCCGTGAGGGCAGCGGTTCGGATGGCCACAATTGTCACGTTATATCGACCACGAAGTACAAGCTCCAGAATGCTTTTCCCTACAGGATTCACCAACTACCGGGATCAATTTCCCCCTGCGAAGCCATCTGGAACATTGACGTAGTCAAGGCGAGGTTGTTCTTCGGACCGGGTGACAAAAAACGGATCCCAAGCGTTCCTTCTCACAGCTTTTAGGGATTATACAATTTGAATACGTCACGGTAGTCGATAACGCCAAGAAAACGATGGGTGGATGGGTCCACAACCGGCGGTTCCTAGACTCCTGAGATGGCAAAGGTTCGAACTGATTCCAACAATGT
>CALODM010000043.1:0-3441 GCA_942492125.1 uncultured Bacteroidota bacterium
ACTGCCGGTCATAAATGGGGCCTCAAAATATTTATCTTTAAGCCAAACATCAATTTTAGCCTCATCGCCTTCAGGCTCAAACTTGGTGATGATGATTTTAGCCTCGGCCGTATAATTTGAAATTCCTGATAAAAATCTTAAAGCCATTTGTTTGGTAACGCCATCATAAAGAAATCGATCCGAAATTAAATTTGCCATTGTCACCACATCTTTATTAAATCTAGCTTGATTATAGTCGGTTATGAATGCTTTTACATCCGTGGGCAACTCCACGATGTTTAAAGGCTTTTTGGGTGGCCTTTCTCTTTTAACAGAGGCTGCAACTAAATCAAATAAAGGACTATAATGAATCGAAGTTGGCGGATGAGGCTGAGCTGTTTCCGATGTTACTGCAATAACAAGGTCAAGTTCCGGAACGACCACTATAAATTGCCCTCGCCTTCCCCAGGCCCTGAAACTGCTGCAGCCATCGACTTTCTTCACCCACCATTGATACCCGTACCCAAACTTTCCATATATGGGATGGCTGACAGCCTGTATCTGTTGATCGGTGGATTCTTTCACCCAATATTCAGAGACAATAGATTGACCGTTCCAATATCCATTATTCAAGTACAGGAAACCGATTTTTGCTAAATCTCGTGCTGAGAGGCCCAAACCGAAACCGCCAATATAGTATCCTTGTGGGTCTTGATGCCAATAGGCTGATTGTATCCCTAACGGTTCAAAAAGGTTTTTCTTTGCAAAATCCAACGTGCTGGTTTTAGTCGACTTTGAAAGAATGATGGACAGAAGATGTGATGTTGATGAATTGTAATTAAATACGTCCCCCGGATTATTTTCTTGCGGGAGTTGAACCGCAAATTTTACCCAATCCGAAGACAAATACCAGTTCCGCATACTGGGACCCCGATCGTTCCACCTGAATCCCGCACTCATTGTCAAAAGGTGTTTAAGACGGATCTCCTTTTTCCTCGGATCTAATTCGTCTGTGATATATTCAGGAAAAAATTCGATTAGTTTTTGATCCACACTGTTAAGATAACCTTTGTCCAGTGCAATACCAATTAGGGCTGAGGTAACACTTTTGGTAACGGAATGAACGACAGCATATTTGTCAGGACTTCCCCAAGAGTAGTATTTCTCAAAAACCAAATAGCCGTTTTTGACAACCAGCAAACTAAACGCATCGGGAAGTCTATTTTGGATAAATTCGTCTGCTATCAGAAGTTTAGCGGAATCCATACCCTGCATCTCCGGGGTAGAAGTCTTCCAACCGCTGGTGGGCCAGTATTCCCGTTTTTTGGGTTGTTCGCAAACTGCATTTTCAACCGTCCGTGCCTACAGGTGGATTATCAACAAATTTTGCGTTGATTTCGGAGGAGAAGAGTTAGCCGAGTTGTCATCAGAAAAAATCCTGCAATTCTTAAACACCATCACCGCCGGCTGTAAACCCCAAACCAAACGAGTTCGATTTTCCCATCTGTCATCTTTTTTCAATTTCATGAGAAATAACTTCGATTACGATTTCAAAAATCCATGTGATTCCCCGATGCTGCGTAAACTATTCCGGCCGACTGTGACCATCAGTTGGATAATTCTCGAAAAAGAAACCGTGGATGAGATCATTTTCAGAACTATCAAGGTCCGAACCGATTGATTCTTGAATTGATGGCCCGCGGCGGGATGAGAATCGGTGAAGTGTTGAAGCTGAGGTTGTGCGACATTCAGGATCGCAAACTGATCATTCGAGCTCCGAAAAGCGGAAAAGAACAGGAGATTGTATTTATTCCCCAAAAAGTGGCTGACCGGCTGCGGGAATATGCCAGGCAAAAATGCAAAAACCTCAACGATCGGATCTTTCCAATTTCGTATGAAGCAGCCAGGATAATGGTGTTAAAAGCTGGCAGGATTGTCGGCATCCATTTACGCCCACATGATCTGCGCAGGCATGCCGCGACGTATGCCTCAAGATCTGGCGTGCCTATTGAAATTATCAAAAAATGGGGAGAGAAGATTTGGTTCCTCGAAAATCTTAAGTATTACATAAAAAGATGGAGAGAACTATGATTTATACTCATGTTCTCAAGCAAGGTGGAAAAGAAGCGAGAAGTCCTCCGGGTTTTTGATTTCAGGAGAAGAAAATTTGACCCCATTTGGTTGCTGTAATAGGTAACATAAACCAAGAAGGACCTAAATGTATGTGTGCTACATTTATTAATAGAAAAGAGTTTTAAGTGAAAACGAAAAAGGAGGATATTATGATTACAAATGAAAAGGCAAAGATGTGGGCTAAGAGAATTGTGGCATTAGTTATTGTGGGGGGACTAATGTTTCTCATGATGAACTGTGCTGGGCCTGAAAAACTAAGAAAGGAAGAAGGATCCAGCCTCTTCAGTGATTGCACTCCTGCCGGAACGTGGTACGGGGAAGCTACAACCCGGATCATGCTGGTTTTAA
This sequence comes from uncultured Bacteroidota bacterium, assembly GCA_942492125.1. Lineage (GTDB taxonomy): Bacteria > Bacteroidota > Bacteroidia > Chitinophagales > Saprospiraceae > BCD1. Next base: position 2,461 of record CALODM010000043.1, read on the forward strand.
GTATCAGTATACCTTTTTCCCGGTGAATGTTGACCGTTTTTTCCTCATGGCAGACGGGGCCTACAATCCTGATAGTCTCGGGGCTGCAGTTCTTACAACCTTTACCGGTGAACTATAAAGAAATCGGACAAAAACTATGAGATCAGGCTCATAGCTCTTTCCACAAAGGACCCTACCCATCCTCCGGAAGAGTTACCGGCAATTATTGCTGGTCGGGCCGATGTTCAACTCGACAACTGTGACCAGATGACGATCACCTACACCTTTGGTGCATTCTACGAGTGGGGCAAGGTTCCCTTCGTTGATGATCCGTTGTTAATAAACATTACTGAGGATAATCCGGTCGTGGAAACCCTGAATCGCATGCCTATGGGGACGCAGCTTCCCAAGCCTCTGCCATCACAGTAGAGTATGTGCCCCTGGCTAAAGGTGTTAGGGAGGTCCTCTACGGGCCGATAATGGGTATCTCCCATTTTCGTGTCGGGTAGGACTTTGTAATGGCAGTATTGATTTGCTCCCAATGCTGTTCATGCTTTTTCAGATTGTCTGCATGAGCGTTAAGTAATGATGCGAAAAACAAAAGCAACAGGATGATAGATGACAATACCGAATAAAAGGTGATTACATACCATTCCTTGTATGTGTCGAATAATTTTTACTGGTTGAGATACATTTCGATTATTGAAACTTCGGCTAAATTGATGATATGCTCTAAATCAGCCCTAAATTTGACAAGTATGTGGTGTCAGATTCTTGCCAGCATCAAAAGATTCGCATAATTTTAGATGCCTAATTGATATCCAACTGCTTCACTCAACAAAAAAGCCAAGCAACCTTCAAAAGGCAACCTGGCTTTTGGATTAAGACAATTCGCATTTCCCCACCCCCAAAATGGGCTCTGCTTACTCTTGAAATTTCCGAATCAAATCGCTCCGTATATTAACCACAGCATATTGGTTGCTGTGAATTATCAATTGGCAT
>CALODM010000044.1:0-59327 GCA_942492125.1 uncultured Bacteroidota bacterium
ATCGGAACTAACACCCAGAATATTGATCTTTTCAGGAACTTCAACAAAAACCGTGGCCGTATCAATACATCCGCCGAGACTGGTAACCGTAAGGGTGAAAATGCCTTCATTGGCTTCGGTAGCATTACTGATAACCGGGCTTTGTACCATTTGCGGAGCAATGCCAGGTCCTGTCCAAAGGTAACTTGCTCCGTTGAGGGCAGGCCCACCAATGAGTTGGAAGGAATCACCATCGCAAGGAGCTTCCGGAACAACGGAAGCTGTCGCCACAGGAACCGGGTTGACTACCACATTAACCGGAAGGGAATTGTCAGAAGTACAGTCATTTTTGATGATGTAAATGTACCAGTTACCGGCATCACCGAGGTCTGCGACCGGAATTTGAAATGTCGGAATGGAAGTGATGAATTCCTCTCCGTTAGCATTGATCCAGTGATAAGAACTGGCCCCGGTTGCTGTGGTCATTAACGTTAGCATTTCCCCAACACATACCGGACCACTGTAACTGATGACAGGGGTTGCCGGTTTGTCTTTGACGGTAATCCTGACTGAGTCTGGTTCAGATAAGCAGCCATTATTTCTATTGATCACCAAATGGTAATACCCTTCATTGATTACTGCCAGGGGCCCTACTTCAGGAAATTGCGCAGAAGAGGTAAAGGCATCCGGGCCGGTCCATTGATAGGTGATACCTGGGCCACTGACCAGGGTGCCGATATTTATGGTCTCTCCTTCACAAACCGTTGTATCCGAAAAGGTGACCATTGCTATTGGTTGCTGGACTGTCAGAACAGATTTCGGAGATGAGGGTGCGGAGATACAGCCAGTGGCTTCTACTCTGAGATAAAAATTTCGCAGTGCCGCAGGGTGAGGTCCCGGCAGGGTAAATTCGGGTTCTATGGAGGTCCCGATAAGAGTTCCGTTTGGCGGGATGCCCTGATACCAATAGAAAATTACATTATTACCTGCAGGATAATCCGGTGTAGTCAGTATAAGGTCGTCTCCGAGGCAAATGGTGCCGGTCGTCTCCAGGCTAGGTGTTAAAGGTAATGCTTCTACCGAAACATCCACCACTCCTTCAGCCTCGCATCCTGTTAGCCCCCGGATAACTACCCGGTAAGCTCCTTCATCTTCAAGTCCGATATTGGGAATGACAGGATTTTCCAGTACGGAAAACAACACATCGTTGAAATACCATTGAAAAGTGTAAAGTATGCCACCATTGTCAATTGGCGGATTGGCAAACAGAAAAAGAGTGTCCCCGCCGCATAATCCTGAATTGGCCGTCGGTACAGGTCCTTCCGGAGCGATGGACACCAGTGTTTCGCAGGTGGCAATGTTCCCGGAAGAATCAACTACCGTCAATGTCGCCGGCAACAGGTTGCCAATATCCGCACAGGTAAATGTATTTGGACTCAGCAATCTTTGATTGATGCCGCAATTGTCTGTGCTCCCAAGGTCAAGGTCTATCGCATCGAGAATCTCTACCTGTAAGCCAGAAGGTTCAATAAATAAGGTCGTAGCGGAAACACAAACGGCTTCCGGGGCAATATTGTCCTCAATGGTTACCATAAAGGAGCAACTATCAACGTTCCCGGCAGGGTCTGCCATGATATAGGTTACTTCACTGCTGCCAATTCCAAATTCGATGACGGGGTTGATCATCGGCTCCCCCATATTGGTCAACGGGACATTGGTTTCTCCTTCAATAAAATAAGAGAGCGAAAGTCGTTCGTAATTCAATGATGCAAAAATATAGCTGCTGCCATCGTTATCACCGGTATTGTTCACCGCTCCGGCATCACAAGGGTTGATACCATCGCCTGGAACGCCCGGCGGCACATCGACCTGATTGGGTAAAGCGATGATTTCCACAATACCATCCGCGGCCCAGTTGTTGAAAGTCGTGGCCGGAATAGTGACCATCAATTGCCCGGGAGTGTTACAGTCAGCGGCTCCGACAGACGTGACAGCGAGAATGCTGCCATCGTCACCAAGAATCGTCATAAAGGCTTCATTGGTATTAAAATCCCCAAGGAAATCAATGGTCAGCGTAACAGGGTTGAACGCATTGGCGGCAACATTGTCAAAAACGAAATTCCGTTCATCAGCGATAAAGTCATTCAGATTCGGATCATAACTGAAAGTGATCAGGGCGGAAGCCGTATCCGCAGGTAACACACGATCGTAATTGCCATAAGCATCACAGTTGTCTGCCGCGCCTGCCGGTAAAGGCAGTGTGATTACTTTGGAGCAGGAATCTGCTGCTACCTCCGAAATGATGTCAGCGGGGCAGGTAAGGGTGGGGGCTTCCTGGTCAACTATTGTGACGGAATAGGCACAACTGTCTACATTGCCGGCACAATCCGTTGCATAATAAGTGATCAGATGATCTCCCTGTGGCAGGGAAACCGGGAATGGCCCGGGTAAGATACCCACGATTGCCGGGCCTTCGTCTATTTTGTATTGGAAAACAATATCTCCCAGGTTTTTTACCTGGAATGTCAGATTAATTCCCACCGAGCCTCCCGGGTTGCAGATTGCATTAATTGCAAACTTCCCGTCCAGATTTGCCGGAATATTCGGTTCCAGGGTAATGGTGATAATACCGTCCGATGCCCATTCATTGATCAGGGAACCGGGAATGGTAAATCCGGTAACAGAATTACCACATTGTATATTAGTAGGATTGGTGATTCCCAAATTTGAACCGTCTTCTCCAATGATGTTGAAATATTCATTAGGCTCTTCTCCGTCAACGGAAGTAAGTGTGATGCTGGCGCTTGCAAACCCAATGACGTTGATTGGGGATGGCAGGGTAACGGCCAGATCAAATTGTATAGGGTCAACGGGTGTTGTCCCTTCTGCTCCGGGTAAAGCTGAGGTCGTTATCGGGAGGATACTGCTAAGGTTTTCAGTCGCACTGCCAAAGGAACAGGTTTCTTCAATAACAGGGGCAATAAGTTCAAAGGCTGCATTGCAATCTCCGGGATCTGTCGGGAGGGTTATGCCTGCCGGGCAATCACTGATCTGGGGAGCTATATTATCGATCAGGGCAAAAGTGACTGTTTGTATGGTCTGGTTACCACATTCATCTTCGATGACGATATCAATATCGCTTCGGCGAATGGTATCGCTGTTGGCCGGGCATGAAATTGTGGGTAACACGGGAGGGGCTGTTGTTCCTGAATTGAAAATAAACCAGCTGATGTCGTTGTCATCGGTACAATTGTCGGTGGCATCAGCTCCGGCCCTGGCCGTTATCCAATCGTTGAAAAGAATATCTACCTCCTGATTTTCGGCACAAAAGATGGTCAGGTTTTGTGGCATATCCGAAAAGGAGGGCGGTTGATTGTCGGTGACGGTAATTACCTGATCCAGTTCTGTGAAATTTCCACATTCGTCCTCCACACGCCACGTTCGCTGGATAGCGTAACTATTAACACATGTTCCCGCAATCACCACGTCAGAATGTGTAGCCACAAGTTCTGTAGTACAGTTATCCAAAAGGTTGGTAGGCATGCCTGTAATATTCATGTCGCTTGCCTGTGAACAATCGACCGTAATACCTGCCGGTACGGTGAAAGTCGGAGCCTGGTTATCGGAAACGGTAATCGTTTGAATTTTTCCGGTTACATTACCACAAATATCCCTGGCGCGCCAAACTCTGGTTACCGTGAAATTATGATCACAGATTCCAGGAGTTATTTCGTCTTGATACGTTACTTCGATAGAGTCTACCGGTGTGCAATTGTCTGTAGCATCGGTTACGTCTCCGGTTACATTTAAATCAAAAGGATCATCGTTACAAGTCAACGTAATATTGCCGGGAACAGTGAACAGCGGTGCCATATCATCTGCAATGGTAATGATTTGCTGAAGCTCGGTGACATTGCCGCAGGAATCTTCTGCGCTCCATGTCCTGATGAGGAAATACTCGTATTGATTGCACATCCCATTCATTAGCTGGGTACTGTTCTCCGTAAAATCGACCTCCAGGATACCGGCACAATTGTCGGTAGCTGTGACCAGTGGGACGTCGGGAATAATACCGTTACACGAGATGGTAGTGTCGTTGGGAACGCCTTCCAAAACAGGGGGGATGGTATCAATGGTCGTATAGGTCGAAATCCATTCGGTAGTGGCTCCGCAATTGTCAATAATAGTGAAGGTTACTGCAATAGTACCACAGTGCTCTTCAAATACCATAGGGGCGTCGTCAAAGATGTTGTCAATGCCGCTGCAATCATCGGTGGCCATGGTGGCCAGGGCTACTCTTGCAGAGTTAACCCAAATATCAAAACGCAAAGGGTTTACATCAGCCGATAAGCTGCTCAGTTCACAGGAAACGGTATCATTTAATTCCGGAATATTGGCCATTGGGGCCTGATTGTCCGGAAGGATGGTAATCATTTGTGAAACGGTCGTCGTATCCATGTCCGCAATGGCTCGCCAGATACGGCTGAATGATCCACCTGTGCATGGATTGATCGCTGCCGGATTAGGAATGTCAAAAGGCACTACACTAAAGGTATTGCCCATTTCGTCCATAGCCATAAGCTCTATGGGTGCAGGAACTTCCGAGAGGCAATTAACCGTGGTGTCATTAGGCACGGGATCAATGAAAACCGGTGCCGCTTCCATTTTGGCATTGGGGGAACGCTCCTCATAAAGGGATATTGTTGGGTCACCTGCTTGCAGAACGTTTAGGGAAAGGGATAAAACGATTCCTGAAAAGAGGGCAAGCCTTAAAGGGTGGAGTAGTTTTATTTTCATATACTTATCAATTAAATTATCAAAGGGCGATATGCGTTTTGTTTTGAACCGCAAGTTCCTAAAAAAGGTTGCTTTTGTAAATGGGTGAAAGATTATTTTCCCGGCACGTTCCCGAGAATGATGGATTGACATTGTTGCCGGGCAAAAATGCTCTCATAAAGGGGGGAGGACACCATCTTTTATACAACCGGAAAACGGAAAGATCGAACTGTTTGCCGAAACCTGACAAGGTCGGTAAAATCATGGGATATCGGTTTTTGCGGATATTTGTTACAGCTACAGACTCCACAACAGCAGAATCAGGCAGACTGCACATTCAAAAATAATGATGCAAATTAATTAATAATTGTCAATCCTGCCATGAAAAAGGGGCATAATGAACTAAATTGCTGGTTTTTGTTCTTTCGGTAGCATAGTTTTTAAACGTATGGAAAATTAATTGCTATCTCTCGGCAATTAGCAATCCGGATTTCATCAAGCGTTTTAATTTTGGAAGATGAAGGCAAATAGTATATCTTCAAGTATTAAATAGGACAACTTCAAAGAAAACGAAACACCAAAGCTTTATGAGTAAGTATTACTTTATCCTTTTTACTTTCTTTTTTCTGTCGAATGGCATACAGGCACAAATCGATCATGACGAGTGCCAGAATGCAATAGTATTGGGCGAGGTTCCCTCCTGCCCTGAAATGGTCTTTTCCAATGTGAATGCCACGGAAAGTAACATTTCCACAGTTCCGGCTTTTGAAATTCCAAGCTGCTGGACAGAGGTAGGCAATGACGTATGGGCCGCTTTTACCATTCCTGCGGACGGATCATATGTGGATTTCCAAATTACCGTGAATGGTGTTCCTGACGGACCCAATATGCAGACCATGCTCCAGCCCAGGATCGCTTTGTATCGTGGGGAATGTTCGGTGGATGGAATGGTAGAGTTGGCTTGTCAGCAGGCTGACTTAGGTAGCGGATCTGTTCAGTTGGACATTGAAGGGCTTACTCCCGGAGAAGAATACTTCCTGAGAATGAGTACTTATTCTGCATCAGCTACGCCAAATGACGGCGACTTTATGGTATGCGTGGATACTATTCCGGCAAGTGTGATCGAAGTTATTGCTGAACCTGCTACGCTGTGTGGCCCACAGGAAATTACCCAGCTTACAGCAACATCGACCGGCGGAGACCTGGCTTTTTACTCCTGGACTCCGGCAGAAGTACTTTCCGACCCCAATGCAGCCAATCCTTTTGCTTTTCCTTTTCAGACCACCACTTTTACCGTGACCGCCTATGAGTTGGCAACCAACCTGGTCGAGAACGGCGATTTTGAATCCGGTAATATTGGATTTACCTCAGAATACAGTAATGTGGATGGAGATTTAAACGGTCTTTGCCAGGGGTGTTACAATATCAATGATATAACTCCTTCCCTGTGGACACAATGTGCGGCTATTGAGGGTAATATGATGGTCGTCAATGGATCTCCGGAAGCCAATGTCAATCTATGGTGTCAGGAAATTACAGTGCTCCCCGGAGCTGAATATTTCTTTTCTTTTGATGTGCAAACCATCAATTCTCCTGTTCCCGAATTACAGCTCAGTGTCGACGGTAATCTTATCGGTAACAGTCTTTTTGGCAGTTGGACCTGTAATGTTGTGCAGTTTTTTGAAACCATAACGGTAGGTGCAAATACTACTGTAGAGATATGTATTGTCAACCAAAGTACATCGGCAGACGGCAATGATTTTGCTTTGGACAATATCAATTTCAGTACCTATACCCAGCAGATGGATTCGGTTACCGTAGAAGTCTCCAATCTGACTTCTGCAGTAACCAATATCGTCGCTGATGGCTGTCAGGCAGGTTGTTCGGGAAGTGCGGAAGTTACGGCCAATGGAGGTGTTGGAGCTTCAACATTTGAATGGCCTGACGGACAGACAACCGCAGCGGTTAATGGGTTGTGCCCGGGTTCCTACGATGTTACCGTAACAGATGGTGTAGGTTGTGCGGTGGTGCAATCAATCAATATTCTTCCACCTCAATTTTCGATTAGTGTAATTTCCCTTGGGAATCCTTGTGAAGCCAGCACAATCGGTAGTGCCCAAGCCATTGTTTCGGGGGGGACCGAACCTTATACTTATCTATGGGACAACGGCGAAACTACGGAAGTAGCCGAAAACCTCACAGCAGGTACACATTCTGTGACGGTAACCGATGCAGCAGGTTGTGAAGTCATTGGAGAAGTTGAGATCGTCTTGTTGCCGAATGGATTTATGGTGGAAGTGATGGCAGATCAGGACACCCTTTGTCCCGGCCAAAGCGTCCAGCTTACGGCAATAAGTGAAGGTGCTGAAGAATTCCTGTGGAATACGGAAGCATCGGGCAGCATGCTCACCATTACTCCGGAAACCACAACTTATTACGAAGTAACGGCCAAAAGACTGGGCGATAATATCATAGAAAACGGAGATTTTAGTGGAGGCAATACAGGCTTCGTCAGTGACTATGCCGATGCCATAGGACTTGGATTGGGAGGTACATGGGGGCCGCTTTCTTTGGAAGGAACTTATGCTGTTACCAATGACCCTTCTGCTGTGCATACCAATTTTATTGCCTGTGGAGACCATACTTCCGGTACTGGAAATATGCTGGTGGTTAATGGTTCCGGGGTTCCGGATCTGCCGGCATGGTGTGAGACCGTTACGGTTAATCCCAACCTGACTTACCAGTTTTCTGCCTGGCTAACTTCCGTTGTTTCGGACAACCCGGCAGTATTGCAGTTTTCTATTAATGGAGAATTAATTGGGAATCCTTTTCAGGCTGGCTTTGCTACCTGTGATTGGACCAATTTCTTTGAAATATGGGAGTCTGATGGTGCAACATCTGCTGAAATTTGCATCGTCAATCAAAATATTTCGGTAGGAGGTAATGACTTTGCGCTGGATGATATTGCCCTGGTGCCTGTTTGTGTTGCCACAGCCGGGGTTACGATCCAGGTCAGTGATCTGGAAGCGTTTACCACCAATGTCGAACCGGTTTCTTGTGAGACCAATTTTGGTTCGGCGGTTGCTTTGTCTATCAATGGAGAAGCTCCATACACTTATGCCTGGTCCAATGGTGAGACTACTGCAGAGGTGAATAACTTCGAGGCGGGCACTTACAGTGTTACCATTACAGATGCATTTGGATGTACAGCCGTCGCAACGGCTGTGATTGAACCCGGACCATTTGTTGTCATTGATGAAGTGGTCGTTACCGACGTGACGTGCGGCCCGGTTTCACTGGATAACATAGTCATTATTCCGGGTAGTGCTGAGGTGTTTCCTGGTGCCGGAGATGCTCCATTCAGCTTCAGCCTCGATGGAGGCACGACTTTTCAGGACAGCCCGCTTTTCGAAAACCTGGATCCCGGATTCTATTTTGCCACGATAAAGGACGCCAATGGCTGTCAGGCTCAGATGGAGTTTGAAGTAGGAGATGTCGATTTACCCACAGTGTCCATTGAGACTGATGATGAGTTTAACCTTTGCAATGGCGGCAGTATTGATCTTTGGTTAGAAACCACCGGTGAAATTGACAGTATTTTGTGGTCGATCAACAGTATGGCAGATACCATTACCTTGGTTGAAAGCGGGTTGGTCAGTGTCACAGTGGTGGACGACCAGGGATGTGCGGCCGTTTTTGAGGTGGAGATTGATGATTGTATTGATTACAGGATTCCCAATGTCTTTACCCCCAATGGTGACGATTATAATGATGAATTCAAAGTGTACACTTCCGGAGGGGTTGTTGTCAGAAGGATGCAATTATTCAATCGCTGGGGGAATTTGGTTCACGACAGTACAGAGCCCTGGAATGGTGATTATAAAGGGGAACCTCACCAGGCTGATGTACTCATTTATATCATTGTCATCGATACGGGTGATGGCGAAGTTGTTGAGCAGGGGGAGGTGACGTTGTTGCGGTAAATTTTACAAGGGTTTGTCGCTGTTTTTCTACTTTAAAAAATAAATGCTCATTGTTTATGAGCCGGATACTGATATTGAAAATCTTTTTCCTGTTTTTATGTCACTCGCTCCGGGCTCAGCAATTCACCTGTTCCGGTGATCTACTGCTGGCTGTTTCTCCCGAGGCAGATTCCAGTGATTTTTATGAAATAGTGATTGAAGGAAGTCCCGCAGCAGTTTTGTCCTTTGATCAGTTTTCCAACAGTCCTGGTCCATACCTCAATGCTATCGGTTATCGTCAATCGGATAACTTTATTTACGGTATAGCACCGAATACCCAGGATCTCTATCGGCTGGATGCATTGGGCAATACAACCTTTTTGCATCACTTTGATTTTTTTGATGAATTCAAGAGTTATAACGCCGGTGCCGTCACGCCCGACAGTAAATACCTGGTGGTCTTAAGTGGCCAGTCAACCAGCGCACCCTTTCGTACCCTGGAAATCCTGCTCATTGACCTGGAGTCTGTTGATTATTCTACAACGATTATTCCGGTCACGACGATGTCTGGAAATGCCATATATAGCCTCGATATTGCTTTTGATCCATTTACCGGTGATCTCTACGGTTTTGATGGTAATGAAGGGCGCTTGATCACCATCCAGCTATTTAGTGGTCTGATTGATGATGTGACTTATCCGGCTACGGGTACAATCAGTATAATGGCAGCCTTGTTTTTTGATGCTTTTGGAGAACTTTACGGGTATGCCAAACACCTGGGTCAGCCGGGGATAAAAGCATTTTATCATATCGACAAGATCACCGGAACGCAGGCATTTTTGCTGGATGGGCCACTGGCTTCGGCTTCTGATGGTTGTAGTTGCCCCTACCGGGTAGAATTATTGAAGTCTGTCGAACCTCCAATTACCAGTGGGTGCACAGCCGTTGAATACAAGTTTGAAGTGGCCAATGCAACAGGGCTTACTCAGTCGGGGGTACAATTTCGGGATGAATTGCCACCCGGATTTAAAGTAACCGCATTATATGGCAACACCTTTGGCGGGCAGATAACGGGGGTAGGTACCGGAACTGTTCAAATAGATCAAATGACCATTCCGCCGGGGGTTGATACCTTTTTTATCCGGGTAGCCATTGGAAATGTCCCACCCGGAATTTATAAAAATCAGGCACAATTGTACAATCTGCCGGGGTTTATTGGCAGCACTGAATATTCTGATGATCCCGCTACGCTGGCAATGCAGGACTCTACGGCTTTGCAGGTTTTGGAAGGGGATATTGATGTTTTCGATCAGCAATTGATGATCTGCCCGGGGGATACCCTTTTGTTAGATGGTACCATTGGTCAGTTCCTTTACGATTACACCTGGGAGCATGGCCCACCCGGACCGGTTGTTGAAGTGACAGAGGGGGGGGTATATACCCTTTTTGCCGATAATGAATGTGAACCCAAAGAGATCACTTTTTTTGTCGAAGAAGTTTCCCCTGATCTTGCCCTGGATCTCGGCCCGGACCTGATTGTTCCTTTGGGCGATGAAATTCTTTTGGATTCAGAGTTGACAGGTACACCTGGGATGTCTTTCCAATGGGCTACTTCGAATAATACCGGATTAAATTGCCTGGATTGCCCGCTGCAAAATTTAGTTCCTTTGGAAAGTACCACTTATTTCCTGACCATTACTGATGAGAATGGTTGTGAGGTTACCGATAGTGTGGAGGTCATTGTTCAGAAAAATTACCAGGTTTTTGTGCCGAATGCTTTTTCGCCAAACGATGACGGCATTAACGATTTTTTAAAACCTTACGGTAAAGCGGGTTTGCATGTACAAGAGTTCCGGGTTTTTGACCGGTGGGGAGGTTTGTTGTTTCAGGTAGCAGGAGGTCTGCCCGGGGCGGATTTTCCGGGATGGGATGGCCGGGTTAATGGAAATCTTGTTCCTGCTGGCGTTTATGTATGGCAGGTTAAAGTTGTTTTTCCAGATAATTTTTCCCGAATCTTTTCCGGGGGAGTGACAGTCGTTTATTGACCTGAAAAGCAGTAACTTTGGACTGAATAAAAGTAACAGTTATGTTCCAAAAAGTAATGCGCTCTTTTGCCTTTATAGGCTTATTTTTTGTGTTTGACCTTCCTGCTCAAAATGTTTTGATCAGCACGGCTTCGAACCCTAATGAACCCTGTATTAAAATGGATCCTGCCCGACCCAATGTATTGCTGGCGGCAGCCAATTTGAATAACTATTATGTCAGTGTGGATACCGGACATACCTGGACTCACGATTATCTGTCATCATCCTACGGCGTATGGGGAGATCCTGTCATTGATGTCGATACGGCCGGACATTTCTATTTTTTCCACCTGTCTAATCCTGTGAACGGCAATTGGATCGACCGGATCGTTTGTCAAAAGTCAGTGGATACCGGAAGTACCTGGACGGACGGCACTTACACCGGTTTAAACGGTACCAAAGCGCAAGACAAGGAGTGGAGTATTATTGATAGAAACAACAACAATATTTACCTGACCTGGACCCAGTTCGACGATTACGGGAGTTCCAATAGTGCGGACAGCAGTGTGATCCTGTTTTCCAAATCAACCGATGCCGGGGAGACCTGGTCTAATGCCCTTCGGATCAATAAAGTGGCTGGAGATTGTATTGATAGTGACAATACCGTGGAAGGCGCTGTTCCTGCCCTCGGACCCAATGGAGAAATTTATGTTGCCTGGGCCGGCCCAAACGGTTTGACTTTTAACAGGTCAACGGATGAAGGGAACACCTGGCTTGAACAAGAAATTGCTATTGACCCTATGCCAACCGGATGGGACTATAGCATTCCTGGTATTTACCGGGCCAATGGTTTGCCGGTGACCAAGTGCGATCTGAGCGGCGGTCCCCATCATGGAACCATTTATGTTAACTGGACGGACCAACGCAATGGAAGCAACGATACGGATGTTTGGTTGAGCAAATCCTCCGATGGGGGATTTACCTGGAGTGCTCCCATACGGGTCAATGATGATGAGCCCGGGAAACATCAGTTTTTTTCCTGGATGGATGTAGACCAGACCAATGGCAATTTGTTTTTCGTTTTTTATGACAGAAGAAATTACACAGACAACCAAACGGATGTTTTTTTGGCTTACTCAACAGATGGAGGAACCACTTTTGTAAATAAAGTAATCAGTGAATCACCCTTTGTTCCCAGTCCGGGGGTGTTCTTTGGTGATTATACCAATATTCAGGCACACAACAACATTGTTCGTCCCATCTGGACAAGGCTCCACAACGGGCAGTTGAGCATCTGGACAGATGTTTCGCCTTTTGAAATTATGACGGCAACGGAAAACCATGCTGACATTGACCGTGAAAATGATATCAAACCCTTTCCGAATCCCGTAACGGATGTTTGTTATGTTTCCTTTAAATTACACAAGACCAGGGAAGTCAGTCTTAAATTGTTCGATGCCAACGGAAGAGAAATAACAACCATTCTTGAGAAAGAGCAGCTGGGTTACGGTAAGCATATCATTCCTGTTGATACCGGGCAATTCCGTTTGGAAAGGGGGATTTATTATCCAAAACTGATCCTGGATGGCGTAGTCAAAACGCTTAAAATTCTTGTGGTGGAATAGAGGGCGAAAGATGGTTGTCCAGCTCTTAAAGTCTGAATAATCTGCTGATTAAAACCCTGGTAAACAACCCTTTTGGCATACTCAGGATCACCTGGAAATCTTCCAGGATAGTTGTTTCTTCATCCAGGAATTTGAGTATGTTCCGCGTTTTTACCTTTTGGAACAAACGGGTAAACAGGGCAGCCCCAAGGTGGTTGTACTGGCTTAATACATCGAGTAGGACCAAATCGTATAACCAAAATTTTGTCTTCCGGTTAAACGTTGACAAATCATCCTGTTTTTTTAAAAAACCGATGAGCTTTACTGTCTTTTTGGTGGTATTCATGAACGTATATCCTGTGCTGGCTTTTGTCCATCCGCCGGCAGTGCCAATGTTCAGGATATTCCGGGTGTTGTTTTTTCCAAAATCAAAAGAAGTCATGGGGATGGATCCTCTTTCTGTTTCTTCAATGGTGTAATCCCTGATCCCGTGTTTATCCAGGTATGTCCGTATTTCCTGTTCGTACTCTTCAGGTTTCAAAAGGTTTTCGGAAAACAGGGTGTATTCGACCAGAGCCAAATTGCTGGTCATGGGCAGCAAATACATGAAGCGGGTATTGCCGTGCTGAGGTACCCGGAAGTCCATAAAAGTTGCCATGTTTTCATCAAAATGATCTTGTTTTGTTTTGATGAACCAACCGACAAAATGTTGCTGCAGCAAAGGGTATTTATCTTGTTGCTCAAACTCCCGCGATAAAAGGACACTATTGAAAACCTTCGAGGCAGTAAACTGATCCTGATCCGTTTTTACAGTGGCTCCTTCCAGCGTCTCCTGAATGGTCTCAACTTTGCCTTGTATAAATGTAAAGTTGGATTTAGTATCCAGTTTTTTCCAAAGGGCTTGATAAAAACCAGCGCTTCGGATCATTTTGTAGGCATAAGGAAATATATCGATCCGTTTTTCATATCCCGGGCCTCCGAAAAAAATATTCTTCCAGGTTTTTGACAACAGGTTATCCCAATGGCCATTTTGTTTCTCCCAAAAACACCAGGTACGGTCATTACCTGTCTTTTTGGTCAGGTCAATCAGGGCGATGGACTTTTGGTCAAAGTAAGGATCGCTGGCCATTCGGAAGGCCAGCATCAGACCAGCTGCTCCGGCACCTGTAATGATATAGTCAAAATGCTTCATCGGGAATTGATCGTGAATTATCAGGAAGACAACAAGTCAACAAGACAAGGAGTAATTAAGATTTAAAAAGGCAGAGATTTTTTTTGATAAAGTTAACTAACTTTGATTCAAAAGGATATTCTTTCGATTATTTCGATGTTCAAATACCTGACACTTACCCCTGTTGGCTTGATCCCGCCCTCTTTTTGGGCCTTTATGGGATCCGTCGAAACCGGGAGAGGGAAATGAGATAAGCATAACGATGAGAAACTTAAGATATTTATTGGGGGCGATGCTCGCCATACCAGTACTGCCCATTATTTACTTCCAGGGTAAGCGTGTTAAAAATAGCGTCCCGAAGTTGCCTGAAGCCAAAGATCCATCAGGTGTTGTGTCGGGGCAGTTGCCACCATTCCAGTTAATTACCCTTGGCGAAAGCACTATTGCCGGTGTCGGTGTACAAACCCATGAAGAAGGTTTTACCGGTACCCTGGCCAAAATATTATCCAGTCAGCTCGATGTTTCAGTGGCGTGGAAGGTATATGCCAAAAGTGGTTATACCGTTAAGGCTATGCAACGAAAACTGGTACCAGGGATCGAGGAAAAAAATATTCATCTTATTGTTGTGGGTGCCGGAGGTAATGATTCATTCCAGTTGAACAGTCCATGGAAATGGAAAAACGATGTCAATACTCTAATTAAGGAATTGCGAAAAAAGTATAGCCTTGCTCCTATCGTTTTTGTCAACATGCCTCCGATTAAATCCTTTCCGGCATTTACGCCTCTGATGAAGTTCTTTTTGGGGAATTTGGCCAATATGCTCGGGGAGGTATTAGATGCAGAAGTGACCCGGCACGAAAATGTGTATTATTATGGCAGGAAGATTACCCTGGAAGACTGGATTGCCCGGCTCAACATTAAGGCCAAACCAGCAGCATTTTTCAGTGATGGCGTTCACCCCTCCAAACTGACTTATCAGACCTGGGCAAAGGATCTTGCGACATTTATGCTGGACAACCAAACGTTAAAAGAGGTGTTAGAACAAAAGCAACGAATGTGAGGATTTAGCGGTTTCTAATTTTCAAAAAACACTTAATCAATGTCAGATTTACGATCGCAAGCATTATTGGATATCAGGCCTGAAATAACAACGGCCAGTGTTTCCGATGAAATGACCCCCCAGGAACAATTTCAAAACGAGACCCTCCGGCCGATAATTAAATTGCAACATCAATTGTTGTTGGCTGTTTTCAGGGAAAATTTGAAGCGTAGAAAAGAGGCCTTTTTTAAACTGCCGGAAGCTATGAAGCTCAAATATGTCAAGGACATATTTTCCGGGGATATGCATTTTAAGCAGCAAATCACAGGGGTTATTATTGGAATGTTTACAATAGATGAATATCGTTTTTACGCCAATAACCCTACTGCTGTTAATAAAAGAATAATCAATATTGTCCAAAAAAGAATACTCGACAGTTTGGACGAAATTACTCTGGATAACACCCTGTCCAGATAAAAAACATTTTGTGGTAATGTTCCTGAAAAATGAATTTGACCTTATCAGGTCTGTTGTTGAAGAAGGAGATAGGTTTGAATGGAAGGTTTCTGCCAAAGGAACCTATTGGCACGCAGATCATCTGTTGAAAGTGATCAGCAGCATTTATTCCGCACTCGATAATTCAGATCCGGAAGCATATAAATGGGCATTTAACCTTTCCCGGTTGTATATTTATATTTTGGGATTTATACCCAGAGGAATTGGTCGTGCTCCCCGGGCCGTCAGGACGGATGGGGAAATTAGTCAGGATGATTTGCTTCAACAACTGGATGAAGCGGAAAAGTTGATAATTAAACTGGATGAATTGCCCGGGAATAGTTTTTTTAAACATCCGTATTTTGGAAACCTGAACGTAAAAAATACCCGATGGTTTCTCAGGATTCATACCCGACACCACTTGAAGATTATCAGGGATATAAGGAACCTTAAGGAATAAGACTTTTTAATCAAACCAATAAAATACCATGGAACCAACCACAAAAAAAAGTGCTGTAATTTTAGCGTCGGTTAATCTTGTTCTTTTTTTAGGCGTATTGACAATAAATGGCCTTGCCAGCGCCCTGCCTATCAACGGAAGAGACACGGGACAACTTGCAGATATGTATCCCAATCTGTTTGTCCCAGCCGGGATAACTTTTGCTATTTGGGGGATAATATATCTTTTATTACTGGGGTTTGTGGTCAATCAGCTTGTATTGGCCGTGAAGTCAAAAACCTCCGGTCTCTTGTCTGCTCAGGGGAGTCGGATTCTGGGTATAAATTTTTTGTTCAACATGGCGTGGATATTAGCCTGGCACTATGAGATGGTAGGTTTGTCGGTACTTATAATGTTGGGCTTGTTACTTACGCTGATCTATCTTTTCAGAGAAACGGATGGCTTTAGCTTAACTAAAACAGGATCCGTAATTTTAGTGCAAATACCGGTGAGTGTTTACCTGGGGTGGATCTCCGTAGCTACCATTGCCAATGTAACTTCCTGGCTCGTTGATTTAAACTGGACCGGTTTTGGGATTTCTCCCGTGGCGTGGACGATAACCTTAATACTCGTTGGAGCCCTTTTGGCTGTTTTAATGCTCAACTTAAGAAAGAACATAGCCTATGCCGCTGTGGTGGTTTGGGCCTATATTGGAATAGTCCTAAAAAGAATGGCCGTGGAACCTGTTGAGACCAGTATCATTTATACCGTTTATATAGTCCTGGCAATTCTTGTGATTTATATACTTGTTACGCTGGTCGGTAAATTACGCAGGCAAGGATAAACATAAACCGGGTTTGGTTGTTTGTTGAAAAAAAAGCTTATGAACCAACCATATACCCTGATCAATAACGAAGCCGCAAAACGATATGAGTTTCAAATAGGTGGCCAGCTGGCCTTTGTGGAATACATCAAAACAAAGGATAAGATATTTCTCACCCATACGGAAGTGCCAACATCTCTGGAAGGAAATGGGATTGGCAGTTCGTTGATCAAGCTTGCTTTAGAAGATGTGGATGAGAAAGGGTTGACCCTGGTACCGTTGTGTCCGTTTGTTGCTGCTTATATCAAGCGGCATCCGGAATGGAAAAGACTGGTTTTGAAGGGCGTTAACATAGAATAAAGCAGATCAGGGGATGCGGGCAATATTCTTTCCCTCAACCTGAAAATTTCACCTCTGATCCACATGGATAAATAAAAATCCCGAATTAAACCGGCAAGGGTATAATTCGGGATTGTATTGTCAGGTTGATTTTTTACAGTGCTTAATTTGACACAAATAATTACCCAACTTTATTTTTTGTCATTACTGTAAAACTCTTCTTCAGTTGTTTTGACAACGGTGTCTCCTTCTTTGAGTTTCCTGGAAACGGCTGTATAAGGGCCTGTGACGACCTCCTCGTTTCCTTGCAAACCTGTGAGTATCTGGATATAATCGTCGTCCTGGATTCCGGTAGTAACTTCTACTTTTTTAACAGTGTCGCCTTCCATTACCAAGAATACGATCTCAACCAAATCTTTGGCTGCTTCTTCTTCATCCTCGTCCTCTTTCGGTCCTTTTTTCGCTTTGGCATCATCTTTTTCCCTGGTTGTTACGGCCTGGATTGGGATACTGATCACGTCTTCCACCGATTTGGTTTTGATTTCAACCGTGGCTGACATTCCCGGACGGAAAGGATAGGGTTTGTCTGCTGTTACGATATCCTGGTAGGATTCAGGGTTGATTTGTATGCGCACTTCAAAATTGGTTACCTGGTCAGATGTCAGAGATGCGGCTGCGCTATTGGCTGCTGAGTGAGCGATCTGGGTAACGGTCCCTTTGAATTTTCTGCCCAGGTAGGCATCAACCTCAATTTCTGCTTCATTGCCAAGAGCCACGCTTGGAATATCATTCTCACTGACATCTACCCGAACTTCCATGGCATTGAGGTTGGCAATACGCATCATTTCCGTACCCTGCATCTGGATGGTACCCACAACGCGTTCTCCCTGTTCAACATTAAGGCTGGAGACGATGCCGCTGACCGGTGCAAAGATGGCAGTTCTGCGGAGGCTCGTTCTCATCTCTTTGAGCATGGCTTCCGAGCTTTCAACTGAAAATTTGGCGGCTCTGGCAGACTCTTCCCCGGATTTGATATTGGAATCTGCTGCCCGTAAATTGGCTTCCAGTGAGCGTAGGTTGGATAATGATGCTTCAAAATCTGCTTGAGAAATTACGCCGTCACGCTTGAGTTCCTCATTGCGCTGGTGAATGGTACGGGCGTTTTCGAGTTGTGCCATGAT
Organism: uncultured Bacteroidota bacterium; assembly: GCA_942492125.1. Classification (GTDB taxonomy): domain Bacteria; phylum Bacteroidota; class Bacteroidia; order Chitinophagales; family Saprospiraceae; genus BCD1. Next base: position 17,833 of record CALODM010000044.1, read on the forward strand.
CTGTTCTTTTTGGGCTTTGAAAGTTTCAATCCCTGCTTTGGCATTACTCAATTGAGCTTTAGCGCTATTTACGTTCGCCGTTCCTCTTTCCACCTGTGACTGGTAGGCATCCGGATCAATTTTGGCCAAGAGTTGACCCTGCACCACAGAATCACCTTCCACGATGTACAATTCTACGATCTCTCCTGAAACGTCAGAACTGATCTTAACTTCGGTTTGAGGAAAAACTTTACCACTGGCGGCAACGATTTCCTGGATGGTTCTTTTTTCTACTTTTTCAACAATGACCTTTTCACCCTTGGGTTTGGAATTGTTTTTCCATGCTGCAAATACTGCCAGCAGAGCGATCACTCCAACAAGTGCGTAAATCAGGGTATTTTTCCGTTTTGCCATTTTATTGTGCTATTTTAAGTTTATTATTAAAATCAGTATTCAAAATTCGTTGATCGATTGTCGACATTCCGTTGTAGAAACAGGGATATCGAATGAGGAATGATGAATAACGAATTACGAACAAATCAATTCTGTTCCTTATTAATCCAAAACAATTTCTTTACCAAGGTAAAAATCCACCACTTTGAGGTTGAAAATGTATTGGTATTTGGCTCTTATCAGGCTTACTTCTGCCTGGTCATAGGTATTTCTTGCTGTTGAAAATTCAAAGGTACTGATAGCGCCGAGGTCAAATCGTTTTTGAGCGTTCTGGTAAGCAGCTTCAGCTGCCTCCATGGCTTTTTTGGCTGCTTCGAAGGATTTTTTCCCGGAGCGTGCATTGGCTACGGCCAGTTGGATGTTGGCCCGGAGGCTGTTTTTGGTTTGTTGGCTACCGATTTCCTGGTTAATGGAGTTGAGCCTGGCGCGCTGAATATTTATGCTGTTTTGTCCATTGTTGTAAATCGGAATACTAATGTTAATACCAATATTCTGTCCAAAATTTTCAGATAATTGATCTCCGTATGGTTTTTCCGGAAAAACCAGGCCTTCATAAGAATATTGGGCTATGGTGCCTTCTTCGCCATTAATGATCACAGGAATAGGAGGACCTTCCACGAGGGTAGCATTGGTTTGGTCCGGGTTGGCAAAATCTTTTGATATACTGGAATAATTGGTACTCAATCCACCGAATACGGTGACGGAAGGCAGTAAACTGGCCTTAGCGATCGATTCGTTTACGTGAGCGCTCTGAATGCGCAATTCTGCGGCTTTGATGTCAGGCTGAAGACCAAGGGCTGTTGTATAAACTTCATCAATACGAAGTTTGTCAGGATCATCGGCAGGAATACTTACTGCAGGTTTTTGGATATCAAAGGGAGTGCCGGGTTCCAGTTCGAGCAATTGCCGGAGATTGAGGTAGGAGGTGGCCAGTAAGTTTTCAGCTTCGATCAGCAATTGTTCATCCTGGGCGATTCTTGAAAGGAAGTCAAGTCTGTTATTTTCAGGCAGTGATCCTGCCTGGATAAGCTTGTCGGTTTGTTCAAGTTGTTCCTGGGATAACTGAAGTCTCTTCTCCACATTGCGCATTTGTTCATCAGCGAGCAAAACAGACAAATAAGCGTTGGCAACACTCATGGCCAGGTCATTGGATGATTTTTCACCGTCCAGTTTGGCTGCTTCCAGGTCCATTTTGCTTTTTTTGATGGAGTTGTTGATGGAATTGCCATTATAAACAAGTGCTCCGGCATTAAGGCCATAAGAGTTAAAACCTATAGTTTGGTTGTCGAAGGCATTGGTTGTCGGGTCAATGGTACGTCCCAACTGCAAACCAGCATTGAAGGATGCATTGAGTCGTGGCATTCTCGCCGCTTTGTTCAGTTTGAGATTCAATGCTTCGTTGGCGATAGAGGTCTCAGCCATTTTCAACATCAGGTTATTTTCAACAGCGTAGTTGATACATTTTTCGAGGGACCAGCTTTCCTGTGCCTGCACATTTGTCATCAAAAAAAGAATCCCAAGAGTTGCCATCAGTATTTTTCGCATCATAATAGATTTTTCCGTTAATAGGTATTTCGAGCACAATAGTAAAATACTGTCTATCAAACATCGAATTAATTATATTAATGAGGGGTAATATTCGATTGGCGGAGCAGATGGCATGAGGAAGGTGGATGGAGATTGAAAAAGATTGAAAATTCATTCCATGGGATTAGCATCGGTGGGCTAAAGTAAAAGCAGGCTTGCTGATCCTTCCTGTAGCTGGCTTAGGGTCCTGATTTTTAGTGGTTTTGGTTTGCCGACTATTAATTTTTAGTGGGTATTTTCTGACCATTCTGTTGTGTAAGTACGAAATATGATCAAAATTCCGTTACAGGGGTTTATAGGAATTTGTTTAATATTTCAGATATTGATGATGGTGTGGTTTATACTGTAAAAGCAGTCTGTTGTCTGAAATTTCATCTAATGCCTGAGGTAAAAAAGGCCTTTACTTCAAAATTTTAAATTTTAAATTTTAAATTTTGCACTGTCTTCCTCTGATTCTTCGTAATTTTCGCTTCTTTTTTTATGAAAAATCTCATTCCATATTTTATTGAGCAAAAATACCTGAAAGGTGAGCAACAGGGTACTTTGATGGCTTATACCATGTTTGTAGACCTGTCGGGTTTTACAGCTATTACAGAAACGTTGATGCGCGAAGGCAGCAGCGGAGCTGAACGGTTGTCTCATGTCCTGAATGAGATTTTTACTCCGCTGGTAAATCTCGTATATACCAGAAAGGGTTTCATTCCCTATTTTGCAGGAGATGCTTTTACCGCAATTTTTCCGGAAGGATCCCTTGAAGAACCCGAGGATATTGTTGAATCGGCTTTGTTCGCTACTGAATTATTTACTCACCGCAAGTTCCGGTTTGAACAGTTTACCATCGGTATTAAGGTAGGGTTGGCCTACGGGAAAGTGGAATGGGGAATAACCGGGCAGGAGCAAAAAACGTATTATTTTAAAGGAGAGCCTATTGATCACTGTGCTTACGGTCAAAATGAGGCCAAGAACCAGGAGATCATCATCGACCAAGTTTTAAAAAAGCAACTTTCTGCAAACCGTTATAATTTTTATGCGATCAAACCTCCTTTTCTGAAATTACGACGGGAGCAGGAAGTCGTGCAGCAGGTATCGGAAGTAGTTAACCTGCCAGACCTCAACAGGGATGCTGCCCTGAAGTTTTATCCTCCCATTATCCTGGATTCCAAAGAGGAGGGAGAATTCAGATCTGTAATTTCGGTCTTCATCGCGTTTTCAGGTATTAATTCCCATAGCTTGTTGAATGAATTTTCGGAGGTGGTGCTAAAGCAGTCCAATAGTTTTTCGGGATATTTCAAAGAGATCGATTTTGGGGATAAAGGCGGCGTAATGGTGGTGTTTTTCGGAGCCCCCGTTTCCTTTGAGAATAATGTAGAAAGAGCCCTGGAGTTTGTACTGGCCGTGAAAGAAGAAGTCGCTCCTTTACAAAAACAATCCACCTTGAAATTCAAAGCGGGAATCACTCTCGGAACGGCCTTTACCGGAATTGTCGGAGGTCATGAACGTTGCCAGTACGCTTGTGTTGGGAACCGGGTAAATCTCGCTGCCCGCCTGATGTCCAGTGCGAATTGGGGAGAGATCCTGGTGGATAAAGAGATTCAACATAACAGGTTGTTTATTTTTTCTCATAAAGGAGATGTCAAATACAAGGGCATCGAAGGAGATGTACCTACCTTTAAATTATTGGGGCACAGTGCAGATGATTGGCCGGATTATGAAAGTGAATTTGTAGGCAGGGAAAAAGAGTTTGGACAGTTGGTAGATTTTGCAGCGTCCCTTTTTGAAGGTAAAAGCCCGGGATTGGCCTATGTTTTTGGCGAGGCGGGTATGGGCAAAAGCCGGTTGATGTATGAGTTTAAGAATAAGCTCACAGAAGGCGAAAAAGCTCAATGGTACTCCTGCCAGTCAGACCAGATATTGCGCAAGCCTTTTAATCCATTTGTTTATTTCCTCAAGAATTATTTCGACCAGTCTCCGGATGCTACCGCTGCCGATAAACGGGGAAGTTTTGAGTCCAGACTGGAACAATTGGAAGAAAAACTGGAAAAAAAGACCAATGATGACGGTCGCATTCTCAAGGAATTAAAAAGGACATCCTCTATTCTGGCAGCCCAATTGGGAATTCACTATCCCGATTCACTATGGGAACAGCTCGATGCTCTCGGTCGTTACCAAAATACCATTGCGGCCATCATCAACCTATTGGTTGCAGAAAGTATTTGTACACCGCTCATTGTAGAACTCGAAGACGGCCATTGGACGGATGGGAACTCCAAAGATCTGCTCAAGGAACTCATCAGGCAAATGCGCAGGTATCCTATTTTACTGATCGTTACTTCCAGGTTTAACGATGATGGCTCTTCTTCTTATGTTGTCAATGATAACGCACTTCAGGTCAATAATCTCGGTTATCTGGAATTGCGCCTCAAAGCGCTGAGTAATGAGGCCGTCCGGTCTATTGCGGAGACCTCCCTGGGGGGGAAGATCAAACAGGAATTTCTTGATCTGCTCATCAGGGCATCGAACAATAATCCTTTTTACCTGGAGCAGATCCTCGAATATTTTACGGAAAGTAAATTACTAAAGAGAAAGGAGGGAGCCTGGACGATCAAAGATGAAAACATAAAATTATCGAATTCCATCAACGCTATCCTTACCGCCCGTATTGACCGGTTGTCAGATCTGGTCAAAGAAACGGTCAAGGCCGCCGCTGTGATCGGTCGGGAATTTGAAGTTCCGGTTTTGACCGAGGTCATGAAGGTCCAGGATGAATTCTTAAAGCGTAACGGAGATAGTGCTGTATTGCTTAACCAGCAGATCAAATCAGCTGAGCGTGTACAGATCTGGCGTGCAATGAATGAGTTGAGGTATATTTTCCGACACTCCCTTTTGCGGGAAGCGGTTTATGGTATGCAACTGAATACCCGTTTAAAACAGCTGCACAAACTCATTGCCGAAGCTATTGAAAGACTGTTTGCCGAAGAAATAGAAGACCGCTTTGCCGATCTGGCATTCCATTATGAGCAGGCTGAAGAACTGGATAAAACCCAGGAATATCTGCTCAAGGCAGGAGACCGGGCAAGGGCAAATTATCAAAACAGCCAGGCTATCGAATATTATTCAAAACTGGCCAGGATTGTCGAACAAAAAGGAAATGTCGAGTTCCTCAGCAGGACCCATATAAAGATAGGAAAGATTCAACAACTCATCGGGCTGTGGCCTGAGAGTGAACAATCTTTTATGGATGCTTTTAAACTGGCCAATAAGGCTGGCAATAAAGTTCTGACAGGCCGGGTACTCAATAATATCGGTCGTGTAATGACCCTGAAAGGGGAATACCCGGAGGCTATGGAACGGCTGCAGGTTGCTGCAGGTCTCTTTGAAACGGCCAGAGATGATATCGGTATTGCCAAAGTTTACGGCAACATTGGTGACCTTCATTTTCGACAGGGAAATTACGAAGAAGCCAAGGCCTATTTTGAACAAAGCATAAAGATCAACCGCCAACTGGATACCACGAGCGGTATGGCAAGGATTGTTTCCAACCTTGGATTGACACATATGAACCGCGGCAATTATGACGATGGTATCGATGTACAGCTCAAACAACTGGACATTGCCATGAAAAAAGGAGATAAACCCGGAATGGCAACCTTGTACACCAATACCGGCATAGTGTACCTGGAAAAGGGTGATTTCGATTCCGCATTGCAGACTTTTGAAAAAGGGCTTGCACTGAGTGAAGAACTGGGCAATAAATTATTGACGTCCATTGCTATCGGTTGCATCGGTTCCGTTTACCAGGGTAAGGGGGACTACGTCAAAGCTATGGAGCATTTTGAATTGGATCTCAAATTGTGTGAAGAGCTGGGAGACAAACAGGGAACAGCCATTGCTCTCGGACTCATCGGTGAGCAATTGAGTATCGAAGGTCAATTTCATAAAGCCATTGAATATCTTCAGAAAAACCTGATGTTGTGTGAACAACTGGGTTATCAAAAAGGCATTGCCAAAGCAGTGAATACCCTGGGCGATATTTTTTATTATACCCAACAGTACGACCGGTCTTTGGCGTTTTATAACCGCGCCATAGAAGTTACCCGTAAGATCAATAATAAGCTCGTGCTGGGGTACAGTCTCGTTGAAAAAGCAGCTGTATTAATCAAGTTAAATAAACATGAGGAGCTTTCCGAAGCTGCCCGGGAAGCACTCGACCTGGCAGTAGTATTGGAAAACCCAGACCTTCATTTTGAAGCCAGTATCCTGAATGCAAAAATCTTACACCTCCAGGACAAACCCGAACAAGCCAGAAAAGTAGTGCTCAACCTGCTGGAGAAAAAACTTGATAGACAGCAAAAAGCCGGAGCCTTCTTTGAACTTTATATATTTGACCCTAGCCATAAAGATTGCCGGAATCAGGCGCTGGTTTTGTATCGCGAGCTTTATTCTTCCACACCAAAGTATATTTTTAAGCATCGAATAAAAATACTTGAGTCTTAAAATGTAAAGGCTAATTTGATGGTAAAATAAACCTCCCAGATTTTTGTTGTTTCAGGATCCGGAAATGGATCCGGTTGAGGAAAAATATTGAACTCTTTATACTTGAGGTTGGTAAGTTGAGTTCTTAAGCCTACGGTTATTTCTGTTGAATAAGATTTTAATGAAGCCCTCCTGATCCCAATGGAAGGGTAGAAGAAAAAATCACCCGGTTTGAAATAAAGAGCAGGAGAACCTTCAGGGCCTGTGAAAAAAGTATGCCCAATTTGGAATACGTAAAGAGGAGCAGTGCGCTTATCCATTGTACTGCCTTTTATTTCCAAAGCCACCGGTAAATAGTTAAAATTTTTAAAGTCAGTTTCTCCACTGATTCCCAACGAAAAATAGTTGCTAAATCTATATCCGCCGGAAATCTGAAATGTTCTTGGAAATAAAGGTATTGCTTGCCTTTTGATTAATGGCAGAATGTTGTCACTTAACGGAATATTTACAAATGCTCCAAAAGAGAAATAAAAACCTTTGGCAAGAAAACAATAATCCCCGGGGTGGAGGAAAAATTGGTTGCTACTTTTTCGAATATCCAATACATCCTCTTTTTTAAAAGTAAGTGTCTGTCCCGTCAATAGTTGAAAGGTGATGTTTTGGAGAGAATCGGAGTTCACCACCTTACCTTTTAAATGATTATTTCCTTTGAGTGTTAAATATTCCAGAGAGCCTATGTTTTGAGCAGGTATTGTAAGTGGACTTAAAAGAAAAAGGAGCCAAACGAAATTGATTTTCATAATATGGGTGTTAAAAAAGCATTTCATATTTGAGGATTAGGTTTCTGTGATAAGCGTCAATAATGTATATATTGCCTGTTAGGGAAGCAGAAGAACCTATGGTCTCATAGGTGTAGTGATTTTTTTGAAAGTTGAAACCTATAGCAATTACAGAATTGGTCTGACCTCTTGAGGCGAAACGAAGGCCAATGGTAGGCTGGAAATAAAAACCACCTTTTCGTTGTAGAAAACGAGCGTCATTTTTCAGCACACGTTTTGTAAAAGGAAAGCCATAACCAATTTGAAAATTATAAACGGGGGAGACGTTTCGTTGCCATAATGCGCCCCTGATATCCACAAAAACCGGGGCTAAAAAATAAGCACTTTTCATAAAACCAATGCCCAGACCAATGCCTAAATGATCGTTTATCCTCCGACCGGCTGAAAAGCTGGCATTAACGGCAAATCCATTCTTAGTGAAAAAAGTTTCATCCTCACCAATCAGGAAATTCAGATCAAGCACCCGGTAATTTCCGGAAGTGAAAATTATTTTTCCTTTGGGTAATATGTGCTGTTCTTTCCGAACTAAAACCCTGGCACTAACTATGTCGTAATCCAGCGATAGATTGTCGCCGTTTTCCAGTTGGATAAATAAGGCTTTTTCTCCCTGGTTTTTGACCTTACCTTTAAAAAAAGATCCATCAATCAAATATATCCTGTAAAAATCAGCAGTGTCAATAATTTTATAGGGACTTGGGTATTGAGCCTTGCTGTAATGAAATGCACAAAAGAGAAGCATTACTGAGAGCAGGTGTTTTCGCATGGGTTTATTTATTTTCTTCAAAACGGGGAAAGCAGGGGTATGTTTTTTTAATGCTTTGTTTTAACAGTCCATCAAAAAATAAAACATCCCGAATTTTAGGTGAAATAAAAATTCGGGATGCCTTAAAAATATACTGTTTGAAAATTTTATTGGGTTATTTCATGATAATCAATTTACCATTAACAAATGACTGTCCATCCTCCGTTAAAATCCTGTAGAAATACAAGCCTTCAGCCCAATCAGGAATAAGGATTGAGTTGTCCCCCTGATGGACTACTTTTTGGTAAAGAACCTTGCCTTGCCTGTCCATGAGCTGGAGCAATAAGGGGCCGGGACTATTGCCAATTTCAATATTGATCCAATCCGTTGCCGGATTCGGAAATACCTGGATGCTAAAATCTGCAGCAAAGTCATAAATACTGTTAACAACCACTTCAACCGGCAAACAGAAAGTATTGGAGCCCTGGTTATTGGTAACAGTCAGGCAGACGTTATAATTGCCGCTTGTTGAATAGGTGTGACTTGGATTTTGTTCCGTACTGCTATCGCCATCTCCGAAGTCCCACAACCAGGAAGTCGGACCAAAAACAGAAAGATCCTGGAAGTTGACTGTTCCGCTGCCATCGTCTGTGAAAGTGAAAGCAGCGACAGGAGCAAAAGCGACCGTTACATCCTGGCAGTCCATGTCTGTCCCGGCACTATTCGTTACCGTAAGGCAAACATTAAAGGTGCCGGATTCTGCATATTGATGGCTGGGGTCCTGTTCTGTGCTGGTGTTACCATCTCCGAAGTCCCAAAGCCATGAAGTTGGATTATTGGTTGATTGATCTTCAAAATCCACAAAACCTCCACCAATATTACTCGCAGTAAAAGCTGCAACCGGCGCAAAGAAAATCTCAACATTCTGGCAGGTGAAATCAGTACCTATATCGTTGGTGACAATGAGGCATACGTAAAAGGTACCTGCTTCGGAATAGGTGTGGGAAGGATTTTCCTGGTCACTGGTATTGCCATCGCCAAAGTCCCACATCCAGGAGGTTGGGCTGTTGGTGGACATGTCCTGGAAACTGATACTGCCGCCGCCAATGTTCGTGTAGGTGAATGCTGCCACCGGAGCAGTGGTGAATGCTACTGTCTGGCAGGTGATATCTGCTCCTGCAGTATTGGTTACTGACAGGCAGACCGTATAGTTGGCGTCCGGCGTAAAAGTATGCGTAGGATTTTGTTGCGTACTGGTATTGCCATCGCCAAAATTCCACAACCATGAGGTTGGATCGTTGGCAGACTGGTCTGTAAAGGTTACAATGCCACCGTCTTGTATTTCATAGGAAAACGCAGCTGTTGGTGCTGCAGTGACAGTAACTTCCTGACAGGTCATGTCAGAACCTTCACTATTACTCACCGTCAGGCAAACCGTAAATGTACCTGGTCCCTCATAGGTATAATCCGGATCCTGTTCTGTACTGGTACTGCCATCCCCAAAATCCCACAACCAGGAGGTCGGATTATTGGTGGATTGGTCTTCGAATCCAAAACTGCTGCCTGCGAAATTGGTAAAAGTAAAAGCTGCTGTTGGCGGAAATGTCGGCAGGATGGTTTCGCAAAGCGTGTTACTGCCAATACTGTTGGTGACGGTGAGGCAAACCTCATACTCACCTCCTGTTGCATAGGTATGCGAAGGATTTTGCTGAGTACTCGAACTGCCATCCCCAAAATCCCATGACCAACTGGTCGGGTCATTTAGTGAAAAGTCTGTAAATTGTATGGTTCCTCCACCCTGGTCAGTAATGCCAAAATCAGCGATGGGTGCCTGAGGTTCCGTGATGTTACCCAGCCAATGACTGACATATACGAGGCTACCGTCGTCGAGAAATTCCATGGAAACTATAGGGCCGTTACTTTCCTCGGTCAGGAAGTTATAGGTTGTATCCGTGGAAGTTCCGGCACTCAACAGCATCCATTGACCCAGAAATTCTGCCCAGGTAGAGTCGATAGATTCTCTGATGATTACCATGCGAAGTGCATCAAAACTTCCCGATGGCGTTATTACTGTTCCGTATCCGTCAACTTCAAATTCAGATTTTTGTACAGTTTTGGTGCGGAAACCTCCTTCCGGGTCTTCAAGAGTAATATCGATATTGGTACTGTCGGTAAACGTAGTACCGTAGGTAGTCGGGAATACCATTTGTTTGGACATCGGATCAAAGTAGATACTGATGAAAGTCCCGGGTTCTACAAAATCAAGGGAAATGCCTATACCCCATAATGCATTGGAGTTTATGTAATTGTAAGTGTATACTCCGAGATTATAAGACACAAGATTGGCCATCGGAAAGTCGTCACTGTTGGGAGCTTCATCTGGGGTAATAAAGGTCGTTGTATCGATATTGATGGTGTCGAGGGAGGAGAAGTCCCAGGTTTGGTTGGGGCCGGCAGAACCGGGGCTTACTCCGTTGGTGTTAGCTTCAGCTCTAATTACCGCAGTTCCTGCGGACGGGAAATCTGATTGGTTCAGGGTAATTTGTGCCGTTATTGAAAAGGGCGAAAACAAACACAATCCCAGAAAAGATAAAATTAATTTTTGCATGATGGCAGGTTTTTGATGAGGAAAAATGTAACAAGGAAAGATAGGGATTTTAGGGGAAAAATGCCAGTGAAAGTATGTGTTTTAGAGCAAGGAATTCAAGTTTTTGGAAGCGGGAAAGTTGGAAGGAAGGGAAGTTGGAAGCGTGGAAAAGCTGGAAGGGAAGCTGGAGTTATTTTCCCAATGCTTTGATTTTTGAATTATGGATATTTAAGCAAGGTTTAAGATAGGAATAGAGAAGGCCTTAAACAAATGAGAATTTGAAGATTCAATTGTTGAAAAGAAGCGTTTTTTAGTTAATACGAAAGATCAATCCAGTGGTTTATCCGGCACTGGTGCACTGGCGTGGTAATCCCTGAAAACCGTTTCAGCATATTCGTTGAGTAGTTTGATGACCCGATCTCTGTCATTTGACTTCAGTATCATACCGATATGATGATCTTTTTGAAGGCGCCAGGATATCTCCGGTGCATTGAATGGCCCGTTATCCGGGTGCTGGAATTTGGTCAAAGATATGAGGATGCCGGCGTAATCTTTACGGACTTCCGGAAGCTCATATTTCGTTTCCGTGGCCATAGCTGTTTCCAGTCTGGCCCATTCGTACCAAAGGTTGAGTCCTGAAGAGTTCTCAACCAGTTCAGCCAGGTGGGCACCGCCAACACGGGAGGCCGTTTCCAGGAAATAGAATTTGCCGTCATCATTGGATTTGATGAATTCTGTATGAGAAGCACTGTATTGCATGCCAAAAGCTTTCATCACCCTGGCGGTCAGTTTTTGCAGGGCCTTGTCATCCTTACCACCAAAATCCACGGTTGCAGATCTGAAGATTCCCCCGCCATGGGCTACTTCAAAAGGCGTGTCAAGGTATTGAGAAATTCTACAAAAAATCACTTTGCCATCAACGCTGATGGCATCACTGTGGTAAACAGCTCCGGGTTTGAACTGTTCAACCAGATACCTGTGTCTGAGATCACCGAGGCCATGTATGAATTCCCATAGTTCGTGGGCATTGTTTACTTTTTTCATTCCGGTGGCGGAAGCTTCCGAGCGGGGTTTGACGATCCATGGAGCAGGAACTGTTTCTGCAAATCGATTGATATCCTCATCGTGAAATAAAGAAGAAAACGGAGGTACAGGAATACCTGCATTCTGTGCTTTGACACGCATGGCCAGCTTGTCCCGAAAATGCCTTGCCGTTGTTTGTCCCATACCGGGAATGCGGAATTCTTCCCGAAGAAAGGCTGCTTTTTCCACATCAAAATCATCCAGGGCGACGATCCTGTCAATCTTTTTACTGCGCATCAGCCATGCCAGGCCTTTGGCCATATTGGAAAAATTCTCAGGAGAATTTTCCTCATTATCCATGAAAAAAATATCATCCAGGTATTCCCTGGGCCATTTGCCCTCAAGGCTTTTTTTGGTGAGCAGGTAAACGGTATTGCCGGCGTCCTTACAGCCTTTGAGGAACTCTGCCCCTTTGTAGTAAAAGGAAATACAAAGAAAGGATTTATTTGTTGACATGGTTGGTCGTTTAAAATTAAAAGTCATCAATTCATTCAATCAATCAATCATTCATTCATTCAATCATTCATTCAATCAATCAATCATTCATTCATTCATCAGCCTTCAATCAAATTATCAATATATTGCAAAAGTAATCTGATTCCGTAAGCTGTAGCGCTTTTTTGTTGGGAAAATTCATTGCTGCCAAATGCTACTCCTGCAATATCCAGGTGCACCCAGCGGTTATGATCATCAATAAAAGCTTCCAGGAATTTTGCGGCACCGATGGCACCGGCCAAAGGCATTCCGCTGTAATTTCTCACATCGGCAACATCAGAGCTAATATCATCCTTATACACATCCCACATCGGAAGTCGCCATACCTGTTCCCCGGTTTGTTGGCCGGCCTTACTGAACTGAGCAGCCAGTTGGTCATCATTGGAAAACAAGGCTGCTGCATGGTATCCGAAAGTCCGGACGGCGCTCCCGGTCAGGGTAGCGAGATCTATCAAGACCTCAGGAGCATAATTTTTAATCATATAAGCCAGGCCGTCGGCGAGTACCAGCCGGCCTTCAGCATCGGTATCTATTATTTCTATGGTTTTGCCGCTATAAGAGTTTATCACATCTCCCGGCTTGATAGACAAAGCGTCGACACTATTGTCCGTTGAAGGTACAATACCGATAATATGAACGGGTAATTGTAATTTGGCAGCGACTTCCATGGTACCCATGACGGCTGCAGCCCCTCCCATATCACTCTTCATATAGTGCATGTTGGTGGAGGGCTTTATGGATAGTCCCCCGGTGTCAAAGGTGATGCCTTTACCGACCAGACCGATTTTTTGTTTTATTTCGCCGGATCTGGGTTTGTATTCCATTACGATGAATGCGGGAGGATCTTCACTGCCTCTGTTGACTGCCAGTAAAGCATGCAGGTTTTTGGCTTCGATTTCTGCTTTGGTGTGATTGGTCACTTTATAACCAAAGGTCTTCCCTGAAGATTCGGCCCATGAAGCGAGTTGAGCGGGTATTTTTTTATTACCGGGAGCATTCACGAGGTCCAGCATCTGCATTTGCGTTTCGGCGACCAGTTTGCCTCTGAGGGCTTTGGCTTCTGCACCTGAAACAAAGTTTTCGTTGACACAAATGGTGACAGAAGATTTGTCATTGCCAGGACTTAAGGGGTGGGCTTCTTCGGTATCGGTCTTAAATCGTCCGATAGCATAAGTACCCAGCACAATACCGTTCATGGCCGCTTCAATGAAATACTGCTGGTCAGTTTCCATATTCTCATACCGGAAACTGACGGTTAGCTCAGCGCTTAATTTTTGTTTACAGTTATGGGTGAAAGACCGGAAAGCCTGCAGTGTTTTAGCAAAGTCGGGTTCCGGTCCCAGTCCCAGCAGATAGATGGTCTGCTGTTTGTGGTAAAAATGGAATATTTCGCCTGATTCGCCTTTGAAATCACGAACGAGGGTATCCATGGAGAGGTCAAACTCGCTGGCTATTTTTTGTAAGCTTTTTTGGCTGGCTCCGTTGCCGTAAACAGGAATGACCAGGGTAGTTTCCGGAGCAATTGGTGTTGTACTGATGGTAATTTTCATGATACAGGGATGCCTGTAAAAACAGGCTTTGTCAACATTGTTATTTGGTTAAGAATAAAAAAGCCATTCAATTGCGAAGGGAAATTCTCTTCCCCAATAGGCTTCATTGTGTTTTCCGTTGGGATCAATAGAAAGGTTGATTTCGAAATGGGCTGTATTCTCTTTTGCCTTGAACGCTTCCTGAAACCGTTGAACGTTGGGAATCATCTTTTCGCTTTCATCTCCCCCGGCATACAGGTAGACTCTGACATCCTGTGAGTGTCCGAAATTCATAAAGTGAAAATGAATGTTGGGCGTTACCCAGAGAGCGGGGGAAAATACCATTAATTTGCTGTAAACCTCGGGATACATAAGACCGGCATAAATGCTGATCAGTGCCCCCATGGAACTACCGCCGATACCGGTGAATTCCCGGCCAGGCAAGGTGCGAAAATGTGTATCGATATAGGGCTTAAGTGTGTCTGATAAAAAACGAACATATTTTTTGCCTTCCCCCATGCCCAGTTTTGTGTTGTAGGAGGGCGTGTATTCTTCGATGCGTTTATCTCCGGCGTGATCAATGGCGATGACGATAAAATCACCTCTGCCGCGGGCAGAAAGCCGGGCAAGCTGTTTGTCTACACCCCAATTGCCAAAAGGGGCATATTCGTCAAAGAGGTTTTGACCATCCTGTAGATAAAGTACCGGGTACCTTTTCTCTGTCTTGTCGTAATCGTGCGGCAGTAATGCTGATATCCTGCGCGTTTTAATCAATTGGGGAATTTCAAATTGCTCTGAAATTACCCTGATCTGCGGCAGCAATTGCGGATTGAAATCTTCCCGGTAATCCTTATGTCGTGTAGTGGATTCTTTCATTGTTTTATTTAGCCCGGCAAAATTACAAAAAAAAATGTTGCAATTTTTTGATCATGACCAGTAGCTGATCTTAAGCCCGACATTACCCTGAACTTACTTTCGCAGTTGAAGCTCTTAGTCCTTTTTTACCCTGTACCGTCTCCTGACCTCGCCATTGGCTTTAATGACAATGAGATATCCGCCATCTTGGATTTTTGAAAAATCCAGGGTTTTGATGTATGGGCCGGGATCCTGATCCTGCAAAGTTGCCCGGGTGACCTCTTGCAGTTTGTTGTCGATAATGATGATATCAACCTTAGCTTTTTCAGAGAGGTTATACCTTATTTTTACTGTTTTTTTAACAGGGTCGATTTTGAGCCAGTTGATGGGGCCATGATCTTTTTCTTTTTTTCCCTGAGGTTCCGGGGGAGCTTCGTCTATGATGTTTTCTACATTGTCTGCATCAAAACCGAGGTCATCAGGATTTTCCTGAGGGTCCCCGATGCCTGTAATAACTTCAGGTTCAGGGGGCGGAGGCGGGGCATTCCTGTTGACAATTGTCAACACATCTCCATTAGAGGGCGACCAGACATTAAGTCCTTGAGGAACAACAAATCTGTTGTAATCCATGACTTCAGCAACCTTGTCCGAATCTTTGGTTCGAATGGTTCGGACTTCGATATGGTATTGATCCACAAAAATCCATTTGAATTGATTGAAAGCATCACTGTTCCTCGTCCATGATTTGTCGTCATTGTTGATCCTAAGTGGCGCTCCCCACCCGCCTTCCCCCAGGTAAACGGTTCCGTGCTCATCGTCGCGAATAAAACCTTCTTCGCTGCCAGGTTCTCTGGAAGGGCGGATCGGCCAGGTCCATTTCACCACATGTGCATCAGATTCGAGGGCAATATCCATATGATATTTGTGGAATAGGGTAGCCCAGTTGATCAGCAATTCATTGAGTTCAGGCTTGCTGTCGGTATGGGGTTTGATGGCCTGGTGGTATTGAGCGATTTTCCATATCTTGTTTCGGTGACTCTTTAAGTCGGTTTCCAGCCATATTTTTTGTTGGCCGCCGGAGGGAATCATGGTGTTTAGGGTATAGACCCGAAGCAGGTCACCCCCGAAAGATAATGCATAATAAGCATCTCCGAATTTCACATCGAAGAGATCCGTCATGGTTTTGTTGGTTGCTTCGTGATTGCCACGCGCAACAACAATTGGGAAAAGTCGGCCGTCACTGCCAATGGTTATTTGCCAGTCATCAAACCATTTTTGCCACTGGGTCGCGTTATCATCAGCGGTGAAGTCTCCGGAAAACAGGATAAAATCAGGTCTTAGTTTGCTTACCAGCCTGTTGGCGTCTATTCGTGCATCGCGGTTGTTGCGCGAATCCCCGCCTGCGATAACAGAGAGTCGTTGTAAGGGATTATCCGGTGTTGTTTTAAAGGATAATCGCCTGCTAACCCCTTCGTTATCGACGACCACAAAATAATAAGTTGTATTAGGCTTCAGATTTTCGAGTCTCACGAAATGGTTATTCATGCCTTTGGCCATCATTACCTTGTCCGGTTTTTGTTGTGCCGGATAAGCCTGATAGTTTTTACCTCTGTCTTCTCCACCAAAATAAAGGACAGGGTTATTCCCGGATACCTGATCCCAGCCGATGACCATGGAGGTCGCCGG
Organism: uncultured Bacteroidota bacterium; assembly: GCA_942492125.1. GTDB lineage: Bacteria > Bacteroidota > Bacteroidia > Chitinophagales > Saprospiraceae > BCD1. The sequence continues at coordinate 34,141 of CALODM010000044.1, forward strand.
GTTGGAGCGCCACATGACACGAAAACGAATGGACCTGGCTTGCAAAGAAACGGAGCTGAAGACCAAAGTCAATAAAAAGAAGCTTATATATGTTATAGCTTTAAATTGCATTCAAGGGTTCTTAATGATTAAAACATACGCCGGAGTGCATGGATGCACAATAAAGGAAAAATCATGGGGTTTTGAAAAAAGTACTTCCTGTAATCCATGGAACAACCCAGTAATAACGTTTTTCAACCCAAAGGATATTATATAAATCGCCGGTTTATTTATGGTTGGAAATGGATTTGGGAGACCATAGGGTTTTACTGAAGCCAGGTATTGAGCTCCGGCCAAATCTCATATCTGTTCTTGAAGATCCAGACAGCCGCAGCGATGAGGATAAAAATGATGGTAGTGCGGAGGTTCCTGGTCGTTCGGTGGTACTTCTCGCGTTGACTTTTATAGTGGCGTTTTCTACTTTGATAAGCCATGGTAAATAAACAGTTTTATGTAGTGGTCAATGACTTTTTCATCAACAGTCAAAGCAATCCTGAAGTTGAAAATCAATGCAAAATTGGTTTTTTTCTGTAACAATAGTGCATTTTTTTCCGGTTTAAATTCATCTGTCTTCCTTGAAATAAGAACTGCCGGAGTCAATTTATATACATTTAATACCTTGTTAAGGATATCATTGTTGCCGGTCAACCCTGGTTGACTGATTTTATTTTAAGATGACAAACGTCATTTCATTTGTTTCGGAAAAAGTACAAATTAAGGGCAAACCTGGTGCACACTATTAAAACCCTTTTCTATGCAAGGCCCTGGAAACCGTAAGACCCTGCTGTTGCTTTGTATTATTGTCTTTTTTATCCTTCCTGTTGAAAATCAGGGCCAGGACAGGCATTATTCCAATGGTCTCTTTTTCGAAGAATATAACCTGGATCACGGCCTCCCTTTTGTAACTGTTTTTGCCATTCTCCAGGACTCCAAAGGATATATCTGGGCAGGCAATAATGGCTGCCTGACCAGGTATGATGGATATGATTTAACGGTGTATAAACCTTCGGAAGACTTTATTCACGCTGGAAAAATAAAAGGAAGCACAGTCAACGTCTTACAGGAAGATCAATATGGTAATTTGTGGTTTGGAACAGACAGTACCGGTCTGAGCCGTATAGATCCGGCAACCGGCGAATTTTCACATTATCCTTTTATTCCCGACAATGATAATTCGATTTCCGATGGCAGGGTTACGGCTATTGCAGAGGACGCTTTCGGACGAATTTGGGTAGGAACCACTCAAGGGCTTAATGCTTTTTTATTTGATCCTGAAAATCCGGATACCCTTAAAAATGTATTTAAAATATCGGGCCCTCCGGAGCAAGCATCTTTTAGGCATGAACATTATTTATTGGGGGAAACCGTATTCACTTTATTGATAGATAAAGATGATTTATGGATAGGTACTTCAGGAGGCTTGAGTAATTTGGCCTTGCAGGATGATCTTTTCGGGCAAACCAAACATCGGTTACAATTTCAACATTTTAGGGATATCTTTTCTCAATCGTCTTCTCCCGGTTATCAGGTCACGGCCTTGTGTAAGGGCAACAATGGAATGATTTGGGTTGGGGGGCAAATGAAATCTGTATTATCTGAGCCACAAGCGTTTGTGGCAATGTATACCCCGGAAGCCGATCGATTTTTCCAAATCAAACTGGAACCAAAGATCAAAAAGCCAATCAATTCCATAACCCAGGCTCAAAATGGGGACCTGTGGCTGGCAACAGATGGGGAGGGACTGAAAAGAATAGCCTTTAATTCCCAGCCAATGAACACGCCAAAAGACAGCCTTGTGCCGGCTGCCTTGGACCAGTTTGATTTTGGTATGAATTACGGAGCTACCGAAGGCAGGAATCGGATAATGGATGTTTTTGAAGATCACTCCGGTTGTTTGTGGGTAGGAACTTATTTTTACGGGTTGTACAAATTACCCTATGCTTCCAATCATTTTCCTTATTTCGAGTTGACCAAAAAACCAGGCGAAAACATTACCATCCAGGTAGTTGATGAAGATGGCCGAAAAAATATTTGGATAACAACTTTCGAAAAGGGCATTTATAAATGGGACAGCAGAAACAACAATGTTGAAAACTTTCGTCATGATCCAAATAATCCGTACAGTATCCCCAGTGATTATGTTTCCACGGTTTTTGAAGACAGCCAAAAGCGGCTGTGGCTATCTACAGATAAAGGGCTGTGCAGCTGGGATGAGGAAAAGGAAATTTCAAGGTTTTACGAGGATATTCCTAATGCACCAAAGCATAATTCATGGTTTATTTTCGAAGATAAAAATGGTTTTTTATGGATTGCTGGTTTTTATGGGGGGGCTTTCTATTTTTGATCCTGAGCAGGAATTGTTTTGGCAATATAAATACCAGGCTGACGATGAAAATAGTTTAAGCAGCAATGCTGTCTGGCATATTTTTGAGGATAGTTACGGAACCATCTGGATTTCTACGGCAAGTGGATTGCAAAAAGTAAGGGTTCCTCCCAATGGCATAATTAACTACGATAGCCTTTCTTTTGAATTAGTCCCTTTTATTGGCTTTCCTGGCACTTATTGGGTGCTGGAGGACAAAGCAAAAAGATTCTGGATAAGCCAGTGGAACAGACTCGTCTTGTACGATCGAAAAGATATGAAGCTTTTAAAAGGGTTTAAATGGAAAAGTGGTTATCCCCTTGATGTAGCCAACTCCATGTTGGAAGACAACAATGGGAACCTTTGGTTATTTGGGACGTCTGGAATAGTTAAATTTGATCCGGAAAAAGAGACTTTCCTGCTTTTTGATAAAAAATCGGGAATACCTTATGCCCCTTTTGGGCGGTTGGCCCGAAAGAACGAGGACGGGTGGTTTTTTACCGCGTCAGGAAAAAACGGGTTTTATGTTTTTAACCCGGAAAGTATTGAAGCCAATAAGAATCCTCCCAAAATACTGATTACAGATTTCAGGTTGTTCAACCAATCGGTTGAACCGGGTGAAAAATCACCCTTGAGTCAACCACTTTCCAGTACCAGCGACTTGTCCCTAAAATACCATCAAAATAATCTGGCTTTTGAGTACATAGGATTGCATTACGATCGGTCGGAAAAGATTCAATATGCCTACCAATTGACGGGCATCGATCCAGATTGGGTGCTTGTGGATCAGGAACGTATCGCTCGTTATCCGAAACTGCCCCCGGGAAATTACACCTTCACCGTAAAAGCTGCCAACGCTGACGGTATTTGGAATGAGCAGGGGGCTTCCATAAATATCAGCATTGCCAAACCCTGGTGGAATACGTGGTTAGCTTTTGTACTTTATGCCATTGGGTTTACAGGTGTTGTCTTTTTTTATTTATACTGCTGAGATAAAAAAGAAACTCCAAAGAGCTGAGGCCCAAAGACTGGCCGACCTGGATGCGGCCAAAACCAGGTTGTACACCAACATCACCCATGAGTTCCGCACTCCGCTGACCATTATTTTAGGAATGGCCGATCAGATAAAAGCCCGTCCGGGAGACTGGATTGTGGAGGGGACGGAAATGATCAAACGAAGCGGTAAAAACCTGTTACACCTGGTCAACCAGATGCTGGACCTGTCGAAATTAGAATCCGGAGCCATGCCCCTAAATTGGATCCAGGGCGATATCCTGGTGTACCTGAAATATCTTTTTGAGTCTTTTCACTCCATGGCCGCAAGTAAGGAAATAAAGTTTGCGTTTATTTCAACAGAGGAAAGTCTGATGATGGATTACGATCCGGATAAGCTGCTGAACATCGTATTTAACCTTATTTCAAATGCCATAAAATTCACTCCATCCGGCGGGACGGTTACCATGCGGGTAGCAGAACAAAAAAACAGGGGACGGCAACTTAAAATACAGATCAGCGATACCGGAACCGGTATTTCCAAAGAAGACCTGCCAAATATCTTTGACCGATTTCACCAGGCATCACATCATGAAAAAATGACCGGCGGAAGCGGGGTAGGGCTGGCCATCGTAAAGGAATTGGTTGCCTTGATGAAGGGAAGGATATCTGTGAAGAGCAAAGCAGGCGAAGGAACCGAATTTACGTTATTATTACCCATCACTCAAAAGGCTGAAATAATTGAATCACCATCGGTGTCAGAGATAAAAGAACAACTGCCCTATGAATTGCCTTCCGAGGGAGTAAGTGTCGATGAAAAGATTATAAAAGCAGAAGAGCACCCCATCTTGCTGATCGTGGAGGACAATTTGGATGTGGTGACTTACCTGTCTTCTTTCCTGCAACAAGATTACCAGTTGTTGACAGCCAACAACGGCGTCGCAGGCATTGAAGCAGCCATCGAAAATATTCCTGATATCATTCTCAGTGATGTCATGATGCCGGAGAAAGACGGTTTCGAATTGTGCCAGGCACTCAAAACCGACGAACGTACCTCCCATATTCCCATCATTTTGCTGACGGCAAAAGCAGATATAGCTTCTAAACTCGAAGGGCTTGAGTTTGGTGCAGACGCTTACCTGACCAAACCGGTTATCAGGGAAGAACTGGAGTTGCGGCTGAGAAAATTGCTGGAATCCAGGAAGTTGTTGCAGGAATACTACAGCAATACGGATCCGCCGAAAGACCAAAGCTTACTGAAGGAAGATACCTTTATGACAAAGTTACACGAAATTGTAGCCGCCAACATGGGAGATGAAAGCTTCGGTATAAAAGCGCTGTGCAGGGCACTTTTTATAAGCCGCATGCAGCTACACCGCAAGATCAAAGCCCTCACGGGAAAATCAACTTCCCATTACCTGCGATCCCTGCGGCTGCAAAAAGGCAAAGAATTACTTTTGACGACAGATAAAACGGTCACGGAGATCGCTTATGAAGTCGGGTTTAATTCCCAAAGTTATTTTTCTTACTCCTTTTTGGGCAAATACGGAAAGTCACCTCAGGAATTCCGGCAGTAATGCCATTCTCCTCTCCTGCTATTTTCCATAGTTACGATTATTAATGAATCACCCCCCCGGGTTTTTACCAGACCTGATCCCAGCCCTCAAAGCATAGATGACAAACGTCATTTCATTTTTGACAAAAAAAACACAAATTAGGCACGTACCTGGTATACACCTTTAATAACCCTTCGAATGAAAGGCCCTGAAGTCTATAAAAACCTGATATTGCTTTTTATTCTTATCTTATTACTACCGCCGGTGAAGCACCTGGGGCAATACCTCTATTATTCCAACGGATATTATTTTGAACAATTTAGCAAAGGGGTTGCCGATGCCAATTTTTATACCCTACTACAAGATTCCCAAGGTTTTATTTGGGCCGGCAATTCAGGCGCATTGGTCAAATGTGATGGTTATACCATTGAGGTTTTTAAACCTCAGAAAAATATACCTTTTGCAGAGAAAATTAAATCCCAGGACGTCACGGCGCTGGAGGAGGGGCCGTTTGGAAATTTGTGGTTTGGCACCACGGATAACGGTCTGAGTCGTTTTGATCCGGAATCTGAACGTTTTTTTCATTATCCCTTTGTTCCCGATAAATCATATTCTATTACAGAAGGCAGTGTAACCTCCATCGTTTGTGACAAACAGGGATTCCTCTGGGTAGGAACGGAAAAAAGGTTTAAACAGGGTAATCTTTAACCCTGAACAGCCTGATTCAATAAGGGTAATTCAATTTCACGAGGCACAAGACAAAAACGATGCTCTTTCACAGCTTAATTTATTGAGCAACAATATCACTGACCTGTATCTGGACCAAAACCAAAACCTCTGGATTGGGACGAACAAAGGGCTGAGTAAACTCGATCTGAAACTTTCAAAAGACAAAGCAGTTGATCCGGATTATAATTTTAAACACTTTTTACCAGGCGATCCGAATTCCGGGACAATTCACTTTGATTATGTTACCTCCATCAGTAAGGGATTGTCTGGTACGATCTGGATTTCCGGTTTGAAGGACGGGAAAAGTGTTTGCCTGGATTTGTACAATCCGCAGACGGATAAATTTCATACGCTACCCTTCAAAGACCCTTTGAGCAATAGTATTACGTGTATCGCTCAAACCCGAAACGGTAGTTTGTGGCTGGGTACTTTTGGTGATGGTTTGAAAAAAATCATGGTTCCCAATCTGGAGCAACGCTTACAAACAGAAAATTTACCCCCCGTAGCTTACCGTTCTTACAGTTTTAAATATTGGGGAGTTATGGCCCAAAATTACATAAGAACCCTGTTGGAAGATCATTCCGGAGCTTTGTGGATCGGGACTAATTATTGTTATTTCTATAAATTTCCCATATCGAGAAGTTGGTTTCAATATTATGAAATCCCGTCAATTAATTCTGATATTCCTCAAATAACAAACTCTATGGAGGACAGCCGGGGTTTTCTTTGGCTGACCACTGCAGAGCATGGTATTTACAGGTGGGATAAACAAACCGATGAATATGTCCATTACAGCCACGACCCGGGAAATTCCAAAAGTATTGCTGATAACACGGTTCACTTTATTTTTGAAGATACCCGGAGGCGAATATGGTTGGCCACCAAAAAAGGGTTGAACCGCTTCGATCCAAAAACGGGTGTCTTCTATGATTACAGGAAGTTTGAGAATGCCCCTACAAAACAGTTATACAGTATTTTTGAGGACAGCAACGGAATGTTATGGCTCGCCAGCTTATCTGAGGGGCTCTTTATTTTTGATCCTGAGCAGGAAAAATTTTGGCGGTACAAAAAAGAGGTTGGGAATGCAAAGGCTTTGCATGCTAATATGATTGTTCAAATTTCAGAAGACGACGAAGGAACTATTTGGATTTCGGATTTTAACTTATGCAAGGTAGTCTTCCCTGGAAAGCATTTGGATTACGGCAACCTTTCCTTTCAATATTTGGCGTTGGGAGAGCATGATGCCATCGTCCAGATCCATATAGATCAACAAAAAAGATTTTGGGCAAGTTCGGATACTGAAGGGCTTTATTTGATTGATACAAAAGAGGAAAAAATAGTAAAAAAATATGCTCAAAACGAAGGTAACCAATTGGTGGGAGAAGCGGTGTTTGGCATAGAAGAGGATGCCGGAGGCAACCTATGGTTGTTTGGCGCATCGGGCGTGGAAAAATTTGATCCCGAAAGAGAAACCTTTGAACTTTTTGACCATACAAGTGGCTTTTCCTTTAATCCTTCCGGAAGGAAAGCAAGTAAAAAATAAGGAATGTTTGTATTGTACCATGTCCATAAAAAACGGATTTTATATTTTCCATCCGGATAGCATAGAGACCAATCGAATTCCACCAGATGTTTTGATCACTCAATTCAGACTATTCAACCAACAAGTTCAGCCAGGAGAGGGTTCTCCATTGTCTAAGCACATTTCCAAAACGAAAACGGTTCAATTAAAATACAACGAAAACGATATCGCCTTTGAATACACAGCCTTGCATTATGACAGGACCGAAAAAAGTCAAATATGCCTACAAAATGAAGGGCATTGATGAGGATTGGGTGACTGTTGGCCATGAACGTATTGCCCGTTATCCGAAATTGCCTCCTGGAAATTATACTTTCCAGGTCAAAGCTGCCAATGCCGATGGTATATGGAATGAACAGGGCGCTTCTCTGAGTATCAGCATTTCCAAACCCTGGTGGAATACCTGGTTGGCTTATGTGCTTTATGCTATTGGGGGGGCAGGTGTTGTCTTTTTTTTATACACTTCTGAGTTGAAAAAGAAACTGCAACAAGCAGAGGCCCAAAGGCTGGCCGAACTCGATGTGGTCAAAACCAGGTTGTACACCAATATCACACACGAGTTTCGTACCCCACTGACCATTATTTTGGGTATGGCAGATCAAATAAATATTAATCCGGGAGAGTGGCTTTCGGAAGGTATGGACATGATCAAACGCAGTGGAAAGACTTTGCTGCACCTGGTCAATCAGATGCTGGATCTGTCAAAACTGGAATCCGGGGTTATGCCCCTTCATTTGATCCAGGGAGACATCGTGGTGTATTTGAAATACCTTTTTGAATCATTTCATTCCACAGCGGCAAACAAAAACATTCAACTGGATTTTCTTGCGGAACCCAAATCCCTGAGGATGGATTACGATCCGGATAAGTTGTTGAATATCGTGTTCAACCTCATGGCCAATGCGATCAAATACACCCCGGAGGGCGGTACCATAACGATGGAAGTTTTTAGAGAAGGCGGTGGCAGACAACTACTTAAACTGATTGTAAGGGATACAGGCACCGGAATTGCTCCGCAAAATTTGCCCCGGATCTTTGATCGGTTTTACCAGGCTGACGAAGGGCAAAGAAATGTGGGGGGTGCCGGGATCGGTCTGGCCATCGTCCATGAACTCATTACACTCATGCAAGGAAGTATTTCGGTAGAGAGTGAGGTCGGGCAGGGAACGGAATTTACCTTGTTGTTACCGATTACTCAAAAGGCGCCCATCAGTGCAACCCCATCGCTGTTGGACATGAAGGAACAATTGCCTTTCGAGTTGCTTTCGGAAGACGTTCAGGCGGATGAAAAGATGGTCAGAACCGGAGAAAAACCTTTATTGCTGGTCGTAGAGGATAATGTCGATGTGGTGACCTATTTATCTTCCTTTTTAATGGAGGAATATCAATTGCTGACAGCGGGAAATGGGCGCTCAGGGATTGAATTGGCTATCGAAAATATCCCTGATATCATTCTCAGTGATGTCATGATGCCGGAGAAAGACGGTTTCGAATTGTGCCAGGCACTCAAAACAGATGAACGCACCTCCCATATTCCCATCATCCTGCTGACGGCAAAAGCCGATATAGCTTCGAAGCTGGAGGGACTTGAGTTTGGAGCAGACGCTTACCTGACCAAACCGGTTAACAGGGAAGAGCTGGAGTTGCGGCTGAGAAAATTGCTGGAATCCAGGAAGCTGTTGCAGGAATACTACTTCAAAATATATCCTGAGGGGGATAAAAAAGAAGTCTATCAAAGGGAAGATGCCTTCATGGGAAAATTGCATGAAATAATGGATGCCCGTCTGGATGACGAAAATTTTGGTATCACAGACCTTTGTACCTCACTTTTCATCAGCCGGATGCAACTCCACCGAAAACTCAAAGCACTCACCGGAAAAACCACCTCCCATTACCTACGGATCTATCGGCTTCAGAAAGCCCGTGAGTTGCTGCTCAATACAGATAAAACCATTACCGAAATCGCTTATGAAGTAGGGTTTAATTCCCTCGGGTATTTTACCACTTCATTTGTTCAGGAATATGGGGAGTCTCCCAAAGCATTTCGTCAATAATCGCTGTACTTTTCATACCTTTTTTGATGATGTTACAATAGTATATGTTTTGGTTACAATAGCGGAAGCATAAGTCCTTAGGCATGTGCATATTGTATTCTATAAACCACAAAGACCAAAAGGGTATAGTTTACAACCATGAAAACATCACCTGAAAAACAAATGAGCTTTTTTGCCTGCCCCCTTTTCGGTGGGCAGGCAAATTGTTTTTTAGGCCGTTTGATAATCTTTCATTAACCAAAATCCAAAACCTATGAAAAAGAAGATTTTTTATTTGCCGATTTTTCTTTTTACGATCTTGGTGATCATTGTTTCCTGCCAAAAGGAAGAGTGGACCAGGACAGAAGCCCCTTTATATTCCGATGAAGAGGTTGTATTACGAGACGGATATCCCATGAAAGTTCGTGTTTTTACCGTAGAGCCCAACGGAGTGGATGATACCGAAAATTTACAGGCTGCTTTTGATGCTGCCGTTGCTACGGGTAAGTTTTGCAAAGTAAGACTGATCGAAGGAGTTTACCATACATCTGCTATTTTTATTGAAAACTTTTGGGGCAGGTTTGAAGGAAGTGGAACCGACGCAACCATTATTGAATTTATTCCTGGCGAGGAATTTGGGGCGATTGATTTTAACGAAGCTCCTACTGCCGAGAAACCCTGGCCGAATGTGTTTACATTTTCTGGCGGAGATATTTCCGTTTTGGATATGAGTATACAAGTACTTTTGGATCCTACGTCCGGTCTGGAACTGTTTGGATGGGAGATTAATGCCTTAGCTGGTATCATCATGTTTACTGGAGAAACCGTGGATTCCAAGGTGGAAAATGTTCATTTCGAAGGCCTGTTGGTAAGTGATGAGGACGGCGGGCTTAATGGGTCTAATGTGAATAATTGTTTATACACTGGCAGTAATTGGGATAATCCGTGGGCAACTACTGGGAAACATCAACTGTATTCCAGTACTTTCAAAAACGTTTCCAGTGCCGCTGCTTATGGTGCGATTCATAATTCACAAATTACCATCGGCGGCAGCGCCTCCCAAGGCAATACTTTTGAAAATGTCCTGATCGCCTGTGAAATTGTAGATATTTCCGGATCTGATATTACGGTAGCTCATAATTTTATTTCAAATATCAGGTACACAGGTATTTCTGTAGTCCAGGGATATTTTTATCCATATTATATTGATGAATATCCACCGGAAGCTTCCAATTTTATGATTCAACACAATATCATTCACAGTAGTCTTGATGTCAACGGTGTAAACCTTGTAGATCACAGTGCTGTCAATGGAAACGGGAAATTGTTAAAAGGTAGCTTTAAACACAACAGAATCCATATGGTCGGGGATGCTATCGGTATTTTAGGCATTGGGTTACAAGATGCCTCCATCCAATCCAATAGAGTATATGGAACCGCTTTGCATGGTAATTACCTGGATAATGCTTCCGGTTGTAAAATTGTCAACAATAATTTTGAAGCTTTAACAACGGGATGTGCCGATGTGGTTTTGTTGGAAAATACAAGTAATAACAGGGTGGTTTGTGGAAAATTCGAATTAGATGTTTTGGATTTGGGAACAGATAATAATGTGCTTTGTCCTGTTGTGAATATCAGTGATGTCATTGTCAAGCCTGGAAATAAAGTAATTTTAAAAGAACACACAAAAGATAAGGATAGACTCTCCAGGTTGCCGATGGAATGAACCGGCACTTGTTCATGTTTAAAATGCGATATGTTACAATCCTTGAAGCTTTTGTTACAATAGTTGAAGCATAAGGCTGAAAGATAAGGCAACTTTAAAGCGAGAAGTTAACCCCAAAACATAAAACTAACCAGGGCCTTTTGTATATGAAAACTCCTTGAAACTGAATGTGAAATTTGCCTGCTCGTATACCAAAATATACGGACAGGCAATTTTTTGAGACTTACAATCAATTACAATTTTTTATTTCATTAAAAACCAAAACCTATGAAAAAGAAGTTTTTTTATTTCGCGATTTTATTGCTGACGGGCTTAGTCATCGCCTTTTCCTGCCAAAAGGAAGAGTGGACGACAGCCACCGATACTTTACTGGACAATGAAGTAGTGCTGAACAGAGGGTTCCACGGAAGAGCCCAGGTGTTTACCGTAGAACCGACAGGCATTGATGATACTGAAAATCTGCAAGCCGCATTTGACGAAGCCACAGCTACCGGAAAATACTGTAGAGTAGTACTGACCGAAGGGGAATATTTTACCGGACCGATTGTCGTGGAAGACTTTAAAGGTACCCTGGAAGGTGCCGGAATGGGAGCAACCATCATCCAGGCATTGCCGGATCAGGATGTGGGAGATATCAGTTATTATGTAGCGCCGACCATAACAAACCCCTGGCCCGTGCTCATTTCTTTTACTGATGGAGATATTACCATCAAAGATCTGCGTTTTCAGATCGATGAATTAGATCCGCTTCACTGGACATATGAAGCGTTCGAATGGGAAAGTACTGCATTCTATGCCATTGTAATGATTACCGGAGATAACATTAACTCCCATATTGAAAGGGTGGCTTTTAAAGGCCAGCCGGTAGCCGAGGGCTTTTTGGGGTATAATGTCGGAAATAACATCTTGATCTCCAGCATCTTTGACAACCCCTGGAAAGTCAGCGGAAACCATAAAGTACAATCCTGTACTTTCAACGATTTGGCCAGTCCGGTTGCCGTCGCTTCTATTGGTGACGCTAATGTGACCATCGGGGGTAGTGCATCGAAAGGCAACATCGCTCAAAATGTTTACATGGGCTGTGAAATAGATGATGTTTCCAATGCCAACGTTGATGTTTCTTATAATCAGTTCCTCAATACCTCATTTGCAGGGTTTTATTCCAAACAAGGGTATTTGTATGGCTGGCTGTCCGCCTATCCGCCGGTAGTTTCCAACCTGATGATCAAAAACAATGTCTTTGAAATTGGTGAATTTGCCTGGGGGGTGGAATTGTATGATTTTAGTGCCAGGTTTGCGGGAGAAAAACGGATGGATATTCATATGATTAATAATGAAATTGCCATACAGGGAGAAGGAATAGGTATTTATGCTAATGGTATGATGGATGCCATGATCAATTCTAATTTATTGACGGGAACAGCGTATTATGGAAGTTACTTTGGATACGGTAGCAACGGATGCTCCATTGTAGCCAATGGATTCGAAGGTTTGGCGACGACAGTTGCAGATGTTTTGTTGACAGGATCAACCTATGACAACAGGGTGGTTTGCGGTCGTTTTGACACCAATGTGCTGGATTATGGAACCAATAATGAAGTCGTTTGCCCGGGTATGGACAGGAGTGACGGAGTTGCCGGTATGGATATCGGTAAAGAAATGCAGGAGCGCCACCAGATCAATCGCTTACGGTTAATACCCAGATAAATAAATTATTGGTTGCCGGATCTTTTAAAGTTGAAGGTAGCGGATAGGGTTTTTAATCCCCAAATACCTGTGAGCCTTTTCGTTTTTCGGAAAGGCTCATTTTTTTAGTAGTAAAGTAGATTTATTCACATTGTTATTCCCTTTTTTTAACTTAAAAAGTCCGATTAAAAAGGCCCTGGATAACCCTCATTTCTTTAGCTGATTTTTCGTAATATTGTAATTCTTGAATTTACCTCAAAAGAAGTCTTGAATAGGAAGATTGTCAAGTTAACCCTATGACATCTCCTGTTGGCCAATACTGAAAAATGAACCTAACCTATAAATAAATATTAGTCAAATGGCTAAAACATCAAAAAATGTCATAGTAACCGGAGGAGCCAGTGGCATTGGTTTCGCTATCGTTAAGCGCTTTGTAGCCTCCGGAGCCCATGTTCATGTATTGGAGGTGAATAAAGAGAATGCCTTAAAAAATCTGGTAGAATTTGGTGATCGAGTTACCTTCCACCCCTGTGATGTTTCGGATTCCGGACAAGTTAAAACGGTAGTAGATCAAATTGCAGTCGATGCCCCGATAGGTATACTGATCAACAATGCCGGTATCGCCCACATCGGGAATGTGGAAAATACCATGCCGGAAGATATGGACCGCTTATACGCCGTGAATATCAAAGGCGTCTATAATTGCATGCATTGTGTCATACCCCATATGAAAAAGAACGGTGGCGGCGTTATCCTGAACATGGCCTCCATTGCCTCCACAGTCGGTATCCTGGATCGCTTTGCCTATTCGATGACCAAAGGAGCCGTATTGACCATGACTTTGTCTGTAGCCAAGGATTACCTCCAACATAATATCCGTTGTAATTGTATTTCTCCGGCCAGGATCCATACGCCTTTTGTGGATGGTTTCCTCCAGGCAAATTATCCGGGCAAAGAGGATGAAATGTTTGACAAATTATCCAAAACCCAACCCATTGGCCGAATGGGAGAACCTGAAGAAGTGGCAGCCCTGGCGTATTTCCTCTGTTCCGATGAAGCTTCTTTCCTGACCGGAATGGACTATCCGATTTACTGAGGATTCATTAAACTCAATGGACAGTAATTACGATTGGAGATTGTCGATTGAAAAAGGATGATTTTTGGGGATGTAATGGACAGTATTTGCAGTAAACGCTGGACGGAATATGATTCATCCCGAATTTTGGCTTAGCCCAAAATTCGGAATTTTTCGGAATTTATTGACTTACAGGCATTTGAATAAAATTCCCGACATGACAGAAATCGTACACGAATAATTGGGGGGCGGCTGCCTGAAAATCTTGCTGTTTGACGGAGGAGTTTAGATTTTCTAGAGTTTTTGTTTACTTTTGGGGCAATGCCAAAAGTAAAAGCCTAGCCGGCTTGAGGCGATGGCCAAGTGTTGTAAATCACAAGTAGTTGTTTTTCAAAGCTTTGTAGTGCTTTCATGAAAACTTAAACCCCACCGAAGCAATTCCGAAATTGAAACATTCCATTATTTTTTTAGAAAATCAGTTTTCAAAAATTCGGGATGAATCATGTTTGACAGGATATGGCTACAAAACTTTTCCGATCTCTCCACCACAGACAAAATTAAAATTAAAAAACAACCTAAATGAAGTTAATAAGATTCGGTAAAACCGGAGAAGAAAAACCCGGCGTACAACTTTCCAACGGAACCAGGATCGATGTATCCTCTTTCGGAGAAGATTACGATGAGCATTTTTTTGGAACGGACGGCCCGGAACGGTTGCTGACCTGGCTGAAACAAAACGAAAAACAATGCCCGGTAGTGGATAAAAATACCCGCCTGGGAGTCCCACTGGTCAGACCCTCCAAGATCGTCTGTGTAGGCCTCAATTACGCCAAACACGCTGCCGAAAGCGGGATGGAAATACCCAAAGAACCGGTGCTGTTCTTCAAAGCCACCTCTGCCCTGACAGGCCCCAATGATGACCTGATCATTCCCAAAGGCAGTGAAAAAACGGATTGGGAAGTCGAACTGGCCATCGTGATCGGTAAGAAAGCGAGCTATGTCTCCCTAGAGGATGCTTTTGATCATATTGCCGGTTATGTTTTGCACAATGATTACAGCGAGCGCGCTTTTCAGATCGAACGTTCCGGACAATGGGTCAAAGGCAAAAGTTGCGATACCTTCGCTCCGGTGGGGCCTTTCATCGCCACCAAAGATGAAGTCGATGATCCCAATAACCTCAACTTATGGTTGAAGGTCAACGGAGAAATGTTGCAAAACAGCTCTACCTCCGATTTTGTGTTCAATGTCCAGGAAGTGGTCAGTTATATCAGTCAATTCATGACTTTGCTGCCAGGAGATATCATATCAACCGGTACCCCAAGTGGTGTAGGTCTGGGATTAGACCCGCCGAGATACCTGAAGCCCGGAGATATCGTGGAACTGGGCATCGAAGGCCTTGGAACTTCCCGCCAGGTGGCAAGGGCGTATGGAGAAGAGTGAAGAGTGCAAATGCATGCAGAGTTAAGAGTGCAAAATGAAAAGTTGATCATCAAATTTTGGAAATGGATCTGGGATTAAAAAACAAAGTTTACATCGTAACCGGAGGCGCCAAAGGCATCGGCGAAGGAATCGTCCGTGCAATAGCAGAAGAAGGCGGCATTCCCGTGATCATTGGCCGGAGTATTGGGGTCGGAGATGAACTGGCACAGGCATTGATCGAAATGGGACAAAAGGCCTTCTCTGTTACCATCGAATTGGGAACACCGGAAAGTTGTCAGCAAGCCATTTTAAAGACGCTGGAACTTGCCGGACGTATTGATGGTTTGATCAATAACGCCGGTGCCAATGATGGCGTTAGCCTTGAAAATGGAACGCCTGAGGCCTGGATACGATCATTACAAAATAACCTGCATCATTATTTTTATCTTGCTCACTATGCCCTTCCTGAATTGAAAAAGCATAAAGGTTCCATCGTCAATATCAGCTCTAAAACCGCCGTAACCGGACAGGGCGGCACTTCAGCCTATGCTGCAGCCAAAGGTGCTCAATTGGCACTGACGCGTGAGTGGGCCGTTGAATTATTACCTTACGGGATCCGGGTAAATGCGATTCTCCCCGCCGAGGTGATGACACCTTTGTATGAAAAATGGCTCAATACTTTTGATGATCCTGAATCAAAGAAGGCCGGTATCGTTAAAAACATACCACTCGAAAACCGCATGACCACCTCGGAAGAGATCGCGGCCATGACGGTTTTTTTATTGTCACACAAAGCCGGGCATATCACTGGTCAGCATTTGTTTGTGGATGGGGGATATGTGCATCTGGACCGGGCATTGGCAGGGTTGGGGGAGTAAGTTGTTTTTTTAAGTGCTAATTCACCGGCTTCTACCAATATCATTTTATCAACTTTTAGGGTGTAGTCGGGAAAAAGGCCAGCGAAATACAGAGAAAATACCCAAAGGGCCACTTTTGCAGAGATCCGGCTTGGCGTTATTCGCGTGTTCATAGAGACGTCTTTGGAAAACATGGGTTTTAAAAGGCGTCAAAGTTGCGATGTTCCACTAAAAAAAATATTTGTAAGGACGGATTTGCTGATTCAATAGGAAGATCACGCTCAAATTTAAAACCGATATTTTAAGTTAACAGCGTAAATTCCATGTACTCAACTCAATAGAATAATTTTTCTATTTTTACCTCGATTTAATGGAATATTTACATTTGCTTCAGTCTAAACTTTATTTTGATGGAAACACAACTGGAATCGATTCAAGAGATTAAACGCCTGATTGGAAAGAACCAACAGCAAAAAGCTCTTGAAAAATTGGCAGAAGAAAAATTGCCAATTCCTGACAAGCAAATATTTATGCTAAAGAGCAGGTTTAATAAAATTAAACATGAACAAAGACTAGGCATTATTAATGAAAACGATGCAAGAATAGAACTCAATAAAGTAAATAATGACATTCTTGACTTGCTGGAAGATGTGGCCAACAAGCTTAAAAAAAAATATAATTCCCCCAGAAATAATCAGCAAAGGAATAGGAAAAACCTTCCCGTATTGATTGGAATCTTCGCCCTCATTATTATAATAGTTTCAGGAAGTATCTGGTATAATAATGAAATGGAATCGAACAGGAGTTCAAGTTCAACAAATAATTTAGACGCTGCGGATTCCATTCAGCAAAATGTACCCAATAAACAGGAAGAACATAAGTTTTTATTGGCTCAGGCCGATTCCCTTTATGAAGTTGGCAGGTTTGAAAAAGCCCTGATTCTCTACGAGCAAATAAAAGATTCTTTAGAAATTAATATCCAGGATCAAGTCAGCCAAAAAATAAAATCTTGTCAGGATGAAATAAAATTTAAAACCCTGTGTGATGAAGGAAAGAAACATGAAGACAAAAAGGAATATAAAGATGCTTTGGAAAAGTATAAAAAGGCTTCTCAAATAAAACGTTCTGATAAGTCCGTTACAGCTGCCAAAGAAAGGTTGGAAAAAATCATTTATGAGGCTGAATTAGAACCATGGGAATCAAAATTTCTTGAGAATTATGTTTATTTGAAAGACAAGGGTTCCGGAAAATTCCTTTCGGTTTTAAACCCCAGAAATCAATCAAAACCTCAGTTGGACGATTTCCAAAAAAATGCGACAAGGCTATTTAAAATAAAAAGAAGACGCAAAGGCGTATACGTCATTGAGTGTAAAATGCAATCCCAACAGATTATTACGGCAGGTAGGGCAGATGATGGCAGTTATTCAAAATTTAGCCCCTTGTGGACGTGGGAATATGCTGCAGGAAAAGGAAAACCCGGAGGGAACCAGAACTGGAAAATAATTCAAGATGGAGATAAAAATGCATTTTTTATTCAAAATACAAACTCTGAGCTTTTCATGGGCATAGAAAAATCCAGTGGCAAATTATACCAATTAGCGAAAGGCGAAAGAATAACCTGGGAAATATATACTGAAAGTGAAATGGATAATTAAACCCATGGGGACGGACAAGTAACTGCAGGATATCCAAATTGTCAGGTTATAAAACGATTTACATCTTTAGACTGATAAACTCCGAAATTTACTGGGTTTATACTCCCCGTCTTAACTTTCCAGTGAAAAAAGAGTTTCTACTGATTCATCGGTTGTTTTCCCTTGCTCAAAGAGTACCACTATTTATAGACAATCTGTGTCCTGTCCGTGTAATTCATGGAGCAATTTTCATTACTTTTTTTTAAAGGTTGCACTTATCGAACACAGATTGAGGATTAACCCTGTCAGTCTTTTATAAAAGTTTCCACATACAGAATACTTCCTGATTGTAAGCGAAGGCTATACATGCCATTTGCCAGTTCACCCAGATCAAGTTTCAGTTCAGTTGGTCCGTTGGGGTTCTCAATATCGATCCTCCTGATTACGGCCCCCTGTGCATTGATTATTTCCACGGAGGTGTTTTGGTGGAGGATGTCACCATCATATTGAATAAGCAAGTTTTCAGATACCGGATTGGGGTAAAGGCGCAATGCTTGTTTTTGCCTGACATCCTTGGCGTCCACCATCATTCCGCAAAACTGATCTTCTCCGGCAATATCTGTTACGGTCAGACAGACAGAAAACGCTCCGCTTTGCGTAAAGGTATGTGTAGGATTTTCTTCAGTGCTGGTGGCACCATCGCCGAAATCCCATTCGAAAGCGACCGGGTTACAGCTCGTTTCCTGCCAAACGGAGTTGTTGATGAAATCAACGGTAGCACCCGTTTGGGTAAAGGTATAATCAGCCGTCGGCCAGGTAACACATCCGGTAGCGCTCGTATTCCGGAAATAGTATTTATCGGCAAGAATGTCCATATCTCCATCTCCGTCCAGATCACCCACGGCCGAGGGAATCATCAGGCGTTCGGTAGATACGCCCTGGTCAAATAAGGGTTCTGTTGGTGTGCCGAAGTTTTCGTGGAAACCCAGCATCCAGTTAGTGTGATTGCCCGTCAACCAGTGAGCATTGAGGATGTCCAGGTCGCCATCGCAGTCCATATCCACGAACTTCGACCATTCTGAAGAGTTGGAAGCAGGAATACTCAATCCGAACGGATTACTCACTGGGGCTGTAAAATCAAAAGCCGTAGGCGTACCGATATTTTCCAGGTATTTGAATTCTGCCGGCCGCAGGCCATTGATCAGGGCGTCAAAATCCCCGTCACCATCCAGGTCGCCAAAATCCAGCATGGCAAAGCCGATTTCCCAACCGGTAACATCTACATTCGATGTCGGGGTGATACTGAACTGTGGCTGCGATGCATCACCCGTATTCTCATGGTAGGTGATCGTGGGAAAGAAGCAGTGGTCACCAATAAATGCGTCCTGATCCCCATCGTTATCGATATCCACAAAAGTGATCACCGCTGTATTGGTGGGTAAGCCGAAAGTCTCTTCGGGCATTAATACGAACTCAGGACATTCAGCAGTACCCTGGTTTTCAAAATACTCAAAAGCCGTTACTTGCCAACAGGGGTTTACAAATATGCGGTGGCTCACGAAGTTATCCAGGTCCCCGTCGTTGTCGATATCGACAAGGGCATGAAATACCAGGTCAAATGATGTGGGTAGCAGAGGGATTCCAAAAGGATCTTCGACTTCTTCATCAAAGGTGATCTGGGCAAAAGCGACGCCACTCAACAGCAGGCAGAAGCTAAAAAAGATCACGGGCTTTAAAAAAAGCAATGGTTTCGAAAAGAGGTAAGGTTGATAATTTTTCATGACATCAGTTTTTTGACTATTATCTCTGTTCAGTCAAGACCAGCCGATCAGCGATAAACCAGTGATCGGTGGTCTTGTCCGTTTTTGTTTTTCAATTCAGGTCAAAGGGCAGTCATGGTTCAGTATTCGCAGGTAGGTGTAAAGCAAAAGATATCCGTCCACTCACAGTTGAGCGTAGATATCTCGGATTCGAAATTACTCTGTGAACGGTATGTTAAAGGTAAGGACTAAACCGGGGTAAGGGTTAGCCGATTTGTTTCAAAGATTTGCCTGGATGTTGCATGGATATGGCATCCATGGTCGGGAGCGGATTATCGAAATGATCCGATAAGGGGGGAGGTTTCAAGCCATCAAAAAGCCTTCGCCTGCGGCTTGGTCTTTTTCCGTCAAAGCACCTTTCAGAAATAAAATTTCTGACGATGCCTTAACGAAAAAAGCCCTCTCACTGTCGTGAGAAGGCTTTTTATTGTCTTGAACCTCCCCCCATATACCGGATCATTTCATAATCCGCTCCCGACAGCTCCAGGGAAACCCTGCCCAATAAATTGGGCGGGTACGGGATGTCGCTCCCGACCTCAAATATTTGGGAGATCGGGTTGCGTTCCGACCGAGCTAAACGTTTAACCATTCACGTATCCAGACACACATTTACCAAACTGTCATATGATATGGGCATACCGTCTATGTATATCATGGCAATAACTGGCCACACAAGTGAAAAACGCTTCCTTCGGTATATCAATGTTCAACCCTTCAAGACACTAAGAGCGTTTCAAAGTTTTGATTTCTTTCAATAACCTATTTCAGAAAGACCACTTTCTTATACATAAGCCACTTAACATGTATAAAAAGACCACTTTCTTATACATAAGAGCTTAGATATGTATAAATTTACTTACTTTTTTATACATAAGAGCTTAAAATGACCAATATGTCTAACTATCAAATAGAACTATTACCATTAAAACAAGACGTAGAAACAAAGGCCGTCTTAAAGAGTCTGCCAAAGGCACACGCAGCTTTGGCAGAGTTAAAAGGAATAGCGAAATCAATCCCTAATCAAAACATTCTTATGAATGCATTAGCTGTACAAGAGGCAAAAGACAGTTCAGAAATAGAAAATATCATAACAACACACGATGAACTATATAAGACAGAACTGAATCTAAAAGGTTTCAAATCATTAGCTGCAAAAGAAGTACAAAACTATATATCAGCTTTAAAAAGAGGATTTGCATTAATATCAGAGAAACAGATTTTGACCAACAACATAATCAAGGACATTCAACGAGAATTAGAAGATAATGATGCCGGATTTAGAACGCTACCCGGTACAGACTTAAAAAGCAGTAAAACGGGAGAAGTAATCTATACTCCACCACAAGGAAAAGATGAAATTGAGAAGTTGATGGCCAATCTTGAGAAGTATATTAACCAGGACGAATTATCAGATAATGATCCACTTGTAAAAATGGCCATAATTCATCATCAATTTGAAAGTATTCACCCTTTCTATGATGGTAATGGGAGAACAGGGAGAATAGTGAATATCCTATATCTCATATTACAAGACTTGTTAGAGCTTCCTACATTGTATCTAAGTAAATATATCATTGAAACTAAGGTCGATTATTACAGGTTGCTGCAGTCAGTAAGAGACAATGGTTCTTGGGAAGAATGGTTGATATACATGATTAAAGGGATAGAAGAAACGGCAAAGGATACAATTAATTTAATTCAAAGTATCCAAAAGTTGATGAGAAAGCAGAAGGTCGAAATAAGAGAAAAATACAAGTTCTACAGTCAAGATTTGCTTAACAACTTGTTTAAGCACCCATACACAAAAATCGATTTTTTGGTCAATGATTTGGGAGTTACGAGAATAACAGCTACAAAATATCTGGATGAACTTGCTGAAGGAGGAATATTACACAAAGAAAAAATTGGCAGGTCTTATTTTTACATTAATGTCGAATTACTAAAAATACTTGTAAGAAGATAACTCACTATGATCATAAAGCACAAAACCCACTCCGGTCTGGAGCAGGTCTTTCATGTTATAGAGTCGGAGAAAGGTGCGTTAACGGAAAAAGACCAGGCCGAAGGTCAAGGGTTTTTATTGGCTTGAAGCCCCCCCCCTTATCGGATCATTTCATAATCCGCTCCCGACCTCAAGACAATAAAAGCCTTCTCACTTTAGCGAGGGGGCTCATTAAAAGGAAAATTTAAATTTAGTTCCTAAGATTTCTTATCTTGCCTCCAAACAAAGCTTTATATTATTGATCCTTCGAAACCTATTCCTGCTCCTGCCTGGGCTGCTCCTGCCCTTTTTTCCTTATGGACAAGTACTGGACTGGACCCTTTATACGAAGGAGGACGGTTTAATTACTAACCAGGCCGGGAACGTAGCTATTTTAGACAATGGCCTGTTATGGGTGATCAGTGAAAACCGGCCCCTGCGATTTGACGGCCGGAAGTTCGAGGAATACCCGGATTTGCAAAAACTGATCACCGGACAGGATCGCCTGTACGGCCTCCAGACTTTGGAAGATTCGTTACTCTGCTTTTCCTCATACGAAAAACTGATCCTGGTTAACACCCGCAACGGGGAAGTGCAATACTACCCCTTTCCACCCTGCCAAGATCCGCAAAAGGTGCTGGAGATTAGCCATGCAGAGGGAACCAACGAACTGCATCTCTACTTCAGGAATTTCACCAATTCAGAATACGAGATCTGGCGCTTCAAGGGCCGCAAATTTGAACGGGTCAACTTAACCTGCTCCGGGTTAAGGCCTCGCTCGATCTATTTATTGAAAATTGATCAGGAGCACGCGTTTGTGTACAGCTCCGGGAAGCTATTGGTTTTTGATCATGCCGGTTTGGAAAAAGAGGCCACTGACCTGAGCGCTTCTATCGGAAATCCCATTAGTTTTTCCGTCAAACAAAATGGCCCGGGAGATTGGATCACCGTTTTGGGAGCAGGCTACTTTTATCAGTTCAACTTATCTGAACGGAAGGCCAGGCCGCACCCGGTCAATCGATTTTTGCGGGATCGAACCACCTACAGCCTAAATTTTGCCTTGGATGAAGCCGGCAACATTTGGGCCTGTGGACTGGAGAAGACCTTGCTGTATTACGATGCACAGCAAGATACGCTTTTTGACTTCACCGGAGAGTTCGCCGAAGCCATCCCTCACAAGTGTCTATTCGGAGAGGTACACATCGATAAGGCCGGTGTGGTTTGGGTTTCCACTCAATTGGGTTTATTGAAAGTCGTCAAGCAGGCGGGCCCCTTCGACACCTACCTGACCGGCACTGATGCCTATAACCGGGCCTTTAGCATTCGGGGGATCACGGAGGCCGACAATGGGGAAATATATGCCGGCACCTATAGCGGTATTATCCGGATCGACCCCGTCCGAAAGCAGGAAACCCTTACCGCTATTCCCCATGAGCTGCCTTTTCACCCTTTGTTACCAGGATTCGATACTTTGGCTGAACAATGGCAATGCGTGGGACTTCAGAACGGATAGCTTATGCACCATAAAGGGCGCCAATCCAGATGCCCAGGACAGGGGGGCTTTTACGGAAGACGATCAGGGGCGGCTCTGGTGGGTTTCCTGGAATCGGCTTTCTTACCGCCAGGCCGATCAGCTTCAATCGCCATGGCAGGTGGCGCGCCTGCTTATCCTGAACGAATCGGCTTGTGATGCCTTACACTACGGCCCCAGCAGCCAGTCGGTCTGGATTGGCATTGAGAACACCTTGTTTCAGTACCTACCCCGGTCAGACAGCCTGCTTTCCTATTCAGCAAAGGAATTCGGACAGCCGGTGAGCCGGATTATGGCCCTTCATGAAAATGAAGATCGCACACTATGGATCTGTACGGATCTGGGGGTACTTCACTTTGATCCGTATTCCCTTACTTCCAAATGGTATCAAACGAGCGAAGGGTTGCCGGATAACTATGTCTGCGGACTACTGATGGAAGGCGATAGTTGTATTTGGCTTAGTACGAACCACGGCCTTTCGCGTTTCCAGATCGAAGCGGAAACCTTTGCTAATTTCTTTGAGATCGACGGATTACCTGATAATGAATTTAACCGGGGTTCGTATTATAAAGCCCGGGACGGGAGGATGTTCTTTGGAGGTATGGGCGGCCTAATTTCCTTTTACCCGAAAACGGCCATCGAGTCGTACAAAGATCAGTCGAAGGCAGCCAGGTTGGTGCTTACCGCCTTTGAGAAGGCCGATGAGCGGGCGGATACCCTCTACCGGAGCATCCAACTTGGGGATAAGAATACTTTTCACATTTACCATTGGGACCGCTCGTTCAGTTTTGAATTTGCCCTGACCGATTATTCCGATCCGGAGCAGATCCAATACAGCTATTTGATGGACGGCTATGATAAGTTCTGATCAGAAACCTCAAGCCTGAACTCCGCCGCTACAACAAACTGCCTCCCGGGAAATACACCCTTAGAGGGCGCGCCAGAGGCCGGAAGGGGTTGTGGCACGAAGATGAACTGGCCGTACCTGTGATCGTTCATGCTCCCTGGTGGAATACCTGGTGGGCAAGAGGCGCTTACCTGCTGTTTCTATTAGCGGTATCGGACGGTATTTCCAGTGGCGGATCAAAAATGTTAAAGCCCAAAATATCAAGCTGGAAAAAACGGTGGCGGACCGTACCCGGGAATTACATGAGCAAAAAAGAAGAGCTGAGCGATCTGAAAAATACAAAGAACAGTTTCCGGCCAATATGAGCCAGAGATCCGAACCCCTATGAACGCCATATCCGGAATAGTGCGCATTCTTTTGCGGGACCGTCATTTGCCCGAACAGCAAAAATTCCTCGACGCCATCCAAAAAAGTTCAACGAACCTAATAGTGATCCTGAACGATATTCTGGACCTTTCTAAGATTGAAGCGGGGAAAATGGAAATTCAGCATATCCCCATGCAACTTGATGAGGTGCTGATGACGGTAGTGGAAATATTACGCTTCAGAGCAGCGGAGAAAGGGCTGGCCTTGGAGTTGGATGTCGATCCGGAGGTGCAGTTCAATGTCTATGGCGACCCTTACCGGCTGACCCAGATCCTGAATAACCTCGTCGGGAATGCAATAAAATTTACGGATTCCGGCACGGTGCGTATACAGCTCGGCATTGATCAGGACCAATTGCTGTTCCGGATAGAAGATAGCGGCATCGGTATTCCCAAAGAAAAACTGGAGCTCATCTTTGAGGCTTTTGAACAGGCAGAAACTGCGTCAACGCGTGCTTTCGGAGGCACGGGCCTGGGCTTAAGCATCAGCCGCCAACTCGTCCACCTGCTGGGTGGGGATATTGCGGTCGATAGCACCGTCGGACTAGGCAGTACTTTTTCCATTCATCTTCCCTATGAAAAAGTCGAAGAACAGATCCGGGAAAAGCAAAAGATCACGGCGGATGAACTCAAGCAGATGGGGCAAAAAATGGCAGGCATCAAGCTGCTGCTGGTCGATGATAATGAGTTTAACCTCATGCTGGCCGCCGATGACTTGCAATATTATATTCCGGAGGTTGCGATCACTATAGCGAGAAATGGGAAAGAAGCCATTCAGCTATACGAACAAGGCGACTACGACCTCATCCTCATGGACATTCAAATGCCCGAAGTGGATGGCCTGGAGGCAACAGCAATGATCCGGGAAAAGAAGGTAACCCTTACAGCCTTT
>CALODM010000045.1:0-541784 GCA_942492125.1 uncultured Bacteroidota bacterium
CTCGTGAGTTGCTGGTTCAGAGTGCCTGGGGAATGACTTTGGTGGTCAGCGGCGTGGTTTTTCTTGCCATTAACCTGGCGGCGTTTTTTTGGCGGCTGGGATTGTTCATGGGTTATCGAGAAGCGCCCGGTTGTTCAGACGCGGAGTTGCCGGTATGCAGCGTTATCGTGCCTGCATTCAACGAAGGCAGCCAGGTTGCCAAGACATTGAAGAGCGTTGCGGCCAGCGATTATCCCATCCACAAACTCAATATCATCGCCGTGGACGACGGCAGCAGTGATGATACATGGGCATGGATTCGTAGAGCTTCAGCTGAATTGGTCGGTCGTGTCAAGGCGATTAGACTGCCCGAGAATCGGGGGAAACGTCACGCATTGCATGCCGGCATTCGCCAAAGTCGAGGCCATGTTTTGGTGACCATCGACAGCGATTCCGAAGTGGGCACTCAAACCATTCGAAATCTGGTGGCGCCATTTGTGCACGATGCCAAGGTGGGAGCTGTAGCCGGTAATGTGCGCGTGCTCAATCGCCACGAGGGTTTGATTCCTCGAATGCTCGACGTGGTTTTTTGTTTTAGTTTTGATTTCATTCGTGCGGGCCAAAGTGCCGTCAACACCGTGATGTGCACGCCCGGTGCGTTATCCGCCTACCGACGCGACATCGTGATGAACGTGCTTGACCAATGGTTGGGCCAGAAATTCCTGGGACGAGCAGCCAATATCGGCGAGGATCGGGCCATGACCAACCTGATCCTGAAAGACGGTTTTCATGTCCATTACCAGCGAAATGCCATCGTCTGGACCAATGTTCCTACCAGACATGCCACCCTATGCAAGATGTACTTGCGTTGGGCGCGCAGCAATATTCGCGAAACCTTGGTGATGAGCCGGTTTGTTTTTCGCCGCTTCCGAGTCGGTTCTACTGCGGGTGCGCGCATCAATTTGCTGCTTCACATTCTTGCGCTGACAAAATCTCAGATTTTGGTTTTTGCCGCATGGGCGTGCGTCATTTGGCGCCCGCTGGATTTCGGTCTCAACATGATCTTCGGTGTGCTCATCGGGTCCTCCATCCCAGCCCTGTTTTTCTTGTGGCGCCTTCGCAATAGCGAAGCGATTTGGGCCTATGCCTATGGCTTTTTCTGGTTGATGGGTTTGTGGTGGATTACCCCCTACGCGTTGCTCACACCTCAAAAAAACGGATGGCTCACGCGGCAGCAAAAAAGGCAGCCTCAAGTGGAGCCTTTTCCCCATGCATTGTCGCCCCAGGGGTTTGGGCGCTAAAAAAATCTATTTGATAAAATCTCGCACCCACATGGGTCTGGTTTCCATGTCCCAGGGCTCCTGTTCGATGTGTTTTCCCGTTGAGCTGAAAACCACGAATCACTGCGTTCAGGCAAGAGGGGTGCCATTGCCTGGAGAAAAGAAATTGGCGCAGCGAGAAATTCGAAAATGGCCTGTTTTTTGACGCAAATCTCCCCTTCCGGAACATCCGGGTCGGCTGTCAGTTTGCTTGTGGGTCCGGCAGGTCTGCTTTTTATTCCACCGTCAGTTGACCATTTTTGATGATCACTACCTTGTCTCCCGAGGCTTCGACCGTGCCCACGCCCACGACTTCGATCTTGCAGTCGGAACAAATACCCGACTTCGTGGTGTTTCCTTCAATTGAGGAGTGTGTCGTCGAGGGTCCGTCGTGGATTTTGACCTCATATGTCGTCGAATCCTCGTTCTTTAAGTCCACGGCCAGTGCAGAACATCCAAAAAGAACCAGAGCGAGTAAAATCATCAGTCTAGCCATATCAAAAGCCTCCCCCAAGAAAGTTCGAACGATTATTTTGCTATAGAATAGCCCAATTCTCCTCGTACATCAAATCGTTTTCGCGGTTTTTGGATTGCGATCATGGTGTTTTGAAATAATGCCGGAACTCGCATTGGGTTGGATCAATAACGTGTCCAGGGTGGGGTTTTCTCAGGGATTACACAGTTCAAAATCGGTCAAGATGAAGGTGAAATCCAGTACATTGATCACACCATCCGGGACCGTGTCAAGCACAGGTGCCGACTGGGCTGTGGAACGCCAAAAAGGAAGATGCCGGTTTTCAAGGGGATGGCGAACTCTGATGGTGACTATGTCTTCAGCGACACACCCTTGAGCGTCTGCTAGGCTAATGGTAAATGTCGTCGTGGTCAAAACGGAGCCACTGGGTGTTGGGCTATTGGGATCATCCAACGGTGTAGGTGGGGTCCAGGAATACGAATAACCGCCGGCACCTCCCGATGGCGTCGCAGTCAAGGTGAAGCTGTCTCCGGAACAAATCCTCTGGTCGTCACCGGCATCCGCTGTCAAATCCGAGGGTGCCGTTTCCGTCGAGATCGGCAATGGTGGGATGGTGGTCCATGTCGACGGGCGGTGTGGCCACAAAGGTGTGATTGAACAGTTCTGTTCCGTTCAGACCTGAAAAAACGATGATGGTAGGCACATCGGTTGCCACCAGGATATCGGGCAAGGTGTCTCCATCGAACCCCATATCACCGTTGATGGAATCGACGTAGAAATCCGCTGCCAGAGTCGCGCACGCAATGCATGCCAGAAAGAATGGCAGAGCCAGTTTTGTTTGAATCCTCGTGAACACGGTCAGCTTCCTGTTTTTTCGATGATCAGTTGTTGATTCAAAAGGAAAATCAGGAAAAAATTCTGTCGCACAGATCACATCTGTTTCGATTGGGACTCCACTTTAGGGCGTCGTTTTCAATCGATTTTTATTGAGGAGAGGGCATTCCCTTTGCCACGAAATCGCCGGAAAACGTTCCACCATAGGTATTGGTTCCAAAAAAACTGCCCGTAATTTTGGCCGGACGGACTCTGATACCGTAGGGCCTTCGGGCAGCTCACCCTCCAGCGTGTCGATGGTGAGCGTTCCGGCGACGCTTTCACCAGACCATCCGAAATTGAAATGCATCTCGGGATCTTTCACACTGTAAGAAAGCTTTGTCAGGACGAATTCACCGGGTGCCGTGGGAACCGATTCCAGGCCAAGCACAATGCGGTGATAGGGGGGACTGTTTTCAGGTGATGGGGGAAACTGCCCACTGTCGCGAACCTCATCGTTGGGTACGTCAGACAGACAAATGACGAACTTGTCATAGGAATTGGCGAGTACTGCGGTTTTGACGTCGAATTCGATTTCTGCAGTTTTTTCATTGGCCTTGGCTTTGATGTGACCCAAACCCATATCTGCCTTTACCGGAACTTCGGTTTTTTGTTCATGAGCCTCCTGCTCAGTTCCAGCAATCTCTTGAGCCGATTGTGTGACATTCGCCTGTGCTTCGGGCCCTTCCGGCTTATCGCACGTGCAAGAGTACAGCAGAAGCAGGACAAAAACGCTCGTGAAAATATGCAAGCTCTTCATGGTGACCTCCCCAGAAATTTAGAACCATACCATTGCACGGCTAGCCATTGAAAAAAGATACGGTTCTGTGAAACTATTCAAAGATACTACAGGGAAGCGCCATAGGAAAAAAGACCTTTTATGCCAGAATCTCGAATTTCGAAGTGAAGAAACTGCAAAAATGACGACGAGAAAAGCTCTTTGGCCTTGACGTGCATTTAGCTTATTGAAAATAAGTTAATCAGTTCTTTTTCTCTGCGCCTCTGCGTCTCTGCGGGAGAAAATTTCGGTTTTCTTCTTTATCTCTCTAACGCCAGAAAGGCCTTCAAATTTGAATTTTGCAAGTACCTGAGCTTATGACGAAGTTGCCTTGAACAGCAATTTGACAAAACCTGCCAACAGAAAAACTGCGATGATGCCGGCACACCAAAGCGCGAAAACCATAACCATTGCCGTTGCTTTTTTGTCAGCTTTTTCCAAAATCGGGCTGGAAAAGAGTGCCGATTCATGAACGTCATTTCAGGCCTCTTTGGACTTTTCCCTCTGATTCAAAGAAGTGGAATTGGCGGGTTCCATCTCAATACATCTTTTCGTGGGAAGCCTTTCCTCTGAAGACGTAATAACTAAATCCGGTGTAGCCCAGGATCACAGGAAGCAGAATGACCGTACCCACCAAGAGCAATGATTGGGATTCCGGTGCCGCTGCGGCTTTACGGAAGGTGATTTCGAAGGGCACCAGGTACGGCCACAGGCTGATGGCAAGCCCCAGGAAACCCGTGAGGAAAACGCTCAGACTGAGCAAAAAGGGCCTGAAATCGCGATCGGTACCCAAGTCCCGCCGAATGAAAATGAGCATGACCAAACTTGCCATGGGTATGGGGGCAAGATAGAAAATATTGGGGACGCTGAACCAGAGTTCTCGAATGTCGGGGTTCATAATGGGCATGCTGATGCTCACAAAAACCAGACATGCGGCCACCAAACCAACGGCATAGGTCGCGCATTTTTTCGCCCAGGCCTGAGTTTCCCCGTCGGTTTTCAGCACCACCCAAGTGGCGCCGAGCAAAGTGTATCCCAACACCACTGAACTCCCGGTCATGAGATTGAAAAGATTAAACCAATCGAACGAACCCCCGGAAAAGGCACGCCCGTCCACTTCAATTCCTTGCACCAATGCGCCGATAATCATGCCTTGCATGAAGGCAGCCAATATGGAGCCAATATGAAAGGAACGATCCCAAATACGACGGTCCTTTTCGCTGGCTTTGAAACGAAATTCGAATGCAACGCCCCGAAAAATCAACCCCAAGAGCATGATGATGATCGGGATATAGAGTGCAGGCATGATCACCGCGTAAGCTAGAGGAAAGGCTGCGAACAAACCGCCGCCACTTAGAACCAGCCATGTTTCGTTGCCGTCCCAAAATGGGGCGACGGAATTCATCATGCGGTCGCGACATTTATGAGATGGCGCAAAAGGAAAAGAATGCCCACGCCCAAGTCAAATCCATCCAACAGGACGTAGATAAAGACTGCTGTCGCGATCAACACGAACCAAATGAGCGATACATCCACCAAGCCTTCTAAGTTAAACATGCTGATCTCACTTTGTTCCAGATAGTTCAGTTACAATTGGCGGTTTTTCCACGCCGTGGGTACCATAAATCGCTTCGTCGCCTTCGGGACCCTTTCCAATGAGTTTCAAAATGTAGTGGGTACCTGCGCCGAAGACAAATACGTAGACAATCAGAAAGGCAATCAAAGAGATGGCGATGGAGGCCCCTTGCACTGGGGACGAGGCTGCATCGGTACGAAGCACATCTTGCACGAGCCAGGGTTGACGCCCCACCTCTGTGACGAACCAATCCTGCCATAAAACCGAAATAAAACCTGCCGGAGCCATTCCCATGCACAAGAAAAGAAACCAGCGGATATCGAAGAGTCGTTTTTTGAAGTGAAGGACCATGGCGATTAGACCTGTGAGGATCATCAGCATTCCAAGACCCACCATGATTCGAAACGACCAAAACCAACAACACTGGTGGCGTGTCATTCCGCCAGTCTGTGAGTCCTCAGACTTCACCATCGAGTTCGTGGGTAAGTATCAGGCCGGATACTTTGGGAACCTCGATGGCCAATTTGGTGGTTTCTTCTTTCTTGGTCCGGCCAAGAAAGTGTGTCTCAAGGAGTTGAGGGAAAGCAATATTTGCTTAAAAATACTTAACCTTAAATATGGAAAGGATCAGGTTCAATACAATTCTGCCCTAATAGAATGTCAAGAACTAATAGCAATATTTCAACCAGCGTAAAAACAGCACAGAGCAATTTAACTACTTAGACAACCGTTGGGAAACCGCAGAACATCCAATGTGAAATCAAAAAACACTTCTACATTCAATATTCTGCGGTTCAATATTCTACGGTTCTTATAAGTTTACTCTGGTTCAAATCCAAGAATGATATTGAAATTGCCTGCGGCGCGGAGCCTGCCGCCATCGACGGTTGTATCCAGATCTTTATCAAAACCGAATCCGTAATCAAATCCGAGCAGACCGAACATTGGGAGGAATACACGTAAACCGATTCCGGCAGAGCGTTTCACGTCAAACGGATTGAAGTCCCGGATATTTCTCCAGGCATTTCCTCCTTGAGCAAATGCGAGTACATAAATGGTTGAACTCGGATTGAGAGAAATAGGGTAGCGTAACTCTACGGTAAATTTATCGAATAAAGGCGTTGCCGCCTCTTGTCCGTTCAACAGGTTATTCTCCAGTTCTTCCACTTCATATCCCCTGAGAGATATGATATCAACCCCTTGAAACTGGAACTGCTGATTGTTGATTCCATCACCTCCCAGCTGAAACCTTTCAAAAGGAGAAACACCCAGCTCCGGATTATACTTGCCGAGGAAACCGAATTTCATAGACGCCTTGATGACGAATTTTTCTCCGAGTGGTGCATACCAGTCCGCATTGACGCGCCATTTATGGTATTCCAGCCAGCGGAATCTTTCAGCCGCTGGAAGTTCACTGTAATTTTTATCGCTCAGCAGGGAATATGGAGGTGTAAATTGCAGGGAAACAGAGAAAGTTGATCCTTCACGTGGGAAGATCGGATCGTTGATTGTTGTTCTGGCAAATGTTTGCGTAATACTAAAGTTATTGAAATTACCTGCGGAAACATACTCGCCTTCATCTGTTGAAAATCCGCCAAAATAGTTATTCAGCTTAATGGTTTGGAAGTTGATAGCTGTACTCGAAATAAAGTTGTCATCCGGCCAGCTAAGTCTGGTCCCAAGACTTACACTCCCGTTGATGATTTCAAAACTACCAAAAGTAGACAGCCCTTTGGTACCCCGGGTAATCCTGTTATAATACCCGCCTACGGTCAAAGAGTTGGCTTTTTTGCCGCCCAACCATGGTTCGGTAAAGGAGGCATTATAGGATTGGAAAAAGCGACCATTGGATTGCGCTCTAAGCGATAAACGCTGGCCATCTCCCATAGGTACTGGTTTCCAGGCGTTCTTTTTGAACATATTCCGCAAGGCGAAATTGTTGAAAGAAACACCAAGCGTGCCGATAACCCCCTGGAAGCCTCCCCATCCTGCCGACAACTCCAGCTGGTCGGAAGGTCTTTCTTCCAGGGAGTATTCGATGTCCACTGTTCCCCGCTGGGGATTCACAGGGGTATTGATACCCAGGGTTTCCGGGTTGAAATATCCAAGGTTCATTATCTGGCGCTGAGAGCGGATAATATCTGTTCGGCTGAATTTTTGACCAGGAAGGGTTCTCAATTCCCGGCGAATTACGTGCTCATGAGTACGATCGTTGCCTTTAATAGTGACTTTGTCGATCGTAGCCTGGGGCCCCTCAAATATCCTGATCTCCAGGTCTATAGAATCCCCTTCAATGGCCACTTCAACTGGATCTACCTGAAAAAACAGGTAACCGTCATCCATGTATAAGGTACTGACATCGCGACCGTCCTGACTGAAGCTTAGACGGGTGTTGAGCAATTCCTGGTTATAAATATCACCTGCTTTGATACCAAGGATCTGGTCAAGTCTTTCATCATCATGGATAGAATTCCCTTTCCAGGCAATATTCCTGAAATGATACCGATTGCCTTCTTCCAGGTCCAGCCTCAACATTATTTGTCCTTTTTCATTACGCCACATGGTATCCCCGACAACAAGAGCATCGCGGTAGCCAATGGTATTGTAATGAGCAATGATGCTCTTTTTATCTGCCTGGAAATCCTGTTTGATGAATTTGGAGGAAGCAAATATCCGCCTTTTCCGCTTGGTATTTTCCATTTGCTTGCGGACTTTGCGGTCGGTGAGGTTTTCATTGCCGGTGAAAAGAATATCGGCAACTTTAATCCTGGCACCTCTGTCGACATTAAAAATGAGTCCAACGGCATTGATCCGGGCGGTATCCGGAAATTCATCTACAGTCACTGCGGCATCCAGATAGCCCTTGTCGATATAATATTTTTGGATGGCTTCGGCGGCATTGGCTTTTACATTCTCGGTGACGATGCCCCCTTTAAGAATAAATTTATTGACTTCTTCGTTCAGGTCATCGTGTTTGGCCTTTTTGGCACCTTTAAAGGAGTGCTTGGAGAGTCTGGGACGTTCGCGTACAATAATTTCCAGAAAGATGACATCACCAATTGTTTTTTCCTTGAGGATCTGGACGTCCGTAAACAACCGCAACCGCCAGAGTTTTTTAATAGCCTGCGGAATATCGGGCCCCGGGACACGTATTTTATCTCCGACTTTCAAACCTGAGACTCCAATGATGGCATTATCGTCACTGTAGTCAGCTCCCGTTACCGTGATTCCTCCAATTTCAAATTCGCTGGGTGAGCCGTACTCATAAACCGGTAATTCATCAGTAGTCTGGGCAAAAACTCCGGCACAAGATGCGACAAACAGGAGCGCAAAAAATACTCTTCTCATAAATTTCTCTAATCTTTTTAGCAAACGCCCCAAACACCGGCAATTAAGCGATCAAATTGTACCGGGCAGGCCATTGCATAAGTTTTGTTCATCAAAAAGAGGCCATTTGATATGGATAGGTTGTATCCTCATCCCCCTTATTTAGTCCGGGTGCAGTTTGAAAATAAATTACTTTTAACTGCCAACCGATACTGATACTATCAACTAAGACTTTAGCTGTTCGCTGGTTTTACCAAAACGGCGTTCTCTGCTTTGGTATTCAATAATGGCTTCGTAGAATTTATTTTTATCAAAATCAGGCCAGTAAACTGGCAAAAAACACAATTCTGAATAAGCTATCTGCCAAAGGAGAAAGTTACTTATGCGATTTTCCCCGCTGGTACGAATGAGCAATTCAGGATCGGGAACTCCCCTGGTGCTCAAAGCACTGGAAAAAACCTCCTGATCTATATCTTCAGGTTCCAGGATTCCATCCCGGATATCTGTGGCAATTTTTCTGGTTGCCTCCAGAATTTCCCATTTGGAACTGTAATTGAGTGCCAGGATAAGTGTCATCCTGTCGTTATTCCGGGTGGATTCTATACCCTTGTTCAAGGCGCTAAGGGTTTGAGCAGGCAATCGCTCGATATCTCCTATGGCCTGTAATCTGATATTATTCTTATTGAGTGTTTTTACCTCTTTGTCCAGGGTATCCACCAATAATTTCATCAGGGCTCCTACCTCGTACTTGGGCCTTCTCCAGTTTTCCGTGGAAAAAGCATACAAGGTAAGGTATTGAATTCCTATCTCCGCGGCAGCTTCTGTCGCCTCCCGAACAGCCTTTACACCACTGCGATGACCAAACACCCTCGGCATGTTGCGTTCCTTGGCCCATCTTCCATTTCCATCCATAATGATGGCAATGTGTTTTGGAAGCCGTCCAACATCTATCTGAGATCGTAAATCCATAATTTAAAATGCCGCCATCGAAAAATCGTACAAAGCTACGAAAAGATACAAAACTGTAAAGATAATTTTCAAATTCTCCAAGACAAATACGAATTTTAATGATTCAAGAAACTTTTTTCATACCTTGCGCGCGATTTTGTTATGATAAACTATTGACAATGATCCGAGCAGCTATTACAGGAGTTCACGGTTACGTTCCGGACTATGTTCTGACGAATAAGGAACTCGAAACTATGGTTGAGACAAGTGATGAGTGGATCACCACCCGAACCGGCATTAAAGAAAGGAGAATACTTAAAGGTGAAGGAAAAGGGGTTTCGGTGATGGGCGTGGAAGCGGTAAGAGGTCTCCTGGAAAAAACAAACACTTCTCCGGAAGAAATTGACCTGGTCATATGTGCTACGGTGACACCTGATATGATATTTCCGGACACAGCCAATATCATTGCTTACGAACTGGGTATGAAAAATGCTTTCACCTTTGATTTGAGTGCTGCGTGTTCCGGCTTCCTGTTTGCACTGGAAACAGGAGCGAGTTTTGTCTCAGCAGGCAGATACAAGAAGGTGGTGGTCATTGGTGCGGACAAAATGTCTTCCATCATAGACTATACAGATCGTACAACCTGTGTCATTTTCGGAGACGGTGCAGGTGCTGTATTACTCGAAGGCAGCGAAGAGGAAAATGTAGTTCAAGACGCCATTCTTCACAGCGATGGCGTGGGCGAGAAATACCTCAAACAAAAAGCAGGGGGGTCTCGTTTCCCTGCCTCCGCAGAGACCATTTTAGCAAGGGAACATTTCGTTCAACAAGAAGGCGGTCCCGTGTTTAAAGCCGCCGTCAAAGGTATGTCTGATGTGGTTACGCGCATCATGAAAAACAACCATTTAAGTATTGACGATGTTCATTGGCTGGTACCCCATCAGGCTAACCGCAGAATTATTGAAACGGTTTCCAGAATGGCTGATTTCCCGATGGAAAAGGTGATGGTCAATATTCATAAATTCGGCAATACAACAGCAGCAACATTACCACTGTGTTTGTGGGATTATGAAGACCAGTTGAACAAAGGGGATAATGTGATTCTAACTGCTTTCGGAGGCGGCTTCACATGGGGAGCGATTTATCTTAAATGGGCAATTTAAATTTTTGTATCTTTGCTCCGCTTAATTTTAAATATTGATTAATTATGGCATCAACTTCTGATATCCGTAATGGATTGTGTATAGAATTTAACAATGACACTTACACTGTAGTGTCTTTTCAGCACGTTAAGCCCGGTAAAGGGGCTGCTTTTGTGCGTACCAAACTCAAAAGTCTTACTACAGGCCGGGTCATAGAGAATACATTTCCTGCCGGCCATAAAATTGATGAAATCAGGGTAGAAAGACGTAAATATCAGTATCTCTACACAGGTGATATGGGATTCAATTTCATGAATTTGGAAACTTATGAACAAGTTGCCTTACAAGAAGAAATGATCCCCAATGCATCCCTGCTCAAAGAAGGTATGATGGTGGATATCCTGTTTCATGCAACCAATGAGACGCCTTTGACTTTGGAAATGCCCCAGTATATTGAGCTTGAGGTAACCTATACTGAGCCAGGAGCCAAAGGTAATACAGCTACCAACGCACAAAAAAGAGCAACGGTGGAAACAGGTGCCGAAATTCGCGTACCTTTGTTCATAAATGTAGGAGATTGGGTTAAGGTTGATTCAGCAACCGGATCTTATATCGAACGAGTAAAAAAGTAAACAAGATGACTTTTAAAGAGATTCAAGAGCTCATTAAACAACTGAGCAAATCAAATCTTTCAGAGTTTAAACTGAAAGATGGAGAGTTCGAACTTTCTATCCGAACCAAACATTTCCACAAAGGAAAATCAAAATCACACCTCATTTCTTCTCCGGCTATTCTTCCGGCGCCTCAGGCAATGCCGGCAGCAACATCGCAGCCAGCACCGGCGCCAGCCTCGACAGCAGCACAACCGGCCAAATCCGCCGGTAATGATGCCTCCGGAGCTTCCAGTGAAGAATCCAGTAACTACCTCGAAATCAAATCTCCAATGGTGGGAACATTTTACCGTTCCCCTGCTCCGGATAAACCGGTGTATGTAAAAGTTGGGGATACCGTCGAGAAAGGTTCACCGGTTTGTATCATTGAAGCAATGAAACTTTTCAATGAAATTGAAACAGAGGTTAGCGGCAAGATCGTCAAAGTAATGATTGAAGATGCCCAGCCAGTTGAATACGATCAGGTACTTTTCCTCGTGGATCCGAGTTAAACTAAATACCTAAGTTTGTCTGCTTAAAGCCCTTTGCCGAAAGGTACGGTCTCGGAGCTTTCAGTTGCAATGATTGGTGCTTTGATCTTTAAACATTAAACCGACCAGGAGCATGTTCAAAAAAATACTCATAGCCAACAGAGGTGAGATTGCCCTCCGTGTAATCCGAACCTGTAGAGAAATGGGGATAAAATCTGTAGCCGTTTATTCTACCGCAGATAAAGATAGCCTTCATGTCCGTTTTGCTGACGAAGCTGTTTGCATAGGCCCTCCTTCCTCTGCTGATTCTTACCTGCATATTCCGAGAATTATGGCTGCTGTGGAGATTACCAACGCAGATGCCATCCATCCGGGATATGGTTTCCTTGCAGAAAATGCTGACTTCGTTGAAGTTTGTAAAGAATATGGTATCAAATTCATTGGTCCTACTCCTGAGCAAATGCGCAAAATGGGGGATAAAATCACGGCCAAAGAAACCATGATCAAAGCAGGAGTACCGGTAGTGCCAGGGTCCGGCGGACTCTTAAAAGATGCCAAGGAAGGCATGAAAGTAGCCAAAGAAATAGGCTACCCCGTCATTCTCAAAGCAACCGCCGGAGGTGGAGGTAAAGGAATGCGGATCGTCTGGAAAGAAGAAGACTTTGGAAAGAACTTCGATATGTGCCAGCAGGAAGCCAAAGCATCCTTTGGAAACGATGGAATTTACTGTGAAAAATTCGTGGAAGAACCACACCATATTGAATTCCAGATCGCCGGCGATCAATATGGCAAGGTGATCCACCTTTCGGAAAGAGATTGTTCTATTCAAAGGCGTCACCAGAAGCTGATAGAAGAAAGTCCTTCTCCATTCATGGACCCAGATCTCCGGGAAAGAATGGGCCAAGCTGCCGTAAAAGCAGGGGAAGCCATCAAATACGAAGGTCTCGGAACCGTGGAGTTTCTCGTTGACAAACATAAAGATTTCTATTTCATGGAGATGAATACCCGTATTCAGGTGGAACACCCGGTTACGGAAGAAGTCATCGATCATGATCTGATTAAAGAACAAATCAAAATCGCTGCCGGCGAACCCATTACCGGTGAAGTATATCTGCCTCACGGACATGCCATGGAATGCAGGATCAATGCCGAGGACCCTTACAACGATTTTCGGCCAAGTCCCGGAAAGATTACCTCTTTCCACAGTTCTAAAGGTCATGGTGTTCGTGTAGATACAAATGTTTATACCGGTTATACCATTCCTCCTTATTACGATTCAATGATCGCAAAACTTATTTGCCGGGCTCAAACCCGCGAGGAATGCATCAAAAAAATGGAAAGAGCCCTCGAAGAGTTTATCATCGAAGGCGTCAAAACGACTGTACCACTTCACAAACAAATTATGAAAGATGAACGATTCAGGTCAGGAAATTTCGACACCTCCTTCCTGAATAATTTTGAATTTAAAGAAAGTGAATAACAGCTTTTGGCGACTTATCGGCAGCCTCCGAAAGTACAAACTCAATGTAGGACTCAGCATCTTCAGCAATGTACTGACGGCCATTTTTACAGCCCTTAGTGCACCGGTGATCATTCCTTTTTTCAATATCTTATTGGGAAAGGAAGATCTTGTATTGGAAAAACCTGACCTTGAGCAAGGTCTCAGCGCTTATTTGCCTTATTTTAAGTACGAATTCAGTCAATTAATACTGGAAAGCAAAGACAAGGCCTTATTCTATGCCTGCCTCATCATTGTGCTGGTCTTTTTTCTGAAAAATGTATTCCTGTACCTGTCCATGGTGTTCATGGCTCCCGTCAGAAACGGCATAACCCGGGATGTAAGGGGAGCTATTTTCAAAAAAATCCTAAATCTCCCTTTGGCTTTTTTTTCCGAAGAACGCAAAGGAGATATGATGTCCCGAATGTCTTCTGATGTCCAGGAGATTGAAACCAGTATTCTCAATGTACTGGTGGTCGTTTTTCGCGAACCATTGATCATCCTGGGGTCTTTGGCCTTTATGTTTTACGTAAGTGCCAAACTGACCATCTTTGTTTTCTTATTGATAATCTTTACCGGAGTGGTGATTGGCGGTATTGGTAAATCTTTAAAAAAAACCTCCAATATAGTTCAAACAAAACTGGGTACGCTCGTATCCATGACAGAAGAGGCGCTCTCGGGACTCAGGATCATAAAGGGGTTTAATGCCGAACATTATCAATCAGGAAAATTCGGCGAAGAAAATAATGAATACAGAAATATTCTCACCAGACTATTGTGGCGAAGAGACCTGGCTTCTCCGCTATCTGAATTCCTGGGGATATGCACTGCCGCAGTCCTGCTTTGGTATGGTTCCAAACTGGTGTTTGACGGTTCCCTGGATGCTACGACCTTCCTGGCTTTTTTCCTGGCTTTTTTCAATGTGATAAACCCGGCCAAAGCCTTTTCAAAAGCTTATTACAATATTCAAAAAGGCATTGCGGCTCTCAATCGCGTGGAAGAAATTATTTATGCAGAAGAAGCTATAAAGGATGCGCCTGATGCAACTGTCGTTTCGGAATTTAAAGAATCCATTGAATACAAGAATGTCAGTTTTGCCTATAATGATAAAGACGGTCATGTGGTACATGATATCAACATCAAAATTCCCAAAGGCAAAGTAGTGGCCCTCGTCGGCCCTTCCGGTTCCGGAAAATCTACTTTGGTTGACTTGCTTCCCCGGTTTTATGATGTTGACAAAGGCTCCATCCTCATTGATGGCACTGACATCAAAACGTATCAACTTAATTCCCTGCGTGCATTGATGGGTATCGTATCCCAGGAAGCCATTTTGTTTAATGATACCATTTATAACAACATTGTCTTTGGCAAAGAAGGGGTGAGTGAGGCTGAGGTGATCCGGGCAGCAAAAATTGCCCATGCTGACGATTTTATACGGCAAACCGAAAACGGATATATGACCAACATCGGCGACCGGGGCAACAAACTCAGCGGCGGACAAAGACAAAGAATAACCATCGCCCGGGCCATTCTGAAAAATCCGGACATCCTGATTCTCGATGAGGCTACTTCTGCCCTCGATTCGGAGTCTGAACGACTGGTACAGGATGCTTTTTTGGAACTGATGAAAAACAGAACATCCATCGTTATCGCACACCGTCTGTCAACCATCCAACATGCCGATGAAATTATCGTGATGAGTAATGGCCGCATCGTTGAACGAGGCACCCACGATTCCCTGCTTCAACAAGCGGGTGAATATGCCAAACTGGTAAAGCTTCAGGCTTTTGGAGATTGAGGCCAGTTGCGGATTCCTGGTTCAAGATGTTTAAGAAAATAGTATTTCTGAAACTACCGACTGTTCTCGCACGGATACCGGTAAATTGAGCCTGTCTGAATTTTTTAATGACTGATAATCA
Organism: uncultured Bacteroidota bacterium; assembly: GCA_942492125.1. Classification (GTDB taxonomy): domain Bacteria; phylum Bacteroidota; class Bacteroidia; order Chitinophagales; family Saprospiraceae; genus BCD1. The sequence goes on from CALODM010000045.1 coordinate 14,976, forward strand.
ATATTTTACCTGATATTGATTGCTTGCCGCAATACCGGAAAGCCGGAAGGACTGGAACATTGCACGAGCAGAATCCTTTTCCACCTTTCCTTTCTTCCATTTTTCCTCATGAATTGGAAATTCTTTGCGGAAAAATTAACGAATCCCAATAGAATTTTTAAAAATGCTCTTAAACAAGCATTCCAACATCTCGCCCTGTCAAATCCTTAACATGCCGGGTGATCTTTTCAATATCCCAGTCCCACCATTTCAATTCAAGCAATTTTTCTACCATTTCCGTTGAGAACCTTTTCTTGATCTCCTTGGCAGGATTTCCGCCAACGATGGAATAGGGAGCTACATCCTTGATCACAACAGAATGCGCTGCAATAATTGCTCCATCGCCAATGGTCACACCAGGCATTATCGTGGCTTTATAGCCTATCCATACATCGTTGCCGATCACCGTATCCCCTTTGTTCGGAAAGATTTTACCTTCCATAGCACCCGACCAGTTTTCACCAAAGATGGAAAAGGGATAACTGGAAATGGCATCGGTGAGATGATTCGCCCCGTTCATGAAAAAAATTACATCCGAAGCAATCATGGTAAACTTCCCGATGATGAGCTTGTCGCCGACAAAATCAAAATGGTATTTAACGTTATCCTCAAAATTGTAAACATCTTCAAAGTCGTCGTAATAGGTGTAGTCTCCTACGATGATATTCGGATTTTTTATGATATTCTTTAAAAAGCAGAGCCGCTTCTGGCCTTCGATGGGAAAAATTTTGTTTTTATCCGGTATGCTCATCTTTTGTTTTTTAACTCGCAAAATTATCTCTCCCGTAAAATTACAAAACCTTCCGTTCCCGCAGTTTTTTAAGCCCGAAAACATATTAACAATTAACCTTAACAGTTTCTTTCCTAAATTATGCCTATTTTTGAAGCCAACTTCATCAATATCAGCGATATGCACAAGAAATTTTACCTGTTATTACCAGCACTGCTTTTGAATTTTGTCGCATGGGGGCAAATTACTATTGACGATAGCTATTTTCCGGCCATTGGAGATACCTTATTCACTGCTGTAGACAATATGCCTTCGAATATTGATATACAGCCTGGCTTTGGTCAGCATACCTGGAACTTTGCATCCCTGCAATCCCCCTTTACAAGGCAAAGAATTGTCAGACCATTGGAAGAAGGAAGCGCCGCCGACCAGTTCCCAAGTGCCGACTTTGTGCTGGAAACCAGTGATGGTATTGGTGAAGGATATTATCAAATCACGGACGGGAGATACGAAATGATTGGTTTCGCAGGAGATGATCCCATTGGTTTGAACTTCAATCTCTCCGCCATTTTTGCCCCCCCCTATGTAGAACGTAGCGCTCCGTTGGAGTTGGCTGACCTCGATCAGTACGAATCTGCTATTATCTATGCTTTTTCTCCCGACGATCTGCCTATCAATATTTTTGAAGATCTCCCGATTACACCGGATTCTTTACGCATCCGTGTTGCCATTGACCAGACTTATTTCGTGGACGGATGGGGAACGATGACCATCCCCGGAGGAATTTTTGATGTATTACGTCAGAAACGTACCGAGATCAGGGAAACGCGCCTGGATGCTTTGGTTGGTTTCCTGGGATGGCAGGATGTGACAGACATTGCACTGGGTGCTATCAATAATGACAATATCACAGAAGCTTTGGGCAAGGATACCATTGTGGAATATCATTTTTACAGTAATGAAGTCAAAGAAGCTATCGCTGTTGTCGGATTGGATAATACCGGGGAAATAGTGAATAGTGTTGAATATAAATCACTTGATGTTGTCAACAACATACAACAAGCCACTGCTTTAAAACCTGGTGTTTATGCCCATCCTAATCCGGTTATCGTCAATGCCCGTTTTGAATTTTCAAATCTGCCAAAGGATAGCTATAATCTGACGATATACAACATCATCGGTAAACAGGTATGGAATAAAAAATACTTTATTGATCGAAACCATATTGATAAAGTGGATGTCTCTTTCCTGCGAAAAGGTACTTATTTGTACAGCTTATCCGATTCCCGCGGACGGATTATCGCGACCAAACGCCTTGTTGTCATCAGGCCATAAAATCTGACAGGTAAAACACTTGTCTACCGCATAATTCCAGAAAGGTTGATTACACAACCAGGTGTCGCCTTAAGCATGCTGTATGCAAAACGAAAAAAAGTGGTATATAATCGTAAACCCCGCAGCGGGTAACGGCGTGGCTCAGCGGATATGGCCACGTATAAAACGTATTCTGGCAGAAAAATTTCCTAAAGCTTCTATTGTTTATACCGAATACCAGGATCACGCGATAGCGCTCGTCGCTGAAGCCGTCAGCAAAGGTTTCCGGCATATCATAGCTGTCGGTGGCGATGGCACCAACCACGAAGTTTGCAATGGCATCCTGATGCAAAAAACGGTGCCTTCAACAGATATTACTTACGTCTTGCTACCCATTGGAACAGGCAATGACTGGATAAGAACCCACGGCATTTCCAGAGACCTGCAACAATGGTTAACCATGGTAGAACAAGGCAGGACATTCCTCCAGGATGTTGGTACTTTGGATTACATGAATGATGGAAAAGACCAATTCCGCTATTTCTTTAACGTAGCCGGGCTCGCCTATGATGGCTTTGTTGTTCGTTATATCGAAAAGAACAAAAAGAAGGTAAAAAACAGTCTGTTCTACCTCTTTATGATTGTCCGGTGTATTCTGATGTATCAACTTAGAAAAGCCCGGATTCGATTTAATGGTCAGGAAGATTCCGGATATCACTACACGATCAATGCCGGTATTTGCAAATACTCCGGCGGAGGCATGAGCCTCGTACCCCATGCCGTTCCCGATGATGGGATGCTTGCCCTGACCATTGCCGGAAAAGTTTCTAAAGCGGAGGTGCTGCTCAATGCTTACCGGTTTTATAACGACAGCATAACGAAACACCGGAAAATTGAAGGGTATTACACAAAGGAAATTATGATTGACGCCATGGATGATGGTCCTATTCTGCTGGAAGCTGACGGCGAATTTCTGGGCGAAACGCCAGTTCGGATTTCCATCCTCGAAAAAGCCCTGAAGATAATAATCCCGTAAATTCCATTTTCATAAGGATATGAATTCGCTGTTCCCACCAAAACGGACTTTCACTGCATCATAATAGTGTTTTAAATCGCATCGTTCAGGCCTCAGTGCAATGACCGGATAGTCTTAAAAAGCAAAATATCACTACTGCGCGGTAGTTTTTCGACGACGGAAAGGGGGTTGTTCTATTTTCTTGTAAAAGAGGGCGCCCCTTTTCTAATTTTACCGTACTCAATCCTCCGGATAAGCAACACCAACGGTACCACTTCCGGAATTTATTTTGATCAATTCGCCATTTTCAGAGAATAAATTACAACTAAATTCAAGGAGAAATTTTTGTGTAGGATATCCAAATTCATTCTCCTGAAACGGCTCAATGGAATCGATATTAATAAAACTAATATTGCCTTGCGGTTGGCGGTCTGAACGATATTCCCTGCCTTGCTCGTCTGTATAGATTACCGTTAAAGTAGATAGCTGAACAGGCGGCTGTGTGGAATCAATGACCATACCCGCATTATAGGAGAATTGAGCACTGCAAATCTGGTAGTTGCCGAAAAAACCACCACACCAGGAAGACTGGCAACCAATGGCATCGGTGAGGGTGACACAAATTTCTTCATCATACAGACTTGAATCGACAACCAAACTGATGGTTTGAGCCGTGGAGCCAAAACTCCAGGAATAACTGTAGGGCTGTATCGCATTGATTGGAAAAACCGTCAGATTAATGAAATTGCCTTGTGAGATTTCACTCACGTCCAACCCGCAGGGCAACGTATTGCTTTCAAAAGAAAGGGTTCTGCTTACGCTTACATATTCACCATTTGTACCGTTGACTTCCAGGTTTACGACCCTTTCTTCGTTATTGGCATATTCGTGTTCCACGAAAAATCCTTCCCCAAATGTTCCATCGTCAAAATCCCAGGTAAAGGCACTGGCAGGAAGATTGGAGCAGGATTGTCCTGTAGACGCAGAAAAAGTAGCAACGTACATCGTATCCGTACCGCCCGTAAGCGTCTGGTCATGAAAACTGCTAATGGCCATGAGGGCCTGGCCTATATCCACATTTTCAGGATTTATTTGATCATCCCGGAACTCAAATCTCAGGGAAGGGAAAGTGTCGAGGTTCACATCTTCTTTTTTCAGTTCCCCTATAAAAGTATAAACCCCATCCGTTCCCTGTTCAAAAGAGGTGAACATCCTATATCCATCCACTCCTCCGGCAAAAGTAAAAGTTTCACCTCCTTCAGCGGACATATTCCATTCAAATACCGGCTCCCCGACAACATCAGGAGGTAACTCTATCTGGCTGCAATAGGTCAGTGTAAAGGACAGCAACAGTCCCAACCAGACCATTGGTTTATGATATATCTTTTTCTTGAAAAGTTTCATTTTTTGATTAAATTATAACGAAGTCCTACATCAAAAAATACAGGTTTCGATTCGAGATAAATTCCGCTATTCGGATTTTTCAATATAGTGCCGACAGAATAATTAACCTGAACGCCAACGCTCATCTCATGGGTAACGGCCAGGTTCCAGGAAGCAAAAATATCCCAATGTAATGGCTTTACACCGGAATTCCGCAGCCACCCCCTTTTGAGTACCTGAGTTTCTCCGTTTTCGGAAAACGACTCTCCATAACTTTCTTTATGGAGGGTTCCCCGGAGTCCCAGGAGGTAACTTCCATTGAATCCCAGCGACAAAGCATGCCTGTTTTTTACATACTGGATGGCAACAGGAATCTCAAGGAAATGCATGTTTTCCGGAAGCGTATAAAACCGTTCTGCGCTTCTGCTGAATGCATAGGTTGTTTGTTCAGAAGCGGAAGCTTCGGAAAACGTTCCAAAACGCTTGCGGTAGTTCAACCCGAAATTAAGATTCAAAGACCTTTTCAGGCTTTTGGTATAATTCACTCCTGCCGCAAACCCAATGAAGTTCTTTTCAGAAGTACCGGCATACGGATAAAGCGTGCTTGCCAAAACCAGGCTAAACTCATGGTTGAAAAACGGAGATTGATCTATGGCTTTTTGAGCATAATCCATCTTTCTTTTTTCACCACTTACGTTGAAATCCAAAAGGGGCAAAATGGTTGAAGTTGTTTTATAGGGCACCGGAATGGTTTGTTCCGGTTGGTCTATGACATCAGAAGCCTTAAAGGACCGTAATAATAATTCTTCGTCACTGACAATTACTTCTTGTGTACTTTCATGCGTTCCTCCTTCGTTTTTTTGCATTTCGGGTATGTCGGCATTGGTATCGATCAATTCTTTTTCTGATATTTTCTCCTCGGCATCCGTGTTGGATTGGGCGAATTCAAATGGTTTTGTTGTATTACCCTGAGACGTCTTGGTAGTTTGTTTTAAGACCGTTGTATGGACATTTTCCTCAGAGGTAATGGCATCTCCCGTTTCGGATAATTCCCCATTGTCAACCAGAGAAGGAGGTGAGCAGTAGCATTGGTTTGAACAAGCGGAGGGGAAAGGTTACTCCGGGTTGCCGTTTTTTCTGCCACAAAAGTTGGCCAGAGGAAGAACGCCAGTACCAATACCAGGACCTGTCCGGAAAGAAACCAGATCCAGAAAAATCTACGGCGGCGCTTTTGCTGAGCATCAATCAGCTGAGCAGCCTGCAGCCAATGGTTTTTATCCATTTCAAACGCACGCTGCGCCAACTTATCGTTTACAAATTTATCAAGCCTGTTCATTGCTTAAACTACTTTTGATTTTTTCAATTCCAAGGCCAGTTGTTCCCTGATCTTTTTCCTGGCTTCTGACAAATACCACTTGGAAGTACCTTGAGAAATACCCAACTGAACGCCAATCTCATTATGAGAGTACCCGTCGACGGCATAAAGGTTAAACACCTGGCAAGCCAGCCCTGGCAGGGAGTTGATAATGCCTTCTATATGACTCGCGTCAAAATATTTTTCAGCATCATTAAAATCCACCGCTCGACCCTCGGCCACCAGTACATCTGTTTCTGCGTAGAAGGTCTTTTCTTTTTCTTTTTTATGCTTGCGGTAATCATCAATCAGCAAATTGATCATTATCCGCTTGATCCAGGCTTCAAAAGGAACACCGGGAGCATACTTCTTCAGATTATTAAGTATTTTTAAAAAACCCGCATTAACCATTCCTGCCACCTCATCCTCATTACTCCTGTATCTGCGGCAAACACCCAATAAAACGGGGTAGCACAATTTGTACATTTCAAACTGTGCCCGACGCTTACCTTTGATACAATCTCTTATTAATCGAGGTTCCGGGTTCATTAAACAATTATCAAACCTGTAAGAAAATGGCTAAAGCCGGGATGAAACCAGATTTTCTGTATTTCATCTCAGCTTTAAACCATGGAGTGTTACCTTTTTTTTACGAGGGTTATTCTTTCACAAATTGCTTGGTCAAGACACCCTCTTTGGTCTGGATTTTCAATACATATACTCCGGGAGATAGCGTTGAAACATCGACAGTTCCATCTTTAAAAAAGGAATTACCCACAACTTGTCCTGTTAAATTTACAACCTGGTATCCAATGATTTTGTGTAAAGGCGTATTTACCTCAACATTGAGCACGTTTTTAGCAGGGTTTGGATACAGGCCGACAAATTCATCTATCAATAAAACAGCTCTGGTTGATGTGGTTATTTCACTGCCTTCAACTATAAAGGCAACATTGTTGACTGTTTCGTTATCAGGATTAAGGACAATGGTCTTTTCACCCTGTTCCATACCGGGAATCTCCACATAGAGGGTATAAGTCCCATAGGGAAGATTATCAAAACTAAAAGTACCATCAGCTCCGGTCATCGCGTAGGCCACAGGCGTATCAGCACCATTATGCAGGATAACTTCCACATTAGCCATCGGGCTGTCTCTTTCATCACCACCATGACCTCCCCAGAATCCATCTTCATCGAATACGCCACCACCAATAATACCCGGACCGGCACCGTCAGGATCCACAGCTATCAGCATGATATTATGGAAGTTATTCTGGTTTCCGGGCAGACTGATAACATCTGCCTCATCCCAGAATTCTGCGCTGAAATGGTAGGTAGGCAGATAATTTTCGCTTTCAGGAATGTTTGGGTCAAGCATTGCCTGAACAATATAGTCTCCCTGAGAAAGATTTTCAAAAGCAAAGTATCCTCCGGTATTTGCAGTAGCAAAAGCAACCGTTTCAATCAGATTTGCCCCATCACCTTCCAGGGCATATAAGTTTACGACACCGGAAATCATTTGGTTATTTATACTGTCTTGCAAAAAAACATTCCCTTCGATACCGGGAAGCGTATTGTCAAAACATGCTGTAGTCGTGCAGCTATTGGCATCTGTTACTGTGACACAATAGATAATGTTTTCTTCCAGGGCTATACTGGCAGTGGTTGCATTATTATTCCAAAGATAGGAGAAAGGTGCTGTTCCTGAGGCTATCGCATTTAACCAGGTACCTCCCTGTACCAGGTCAATGGTTACATAACAAAGGGTATCATTGCCTCCAAACTGATAATAACCGCAAGCAGTAGTGACACAACCATTGGCGTCGGTGACCGTGACACAGTAATTACCGGTAGCCATGGGTACGATACTCTGCGTCGTTTCCCCGGTATTCCATGAGTAAGCATAGGGAGGCATGCCCTGAGCTTCTGCAAAAATACTGGCATCTCCTATCAAGACTGTAGCCCAGCAGGAGTTGCTGCCATAATCCAGGCAATCGACAGATTCACAACCTGTAGCATCGGTAACTGTTACACAATATTCGCCATCTGCGTTAATAATGATGGATTGGGAAGTTTCCCCGGTACTCCATACATAGGCCAAAGGCGCTACACCTTCTGCGATGGCTGTCAACCCGATACCTGGCACATTGACACTGTCGGGCAATATATAGACATAGCAGAGTGTGTCATTCCCGCCGTTTGGGTTATAATAATAACAAGTACTGCTTTCGCATCCATTGGCATCCGTAATGGTGACGCAATAATTGGCAGTCTGCAAATTACTGATGCTTTGTGTCGATTCCCCTGTATTCCAGGCATAAGTAAAGGGGGCTGCACCAGTAGCGACTGCTGTCAGGGTTCCCGTATTGGTGCCTGTGATTTCAACACCACAATCCACATTGCAATACAAAAAGGTGACGGTTATATCTCCCCCGGGAAACCAATAGGCCATCTGTCCCTGGTAGTTGTTGTCACAGTCTGTAAAACCGATATATACACCCCCCTGGGTCATGTTTTCCGGTACTTCAAAACTGTCGGAAAAATATCCATCCGCATCGGTTTGAACGGTATTGAAATATTCGAAGTTGAAATTAGTTGAATCGACGGTTATATACACATCGACATTTTCAACTCCATCTCCGTTAATATCCACGACAAAACCATTCACATTAACTGTGATCTGGGCAAAGGCAATTACTGCGAAAAGCAGCATTCCAAAAGATAATAGCAATTTCTTCATGATAATTTTTTTTCAAATAATTGGTTTGTTTTCTACTTTATACTTTCACTCACGTAAAAATTGGGAGGAGGGTTGGTAAAAGGTGATTTTTTTTCTGAATAAGTAAAAAAGTAAATTGGGCAAAGCTGATATTACCCAAAGCGGATGTCTAAAAATTTCATTCAATTAATTCCCCGAAAACAGTATTTAATGCTAAACCTTTTGGAGAACCAGTTGAAATGCCAAGGTGGATTACTGGAACTTTAGGCATCCCTTCCAATATTCCCTTCTTCCAACTATCCTAAGCTTCCGGGCGAATTTACCATTAAAATTAATTGATTTTCACAAGATTAAAATTGGGACAAGTGTTAATTTCGGGAGAGTCAAGGGCGGATAAAAACAGGTTCATCCTTGGCAGCCACAGCGATCAGTTTATTAAACGTTTTTTCACCAGGGGATCACAGGTGGAACAAAGTGACATTCCTTAGAGTAGGTCGGAAGAATACAATATAAAAGCCCCTGAAACAATATGGAGCAAACGGGAATTGGCCGGAAGGAGATCCCGGGAGGAGGAGAAACAAATTCCACCCACTCTTTAAATCTTAAAGCTAACATATTTAATGGTATCATCCCCCGAGATATGTAATCCTTCATAATATGTTTTCAGGCCCAGTTCGGGAATGGGCAGTGGTTTGGCATAAATATCTGCATCCTGGTAGAGGATTTCGGCTCCCTTGAATGTTCCGAGTGTTTCCAGGGTAAATTCAAATAGTTGGGGAGAGTCCGTTTTCAGATGGATCACACCATCCTTTTTTAAAATTTTCCTGTATTCCCGCAGGAACTGTGCCGAGGTAAGCCGGCGATTGGCTTTGCTTTTTCTGAGAAATGGGTCCGGGAAAGTAATCCAGATTTCATCAACCTCTTCCTCTCCGAAAAAGTGAGCGATCTGTTCTATTCGGGTTCTTAGGAAAGCTGCATTATGGAGTTGTTCCTCCAGAGCGATACCGGCACCTTTCCAGATTCTGGCCCCTTTGATATCGATGCCAATAAAATTCTTTTCGGGCATCATTCTGGCCATCCCCAGGGTATATTCTCCACGGCCACAGGCCAATTCTAAAATTATCGGATTATCGTTGCCAAAATGTGCCTGTGCCCATTTGCCTTTCCTGTCAACCGGCTCAGCATTAACGCCGGTCAGTTGAGGATTTTTAGCTTCGAAATTTTCATAAACATTAGGGAAGGCAAGAAGCTCTGCAAATTTTTGGAGTTTGTTTCGCTTGCTCATTTTGGAAAGAGTGTTTAAATTTTCAACGTAAAGCTCACTAAGCGTACAGGTAAATTTTAAGGCAATTTTCCGTTTTCCATTTCACCGGGATCATTAGCAACAATGACATCCTGAAAAAAGGATTGATATACAAATTAGATTTTGGACAATCGCTTAAATTTCACTGCTATTTGAGCAGCAAAATAAAGACATTTCGAAGAGTATTTCGAAAACTTCCCCTTTTTTAAATGCTAAAACCCTTAAATTAGGTGCTTAAATCAGCAAAACGTTCAACCCCATGAATTGAAAACACGTTATTCTAAAAAAAAGCTATGATACAATTGTTGAAATCTAACAAACGACGTCACCAAAATAACCGGCAGCAAATTAGCCAGATCAAAAGAACCGGGTTTCTCTCTTGTAAACGTTACCACCGGCTGCTTTTTGTCCTTTCATTTTTTTGGGCATTCACGATTTCCGGTGGTGCACAACTGATTACCATATCGGAAGAACTCCCGATCTATAATGATGCCTCTTATGAGATAATAGGAGAGCTGGCCGGACAAACTTTATTGTTCGGGACAAAATAACCTCTTTTCAGGTACAGGGTTTCAACAGGCAACTGAAACTTTCATGGGAAAAGGAATTGGAGCTGGACAAGAGAAATCCAAAGTTGTTGGGCATTACCAACTCCAAATTTGATTTCACGCTTTTTTACTTCTTTAAAAACAGGGGCAGGACATTTGTCAAAGCCCACAAATATGATCCGGCAGCTAACCTGCGGGACTCCATTACTTTTAAGGATATTTCCGCTTATTCCTTTACCCCCAATTTTGAAATCATTCAATCACAAGACCGGAGCAAAGTGCTGCTCTATTACCTGGAAAGACAGGAAGAGTTCAATTTTGTTTGTTTTGATACCGATAGCATGCGTGTGATGTGGGAAAAATCCTTCTCCCCTGAAAACTACTTCCGGGAGCAAAACTACACCCAGATATTGGTGAGCAATAAAGGAGAGATGTTCCTGGCACGCAGCCGGGATAATTATATGTCCCGCAGGAAAGATCATCATTTTAAAATTTACCACTACGATGGCGACGGAGAAAACATCAAGGAGTTTGAAATCCCGATGGGACAATTGCTGACTTTTGAGGTTTGGTTTTCCATAGATGACCTGAATGACAGGTTGGTCGCTGGTGGATTGTATGCTGACAAAAACAGGGAAAAAGCCATAGGTTATTACTATGTCAATGTCGATCCTAAAACGCCGGAAAACGCCCTGGTGAAAAAAAAGGAGTTCGAGGTTGAATTCATGGCTGACTTTATGGACAGAAAACCCAAAAAACATATTGGAATCACTGAGGCTGAAATGAGAGAAAGTGTAATCCGACGGGATGGTGGCATCCTGATGTTTGTTGAAAAGGTTAAAGAATTTACCCGGGCTCCCGGAACATATACCAATGTAAACCGGCTGCCGGGAGCAAGTCTCCGACAACCAAGCAGGGATCTTTATTTTGACAACATTATGGTACTTTCTATTCACCCTACCGGTGAGTTACACTGGAAAACTATTTTGTATAAAAAGCAATATTCGCAAAATGATTTTGGTGTTTATTCTTCCTATTTTCCATTCAAAACACCGGAAAACATTAAATTGCTTTTTAATGATGAGATCAAACAGGAGAATACCATCAGCGAATATGTACTTAACGGTCTGGGCAATGGCGACCGCAACAGTGTGATGAATACCGAGGGGCTTGAATTACGGTTAAGGTTCCAGGAAGGTATTCAACTGGACAGCCGGCGGTTCCTGGTTCCCAGCGAGCGACGTAACAGGTTGAAACTCGTAAGGTTCGAATATTAACAAAACAGAAAACCCAATGCGCGTAGTAATCCAACGGGTCAGGGAAGCATCCGTAACTATTGAAGGAAAGGTCCATGCGGCTATCGAAACCGGTTTGTTGGTGCTGCTGGGAGTAGAGGATGCTGATAAGGAGGAAGATATTGAATGGCTCTGCAAAAAGATCAGTAACCTGAGAATCTTTAATGATGAAAACGGGGTCATGAACTACTCCGTGACAGACATTGACGGTGAGATCATTGTGGTCAGTCAGTTCACCTTACACGCCAGTACGAAAAAAGGCAACCGCCCTTCTTACATCCGTGCCTCAAAGCCTGATTTCGCGATTCCCATGTATGAAAAATTTGTCGATAAGCTGTCGACTTTAACCGGCCAAAAAGTCCGGACAGGGGAATTTGGTGCAGACATGAAAGTGCAGTTAATCAATGATGGCCCCGTAACCATCATCATCGACTCAAAAATGAAAGATTTTTAATCGCTCAAAAACAACACGTAATTAACCTATGACGATACAGCAAGCGCAGGAGACCGTTGATCAATGGATAAACACCATTGGCGTCAGATATTATAATGAATTGACCAATATGGCTATCCTGACAGAAGAAGTTGGGGAGGTGGCCCGGTTGATGTCCCGCCTCTATGGCGAGCAATCTTTCAAGACCAAAGCCCTGGAAGCTGCAGCAAAAGGTAAATTAGGCGAAGAAATGGCAGATGTACTTTTTGTCTTGATCTGTCTGGCAAATCAAACAGGTATTGACCTTACCGAAGCTTTGAAAAATAGCCTGGATAAAAAGACCAACCGGGATGCCGAACGCCACGCCAATAATAAAAAACTGAAGTGATTTAAAGGTCAAAAATCAAACCCTTCTCTTTTAGCTGCTGATATCTTTCTTCATCAAAGGAATACAATTTAGCCGGTCTGTGGGCTACATTCCGCTGAATCTGGTTGATATCCTTCAGCAACTTCATGTTGAGGATTTTTTTGCGGAAATTACGCTTGTCGAGATCTACGCCCAGGATTCTTTCATATAAATTCTGAAGTTGGGATAAGGTGAATTTTTCGGGCAGTAAATTAAACCCTACCGGCTCTTCCCGTACGTGTTTGCGGAGGCTGTTCAGCGACTCTTCCAGGATTGCATTGTGATCAAAAGCAAGATCGGTGATATCTTCAAGACTGTGCCAGTGAGCTTCATTGTAGATATTCTGCCACTCCTCTTCCAGGTAACGGGAAGTGGTACTCACTTTGTAATCGCTGATTTTTACGAGGGAATAATAAGCCACGCTGATGACCCTGCCCAATGGATGGCGATGAATGGTGCCAAATGTTTTGACCTGCTCCAGGAAAACATTTTCGAGCCCGGTGCGGTATTTAAGGATCCTGTGTGCTGCCTCGTCAATCCCTTCATCGATGTGGACCATGTCACCGATTAATGACCACAGGCCAACGTAGGGTTCCATATTGCACCGCATTAATAATACTTTCAGTTCATTTTCGTCAAAACCGAATATCACACAATCAACGGAAATTCCCGCTTTAAAATATGATTCAATGGTTTTCAGATCAACGTTGATGTTTCCTTTGCTCACCGGATTTTTTAGTTGGTTCATTGGGTTAAAGATATAAAAAATACGGCTATTCAGGGGGGCATCCCGCCAAATAGCCGCATTTATCGGGCAACTTAGTGTATTTTTTACTTTAATATTTCATTTTGAGACTTCCATACTGCAATCTCACCTTGATGTAAGGACCATCTCCCGATTTGCCCTGTATACCTTTTACGGCGTAGGTGGTGGAATTTTCTTCTTCGTAGGTGACAGACATCTGTTTGGGGTAATTGACCCTGGCATAATTAGCAAAAGCGTCTAACTGGTAACGGATTCCTGCTTCCAGTGTCATGATATAATCCGTATTTTTACCAATCAATTTGGCCTCCTTGAAAGAGTTAGAGAGTTTATTAATGGTAACATTGCAATTGTCAAGATCGAGAATGAGATATTTGTTAATCTCTTTAAAAACGAGATTTGAGTAACTGGACTCCATGAAGATGTCTTCGGCATTGCCTATTTCAAAGTTATCGAATTTGCCGTCATTGTGAAGTTCTGCAATCGTTCCAATGGAATAATTATCATAACTGGTATTGGAAACAATTAATTTGGCTGTTCCTATATTGACTGTGGCTGATTTACTGCCAATCTCCATATTATTGACCTGCCCGATATTTATGGATCCACTTTTTATAGCCAGGTTCATATTATTGACACTGCCGATAGAACCGTTACTATTACCGAGGGATGAATTGGCATTTCCCGACAAGGCGTCTATGATGAAATTCACATATTTGAGATTCAGGTCCACATCCCCGGAAAGACTCCCTACATAAACTTCACCATATTTATTTTCCAAAGACAAGTTGGCGGAAGCCGGCATAAATACCTGGTAGTTGATTTGATAGTCTAGTTTACCCTCTGACCAACTCCACCATTTATTATTGGTTTCTTCTATAAAGGTCGTTGCACTGACCATAGAATTCTCTGTGTCGAACTTGACTGCTATTCTCTTAAAGACCTTTTGTGCGGCGGATTCATTTTCTGCATTGACAATTATTTCAACGGTGACTTTAACTCTGTTTTTTTCCCAGGTCCTGATATCGACCTGACCATATTTGTTACTGATCTGGACATTGCCGTGAGGTGTAATGCTAAACTCCCTCTTGATTTCTTTGGTATATTGCCGAAAATCATCCCCTGCCCACATCTTTATCGGCATCGCTGCAATAAGTACTCCGAGCAGGAATACTTTAAATGCTAATACTCTTGCGCTCATCTGTTTTTATTTTTTCTTCCGTTTGATCATTCTGGATCCTTTCCAGGATCCGATCAAGGATTTGAATTTTTAATTGATAACTTTGAATAAGGTTTTCAATAATCCGTTCTTCAGAACCTTTAGGGGCTTTGGCTAATTCCTGTTTCAATTCTTCGAGGAAAACATCTATCTGTCCCAGGTCATTCTCAATGGATTCATCATGATATAAGCTGGTAAGTTGAGTGTATTTCTTTTGGAATTGCTGAGAATAAAAAGCTTCCATTTCCTGTAATTCAGGATTTAAAGCAACCGGCTGGTTGGTATCTGCTGTAATGAAATTGCCTATGACGCCTCCTGCGATCAACAGGAATACCACTGCAGCTGCGATCCGGCTGTACATCCATACCTTTTTTCGGCGAAATGGCACTTGCTTTTCGAGTTGATTGTCAATTTCAGCCCACACCTTCAGCGAAGGAATAGCACCATCAAAATCTTCCCGATGCCTGATTATAAATTCTTCTAAATGATCCTGTGGCATTATTACTTGTTTTTGAATCTTATTTATTTAGTATACCTTTTTTTGATTTCAGTATCTTCCTTAAATATTGATTGACGGAGATTGTTTCAGTTTTTCAAATTTTACACTTTGTATTCTTTCCTTTGCATTTCCCCGCTCCGCCTAGCTGGCCAAAACAAGCTTCGGTTGTTTTGGTTTAATCAGTCTTTCTCAATCCTCCGTAAGCAAACTTCTGAGTTTCCTTTTCGCTCTTGAAAACTGAGACTTGGAAGTCGCTTCTGAAATATTCAGTATCTCTGCAATTTCCTTGTGGTCATAACCTTCGAGCAGATAAAGAGAGCAAACGATTCGGTAGCCGTTGGGCAATTTCATCATTGCTGATTTTACCTTTTCGACACTCATTGCAGGCAGCGAACCGCTTTCTTCTTCCGGAGTTTCGATACTCAAAACGTTGGTATTCATTTCAACGATAGAGAGTCGGCGTTTTTTTAGGAAATTGATACAGTTGTTTACTACAATTCTTTTGATCCAGGCTCCGATGGATGATTGATACCTGAAGGTATCCAGCTTGGTAAAAGCATCTACAAAAGAAGCCTGGAGTACATCTTCGGCATCCGCCTCGTTTCTCAACATCCGCAAGCATATATTGTACATCGCCTTCGAATACAGCCGGTACAATTCAAACTGGGCTTTGCGATGGCCACGTTTGCACTCCTCAATAAGCTCCCGGTGTGTGTTATTGTAGTCCAATCTTTTAAGAGTAAAAAGAGTCAGGTGATTTCTAACACTATAGACAGTTAATCAAAAAAAGGGTTGCAGCACTTTGAAAATTTAAATGATAAAATCGTCATTTAAAACATAAAGGTAGTGATTATCAATGGATTAAATGGAAAAATATTTTTTTGATTTTTTTAAATCGTTTGGTTTAATTGGGCCATCGTTCAGCCCTTTTGACGGATAAATACTCTTTCTCTGAGAAATAGTATTTATCACCCCCCAAAACGCTTCCTGAAAAAAGGATAGCTGAAAACACTGGCGATGATGATCACACCCCCCAGGTAAAACCCTGAGGTTACATCCTCACTGTCTTTGAGGATCAGCCAGGCGAGGATTATACCGTAAACCGGTTCGAGGTTGATGGTAAGGTTGGAAGCAAATGCAGATAAATGATGCAGTGATCGAAGCGCAAGGACATAAGCAAACGTCGTACATAAAAGCGCTAAAATCAATAGGTAAAACCAATCTGTCGGTGTAGGCATTATCTCCGGCAGGACTCCGCTTTGTATAGTCATAAACAGGATTACGATACTCAGGAACACCCAGGCACTACTCATTTCAATTAGGGTGATGTCCAATTCATTGGCACCACTGATCAGTTTTTTATTCAAGATGGAAAACAGGGAGGCGAAAAGCGCTGAGGACAATCCGACCCAGACGCCTGTCATCATGGAAACCTCGATATTATTGGCAACAAGGATCATTCCGGGTACAATGAAAACGCCCAGCAGAATTTCATAGGCCCTCACTTTTCTCCCCAGGATCAACGGTTCTAAAAGAGAGGTGAAGAAGGATGTGGTGGCCATACAGACCAGTGAGACAGATGCATTGGCCAGTTTTACAGAACCATAAAATGTCAGCCAGTGTAACCCAACGATGACACCAATACCGGCATAACTCCACAGCATCCTGCGTGGCATACGGAGCAAAGGTGCCCATTTTACCAGGAATAACAGGCTCAAGGAGGTGATCAGTACCCGCCACCATACGAGGTTGAGTGCAGATAAAGAGATCAAATCTCCCAAAATGGCCGTGAAGCCAAAAAGGAAAACAGCAATGTGTAAATCCCGATATGCTTTTTTTTCCGGTACCACTTAAGTGTTTTTTATTCAGCCTGCAAAGCTAATCCTTTCCGTACACTTCGGTTTAAACTCCTGAATAATAGTCGGACACTGGTCTTTGGCTTTTACCTTTTCGGCCCACTCCCTCATTCCAGGCCTGAAATAACAAGCCTCAAGAGTTAAAGTTTCTCTTTTCTGGTTAAAAACCGGCTTTTTACGAAAAATTCCTTTGAGTTCCTGAACAAAAGACTGTTAATATAGTTCCCAATTAGAAACCTTTTGAAAAAGGAATTCCCTTTTAAATAAGATTTCAAATTGAGCACCCCGACTGAAAACGGAGACTGAAAACTGAAGACAGAAAATTACCTTCTTTGGTTTAATTTCCATTGCCGTTGGTAGATTTTTTTGAACCATTGCTTTAATTTCTGTTTACTTTCGAAGCAAATTTTCGTTTACAAAGTGACCAGGCTTCAGACCTTAAATTTATAATGCTATAAAACCATGCTTAAAAAACTATTTCTTTCATTATCGTTAATGGCCTCTGTGTTCCTGCTCACCGCACAGGACATCACCGTGAGCGGAACTTTGTCGGAAGAAGCGACGGGAGAAACCCTCATTGGGGCTTCCGTATTAATACCCGAACTGGGGCTGGGGACGACCACCAATGAATATGGTT
Organism: uncultured Bacteroidota bacterium; assembly: GCA_942492125.1. Taxonomy (GTDB): domain Bacteria; phylum Bacteroidota; class Bacteroidia; order Chitinophagales; family Saprospiraceae; genus BCD1. The sequence continues at coordinate 32,489 of CALODM010000045.1, forward strand.
TTTATTCCCTTTCCATACCTCAGGGCGACTCATTGACCATTCAATTCAGCTATATCGGTTTCGAATCTATTTTGAGAAAGATTCCGACAAATGATGATCAAAGTTTGAATATTGAACTGGGATCAGGCATTGATCTTGAAGAAGTGGTCGTAAAAGCCAACTCCTTTGAGGAACAATTCAAAGCTACGGAGATGAGTGTAGCGACCATTTCCACAAAAGAAGCTAAATTGTTGCCTGTACTCATGGGCGAAAGTGACATTCTTAAAACAGTACAGTTAAAACCAGGTATTCCTTCAGGATCGGAAGGCACCACAGGCCTTTTTGTCAGGGGAGGAAGCTCGGATCAAAACCTTATCGTTCTGGACGAAGCTGTTGTTTATAATGCCAATCACCTCTTTGGCTTTTTCAGCACCTTCAATACCGATGCCGTGAAAGATCTGAAGATCTACAAAGGGGGCTTCCCGTCCCAATATGGAGGTCGGCTATCTTCTGTCATTGATGTCAAACTGAACGAAGGCAATAATAAAAAATTTTCCGGGACTGGCGGTATTGGATTGATATCTTCGAGGCTCACCCTGGAAGGGCCCATCAAAGAAGGAAAGTCATCTTTTATGGTTTCCGGTAGGCGTACTTATATCGATCTCCTCACGGGGCAGATCAACAAGGCCAATGAAGGCCGGGAAGACTTTAACCCCATTCCCGATTATTATTTTTACGATCTGAATACCAAGATAAATTACCAATTGAGCGACAAAGATAAATTATACTTAAGTGGATATTTCGGACGGGATGTATTTGGCTTCAACAGCGATTTCTTTGACTTTAATTTCAATTGGGGAAACGCTACCGGCACAGCCCGCTGGAATCATGTTTTCAATCCAAAGCTCTTTGTCAACACTACATTCACCTATTCCGATTACCAGTATAATATTACCAACAAAATCACCGGTTTTTCTTTTGACATCGGGTCCAGTATCCGGGATGCCAACCTGAAAACGGATTTTTATTACGCTGCCAATAACCGGCATACCCTGCGCTTCGGGGCTGCAATGACCTTTCACCAGTTTGGCGTTGGCCGCCTCAAAGCTGGCAGCGATGACGGAGATATCAATTTTGAAGCTGGCACGGAACACGATGCCCTGGAAGGAGGCTTGTATATTTCTGACGATTGGGAATTAGGTCCCGGTACCAGGGTCAATATGGGGCTAAGGCTTAGCGGATTCAGTAATGATAATACTTTGTATGGGGGTATTGAACCCAGAGTTTCCATGCGCCAAAGTCTGACAGACCGGATGGCACTCAAAGGAAGCTATGCCAGGATGAAACAATATATCCACCTGGTAGCCAGCGCCGGTGCTTCATTGCCTACCGATGTATGGTATCCTTCCACAGCCGATGTGGCTCCCCAAAGTTCTGATCAGGTAGCCCTAGGGTTATCCTATTTGTTCAACAAAGGGGTATTTGTCTCCGTCGAGGGGTATTACAAATGGCTGGGCAACCAAATCGATTTCATCGACGGAGCTGACTTATTCGCCAATGATGATCTGGAGCAGGAATTTGCCTTTGGAGAAGGCCGAGGATACGGTATGGAGATAAGTATTGAGAAAAAAGAAGGACGACTCACGGGGTGGATTGGTTATACATTGGCCAGGATCGAAAGAGGAAATTTCCAGACCGTGAAACCTAACGCCAGTTTCCAGCAGCAAGGCTTTTTCTCGCCGATCTATGATCGTCGTCACGACCTTTCTGTCGTAGCGATTTACGACCTGAGCAAGCGACTGACCTTGTCGGCAACCTATGTTTATGGTTCCGGTGATTTGCGATGGATGGCTCCCGGAAGGTTTTCCTTCCAGGATGTTTACGGATTGCCTTTCCAGGCGGTTGTTCCCGACTACCAGGATCGCAACAACTACAGGCTGCCTTATTACAGCAGGCTTGATCTTGGGCTGGTCATCAAGTTTTTCCCTAAATGGGGAGAAAGTGATCTCAGTATTAATGTCGTTAATGCACTGGACAGAAGGAATGCCTTTTTCATTTATCTAGAACCTGAATTTACAGAATTGGATACCGGCGGCGGGAACGTCATCCAGGTTCCTGAGAAAATTGCAGCCAAGCAAGTTTCCCTGTTTCCGGTATTGCCGTCTATTTCATGGAATTTCAAATTTTAACGCACCCCTTTAATTCGCTGAAAAAAAATAAAAAAAATGAAGTACTTCAAAATATTATCATTCGCATTTCTTGCTTTCGCCGTTATTTCCTGTGATCTGGAAAGGGAAGTCGATATCGACCTTCCGGAATATGAAGGCCGTTTGTTTGTCGAATGTTACCTTGAACCGGGCCAGCCAATGAACTTGTCACTGACAAGAACATCCTCTTATTTTGATCCATTTCCTACCAGCACTTTAGATTTCATCAACGGGATACTGGAAGAGGGAGCTACCGTAACCATTACTCATAACGGACAGGATTATGCGCTGGAAAACAATCTGACTTTCAACCCGTTCACGCAAAAGGTATTTAATTATTCTTCGAGTGTTACCGTTCCTTTTGATTTTGAAAACGATTTCGAATTGAATATTGTCACCAAGGACGGAGAGACAATTACTGGTAAGACCAGGATTACCCCGCTTATGCCCGTCGACAGTGTGGTTACTCAATTTGCAGAAGACGACACCCTGGCCAGGATACTCATATACATGACGGATGATATGACCCAGGATAATTACTTCAGAAGAGTTTTGCACGAAGGCAGCCTCGACAGCATTCCCGTATTCAGTTTTTCACTGGACGACCGCGCCTCTGAGGGAACTCTTATTTTTGGAACATTTTATGATTATCAGGTAGGAGATACGGTCATCAATACTATCTACAGCATTGAGGAAGATTATTTTGAGTTCCTGCAGAGTATTGATTTCGCAGTTCAGTCCAACGGTAACCCTTTTGCTCAGCCCAGTCCGATTGTTTCCAATGTTGAAGGAACAGCCGGTGCCATCGGGATATTTACAGGGTTCACTTATGACCGCAGGACGACTATTATAGAAAGGTGATCTCCGTTTTGTTCAAACAACACTGTATAATGCCAAATGGAATGAAAAAAAGGAAGAATTGGAAGCTTTGACAGGGAAAATGGTCAAAGTTCTATGTTCGAATGGAGCTTCAGTGACCTACGCATTGCAAAGTGCCGTTATATCAGGGATCTTATAAAGAATGCATTTAAAGCAATAAAAAACCCGAACCTCAATATAGAGATTCGGGTTTTTTGATTTAAATCGAAGATATTCGATTCAGAAAATATTAGTTTCCTCCTTTCAAACTACCGAGATCTGGGTTAGGCAGGATAACAGTTCTTCTGTTTACAGCTCTTCCTTCGCTGGTGCTGTTGTCTCCAACTGGAACACCATCAGCTCTACCGGCGACTGAGATTTGAGAAGGATCAACTCCTTTTCTCAACAAACGACGTGCAACGGAATTGGCACGACGAATACTCAGGTCCCAGTTGTCGCTACCTGCATCAGCTTTGAATTTTTTGTTATCTGTGTGACCTTCGATAACAACTTTCACTGCAGGATTAGCTTTTAAAGTTTCAGCCATCGCATCGATAGCATCACGCTGGTCTTTGTTCAAACTTGATGAGCTGCTTCTGTAGTTAACAGGCTGCTCAGTAACAACATACAATCTTCCACCTTTTTCTTCCAGGGTAAGACCGCTGTTTGCGTAAGCATCAAACATACCATTGATCTGCTTCTTGAGAGCATCCAATTCAGCTTCAGTCATGTTTAACTTCTCAGTCATTTGAGCCATTTGGCTGGTAGCACTGTTCAATTTAGAATCGAGGTCAGAAATTTTTCCGTTCAACTCAGTTTTAGTTGATTCGAGGTCAGCGGCAAGAGCATCTTTTTCCTCTGATAAAGATTTAACCTGAGCCTGAGTTTCAGCTAATGCCTGATCTGTAGCTTCTTTAGCAGCAGTAAGCTCATCGTATTTCTTCTTAGAAACACAAGATGACAACAGACCTAATACCAATGCAAAGACGAACAATTTGGATATAATACGCATGTTCTATTCGTTTTTAGTTAATTAATTAAAGTATAAGATGAATAAATATTAACGCCCAAATATAATAAAAAATAAGAGCTATATATCTCTAAACTGCAAAGCAATTATATTTTTTGAACAAAACAAAGATAAAAAGACTATTTTTGGGCCTATTTCAATAATTTTTAAACCAAATTAAATGAGATCATTCCTTTTCGCAGTCCTGGTTCTGCTTGCCTGGAGCTGTAATACACAAAAAGGTATTCGAGGTAACGAAGAGCCTGTCATTACTGAAATCAGAAACCTTGATTCTATTGTCGTTACTGCTCCTGCTATGGATCCCTACGAAGAAATTGAAGAAATCACCTATACCCTTTCCAGGTATAATGAAACCCAAACCAGGTTACATGACCTTTTACATACGAGACTCGACCTTCGTTTTGACTGGGAAAAGGAGCAGGTACTTGGCCAAGCAACCCTGACGCTGAAACCATACTTTTATGCATCCGGTCAACTTGTCCTTGATGCCAAAGGTTTTGAATTCAACCAGGTCAGGTTTCAGGGGCAAAACGAAGATCTTGATTATACTTATGACGGACAACAAATAACCATAGACCTCGGAAAGACTTTTGAAAAAGAAGAATCCTATACCCTTTTTATAGATTATGTCGCTACGCCTGCAGCTTCGGGAGGCAGCAGCGCCATCACTTCCGACAAAGGACTTTATTTTATCAATGCCCAGGGAAAAGATCCGGACAAACCGACACAAATCTGGACCCAGGGGGAAACGGAGTCCAACTCGCGATGGTTCCCTACCATTGATAAGCCTAATGAAAAATGTACTCAGGAAATGTTCCTGACCATTGAGGACAAGTACAAAACCCTCTCCAACGGAAAATTCATCTCTTCCACAAACAATGATGACGGGACACGCACCGATTACTGGAAGATGGACCAGCCCCATGCTCCTTATCTTTTCATGATTGCCATTGGGGAATTTGCCGTCGTAGAAGATAGTTGGGAAGGATTGCCGGTTAACTATTATGTCGAACCGGCATTTGAAAAAGACGCCAGGGCTATTTATTCCAATACTCCTGAGATGCTGACGTTTTTTTCTGAAAGGCTTGGCTTGAAATATCCCTGGCCAAAATACGATCAGGTCGTTGTGCGGGACTACGTTTCCGGAGCAATGGAAAATACAACAGGAGTTATTTTTGGTGAATTCATTCAAAGGCATGAACGCGAGCTCATTGACAATAACAACGAACTCATTATCGCCCACGAAATGATCCACCACTGGTTTGGTGATTATGTCACTTGTGAAAGCTGGGCCAATCTGACCCTCAACGAGGGATTTGCCAATTATGGCGAATACCTTTGGCTGGAGCATCATGAAGGCAAAGACGCCGCTGATCATCATATGGTGGATGAGAGGTTCGGATATTTCAATTCAGCTTATCGCGACATTCATCCATTGATCGATTTTGAATACGATGACAAAGACGATATGTTTGATGCCCATAGTTACAATAAAGGGGGCGCTGTTTTACATATGCTCCGCAATTACCTGGGCGACGATGCATTTTTTGCTTCTCTGAATAAATATCTGAACGATAATGCTTACAGTGCTGTAGAGGTGCATGACCTGAGACTCGCTTTTGAAGAGGTTACCGGACAGGACCTCAACTGGTTTTTCAATCAATGGTATCTGGATCAGGGACACCCTCAAATGAATATTACTTATAGTTTTGACGAAGGAACGATGGAGGCTTCTGTCACGGTGGAACAAACACAGGATCCTGAAAGTATGCCGCCTATTTTTATATTGCCGACCGCTGTTGATATTTACCTCAGCCCCACCTCTGTTATCCGGCACGAGATTGTCGTTGATCAGCGGGAGCAAACGTTTACTTTTGAAGTCCCGGGCAGGCCGCAGTTGATTAATTTTGACCCGGAGCATGCTTTATTGACTACCATAGAAGACAATAAAACCGTAGATGAATATATCTTTCAATTATACCATGCACCGCATTATTCGGACAGATTTGAAGCTGTTCTCAATCTGCGTTCAGAAGATTCGGAGGCGACTCAAAAGGCTGTCATGTCAGCTATTGATGATCCTTACTGGCATGTTCGTCAACTGGCGATTTATGAACTGCCTTCCATGAATATTGAGGATAAAGCAATTCAGGACAAGTTGTTAAACCTGGCAGAAAACGACCCACACTCTTCCGTCAGATCTGCCGCATTGGATAAATTGCGGGCCATAGGCAGGGATGTTGAAGTAATTGAAGTAACCAAGCGTATAATCAGTAAGGAAAAAGCTTACCCTGTTATCGGGGAAGCACTGCAATTATTAAGTGATAAAGACAAAACCGAAGCTGCCAAATATGTGAAAAACCTGGAGGATGAGGATAACTGGGACATCATCAATGCCATTGCGGCTATTTATGTAGAGTCCGGTGATGCCAGCCACTTACCGTTCTTTGAAAGTAAACTCAAAGAGGCTGCCGGGTTTGAAGCTATCTCCTTTTTCGGGGCGTACATGCAACTATCCGAAACAGCAGGAACGGATTCCAGGGACAAGGCTTTGGACAATCTTTTTGGCATTGCCACGGACATGACCCAGGCCGTTTGGGGCAGGGTAGGAGCAGCAGCAGCGATCAATAATGTTCGCAAGAATCTCTTGCCGTCGGATACAGCTACCATCGAAAAGGTGAAGGAAATGCTTGCTGGTATCAAAGACAAAGAAACCAACAGCCAACTGAAGGCGATATATGATCAGCAGTTCTAAAAATGGCAACACCTTATAGAAATAAGAACGGCCCCGGTGGATACTTCCCCGGGGCCGTTCTCATTTAGGTTGTCTTTGGATTTTGCCACAGCCCTTCCATTTGCAACCTTTCTTTAGTAAATTGCATTATCAAGTCATAAAACCTACACCATTGACGGAACAGGAATTGATCAGGGGATGTAAAAAAGGGGACCGGCAGGCACAGGAGCTACTGTACCGTCGTTACAGTCCCCGGTTGTATGGTGTTTGCCTGCGCTATGCTTCCAGTAAGGAAGAAGCGGAAGATTTCCTGCAGGAAGGTTTTATGAAGATTTATCGCAACCTGTATAAATACCAACCGACAGGTTCTTTCTCGGCCTGGTTGTATAGGTTGATGGTCAACGTTGCATTGGAAAAAATACGCCAAAACCAAAAACGGAAAAACCAGTTAAGTATTGACGAAATGGTCAATGACCCTGAAATTCCCGAGGACATCTTCAGCGGATTTGGCGTCCGGACCATCGTCAAAATGGTTCAGCAATTGCCGGAAGGCTATCGTGTAGTTTTTAACCTTTATGTCATTGAAGGTTATTCTCACAAAGAAATAGCTTCCATGTTGGACATAACCGAATCTACCTCAAAATCCCAACTGTCCAGAGCGAAAGCAACATTGAGAAAATTATTGGAGAAAGTTGTTTAACCAACAGCGTTCTGTAAAAAAAAACGAACCAAATTAATATGGCAAACCGCTACAATAACGATGATCTCGAAGGGTTTTTCCGGCGTAGGCTGAGTAACTACGAGGAGATACCCAGGCCGGAAATGTGGGATAAGATCGGGGTGGCAATTCCGCCTAAACCGCCGGTGCCCTGGTGGAAAAAACCTGTTTTCTGGCTTGGCCTGGTTCTGGCCTTTGTCCTGCTGTTAAGCCTATGGCAATTCCGACAGATCACAGCATTTCAAAAATTAATCCACCAGCAACAAGCAGACATTGAGGCTCTGCAGGAATACCAACGTTCGGGTTATGGTCCTGACCAGTTAAAAACCCATGTGGAAAACCCTGTTTATAAAGTGCCCGGTGCCCTGGGCATTGTAATGCCGTCAGTGAATGTTCCTGGTGCAAACATTGCTGACCAACCTGAACCCCAAAAGGATATCGCTCTTCTGACGACTATTCCTGAAATACCGGCAGTAGCAGAATTCAATAGTCCCGAAAAAAAAGAATCAATAGCCGCCACCGATAATGCCAGACAAGATTTTTCCGAATCTGCCAAGGCCTTCAATAAGCAAAGGACGGTTGATTTCTTAAGTCATAGTACGGGAAGTACGCCAGTACCCCCTGTAAGACCCCTGCCCGGACAAGTCACTGTAAAACCGGTCAAAGGCAATGCTGGTTTTTATTTCTCACTTAATGGTGGTACACTGGCCACTGTGTTCAACAACCCGCTGAATAAAAGCAGATCTGAGGTGCTGGAATCCAATAATCCCGGGTTCCACCTTTACAATACAGTAAGAGATGAAATAACCCTGCTTGCCGGAATCCAATTCAATAGAAAATGGAGCCTTGAGACTGGGGTCGGGTATCGCAACAACAGGTTGAGCTTATTTGATGCACAGGAATTTAACTATTCCGGTGAAAACACCATTGATTACGACATTCATGGTAACCCTATTGTTGCCTATACCAATAATACAGATCAAACGCCGGTCTTCCGGTATGAAATCATCAACAACCTGCAATCGCAGGGTGGGGACATCCAGGAAGGGGATCCCTTTTATCTCAACGCCTTCTTTAAATACAACAACAGATACCTGAGTCTACCCTTATGGCTTAAATACCGTATTGGGAACCGAAGATTACACTTTTATGCTAAATCGGGAATTGCCTGGAACATATTGACCGTTAGCAATAAAAACCTGAATGAATCCAGCTTGTCTGATGAAAGGCTCTCTCTGGAAAAGGTACAAATCAAAAATGATGCCCTGAGTGAAACCTTTATGGAGATCGGCTTTGCCGGAGGTATTGAATACGACCTTGGGGTCAGAACTTCTATTGGGCTGGAAGCTTTATATTACCACTCGGTAGGTTCTGTACTGACCACCAAGCAAGATGCCTATGGGCTTTCTTTTGCAGCGAAATACAACTTTTAACAACCTGACAACCAATTAAGCATGCATATCTGGACTTTAAGAATCATCGCAGTTTTGCTTTTGCTTACAGGCACAGGCGTTTTATTTAACCCGATAAATGCCCAGCGTTCCGTAGGCATACATTTTGCCGCGGGGGAATCCATTTCTTTAGCCTCCTTAAAAGTTGGCAATGAAAGAAACTATTATTCCCTGGCTCCCGGATTCGGTTACCAGCAGGTTCTTTCATCCAAATGGTCCCTGTTTGCAGGAGTTGGGTTGCTTTCCACTGGAAAGGTCTTTAATGACACACACACCTGGCCCTCAGAACATGATGGTGCTGGTGGATATATGCCTGACCCGACATTACCTCATGAATCTGAAACAAGAGTCTTCCAATTGTTCAGCAATGTTCAGCTAGGCGTAAAATATTACCTGAATCAATCTAAAATCAGGTTGTTTTTACAACCTTATATTGAAGGCGATATTTTTTTAAGTAACCGAAGTACCAGGGTGTTTTTGCTGGATAACGGGGATGTTTATGAAAAAATATCCATTTCAGAAGCCAGGCCTCCGAAACGAAAGTTCGTCTTTTCAACAGGATTCGGTCTTGGAAGCGAAATAGATATTGGAGATCAGTTTGTGATTTTTGCCGTTCCCGACCTGAAGTTCATGACCTCGGATGTCGGTACAACCGTTAAGGCTACTTCCCTGATAATCGCACTGAAAATGGGCGTTTGGTATAAAATATAAAAAAGGCTCCAATGTCATTGACAGGGAACCTTTTTCTCTAAAATTGAAAGGGAACAATGAACAGCCCCGAAAAACCGGGTTCTCCGGCGCTGTATTTTTATCATTCTATACGACCAGGTACGCTGTATGCATAGTTCAGCAAGTCATAAGTAGTAAGGATGCCTACCAGCTTGTGCTTTTCATCAACGACAGGAATAGCGTGAAACAGGTTCTCCCGAAAAATATCGACTGCAACGGAAATGTTATCCGTTGGCGACAAAGTTACCACCTGTTTGGTCATCACATCACTGGCCAGTAACGATCTCATTATGGCTACATTGTAAGCCTGACTTTCTTTTGATTTGAAGAGGGTGAAACCATGCTCCAGTTTGTGATAATCTGTTTTACTGATAATGCCGGCAATCTTACCTTCTGAATCTACAACCGGTAAATGATGTATCTCCCTGGAATTAAAGATCATACTTACCTGATCCATGGTTTGATTATCTTTAACCGTAATCACATCAGTTGTCATCACATCCATTATTTTGCCTAAAACCGTCATCATTTCTCAGTTTTTTAAATTTAAGAAAATCGCTCTAAAGCGGTGATGAAAAACAATAGGATAAGAGGTCGTGGGTTGTTACTATTCCGATGAGTATGTTATCTTCTACAATGGGTAGCGCATGAAATTTATTGGTCATGAAAATATCGGCTGCCAAACCAATGGTATCCTCAGGATCCAGCAGCATAGGTGATGAAGACATAATATCCTTGGCGCGCATCGGTCCGTGTTTGGCATTTTTGGCATCAAAGGCCAATAACTGCACAACTTTGTTGATATCTTCACGGCTAATAATGCCTACCAGCGAACTTCCGTTATCTGTGACAGGTAAGTGATGAAAATTATTTGCTTCAAAAATTTGACGAATGCGATTGACAGAATCCTCTACCCGGGCCGTGATCAAGTCGGTTGTCATTATTTCCTTTATTGGGCTATTCCGATCCATCCTTGTGTTTTTTCGGTGTTGTAAAATGTTCGAAATCATTTATCAAATATAGTTTTGGTCTCTTTAAGTAATGGTGATGAGTATCATTGCCAAGGATTGATTTTTCTCAGTGAAAAGAATCAATATTTTACCGAATAAGAAAAAACCAGTGAAATATATCATTTACCCTATGTTTTCAAAACAATGTTTTACCTTGAGATTCCCGTTTTACTTAAATACGCCATGACCACCCGATGGAGGAGTAACTTAGACTTTAACGCAGGAAGAGCCCTTCTCCGTTTTTTGCCTGTTTTATTTAAAAGAAATCCCGTTTGTCCAAAAAGAACATCCCTAATCCTGACTAAAATCAGCATTAGGGATGTTGAGTTTTGAAAAATACAACGAATGGACAGAAATGTTATCGTTTACTCTTGTACAAAAACCATGGTTACCTGGCGGCGATGTATATCGGTATCGGTAATTTTTACTTTCACCTTATCTCCCATTTTAATTTTGGTGTTTGTACGGCTACCGGTAACATACAAACGACTATCTGACATATCATAGGCTTCGCTCATTGTCTCGAAACTCACCCTTCCTTCACAGAAGTTGGATTCGAGCTGGACAAAAATTCCGCGTTCGCTAAAACCGGAAACAAAGCCATCAAAAACGTCTCCGAGGTGTTTCTGGAGGTATTCGACTTGTTTGTATTTTACCGACTCACGCTCGGCATCCATTGCCCGGCGTTCCATCCTGGAAATATGCTGACATTGCTCTTCCAGTTTTTCGTGGTTCATGCGCCAGGAGCCGTCAAGGTTTTTGGCGAGAACCCGGTGCGAAAGCACATCGGAATAACGTCGTATCGGGGAAGTGAAATGCGTATAATAGCCAAACCCAAGTCCATAATGGCCTATGTTTTTGGTAGAATAAACGGCCTTGGCCATGGTTCTGATCGCCAGGGGTTGCAACAATTTCAACCCCGGATCTTTTTCCGCAGCTTCTGCCAGTTTGTTATAGGCTGCAGTGGTTTCCCGGGGTGTTCTGGCCTGCATTTCAAAACCGAGTTCGGCAGCAAAGCGAACAAGCTCTGCCACTCTATCCGGATCTGGCTCGTCATGAATTCGATAAACAAAAGGAATCTCCAGGTTTTCTGCTTTGCCTTTGTTGAAAATATAAATGGCCACCTCCTTATTGGCGAGCAACATAAAGTCCTCTACCAAAAGGTGGGTATCCTTTCGTTCCTTGACATACACCTGGATAGGCACTCCTTCTTCATCGAGCCGGAATTTGACTTCTTCTGTTTCGAAATTTATAGCCCCATTCTTGAACCTGGCTTTACGCAATTGACGTGCCACCTGGTTGAGCTTTTTTAATTCCGAAGCAAATTCTCCTTCACCATTCTCCAGGATCACCTGGGCTTCTTCATAGGTAAATCGCTTATCCGAGTGAATGATGGTTCTGCCAAACCAACGGTCGACGATCTTGTTGTTTTTATCAAAAGTAAAAACAGCAGAAAAGGTAAGTTTATCCTCGAGAGGACGCAGGGAACACAATTCATTAGACAGTTTTTCGGGCAGCATGGGCAATACCCTGTCCACCAGGTAAACAGAAGTTGATCGCCTCAGGGCTTCCTTATCCAAAGCTGTTCCGGGAAGCACATAATGAGCAACATCTGCAATATGAATGCCTATTTCCAAATGTCCGTTCTCATGATAATGTATGGAAAGTGCGTCATCAAAATCTTTGGCCGTCTCGGGGTCAATGGTAAAAGTCGTAACTTCCCGCATATCCCGCCGGTGCGATATTTCCTCTTCGGTTATTTCGGTCTCCAGGGCTTCCGATTCTGCTATGACTTCTTCGGGAAACTCGAGATTAAACCCGTTGTTAACCAAAATGGCTTTCATGTCAATATCGCTGCTGCCTTGCGCACCAAGCACCGCCAATACTTTTCCAAGGTTGGCTTTGTTGCCACTTCCAATCCATTCCGTCACTTCCACGACGACCATATCGCCCTGGTTGGCGCCCTTGGTTTGATTCAGGGGTACCATGATATCGATATCTGCAGTTCCATCGGGTACGACAATGGCATTGCTATCGTAGAGATAAATATTTCCGATAAACTGAGAAGTGGCTCTTTCGAGCACTTCGAGGATCTCTCCTTCCATACGTCGCCTTCCTCGGGGGGTCCAGGCACGGATAATTACCTTGTCTCCATTCAGGGCATTGTTAAGGTATTTTGCCCCTACATGAACATCATTTTCCAATCCGTCACACATGATGTAAGCGGATCCTTTGCGGGTCATATCCACAACGCCGGTATAAGTCTTGTCGTTGGCAGACAAAGCTGACTGGCTATTGAACTGGAATTTGTTTTCTTCAACATTGGCCAGCAATTCTTTTTTGACTAAACGGTGGGCGGCAGCGGCCACTACATCGCTATTGTTCGCTATTTTTAATTTACGGATTATTTGCCTGGCCGTCATCCTTTTCTTGGGATGGCGTGACAATAACCTCAAAATTTCACTTTGCAATTGGCCCGGGGCGAGCTTTTTACCTTTAATTGGTTTTTTCTTATTATTTGACATTTTAATTCTTTTCTTTTTTAATACAGTGAGGTAGTTTACTCACAAATTCTTTTCTTCTTTTTTATCCATCCTCACATAACTACAAAAATACAAATTCAATGAAGGTCCGTCTCAAAAAGCATTATCTGATTTGGGGACAATGGCTGGAAAAATGTCCCGACGGTAAAGGAAAGCAATTTTACATTTGGTTGCTAATCTGACAAGCATCTAATTGTACATTATCAGCAAAAAATACTGTTTTAAAGTTGCTGGATTCTTAAAAAAAACAGCTTGTACTCAGCCTTAAAAAGCTTTTTTTTGTAAAAAAGTTCATTTTTGTAAAAAAAATTGATTTTCAGACAACGTTTTGCAGCGTCCCGGTATCTAAGTTTTGTATGCCCTGAGAACCAGCTTCTAAAAACCAAAAAAAAGACCCTTAAGTACCTTTGAGAATTGACAGGAGTAAGCAGGAACAGGTACTTGGTAAATTTGTGAATTAATGCTTATTTTTATCACAAATTCAGCAAATTAAAAACACTGTTTTCCTTCAATATTCAATGACCGCCGACTTCCGGAGTTGGTGGTCATTTTTTTTTATACCTGTCCACAAAATTCCTCAGGATCACCATCGGGTAAATTATGTTTTCCCTCCTTACTGTATCGATGAGATCTTCAGCTTTATCGGGATTGAAATAACCGGCATTTTTGTAAATCCGAATTCTTAAAATGACGCCTTCAATATCCAATTCGGGATGAAACTGGGTAGCGTACATGTTTTGCTTCACTTTTATCATATGCACTGGGCAGGCTTCTGTACTTGCCATTAACCTGACACCGTCAGGTACTTCCTGCCAGGACTCCTTATGTCCCAGAAAAGCACGAAACTGATCGGGAATGCCTTCCAACAAGGGATCCTCTTTGGCTTCCTCCGTCAAAATGACCGTGCCGGCTCCGGCCTGTTCGCTAAAACAAACTTTTGAAACTTCCACGCCAAGGAACTTGCCCAATATTCCCAGTCCGTAACATGCGCCAAGAAAAGGGAAATCCCTATCGTACAAGTCTTTTAACAGATTTAGCAGATGCCTTTCAAATTCTATTTGCCGGGCTGGTTTGACCGAAATGTCATCGGAAACATTTGACTCACCTCCGCCAATAATAACCCCTGCATAATTGTCCAGATCCACTTCCGGGAAAGGTTCGGATTCCATCCGGACCCTGTGAACCTGATCCTTGGGAATACCTCCGAATTTCAAAAAAGCCTCGAATTCATTATTCGAAGCCAGATCATTGGATCTCAGTTGAAGAATTAAAAACGGTTTTGTCATACACATGCTCCGGTTTTATTCAGCCTCCGGCATAATCACTTTATCTGAAGTCTGGATAAAAGCAACCAATTCCTGAAGCTCCCAGGCGTCGTCAATGGTAAAATCGTTTATCCTTGTTCTTCTTAAAGCTGAAAGATAAGCACCACTACCCAGGGCTTTTCCAAAATCATTGGCGAGAGACCTGATATAAGTTCCCTTACTGCAAGTCACCTCAAAATCAAGTTCATCCTCTTCAAACCTGGTGATTTGGAAATCATAGATAATGATGTTTCTGGGTTTTATTTCGGCATCCTGGCCTTTTCTGGCCATTTTATACAATGGGACACCATCAACTTTAACAGCGGAGAAAATTGGGGGATATTGTTCCAGCTCACCGATGAACTTTTGACGCATTTCCTCAACGAGCTCGTCCGTAATATGGTTCGTTTCAAAAGTTTCATTTACTTCAGATTCTGCATCAAGGAGGGGGTGGCTTCCCCCAGTTTCATCGTTCCGGTATACGTTTTTGGTAACCCCTGAAACTCATTTAGCTTTTTGGTGAACCTGCCGGTACAAATGACGAGCAAACCTGTCGCTAACGGATCCAGCGTCCCTGCATGGCCCACTTTTATTTTTTTTATACCCAACCGATGCTTGATCGTGTACCGTAACTTATTCACGGCATCAAATGAGGTCCATCCAACAGGTTTATCGACGAGTAAGATCGTTCCGGATTTAAAATCATATTCGGGTAAGGTATCCATGTAATTGTGAGGTGTGATTTTTTATAAATTAACAATGGTCAAAGTCAAATACTGGTCGCAGTTGGGTGAAGTACCCTGCAGGCAGTTGGTAATCCGGTGAAATCAAAAAATACCAAAGGCCGCGGCCAGTGCTATAGCCCCGACGATAAAACAGTAAAAAGCGAAATAGGATAATTTACTGTTTTTTACCAGCTTTAACATCCATAAACAGGCCATTGTTCCGGTGACAAAAGCAGCGACAAAGCCAATAGCCAGGGGTAAAATTTTCTCTCCACTGGTATTAAAAGCCCCGTCACCTATATCTTTAGCCATTTTTCCCAATATCAAAGGTACCACCATGAGGAATGAAAACCGGGCTGCTTTCTCGCGATCGACTCCTAACAGCACCGAGGTGGAAATGGTAGCTCCCGACCGCGAAATGCCTGGTAAAATCGCAATAGCCTGAGCTATTCCGATAATCAGTGCATTCCAGAAACTGACTTTCTTTGCCGTGTTTTTTGCCCTGTCAGCAAGGAACAACAACAATCCGGTAATGATCAGCATGGCTCCAACCAACCCAATTTGCTGGGTAAAGAACTGCTCTATCTCCGCCTCAAATAACAATCCAATAAAAACTGCCGGAACCATCGACAGGATAATCTTCAAAGCATAAATCAGTTCATCGTTCCATTTGAACTGGAGCAACCCACGCAGAATTTCATAAACTTCCTTACGAAATACGACGAGAGTACTTAGAGCGGTGGCACCATGCAGCGTAACGGTCATGAGCATACTCATGGAAGCTGCATTGTCGTCCCTGAGCAGATACTTTGCCAGTTCAAGATGTCCGCTACTGCTTACAGGCAGAAATTCCGTGAGCCCTTGAATAACGCCCAGAATAACTGCTTCAATCAGGTCGTTCATGCTGTTATTTCTTAAAAATAGCGTATATTTCAACACCGAGTCCTGCCAGAATAACGATGGGTGCCAAAACTGTTCTGCGGAAACTGTAAATGATGTCAGGGTCCCAGGTATTGGGATCAGGCATTTTACCTCCGGACATCAGGGCCAAGCCAATGATAATCAACAGGGCGCCTGCAGCCATCCAGATCAAGTTTTCTTTTTTGAAAAGCAAAGACTGGACAGGTGCTCTTCCCGATGTACTACTCTTAGAAGCAGGAGTAGAGGTTTTGCCTGCTGTCGAAGTGGTAACAACGACTCTTTTCTTTTGACTTTTACTCATGTTAAATAATTATGGTTATGCTGTTCAATACAAATCATCTACACGCATTTTTAAATACTTCTTGACCACGCTCCGCGTGCTGAGCGTGTTGATCAAAACGCCTAAAATCAATAACCCCAGGAACAACCAGCCAAAAAGGACCCAGTCCTGAAGTTGTCCAAGCCCAGGCAAACTTGCCTCTGCCCAGAAAATGATCAGTACCAAAATACCTCCGGCGATCACCGAACTTATCAGTCCATGTCTCATGGCCCGGAGAATGTATGGCCGGCTGATAAAACCCCATGTAGCGCCTACCAGTTGCATATTCTTGATGGTAAACCGGTTGGCGTACAATGACAACCTAACCGTATTATGAATAAGGGTTATCGCCACAAAAATGAAAAACAACCCGATACCCAGTGTTATCCAGCTAAGCGACCGGACATTTTGGGCAATATCATCTATCAGGTTTTCCTGGTAAAAAACATCATTTACAATGGAAGCGTCTTTTACTCCCCCCTTGATATTGATCAGACTGTCGCTTTCTGCGTAAGCTGCATTTACATTAAACGTGATCACATCGAAAAAGGGGTTAGGCATGTCCAACTTTAAGAAATCATCCCCGAATTCGTCCTTCATTTCTTCCTGGGCAGTTTCCTTGTCGACATAGTCAATACTGCCAGCCTTGGTGTATGGCCTGGAACTCAACCATTGCTTCAAAGAATCAACCTCCTCGGAAGATACCTGGTCTTTGAGTTCCACAATGACCACTACCTTTTCTTTAAATGACTTTACAAGGCGCTGACCATGGGCGATCAGCATTACAAAAAAGCCCAAAAGAAATAATACCAGGGCCACACTCAGCATCGAGTAAAGGTAGTTCGGCCTTGTCTTTATTTTTAACTTGTCAGGAATTTCAGACATATATGATGGATACAATTCGGGCAAAATTAACATTATTGTTTCGTTTTGTGCCTATTTTTGTAACCAAACTTAATACCCCGTCAAATGTTATGCATTTAAAACACGTATAAAGCAACAATTACTCAATCACAGCCAAATAAAATGTTCCAATGAGAAAACAGGCTTTTAATTTTTTCAGCATACTGCTTACCCTCCATTTCTGTATCCTTGCATTGTCGGGACAACCCACCCTGTTGAACCCATCTTTCGAAGGTGAGCCACAAGATGCAACCGTACCCGTGGCATGGCATCCTTGTGCAATTGGCACGACTCCGGATATTCTTCCGGGGGTGTGGGGTGTCTATACAGAAGCTTCTGAAGGGGATACCTTTGTCGGTCTCATAACCCGGGACGACGGTTCTTTCGAAAGTATTGGACAGCGGCTCATCTCTCCGCTTAAACAAAATGAATGTTACCAGTTTTCATTAGATCTGGCGCATTCAAAAACTTACTCCGGATACAACAAGCCCATCAAACTGCGCATCTGGGGAGGCAATACAAAATGTGACAAACGACAACTTTTACTGGAAACGGATTTAATCAATCATTCTGCCTGGAAAACATACAAATTGAAATTTACTGCCGAAGAAGAATTGAGATATCTTATCTTTGAGGCTCATTTTAAAGACGGTATATTTTCCAGGCGGGGAAATATTCTGATAGACAATATCACTACAATCAAGAAATGTCCAAGAGTTTAAGGAAAAACAGCCAGGATTTTAAACCGTTGTGATCAATCAATTCCAGCCCCTCCCTTAAGGATGCCGGGAATGCCGGAATACCTTACAAAAGAAGCAAGTATCTGGTAAATATTATTGGAATCAAACAAAGGAATATCAAATTTCGAAATAAATGAATCTCATGTACAAAATTCTACCGGCCTTAATATGTCTGTTTTTACTGGCTTGTTCGAATGAATCCAAAATGGCCGGAGACAACTCTCCTGAACCCATTACCAAAGCAGATGCAACAACTGCCGGTGCTGAAAACAACACAACCTCCGGTAATACCGCTGATTTCGAACAAGCTCAACTCGGCCCCGGGCTTAACCTTTGGATTAGTGACGCCGATGCGGGCAAGGGAACTGAATTTTGTCTCGATGTCACCATGTCTGAAATTAAAGGCTTGTTATCCATGCAGTATTCTATACGTTGGGATCCCAATATTTTGGCATTCAAATCGGTAAAAGGATTCACCCTACCCTTTATGGATGAAAATGATTTTGGTGTCCATAAAACATCTCAAGGTATTCTTACAGCTGTATGGATAGACGAAAGTCTTCAAGGGGTAAACAAAGCAGCAGGCGATTTGCTATATCAGCTTTGCTTTAACGCTATCGGAAATTCTGGTGATGAAACGCCTGTCAGGTTCTGGAGCAGTCCAACACCCTTTTGAAGTGGTGGTACTGCCGGAAAATATTATCCCTTTGACCTCGCACAAGGGAATCGTGAGGATCAAATAACCGGCAGTTTAACGAATCATTAATAATCTATTGGCAATAAATGGAGATCCTGAAGCGTAATAACCCCGGATCATTAAAATAACCACTTTTCATTATGAAAAAATTTGTGTATTCATTTGTTTTCCTCCTGTTTCTGAGTTTGACGGTTACTACCGGTTCTTCCTGCAACCGTGGATACGGTTGTCCTTCCAATGAAAATCTTGGCGTAAAAACAACGCGCAAAGGGGGAATGTCCTCGAAAAAGGGAAGTTCGAATCTTTTTCCGAAAAAGATGAGGAAAAACAATCCCTTGACCCGGGTTTAGTTTTTTTGCCGGGTATCCAGGGCATCTGTCAAACCTTCGCCAATCAGGTTGAAAAGAGTAACCGTAATAAAAATCGCCAATCCCGGAAATAAGGCTATCCACCAGGCCTCGAAGGCATTTCTTGCTTCATTGAGCATCGTTCCCCAGGTAACCATATCTGCCGGTAACCCAATGCCGAGGAAGGATAAAAAGGCTTCTATCAAAACGGCGTTGGCAATGCCAAAAGCTACAGCAATCAATACGGGGCCCAGTGCATTAGGCAATGCGTGCCGCAGTATGATATACGCTTCCCTGAAACCCAGGGCCCGGGAAGCCTGGATGTATTCCAGATTTCGAATACGTAATAATTCCGCACGGATGAACCGTGCAATACTCGTCCAGCCAATCAAACCAATAATACCCATTATATTAAAAATTGAGGGCTTTTGAAAAAGGGCCACAACCGATAATAAAAGCAAAAGAGCCGGAATTGAGTTCATGATCTCAATAAGTCGCATGATCAGCAAATCAGCGGGGAGCCGGTATCTTTTTTTTACCCGCGGCAATCTTTCTATTAGCCTTGCCACAAAATTGAACCCCCACATAATCGCCGAAAAAATAGCCACACCTTTTAATAACTCCAACCCTAAACTGCCTTCGCTTAAAGCATAACTGCGACTTAAAAACCCGTAAAATACGGCTGAAAGTAGCCCCAAAAGGTTCAGAAAGATCCTCACTCCCGAAACTTTTAACTTATCATCTCCAAAATACCCTGCCACGGCACCAAAAAATATACCGATAAGGGAGGCAATACTCTCATGGCTAGTATGCCTGTAAGTAAAGCAATGCGGGTTCCGTGAACCAGGCCTGCCACCACGTCACGCCCAAGGTTATCGGTGCCCAGCCAGTGTCGCCAACGTCGCGATTTGACATTCTGCTTATCGAATGGACCGACAAAGGAATTCCTGAGATCCTGGGTGTTGTAAGAATAGGGTACCAATGGGCGGATCACCGATTCAAATTCATGTTCATCCCAATTATTGATAACAAACTGACTTTCCCAGGCAGACCAACCCAGGTCAACAGCCATTTGTTTGAAAACGGGGAAATAAGTTTTTCCGTCAATCTTGCAATACAAAGGCCGTTCATTAACGAGAAAACTGCCAAAAACCGCCACAAAGATCAACACCCATAAGAACCGCAACGACCATACAGCCATCCGGTTTTTCCGGAACTGTGCCTGGACTATTTGTCGGAAACCCGATTCCTGTTCCATGGTACCGTCTACGTTTTTTTCTGCGGGTGTTTTTGACATATATTAAATTAAAAGTTTCAATTTATTTTTTCCCTAATCGTACTCTCGGGTCAATCACTGCATACAAAATATCGGCGAGTAATATACCTGCCACCGTGAGTACACTTGCCAGCATCAATACCGCGTATACTACCGGCCAGTCATCCCTGAAAATAGCATCGACTACTACCTTGCCCATGCCGTGGATATTAAAGATCACTTCAATGACAACGGAACCTGCAATCGAAGCCGGCAAAACAGATGCAAACATCGTTATAATGGGAAACAAAGCATTCTGAAAAGCATGCCGCCATACTACTGCTTTTTCCTGGAGTCCCTTAGCCCTGGCTGTGCGGATATAATCCTGTCGTAAAACATCCACCATGGATCCCCTCATTTGCCGGGAAATAAATGCCAGTGCACCATAACTCAAGGCGAATACGGGCAAAACCATATGCCAGGCCCTCACCCTCACCACCTCCCAAAATCCGGCACCCTCAGCAATATCTCCCAGTCCAAGCGTTGGAAACCAATCCATACCGTACTCCGGAGTTGTCAGAAAGACAATTAAAAGGGTAGCTACCCAAAAGCTGGGCAGGGAATGCAACATGAATAAAATAACCGAAGTGATGCGGTCAAAGGGTTTTCCCTGGCGCCGGGCAGCAAATACCCCAATCGGAATCGAGAGCAGGTAGGCAATCAAAATGGCCACCCCGTTGATCAGTAATGTCCATTTCAGTGCACTCCAAATTTTGGCAGAAACGGGTTGCCCGTTGAGATAAGATATGCCAAAATCTCCCATTAAAAACTTATCCACCCAGTGATGGTATTGATTGTCCATGCCGTACCAGTAAAAAACGGGGATGTACAGTTTTCTTTTTGTAGGGGCATCTTTAATTAACTGATAATGGCTTTTTAAAAGGGCAAAACCTGACTGCTCTCTGCTGGTCATGGTTGAATCTGCGGTCAAGGCTTCCTCTATACGTCTCAATCGGTTAAGGATGGAAATATCTTTATAATCCGTTTCCAGCAACTTTAACTCCGGCAGGACTTTAGCTCTGGCTTTGTTCCCGATACTGTCAGGAAGCCGGTTTAATTGCTGCTCGAAAGCATCGATTTGGCGATAATATTGTTCAATTTTGGGCCAGTTGCCGTATTGGCCGATGAGCTTTCCTGCCGCTTCTCTTTTGTACTTGTGTACGATCGTATACAAATTTGCCGGATAAGCCTTTGCTGTGAAGTTGAAATAAAAAGCTGGCTTATCTAGCCCCAGTCGTTTCGCTGCCTGCTGGTAACTGCGCTCCGTATGATCCATATCCTCCGGCAAAAAATTGTCTACGGGATCTCCGGGGGTACACTTACTCAACCCGAACGCCAAAAAGGAAATGACGATCAGGGTAGGAATAAAAAGTAATATGCGTTTAAAGATATATTTAAGCATTAATTGCGGTTGACGACTTTTGGCTTAAGATTCTTGCTCGACAATTTTACGGTTAACGGGGTGTTTTGTTCGCAGGAATATGTGGTTCCCGTAGTGTTTAAATTATTTGCTTCCGACCTGCGGTACGGAATGTCCCTTTGTTCCACCTGTGATCCGTTTGGTTAAAATAACATGATTAGTTCAGATAGCGCTCTATTAGTAAAAATAATACTCCCCGGACAGGAGGTTCTGTAATGCTTTCCCTCTCTGCTTGAGGAGATCGATAACCGGCACTACAATTTTCTTATCATCATCAGTCCGTCCCGGATGGGCATCAAAAGATTTTCCACCCGGTCATCATTTTGAATTTTTTTATTGAAATCATCGATGGCCCGGGTATCGGCATCCTTTTCGGGGAGCAGTACTTTTCCACTCCATAGCGTATTGTCTGCCAGAATTATTCCTCCCTTACGCACTTTATTTATAACAAGATCGTAAAAAAGGCTGTATTCCAGCTTTCCGGCGTCTATAAAAACCAGGTCGAAGATAAGGTCAAGCTCGGGAATAATGGCTTCTGCTCTACCTGAATGTGCCACGATTTTATCAGAAAGTCCGGCTTTTTCAAAAAAGGCATCACTGATGTGTTTAATCTCCTGATTGGGATCAATAGTATGCAGAACACCTCCTTCCGCCAGTCCTTCTGCCATACAAATGGCCGAATACCCCGTGAAGGTACCTATTTCCAGAATAGCTTTTGGTTGTAATATACTGCTAATAAAACCCAAAAAGGAACCCTGTAAATGTCCCGACAACATTTGGGGAGCGAGCGTTTTCATATGGGTGACCCGCTCCAGTTGATTCAGTATCTCTGAAGCGGGAGTCGTATGGGCTTCACAGTATTCGTTAATTTTATCCAAGTTGCTCATTGTTAAAAGCGTTTTTTATAGCTTTGCATCTCGTATGCGATCGCACCCCAAATAAAAGGAAAATCCCTTTAGCATGCAAAAACAGAAAGCGCTTGTTTGAATATTAATGAATTGAAAATAAAAGTGCCTGGAAAACAGCAGAATGATTTGAGGAAAATGGAAACACAGGAATAAATGGAGAGAAGTGACTTTCCCGGCATGATGCGAAGAATCATCCCGATTATTTGTGTCGGGACGTACAAGCAAGGAATTTTGGAAAAGAAAAAACATCGATCAACGCTTTAATTTTCAAACATACGCTAATATACTTCCAGCCGTTATTGGACAAAAGTCATTTTTATTCGTTCTATACATGAAGTTGTTTTAAAAAAGCGTGTGCGATGTAGTATAAAAACATCCCTGAATTAAAACAACATACAACAACAGCTATCAAAATGTGGTCATTTATCACCAACATCACAAGAAACAGTTTTTGGCTGCTGATCTTTACCGGAACTTTTTTTTCGTGCGAGAATAAAACTTCCGATATAGAAGATCTGCTGTCCAAGATGGAAATTGGCAAAGAACGTGCAGAGGAAGTAGAAATCCTTTACAGTGATTCTGCCATTATTCGTGCCAGGATCGTTGCCCCGGTGATGGTGATGGACCTGGACAGGAGTTCTGAAAATCAGGAATTTCCGGAAGGTGTTGTCGTTGATTTTTTTGATGATTTTCAACAGACAAGCAGTACGCTTTCCGGGTTGTATGCGATCAGATTTTTACGAAAAGGGCAAGTGATTGTTCGAGACAGCGTGGTTTGGGAAAGCATTTCCGGCGAAAAACTGGAAACTCAGGAATTGATATGGGATGAAAAGGCAGAGAAAATATATTCTGATAAATTTGTGGTCATTTCAAGGCCATCGGAAATCATTTATGGTCACGGGTTTGAAGCCGGGCAGGATTTTAACAACGCCCGCATCAAAGCAGTAGAAGGAAGAATAACTTTAGATAAAGAGTAACAATATGTTAAAAATAGGCGTACTGGGTGTCGGTCACCTCGGCAAAATTCACCTCAAGTGTATAGGTCTGGCAGAAAATACTTTTGACCTGGTCGGTTTCTTTGATGCAGACCAGAATAATGCAAAACAAGTAAGCGAGCAATTTGGCCTTAAGTCCTTTCCTGATGCTGTAAGCCTGATTGAGGCTGTTGATATCGTTGATATCGTCACCCCTACCAGTGTGCATTTTGAATTGGCTGCAGAAGCAATAAAACGGGGCAAACATGTATTTATCGAAAAACCCCTGACGCATACCCTGGAAGAAGCCAGGGAGCTCATCCGTCTGAGTGAAAAGCACCAGGTTAAGGTTCAGGTGGGACATGTGGAGCGATTCAATCCTGCCCTGCTGGCACTGGATGATATGACCATTGCTCCAATGTTTGTTGAAGGGCACCGCCTGGCCGTTTTTAATCCCCGTGGTACGGATGTTTCCGTGATCCTGGACCTGATGATCCACGACCTCGACATTTTATTGAGTATGGTGGATTCTCCGGTCAAGGAAGTTTCTGCCAATGGTGTTGCGGTTGTCAGCAATACTCCCGATATTACCAATGCCCGCATTGTTTTTGAAAACGGATGTGTGGCCAACCTGACCGCCAGCAGAATTTCCATCAAACAAATGCGTAAGCTTCGTTTCTTTCAGAAAGATGCTTATGTAAGCCTTGACTTCCTGGACAAGGAAGCCCAGGTCGTACGCCTGTATGATGCAGACGGAGTTTCCCCGGACAAGGCAGAAAATATGATGCACCTGGATACCGCTACCGGCAAAAAACTCATCCACATTGAAATGCCGTCAATAGAACCTGTCAACGCCATCAAAATGGAACTGGAAACTTTTGCCGAAAGTGTCACTAACGACACCGCCCCAAAGGTAAGCATCAAGGACGGTTACCGGGCCCTGGAGCTCGCACACCGTATTATTGAAGAGGTGGAAAAACAAACACCCTGAAATCGACCCCAGGAGATTCCACCGCAATACTTTCCCGAGCACATAGTGACGGCAGGAAACACCAAGTGGGGAGGAACCTGATTTAAGAATAATTTTGCTCAGTAAAAATGAATAAGGATCTGATGTGTCAAATAAATTGGAAAACGTTCTGCCTAAGCTTCCTGCTGGGAATTATTTTGGCTTCCACCAGTTGTGATATTATCAACCCGGAAGAGGAGGTTCCTGCATATATATTAGTGGAATCCGTTGACCTGAAAACGTATCCCGGAGAGGGATCAGACGATCACAATATTACCGACGTCTGGTTATCTGTCGACGGTGATTTCTTTGGAGTCTTCCCTTTGCCGGCTACGATTCCCTTGCTTAAAAAAGGAGAACACCTGATCTCCCTGCAGGCAGGCATTAAGGACAATGGTATCAATTCTACTCCTGAAATTTACCCTTTTTACGCACCTTTCGAAGTCACGCTGAACCTGCAGGCGGAGGAGGTTCAAACACTGTCACCTGTTTTTGAATATGCTGACGGGGTGAAATTTTCCTTTATTGAGGAATTTGAAGGTTCCGGCCAAATTTTTCAGGAGATGAGGATTGGCAGTGAGGATGACAGGATCACCCTTAGTACGCTACCCGAGCATGTTTTTGAAGGGGAACATTCGGGAGTCGTTAAACTCGATACGGCTACCAGTGTTATTGAGATCGGTACACTTTCCCGGTATTCGGACCTCGGGGACAATGGATTCCAGACCTACCTTGAAGTCAATTACAAATCCGAAGTACCCGTTTTCTTTGGTTTGATAGGGTATGAAAATATCGGAAGTTTTGGTGGGGCTCCTTTGTTTGATGCTGGTTTTTTAGAGAGTTCGAACTGGAAAAAAATATATTTTAACCTGGCGAAAGCTGTATTAACACCTGGCTTTGACGAATATCAGGTTGGCTTCCAGGCATACATTCCACAGCAAGATGGAATTTTAACCCTGGATAGTGCCCGGGTATTCCTGGATAATATTAAATTGGTGCATTTTTAGAAATATTCGTCTGGGCAGCCAATAGCAACTACTCAAATATGACCCGTAAACAAAAAGACATTCTGGTTTATCAGATTGCCGATTTTCTTAGTGCAATGATTGCCTGGGCATGTTTTTTTGTATACAGAAAGCACATTGAAGGGGTGGAGATCACTTCGGAGGTCTTTGATGATGCACACTTCTGGTACGGTATTCTCGTCATTCCTTTTGGCTGGGTCTTTTTTTATGCCGTTTTTGATAAATACCGGGATATTTACCGGTTATCCCGACTGGCGACTCTGGCGAGAACTTTTTTCCTGAGTTTTATCGGTGTTCTGTTTCTCTTTTTTACACTTATCCTCGACGATTTTGTAAGCGACTACCGGACTTATTACAGGTCAATTCTGACTTTGTTCTCTCTGCATTTCCTAATCACGTCAACCGTGAGGATGATCATCCTTACCCGGGCCAGCAGAAGGTTAAAGTCGGGTATCGTGACCTATAATACGCTCATTATCGGTGGCAATGAAAAAGCGATTGACCTTTACCAGGAAATTACCAACCGGGAAAAAGGACTGGGGTTGAAATTTGTCGGTTTTATCGATGCCAATGGCAACAGTGCCAATGAGCTGGAATCCTTTTTGCCAAAGCTGGGAAGAATCAGAGACCTTGCTGAAGTTATCCGGGAAAACCAGATTGAAGAGGTCATTATTGCCATTGAAACTTCTGAACACAATCGTGTTCGGGAAATACTCAACACTTTATTCGATTTTGATTCCAAGTTGTTGGTAAAAATCATTCCCGACATGTACGATATCTTGCTTGGTACGGTGAAAATGAATCATCTTTATGGAGCTGTGCTTATCGAGATCAAAAGAGAATTGATGCCACCCTGGCAAACCATCATAAAACGATTAATAGATGTGGTCGGATCATTGGCGCTGCTCGTTATCCTGTCGCCTGTGTACGCCTATACAGCCATCCGAGTGAGGTTTTCTTCTCCGGGGCCCATATTGTACAAACAGGAACGGATAGGACTCAATCACCAGCCCTTTATGATCCTCAAATTCCGGTCCATGTATGTCGATGCAGAAAAGAGCGGCCCGCAACTATCCCATGATAATGATAATCGCTGCACTCCCTGGGGAGCAGTGATGCGGAAATGGCGACTCGATGAATTACCGCAATTCTGGAATGTCCTCAAGGGGGATATGTCAATCGTAGGCCCACGGCCCGAACGTCAGCATTACATAGACCTGATCGTTGCCCAGGCTCCCCACTACAAACACCTCTTCAAAGTCCGACCGGGGATCACCTCCTGGGGACAGGTTAAATACGGTTATGCCTCCAATGTGGAACAAATGATCCAGCGTTTGAAATTCGATATTCTCTACATTGAAAATATGTCCCTGGCGCTGGATTTAAAGATTATGTTCTACACCGTACTCGTATTGCTCCAGGGAAAAGGGAAATAGTGTATGTAGAATCTATGGATGTTAAAGACTTATCAATCCCGGGTATAGTTCGACAGATATTTCACGTGTGGTATGCCCCTTTCGTTATTTAAAAGGATGTCTTCGTCATTAATTTTGTTCAATGTTACCAGAATTGAGGGGATTTTCAATCCTAGACCTTTTCTGAATTCCACCGAATATTCCACCCGGTACTGATTTTTCGGGGATTATTACAGTTCTTTTCTTAAACGGGCTACCGGAACACCCAGTTGTTCCCGGTATTTGGCTACGGTACGGCGGGCAATATTATAGCCTTTATCCTGGAGGATGTCTTTGAGCTTTTCATCTGAAAGCGGTTTGCGTTTGTTTTCCCCTTCAATCATTTCCTTCAGGATTTTTTTGACTTCCAGGGTAGACACTTCTGCCCCGTCACTCATCTGGAGCGATTCGGAGAAAAAATCTTTTAAAAACTTGGTGCCGAATTCAGTTTGTACGTATTTACTGTTCACCACCCGGGAAATCGTAGAAATATCGAGACCGGTGATGTCGGCAATATCCTTGAGGATCATTGGCCGCAGTTTCTTCTGATCTCCTGTGAGGAAGTAATCATACTGGTACTGCATGATGGCATACATGGAGTTGTGCAGTGTTAGCTGGCGCTGGTGGATGGCATCGATAAACCACTTGGCGGAGTCTATTTTCTGCTTGATAAACATGACCGCTTCCTTATCGCGCTTATTTACCTTTTTATTTTTTTGGGCGTTGCGATACCCTCTCAGCATATCCATATACTGATCGTTGATATGCAGTTCCGGAGCATTCTTGGAATTGAGTGTAAGTACCAATTCTCCTTCCCGGTTGGTGATGATGAAATCCGGAACGACGTATTGTATGTTCCTTGTTTCGGAGCTGGAAAACCCGCTGGCTGGTTTGGGATTCAATTTGATGATTTCGTCTATGGCCTCTTTCAGGTCCTCAGGAGGCACTTCCATTTTTCGCATGAGTTTTTCGTAATGTTTTTTACCAAACTCATCAAAATGGTCACGAAGGATTTTAAGCCCAAGATCCATAGCAGCAGCCTGACTGGCGTTTTTATACTGAAGGTTATCGAGCTTGGACTCCAATTGGATGATCAAACATTCCTGTAGATCCTTGGCACCTGTCCCCGGAGGTTCAAACCGTTGAATTTTAGCCAAAATTTCATTGATCTTTTCCTCGGTAGTGAAAATATTCTGGGCAAAAAGCAAATCATCCATTATAGAGGCGGGGTCACGTCTCAGGTACCCGTCTTCATCAATGGAACCGATAATCTGAAGTGCAATAATTTCATCGTCTTCGGTTTCTAAATCGAGCAAGCCCAATTGTTGCTCCAAATAGTCGTGGAAAGAACTTTGAACAGCGACAGGAATAGTCTTATCATCCGCTTCTGAGGCAGAGTAAGCATCGCCTTTGAGTTTATAGGAAACGGGGTCATCTTCCAGGTAGTCATTCAGGTAATCATCGAGCTCAAAAGTTTCCTGTTCCGGATCTTGTTCGCCAAAATCATCGTCGACAGGTTCATCCAGACTACCCAATTCATCCTCGGACACACCTTCTTCCAGGGCGGGGTTGACTTCCAACTCCTCCTTGATGCGCTGCTCCAGGCTGACTGTGGGTATTTGCAACAATTTCATCAACTGAATCTGTTGCGGTGACAGCTTCTGAAGCATCTTCTGACTTATCGTCTGCTTGAGCATGAATTAATTATTTCCGGCTTAATTATTTCTATCCACGGATTAAAATATCTTTAAATATTTTAATACGTTGGAATCTTCAGAATGTTTGATTTTTTCTATTGCAATTTACACTTTTTCGGGCAAAACTGCACCCCTGCGCACTTCTCCCAATCACTTTTAACAAACCAATGAAGGTATTGTTTGGCCTGAAAATCAATATAAGAGCTTGTCTGGATTTTTTAATGACTGATAATCAGCATTTTACCTAAGATTGATTGCTTGCCGCAATACTGGAAAGCTGGAAGGACTGGAAAATTGGACGAGCATAATCGGTTTTCCACCTTTCTTTTCTTCCATTTTTCCTTATGAATTAGAATTTATTTGCGGAAAAATCAAGGAATTCTAATAAAAATTTTAAACATGATCTAATTTCACTTATAAAATCCTGTCTGTAAATGTATGTATGCCTTAAAAAGAAAACCAGAAGGAATTTTCTATTTTTGCAAAAAACAAATTATACATGCTGGAAAACTGGCTCGCTCCCATCATCCCGGATCCTTTTTTGGAAGAAAAATATCAGCCATTTCAGATTGGTTCCCATATCAATGGCTTTACCCATGATATCCCGGACATGGCCGATACTCAATTAGCCATTATAGGCATCGGTGCTGATGAGGCAAACCTCGTCCGCAAGGCCTTATACCGCATGAGTTTCCCTTTTCCCGGGCTGAGCATCGCCGACCTGGGTAATTTCAAGAAAACGGCCCATGCTTTTATCATACCCTTGATCAAAGAATTGCTCGAAAGCAAGATTATTCCCATCCTCATTGGCAATTCAGCAGAATTCATCGCACCACAGTATCGGGCTTTCAAAAGTCTGAAGGAAATGATCAACGTAGCCCTGGTTGACGACACCATTCCTTTCACAGGAGATCCCGACGGGCCCAACACAATGTACCTCGATGAAATACTTACGGAAAAAAAATCACACCTCTTCCACCTGGGTATTATAGGATGCCAGCGGCACTATGTCAACCAGGAATCCAAAAGACTTTTTGATAAATGGAATTTTGAATACGTTGGACTGGGAGATGCACGCAACAATGTTGCTGAACTGGAACCCGTTGTCCGGGATGCCGACCTCCTTGGCTTCAATCTTTCTGCCCTCAAACAGGCAGAAGCTCCGGCACAATTAAAAAATACGCCTACCGGATTTACCGTAGAAGAAGCCTGCCGGATCACGAGGTATGCAGGGATGAGCGATAAGCTGAGGTCTTTTGGCGTCTACGGATTCAAACGCCATGATTACGGTAATGAACAGACTGCGGAGGTTATCGCCCAAATGATCTGGTATTTCATCGACGGGTATTACCAGCGTAAAAATGACTTTCCCGTTTCCACCAAAGGGCTGGTGGAGTATATTGTCAATTTTCAACACGAACAAATTGTCTTTTGGAAAAGTCAGCGCAGTGGCCGCTGGTGGTTACAAATTCCGGTGATGAGCAACAAAAAATATCAGCGTCACTATCTCGTACCTTGTTCTTATAACGATTACAAAAAAGCCTCCAAGGAAGAATTGCCGGACAGGCTGGTCAATGCCTTTAAGCGGTTTCACTAATGGGGGAGGGATGATTGATTATGGGCGTTTATGGATTTGCCTTTTTTGATGAACGAAATCTTTTAACCTTCCCAAAGCTACCTTTAAGTATTCGATGGACATACAGGGATAAACCACCCGGAATTGTCCTTTTTTGGAATGCCCGAAACCTTCCCCCGGTGTGAGCAAAATACCTGTTGCCTGATAAAGTTCCAGCCAGAATTCGTTTTCGGCACGCTGAGTTTGATCCTGAAGAAATTCCGAAAGGTCGATCCAGATAAACAGGCTGCCGGCAGCAGGAACATAAGGGATGTTCAATGCCCTGAACGTCTGAACGGCCTCAACGTATGATTCGGTCAGTCGCCTTTTGTTGGTCTGTATGTATTGGGAAATGAAATTGTCGTCTTCCAAAACTTTCTGAAAAACCCATTGGGTGTAATTGGAGACCATATTCGGGGCATTGTAATTGGCATAGGCCTTAAGCATGTTTTTGTTGTGGGAATAAACCAAACCCACCCTGAAACCGGAAGCTCCGAAATCTTTTGAGAAAGCATACCAAAGGTGCAGGAAATTACTCTTTTTTTCGAACATGATGTTCGCAAAAGACCTGAATTCCGGATGGAGGACATAGTCTGCCGATAACTTTGGATGTTTTGTGTCTATAAGGGACAGACCGTAAATTTCATTAACGACCAGGTGGATTTTTCTTGCCAGACACCAATCGGTGATGCTGAGAAGGGAATTGTAATCATAGACCCCGCCAGTAGGATTGTCGGGAGAGGTCAGGACCAAAAAGCGGAAGCGTTTTCCCTGATCTTCAATTTCTTTTTTGGCTTTCTCCAGATGATCAATGGTCAAAACCGGGCCTTGCCGTATTTCGGAAACTTCATGATGAGTGACCAGGTCGTAGCGTTCAACGCCGGCCTTATTGCCCATGTCCTGCCTGTACACCGGATAACAGGGAGCCGGATAAACAGCCACGTCGCCCGCATCGCCAAGTACCATAGCCGTCATTTCCACAACACTGGTCGCTCCGGCAGACATGCCGATTTTTTCACCATCCATCGGGCAACCAGTCAAATGTTTTGACAAAAAATCTGCGATAACCTGCCGCACTTCCGGGTGTCCGAGACTGGAGGTGTAATTGGATACCCAGTTGGGAATGTCATTGCTGGAAGCAATATCCCGCATCTTGGCTTGCAGTAAAGGCCAGCAAAGTTTGTTTTCCGCCATATTCAACGGAAATGTGCCATTGGGGTTACTTTCCGGGTGGTAAAGATTGTGGACCGCTTCAAAATAGATTTCCAGATCAAATCGCAAAACCGCGTCGGCGGCAACTGCACCTCTTTTGGATAATGGCATATGGTGATGGTTTTCGTAAATTAGGTGATTAACTAACCAAGTTACAACATAAAATAATTTTAAAGCAATTCTATTGAAATGCATTGATGAAAAACGTCAGTGCCCTCCTATGGAGGTTTTGGCTAATACCGATCTCCAGCTACTCCCTGATTGATCAGGGCTTCCAGGCGGTCCAGGTATTCCTTTTTTAATATGATGTTTTGAGATGCCCAGTTTTCTTCCAGCCGCTGGATTCTTCGGGTACCCGGTATCAAACTGATAGAGGCATTTCGTGACAAGAGCCAGGCCAATGCCACCTGGGCGGCTGTGGCCTCCATTTCTTTGGCAATATTGGCTACAGCATCTGCCAGCTGGATATTACTGGCAATGGCTTCCTCCGAAAACCGCGGATTCTGCAACCTCCAGTCGTCGGGTTCCAGGTCCTTTCTCGACCGAATGGCTCCGGATAAAAATCCCCGGCCAAGTGGGCTGTATGCCACAAATCCGATGTTGAGTTTTTCAATGGTTGGCAGAATTGCTTCCTCTACCTCCCGTGACCACAAGGAGTATTCGGTTTGGAGGGCACTGATGGGATGAACAGCATTGGCCCGTTCGATTGTTTCCTGGTCTGCTTCGGACAAACCGATATAGCGCACTTTTCCGGCTTTTACAAGCTCTGCCATAGCGCCGACCGTTTCTTCGATCGGTGTGTTGGGGTCCAGTCGATGCTGATAGTAGAGATCGATGTAATCTGTGTTGAGGCGTTTAAGGGAAGCATCGCAACTGGCTTTTACGTACTGCGCATTCCCTTTGATACCCTGCCAGCTACCGTCTTCTCCCCTGGAGATACCAAACTTGGTGGCCAGGGTGATCTTGTCACGACGGCCCTTGATTGCTTTTGATAACAGCATTTCATTGGTAAAGGGACCATACATGTCTGCCGTGTCCCAGAAAGTGCATCCAATGTCTACTGCACGATCGAGTACAGAAAGGTTCTGCGCTTCAGATGAGGAGCCGTAAAAATCGGACATTCCCATACAGCCTAATCCAATAGCAGGTACCTGAAGGCCCTGTGAGCCAAGGTTGATTAGTTTCATGATTATCTAGTTTTATAAAAGGTGTCAAAGTTTTGAAAGTCCATTTTCAGTATAAAAGAACTTCATTAAATTAATTTGAATAAATTATGGTTTCCGGGTTTTTGAGAACAACCAATTTAGCAGATCTTTTTCAGCAAAAGCGGGGTCCCAGCTGTTGTGGTTGGCGTCAGGATATAAGGTGAATTTTACATCAGCACCTGCTGCTTTAAGACTTTCAGACATAGCTTCGGACAAGTTTGGAGGTACAACATTATCTTTTGCGCCGTGGAAGATCCACCAGCTGACATCTTTCATGCCCGCTGCTGTTTTGGGGTTGGCTCCACCGCAAATAGGGAAGGCTGCAGCAAAGGTTCCCGGATTTCGCCTTACCATTTCAAACGAGCCCATACCTCCCATGGATAATCCGCCTATATAAACCCTGTCTTTGTCGACGGGGTAGGTGTTCAGTAACATTTCCAGGAGGGCTTCAGCCCTTTCCATGGCTTTTGTAGGCGCACCGCCGGTTTGGAAATAGAAGGAGTAGGAACCGTCCGGTTTGATATGCCCCAGGGAATTGCTCCAGTAGCTGTCTTTTGAACACTGGGGAAAAACCACAATGGCGGGAAAGTCTTTCCTGACGTCATCTCTTTGAAATAAACTGGCTCCATGAACCAGCTGTAAGGCATTATCATCCCCTCTTTCTCCGTATCCGTGCAAAAAGAAAATCAAAGGATATTTTTTGTTCGCATCATAGTCTTCAGGTAGCAATAACCGGAATGGAAAAAATTGCTCTTCCAGGCGCATCAGATGTTTTTCATAGGCGCTGAACTCCTGGGCTTTAGCCTGAAATATTATGAATAGGATAAACGACAAGGTGATTATTTTTTTGAACATCGCTAAGATTTTGAATAATTGACAAGAGCCTTAAGGCCCGGGTTTATACAGATCCTAAATTAGAGTATTTGTAAAATTTTTATTAGGATTTCTTAATTTTTCCGCAAAGAAATTCTAATTCATTAGGAAAAATGGAAGAAAGGAAAGGTGAAAAAGGGTTATGCCAGTCCAATTTTCCAGTCCTTCCGGCTTTCCGGAATTGCGGCAATCAATCTTAGGTGAAATATTGATTATGGGTCATTAAAAAATTTAGGTAAGCTCTTAGCAGCTTTCTTACGTTATTTTGCATTAATCTCTTTTTTGATTCGGAAATTTGCAGCAAGGGGCGATATTGATAAATATCAGACTCAAAACTGACTTTAATCACATTGGGTAAATGAAATTGGTGGTATTTTCGGCCTTGATTTATTCTGATAACAGCCTTATCTCATTAGAACCGAATACCATGAAATTCATTTTCAACGATATTTTTTTTGGTCACGATACAGGGATGCACCCGGAAAGCAAACAGCGCCTGGAGCCGTTTAGTGGTATGGAAAATACCGAATTATTGAATGGAGAACCCTATCTCGAACTTATTCATTCCAAAGCCTACATTAAAAAAGTCAAAAAAGCCTGCGCAGCAGCTCAGCGACTGGATCAGGATACCATCACTTCTGAAGGAAGTTGGGAGGCTGCTATTTACGCTGTTGGGGCAACCATTATGGCGGCTGAGCGGAATGATTTTGCATTGGTTCGTCCACCGGGCCACCATGCTTATCCGGAAAAGTCAAGTGGATTTTGTTTGTTCAATAATGTTGCCATTGCCACTCAAAAACTGGTGAATGAAGGGAAAAAGGTGTTGATCTTTGATTTTGACGGTCATTTAGGAGATGGTACTTCACATATTTTCTACGATACCGATCAGGTGATGTATTGGTCTCAACATCAATACCCGGCATTCCCGGGACATGGATTTGTCAGCGAGATCGGTGAAGGTAAAGGAAAGGGATATACCATCAATGTGCCGCTCCCTCCAAAATGCGGAGATGATATTTTCATGGACGCCGTGCGCGAATTCCTGCCTATTGCCAAACAATTTAATCCGGATGTGGTCGCCATCTCTGCAGGCTTTGATTCCCATCGTTATGACCCGTTGTTGGATATGCACGTTTCTGCAGACAGTTATTACAGAATAGGCAAAATGTTCAGACAAAATTTCGATAATATTTTTGCTACCCTTGAAGGCGGATACAGCGTTATGGACCTGTATAAAGGAATCCTGAATTTCCAGGCCGGGATCAACGGAGAACCCATGCCCCACATCGAGGATGAGACATCCTCCCTGATTCTGGTATGGGATACCTACGAAATGAACAAAAATATGGTTCTGACGAATCTGAAAAATTACTGGAAGTTTTAAAATCTGAGGACTGTTTCAGATATTGGCATCAAATCATCAGTTTATGCCAGCCAACTTTTATATCCATCCGGACATTTCCCTCGCGGAGACCTTACCTGCCTCATTTTATCGGGATAAACATGTATTTGAGCAACTAAAAGAGTCTGTTTTTCTCAAAACCTGGCAATGGATAGGCGATGATTCTATGGTGGAAAAAAAGGGGAGTATTCATCCTTTTATTTTACTCGTCGATTTTTTGGCTGAGCCGCTGTTGTTGACAAAAAATCAAGCAGGAGAGATTCATTGTTTGAGTAACGTTTGTACCCACCGGGGCAACCTGGTGGCGGATCAACCCGGAGTTGTCCGGAAATTGCAATGTATGTACCACGGCCGTAGATTTGATCATGATGGGAATTTTGAATTCATGCCGGAGTTTCAGGAAGCTAAAGACTTCCCGCGCCCATGTGATCACCTGCAAAAGTTTCCTTTAAAACAATGGGGCCCGCTTTTGTTTACGGCTCTGGACCCTGTTTTTAATTTTGACTACGTTATTGAAAGAATGCATGAGCGTGTCGGTTTTTTACAACTGGATCGGTTTGAATTTTCTGAAGCACATTCAAAGGACTACCAGGTCAATGCGCACTGGGCACTTTATTGTGATAATTATCTCGAAGGTTTACATATCCCTTTTGTACATCCGGAGCTTAATAAAGTGTTGGATTACGGGAATTATACCACGGAACTCTATGATTATTGTAATGTGCAAATCGGATATGCAGAGGATGATTCAGTTTGTTTTGATCTGCCGGAAGGCCATATGGATTATGGTAAAAAAGTAGCGGCTTATTACTTTTGGATCTTTCCGAATATGATGTTCAATTTTTATCCCTGGGGACTTTCCATCAATGTCGTAAAACCTTTGGAAGTTGACAAATGTCTGGTCTCCTTTATCTCTTATATTTATGATGAATCAAAGCTGGAAGCCGGCGCAGGCTCAATTTTGGATAAGGTGGAGATGGAGGATGAATATGTGGTGGAGGGTGTTCAGAAAGGGATCAAATCCCGTTTTTATAATACCGGCCGTTTTTCGCCTACCCGGGAGCAGGGCGTGCACCATTTTCATGGATTGTTGGCTAGGTTTGTGAATGGTGAGGAGTAGATTTCAGTCTACTGTCTACAGTCCATAGCTAAGGGGTCATAATTTTTACTCTGCATCCGACCAAATCCATTGCGGACCTTGTGCACCCATTGCGGGCCTTGCGGTTAAATCCTTTTAACTCTTCAGTACCATTTTCAGTTCCTGCTGTTTAACAATTTGAATCCTTTCAACAGCAGGAAGCAAGAAGTAATAACACCGTCCACCGTCCACCGTCCATCGTCACCCGTCCCCCGTCCACCGTCCCACCGTCCATCGTCCATCGTCCACCGTCCATCGTCCACCGTCCACCGTCCACCGTCCATCGTCCACCGTCCATCGTCCACCGTCCATCGTCCACCGTCTCGTCCACCGTCCACCGTCCACCGTCCACCGTCCACCGTCCACCGTCCACCGTCCACCGTCCACCGTTTCCGGTACCAGTTTAGTTGCAACAATAAAACCCGTTGAACCAGCGAACATAAAATGCCTGAAACTTTTCCAACTTTCAATACCTTTTCTCCTTTTAACAACAAGGGGTGCCACGAATGTGCAAGGAACGCAATAGAACCCCCTGAACCAACAAAAAAACCCGGACTTTGACAATTGCCAAAATCCGGGTTTTATTTTGTCTTTAACTGCTGATAGCTGCTACTATCAATAGCCTGTTAAAGGTTTATTTTGCAATGCTGAAACGCTTTCCTACGATATAACCAGGAGATGTAATGTGCAGAATGTAATTGCCATTCTGTAATCCGGCTACATCAACAGTCAGGATATCATTGGCCGCTGCAACTTTTGTCATCAGTTGTCTTCCGTTGATGTCCATAACAGTCATGGTTACTTCGCCTTTCAACTGCAATTTGCTCAGATCTACATTTAATGTTTCTCCAACAGGGTTAGGGAAAACAGCAATCTGTGCAGGGCTCAATAATTCTTCTTTGGTGCTTACTGGATCGCCGAATACATAATCACCAGTGTCGGTAAATAGAGAAACACTATAAGCTCCACCGGAAACAGGAATATTTGGTCCATCCTGAGTACCGGTTCCTAAAGGCCAGGTGTCGGCTCCCCAGTTCACTGTCCAGGCATGGTTGGCACGGAATTTAGCTTCTCCATCCAGCATAATAACGCTATTTAGGAAGAAGTGCAATTCATTGTCAGGATCTTTTGTCAGATCAGTATCATCATCCCAGCTTCCGGTTGGACTACCGGTACCTACAAGCCCGATAGTATCATAAGCGATAATTTGCGTAAAATTATATTCTCCGGTAGTGGTGTTGAAGTCTACGAAATACTCCCCTGCTGTAACTGGAATGTCAGGACCATCCTGAGTACCGATACCGGAAGGGAAGTCTGCACCACCCCAGTTGACGGGCCAGTCATTGTCAGCTCTGAATTTAGCAACACCATCTGTCAGTTCAAGTCTGAGGCTCCACTTTGCAGAATCTTCCGGGTTCATTTCGAGGTCAGTATCTTCAGCCCAACCATTTGGTGTAGCATCACCGATGATACCGATTGTTTCGTAATAAACTACAGGAAGGAAGCTGTACTCACCAGTGGTAGTATTCAAAGTAACCTGGAAGGTTCCAGCCTCTGGAACAGGGATGTCACCGCCACTGGCAGTACCGATACCGGTTGGCCAGTCAGGAGACCCCCAGGAGAGAACCCATTCGCCATTGGCACGGAATTTACAATTACCTGGTACCAAGTCTATATTGGCTCTCCAGATAGCACCGTCATTTGCATCTTGCATCAGCTCAGTATCTACGTCCCATCCACCAGGAGTAGCATCACCTACAAGTCCGATGGTATTGATGGCGATAAGCTCTTCGAAAAGGTACGCCCCGGTCATGGTGTCCAGGGTTACGCGGTAGGTTCCGCTAGCAGCGACAGGAATATCGTCCCCATCCTGAGTACCAATTCCGCTTGGGAAATCAGCAGAACCCCAGTTGACAGCCCAGTCATCGTCTTTTCTGAATTTTGCAGGACCAGCAACGAGGTCAATTTCTATAAAGAAACCATGTTCAGTGGTATCTTTATACATATTGGTGTCTTCATCCCATCCACCGGGCGTAGCATCTCCAATGATTCCAATTGGAGAGATCACGTTGAAACAATACTCACCGGTTTCAGAGTTGAAAGTGATATCGTAGTCTCCGGCAAAAACAGGAATGTCATCACCACCCTGAGTACCCGTACCGCAAGGAAAATCCAGGGCACCCCAGTTGACAGCCCAGTCATCGTCGGCTCTGAATTTTGCAGCACCATTGGTGAGCGTAATAGACAGTGTCCATACATTAGGGTCTACATCATCTTGAACCATGTTTGTATCAGTATCCCAACCGCCCGGTGTCGAACTACCAATGAGTCCTACGGACGTGATCTGGCTGAAACCAGTGACAAGCATCGCACAGAAAAGTGCGGATAAAAGTAATCGTAATTTCATGGTATAGTATTATTTAAGTTAAAGAACAAAATCGCCTCGGAGACATGCTTTTCAAAGTAAATTTTACCGAGGTTTTCACAAATATAAAAATTTTTAGTGTATCTTTGACACTAAGATGCTTAATTTTTACAAAAATTTTATATCATGGGTAAATTGAAACTTTCAAATAGGGGCATACTTATCCTGTTTTTACTGGGTATGCCTTTATTTATTTTCGGGCAACGAACTATAACCGGTACGGTAATAGAAGCTGATACCGGAGAACCGCTTTTTGGGGTTAACGTTTTAGCCAAAGAGGCTTTAAATGGAACGGTTACGGATTTTGACGGAAAGTATGAAATGGTGGTAGGGGATGAAGTAACGACCCTTGTTTTCAGTTACACTGGTTTTGAGTCCCAGGAAGTTGTCATTGGCGATTCCCGGGTAATTGACGTAAGACTATCTTCCGGGGTAGCCCTCGATGAGGTTATTGTTATTGGGTACGGTACTGTTAAGCGTGAAGATGCTACAGGTTCCCTCCAATCTGTGAGCTCAGACGATTTTAATAAGGGAGCCATCGCTGGTCCTCAGCAGTTGCTCGCCGGTAAAGTTGCCGGGGTGACGATCACCACTGACGGTAGTCCGGGCGGTGGTTCAACTATCAGGGTTCGTGGAGAATCTTCTTTGAGTGCTTCCAATGATCCGCTGATCGTAATTGATGGGGTGCCATTGGATAACAGTGGGGTCTCTGGTAGCCGTAATGCCCTGAATGTGATCAATCCGAATGATATTGAATCGATGACGGTATTGAAGGATGCGTCTGCCTCTGCTATCTATGGAAACAGGGCCGCCGGTGGCGTAATACTCATTACCACCAAAAAAGGAAAAATTGGTGATGGGATCCGTCTGGGATATAACGGTAATGTTTCCATTGGTAATGCCAGCAATATGGTTGATGTTTTGACAGCGGATGAATACCGTAAAACCCTGACCGACTATTATGGAGAAGGGCACCCTGCTCTGGCATTACTCGGTGATGCCAATACCAACTGGCAGGAAGAGATTTACCAGCAGGCTGTTTCTCATGATCACAACCTGAGTGTCTCCGGAGGTGTAAAGAATATTCCTTACAGGGTTTCTTTGGGTTATTCTGATATGAACGGTATTTTGAAGACGGATAATTTCAATCGCCTCACCGGTAGTGTTAATTTAACCCCTGGATTTTTCGACAACTATTTGCAGGTGAAATTGCACGCCAAAGCCATGAAAACCCAGAATCATTTTGCTGACAGAGGGGCTATCGGCAATTCCTTGTCTATGGATCCAACCCAGCCTATTTATGATGAGGGCAATGCCTATGGCGGTTTCTTTACCTGGACCATTCCCAATGGTAATCCCAATACTCTTGCTGCCAGGAACCCGCTGGCATTACTGGAATTACGTGATGATAATTCTGATGTATTGAGATTCATCACCAATGCGACCATTGATTACCGTTTTCATTTCCTGCCGGATTTGAGGGCTAATTTAAATGTAGCGTATGATTATGCGGATGGTAGTGGGACGATTACTGTCCCAACCAATGCAGCTTTCTCTTTCAACCAATTGACAGGAGGAGGGGTAAACAATGTTTACAATCAGAAAAAGTACAGCAGCCTGCTCGAATACTACATGAATTATAAGAAAGAATTCGGTGTTCATTCACTGGATTTGATGGCCGGTTATTCCTGGCAGCACTTTGAGGTTGGTAATACTTTTACCAATTCGGATGCAGCCGGAACACCTGAAAATACGGTAGTGGGTAATGACCCCGCTGAATTCTACCTCGTATCACTTTTCGGACGTTTGAATTACAACTTTACCGACAGATATTTATTCACGGCTACTTTGAGAAGAGACGGAACATCCAGGTTCTCTCCCGAAAACAGATGGGGATTGTTCCCGGCTGTTGCAGTAGGTGTTAAGCTGATAGACAATGACAACCCATATTTCAATAATGTGAAGTTGAGAGCTGGTTGGGGAGTAACAGGTCAGCAGGATATCGGTGATTATTACGCCTATCTGGCGCGTTACCAGTTGAGTTTCTTCAATGCCCGTTATCAGTTTGGTGATGAGTACATCTATACGCTCAGACCTAACGGTTATGATGCCAATATCCGCTGGGAGGAAACCACAACCTACAATGTAGGGTTGGATTTCTCCCTCGTGAAGGATCGTGTAGGCGGTACACTGGAAATTTACCAACGCCTTACCAAGGATTTGTTGAACTATATTCCCGTACCGGCAGGGACTAACCTGACCAACTTCATCAATACCAACATTGGAAATATTGAGAACAGGGGGATCGAGCTTTCTTTGAATCTCACGCCTTATCTCACAGAGAAAAACTCCTGGGATCTTGCTGTAAATGTGGCGTACAATCAGGCGGAAATTACCAAGTTGACTGCCATTGATGATCCTGATTATGACGGTGTGCTGACAGGGGGTATCGCCGGGGGTGTAGGAAGTAATATCCAGATTCACAGTGTAGGTTTTGCCCCTAGTTCATTCTTCGTTTATGAGCAGCTTTATGATGATGATGGCAATATCCTGGAAGGACAATTTGCAGACAGAAATAAAGACGGTGTGGTGAATGATGAAGATAAATACCGCTTCCAGAAACCTGCTGCAGATTACACAGTTGGATTTACCAGTAATCTGTCTTTAGGAAACTTTGATTTCTCCTTTGCAGGAAGGGCCGCTTTTAATAACTATGTTTACAATAACGTCCAGACCGATATGGGATATTTTGACAGAATGTATGGAACTACCGGTACACTCTGGAATGTGAACCAGTCTGCTGTTGATCTGAATGTGATCAGTCAGGCCAACCTGACTTTCAGTGATCATTTTGTTAAAAAAGCCAACTTCCTTAGACTGGATCATATTACTTTGGGGTATAACTTCCGCGATCTGATCGGTCACGGTATTCGTGTGTACACCACCGTTCAGAATCCTTTTGTCGTGACGAAATACGATGGTTTGGACCCCGAGATCGGTAATGGTATTGACAACAACATTTACCCTCGTCCAAGAACTTTTGTCATCGGGGTAAATGCAGATTTTTCCGTTTCTAAAAAAGAAAAATAAAAAAAATGAAAAAGCATATTTATATCAAAATACTGTCATTTGCAGCTTTACTGTTGATTTGTAACAGCTGTTTTAATGACCTCGATACGATTCCTTTGGATGAGGACATCGTCACTGCTGCATCTGTTTATGATGACCCTAATGCTTACAAGCAGGTGCTGGCAAAACTTTATGCAGGGTTGGCTGTTTCCGGCCAGGAAGGACCTTCAGGTCAGGCGGATATTTCCGGTATTGATGAAGGGTTTGGACAGTACCTGAGAGGGCTTTGGTACCACCAGGAATTGCCTACAGATGAAGCTGTTATCGGATGGAATGACCAGACTATCAAAGATTTCCATGGTCAGACATGGACCCCTGAGGATGGTTTTACTTACGCTTTTTACAGTCGTATATTCTATCAGGTACCTTTGTGTAATGAATTTTTACGGGAAACAACGGATGCGAAACTGGACGACAGAGGAGTTAGCAGTGACTTGAGAGCAGAGATCCAGGGCTTCCGTGCTGAAGCCAGATTCCTGCGTGCCTTGAGCTACTGGCATGCACTGGATATTTTCCGCAATGTTCCATTCGTTACAGAAGAGGATATTGTTGGTTCCTTTTTTCCTGAGCAAATTCAAGGTCCTGATTTGTTTAAATATATCGAATCTGAACTTTTAGCCATCGAAAATCAAATTGCTTCAGTGAGAACCAGCGAGTATGGAAGAGCAGACCAGGGCGCGGTTTGGGCTTTGTTGGCCAAGTTGTACCTCAATGCCGA
Organism: uncultured Bacteroidota bacterium; assembly: GCA_942492125.1. Classification (GTDB taxonomy): domain Bacteria; phylum Bacteroidota; class Bacteroidia; order Chitinophagales; family Saprospiraceae; genus BCD1. Next base: position 75,223 of record CALODM010000045.1, read on the forward strand.
AGTTTACACCGGTACACCAAGGTATACGGATTGTATCACCTATTGCGACAAAATTATTGGTGCCGGTTATACCCTTGATCCTGTTTACCAGAATCTGTTCCTGGCGGATAATGGATTTAATAATGAAGTGATTTTTCCGATCACTTTTGACGGGATAAATACCAAGACCTGGGGGGGGACCACATTTATCATGAGAGCAGGTATCGGAGGTTCTATGAACCCGACGGAATCAGGCGTTACCAGTGGATGGGGTGGAACCAGAACGACTAAAGAGTTCGTCTCCAAATTTCCTGTTTCATTGGGAGGGATCGTTGTGTCCCCTAATTTTGACATGAACTATTCTGCTATTTATGCACCTGGTGAATACCAAGGCTGGGCAATTGGTGAAGATGCTTCAAAGTTGAATTCTGTAGCAGGGAATAAGATTTATGAAGGACACAAATATTTCCCTGAGGATAATATGCAGTTTTTTATTACCCAGTATCCAGGATCTCCTAATTTGGGGGATAGTGATGGTGACGGTAACCTGACTATAGGAGATACCATTACTGCCGGAGCTGCTGGATTGTATTATATCCAGGTAAACCTGAATGACAACACCTATGTTATGGAGAAACGAGATTGGGGTGTTTTAGGAGATGCTACGGCTACCGGTTGGGATAGTGATACAGATATGGTCTGGGATGCTGAGAACGAATTGCTACGCCTTGAAATCGCTCTTAATCCCGGAGTTATCAAATTCCGGGCAAACAACGATTGGGCTGCAAATCTCGGAGATGACAATGGAGATGGTATTTTGACTCAGGGTGGATCAGATATCCCGATCGCAGAAGGCGGGAATTACGAAATCCTGCTTTATCTCAATCGAACTAATTATACCTATCAGCTGAGGAATACCAGTACCGATGTACGTGGATTGTTCTACAATGATGGTCAAACGCTTGAGATCACAGACCTGACTTTGTTTACGGAAGGTTATGCGATCAATAAATTTAAAAATGTTAATCAGGACGGTAGCCCGGGAAGTAATCCAGAGCATGTAGATACAGACTTCCCTGTATTTCGCCTGGCTGATATTTACCTCATGGCTGCGGAGGCGCTCCTGAGAAGTAATGGTGATAAATCCAAGGCAGTTGATTACTTCAATGCCGTCAGATTCAGAGCTTTCAATAACTCCTCTGCCGGCTACGTCACCGAGGATGATCTTGATCTTGACCTCATACTTGATGAACGTGCCAGGGAGTTGTACTGGGAATGTCACAGAAGAACGGATCTTATTCGTTTTGGTCAATTCACTGATGGAGATTATCTATGGTCATGGAAAGGCGGTGTCCAGGAAGGTAAAACGGTGGAACCCCACAGAGATATTTTCCCGATCCCGAATAATGATTTAGGCGCTAATCCAAATCTGGAACAGAACCCTGGATATTAAATATTTGAATTAAGAATTGTTCTAAAGGCCTCCGGGGAATACTCCGGGGGCCTTTATTCAATAAAGTAGTGAAAAGGTATTGTTGGAGCGTTTTTGCCAAAAAAGTGCTCTCAAAAATGTAACATTGCTTGGTTTCGCGGCTTTTAGATAAAAGGGAAGTTTTGTTCAACCCCCAGTCCCCCGCCAGCGGGGGAAATATTCACCTCAAAAGCCAAAAATGAAAAAACAAGCCTCAAAAGCCAACAATTACCACTACAACAAAAAGTTACGTCCCCTGGCTAATGCCAACAGAAAAAACATGACAAAGTCTGCAGCTTGTATGTGGAAATATGTTTTGAAAAATCGCCAGATGAAGGGATATCAATTCAGGAGAGAACGTCCCATTTTGAACTACATTGCGGATTTTGTTTGTTTGGAGTTGCGATTGATTATAGAGGTAGACGGTATTTCGCATGAGGACGAAAAGCAATACAAAAAAGATGTTCAAAGAGATGAAGATTTGTATGAAGTTGGATTCACAACCCTCCGGTTTTCAAGCTGGGAAGTCCTGAAAAAGATGGATGATGTTGTTATTATGATAGGGGACTGGATTGATGAAAATGCGGCTTTTCCACCCCCTGCCCCCCGCCAGCGGGGGAAATAATATGTCCCCCGCCAGCAGGGGAAATAAATATGTCCCCCGCTGGCGGGGGATTCAGGGGGTGGAAAATTCAACTTAGAAGCCAAAGTATACAAAAAATAAAATTAACCTGATCATGTTAAAACCTCACTTCTTATTGTATTTTTTGCTGATGCTGGTTTACGGTGTTCTTCCCGCTCAGGAAGATTCTATTTACAATGATGATCCCGCTCAATATTTGCCCGTTGGGATAGAGGTAGCCCGATACGAGTATCGTTTGCCGAAAGGCAAAAAAGCTGATCAAGCCAGAGTCCATCCTCCCAACTGGTGGGTAGGGATGGCAGAACCCGTGGTAGAGGTCATGATCTATGATCAGGATATCCAATCGTATGAAGTCAAACTCAGTGAAAAGAAAGGCGTACAGTTACAAAAGGTTCATCGGGTAGAAAATCCCAATTACCTTTTTGTGGAAATCGAAGTCGGCCCTGGTACACAACCCGGATTTTTTGATATCATACTCACCAAAGGAACCAAACAAAAAAAATATCCATATGAGATCAAAGCCAGAGAACAGGATGCTTCAGCGGCACAAGGGTTGAATGCTTCTGACTTCATTTACCTTCTTATGCCCGACCGTTTTGCCAATGGGGATTACTCCAATGACAGTTTTGATGATATGCTTCAGTCGGGAATAAACCGCGACAAAATGTACTTCCGTCATGGGGGAGATTTGCAAGGAGTCATCGATCATCTGGATTATCTGAAAGAACTTGGCGTAACGGCGATCTGGCTCAACCCTGTTTTGGAAAATGATCAGCCTTACGCCTCTTACCACGGTTATGCCATTACTGATTTTTATACCATCGACAAACGGTTTGGTAGCAATCAGGAATACAAAGCATTTGTTGAAAAATGTCACGAAAAAGGAATCAAGGTGGTTATGGATATCATCTTCAACCACTGTGGCCATAAACATTGGTTTATTGAAGATATTCCATCGGAAGACTGGATCAACCAGTGGCCGGAATATACCCCATCCAACTTCAGATCATCGGTTGTCGCTGATCCCTATGCCTCAGCACGCGACAAACAATATTTATTCAATGGCTGGTTTGATTATTCTATGCCGGACCTTAACCTAAAGAACCAGCGATTGGCTAACTATATGATCCAGAATAAAATCTGGTGGACAGAATTCTCGGGGCATGACGCTTACAGGATTGATACCTGGTATTTTCCGGACCAAAACTTTTTGTCGGTCTGGGCAGGGCGCATGCAGCAGGAATTTCCTGCGCTGGGATTGTTTGGTGAAACCTGGGCCCAGGAAATTGCCGTTCAGGCTACCTTTGCCGAGAACAGCGGACTTACTGGTAATTATAATTCAAATTTACCAGGCATCACAGATTTTCAAATGATGTACGCCATAGAGGAAGCCATGACCAAAGCACATTCCTGGACGGAGGGTGTCGCTCGTATTTATTATACCCTGGCGCAGGATTTTTTATATGAAAACCCCACGCGCAATGTCATATTTCTGGACAATCATGATAAAACGCGGTTCTTTTCCACGGTTGGAGAAGACGTCGAAAAATTAAAAAGTGCAATTACCTGCCTGCTGACCATGCGTGGAATTCCAACCATTTATTATGGTACAGAATTGTTGTTCAAAGGCGTCAAGGATCCTGATGGTAAGGTGCGTCAGGATTTTCCGGGAGGATGGAAGGAAGATGAATTGGATAAGTTCCGGGCTTCAGGGAGAACCGTTGCAGAGCAGGATATGTTTGATTATGTAAAAAAACTGGCCCATTACCGTCAAAATAATCCGGTTTTATACAGTGGAAAATTAATGCATTTTATACCGGAAAATGGTGTTTATGTATATTTTAGATATGATAATTTCAAAACAATCATGGTGATCATGAATGCCAATCCGGAGGGGGCGAAACTGGCGACAGGACGTTTTGCTGAGCGGATCGCTGGATTTACCAAAGCCAGGAATATAATGACTGCCGAAGTGTTAAATGTAATAGAGGAGATACAAGTGCCGGGAAACACAACCCTCGTAATGGAGTTGATCAATGATTAGACATTCTAATTTGAAATCGAAGATCCTGTTCGATAAAAAAAATTCAGATCATCGAGCCGAACATTGTGAGGATCGGTGAGCTGAACATCGTGAGGATGGTGAGCTGAACATCGTGAGGATGGTGAGCTGAACATCGTGAGGATGGTGAGCTGAACATTGTGAGGATCGGTGAGCTGAACATCGTGAGGATCGGTGAGCTGAACCTGTCCTGATTTTGAAAAAAGAACCTATTTGTTGAAACATAGTTAGAAATCAATTTTAAAATTATACCCATATGAAAAGAATCATATTCTTTATTCCGCTTTTGTTTTTGTGTTATTTCCCCTCCCTGTTCAGTCAGGATTTTATGATGCAGGGGTGGTATTGGGATTACCCCAAGAAAGATTGTAATGGGGTCACGAGCTCTTGGGCAAGTGTGCTGCAGGGACAGGTAAACAGTCTTGCCAATGGTGGATTTACCTATGTGTGGCTTCCACCGCCAACAAATGCCTCCTTCGGGCAGTGCAGTAACGGATATGATCCCCGGGATCTCTACGATCTTGGAGATGCCGCACCAACAGGAATAGGGACAAGAGCAGAACTCGATGCCTTGATCTTTGCGCTCAATAATGCTGGTGTAAAACCGGTAGCCGATGTTGTTTACAATCACCGGGACGGTGGAGCCGCAGAGACCAATAATGCGGTTAAAGATTATATTACTACCTATTATGAATCCTGGAAGAGTCCATTCCCATCTGATCGTTTTCGTTGTGTATTGCCATTAGGGGGCACCTCCGGGAATGGTGCCGGGGATTATTATATCAAAGTGAGTTCCAAAACCAGAGCACTCCAATTTGACAATTTTGCCTACAGGTTGTATTTGCATACGGATGTTGTAGGTTGGCAAGGCGATATGGATGGAAATGAAGTTGAGCCAAATGGCGGTGAAGATTGTGGCACCTTCGGCAATGCTACAGTGGTGACACTGGGTAGAAACTTTAATGCCAATGTGGATTATGATTCGGAACCAATGGCTTGTGTTACAGACGAATTTAAGATAACCATCAACCCGGGGGATTTTAACCCGGGAGGTGACAACCTCTACATTTACCTGAGCAATACGGGAGGTTACTCTGACCACAGGGTTTATGGTATCTGGAGTTCCAGCGCCAGCGCTGATGTAGTGGGACAAATGGAATACCAGACCTACACCGATTTTTCCTCCATGCCCAGTGGCCAGGGTAGTGCCAATTTTGAAAACTTCCGACCGAATTCAACAACCACATCCTATGAACAGCTGGACGGAGACTGGAACTCCATGCTCTTTTTTTATGATTATGACCAAAGTCAGTCAGCTACCCGGACCTTACTGACCGATTGGACCAAATGGTTGTGGAACAGCGTTGATTTCAGAGGTTTCCGGATGGATGCAGTAAAACACTTTGACCCTGCTTTTGTAGGAGACCTGATGGATAATCTTCATTACAGTGGTATTGATCCGGGAATGGTAGTTGGAGAGTTTTTTGATGGTAACCCGGGCGCTTTGCTCAATTGGGTGAATACCGTTGAAAATAATATGGACCCGGCAACGAAGTCAGCCATTGATGTCAGGACTTTCGATTTTGCCTTGCGGCGGAAACTCAAAGATGTTTGTGATAATGGGCACGACGCCAGGGATATCTTCAATAGTGGAATTGCTACAAGTGGTATGGGAACAAATGCCTATAAAGTGGTGACTTTTTTGAATAATCACGATCTTCGGCATGCTTTTGAGCCTGTATGGAATGATCCTATGCTCGCTTATGCCTATTTGTTGACGAACAACCAGATTGGGTTGCCTTGTGTATTTTATGCGGAATATTTCGGTGTGAGGCCGAATAATGATTATCCGCCCAATGTCAATCTGAAAACTGAAATTGACGAGTTGATCCAGATTCACAAAAACTACATTTTCCAGTCTTCCAGGGCCAAGTACCTGAATGCACACGGAAGCAGCTACCATCAGTTTTTCAATACCGGAGCTGCAGATAAGCTTCTGGTATATCAAATGGCTTCCGGTGTTGCGGGCAAGGATATTATCGTAGCCATTAATTTTGGCAGTTCTCCCGTTGACATGTGGATGGGTGTGGATTTTGATGCTGATGGTGATTTGACTGATAACTTTGGCGTTGGACAGACTTTTACGGAAGTGACCAACAATTATTCCAGCAATCCTACATTGGAAGTATTTGCACCCAATAATGATGTCAATATCAAGTTGCCGGCCAAAAGCTATGCCGTTTGGGTACAGGATAATGTGTTACCGGTACAATTGGTGAATTTTAAAGCAGAAGCCTCCGGGGCCACGGTTATTTTGGATTGGGAAACAGCCAATGAAGTCGATCTTGAATATTTTGAGGTTCAAAGGTCCGTTGAAGGTAAGGATTTTACGAAAGTCGGCACAGCCCTCGCCAAAGGCGCCGGAAATTATACGTTAAAAGATCAGGAGGCACCTTTCAATACGCCTGTCTTCTATCGCTTGAAAATGGTGGATGCTGACGGTCAATATGATTATTCCAATATCGAAACGGTCACCCTTGTATCGGAAGTCATGGATGTACAAATTGTGCCGAATCCTGTTCGGAATATTTGTTATTTACAGTTTACCACATCAGAGGAACATGAGGTAAATGTTTATCTTACCAATGTGCTTGGGGAAGTTGTTCAGGTACGGGAGTTAAATACCCAAAAAGGGATCAATAATCTGGATATGGATGTTGCCCATTTGCCGAAAGGCATTTATATGTTGACCATTGAAGCCGGAGGACAGCGATGGGTGGAGAGGATGGTTAAGTCGTAGGGAGTATATATTTCTATATTCGAAATTGGATATTCGATATTCTGCGGTTCCGTCACGTTGTTTTGAAGCTCAAAACACTGACCTTTTTTCAATTATTCCAACTATTTTCCGCAAGGTATGACAGAACCGCAGAATGCCGATTAATGCATTTTGAATAATGGAATTTCACGATAAGTTTTAATGATTTTTAAGTTAAATTGGATTTCCACCAACCCTTCCCGGGGAAATGCCCATCTTAAGAAGTAGAAAGTCTAAAATTAAAAATTATGAAAACCCGTCAACTTTTTATTCGCGTGCTCCTGTTCGTAAGTATGTCTTTTACCCTCTCTTTTTGTACCAAGGAAAGTTATGAGGATGGCCGGGCCTATAATAATTCAAACGTAAGCCCGGGATTGACTGCCGATGGTTATGTTTTTGAAAGTACTGGCAATGCTGCGGTTGATCCTGGCGGGGAAGGTTATGAAGAATATAAAGAAAATTCATTCATAACCACCCTGGAAGAATCCACTTCGACCTTTTCCATAGACGCGGACGGAGGGTCGTACAGCAATACCCGCAGGTTTTTGAATAACGAACAATTGCCGCCAAGAGGTGCCATCCGTTCGGAAGAGTTCATGAATTATTTCAACTTTGATTACCCTGAACCTGATGGGCAACACCCTATCGCCCTGAATGGTGAAATCAGCAGTTGTCCCTGGAATCCTCAACACAAACTTCTCAGGATTGGCATTCAGGGAAAAAGTTATGCTGAACAGGAACTTCCCAGGAGTAATTTCGTTTTTCTGATCGACGTTTCCGGCTCTATGTCATCCAGCAATAAACTCGACTTATTGAAGGAGAGTTTCAAGATTTTCACCGATCAGCTCGATGATAAGGACAGGGTGTCCATCGTTACCTATGCCGGTCAGTCAGGGGTATTGCTGCCGTCAACATTGGGATCTGAAAAAGCAACCATTAAAGCAGCTATTGACCAAATGGGAGCCGGAGGAAGTACCGCCGGTGCTGAGGGTATCATTACTGCCTATGAGATAGCCCTGCAGAATTTTATTGAAGGAGGGAATAATCGCGTGGTTTTGGGTACGGACGGTGACTTTAATGTTGGTGTTTCTTCCCAGGAAGGGCTGGTCGAATTGATTGAGGAAAAGCGTGAGTTAGGGGTTTTCCTTACTGTTTTAGGTGTAGGGACAGGCAACTATCAGGATGCTAAAATGGAACAGCTGGCTAATAACGGAAATGGCACCTATGAATACCTCGACAACCTCGATCAGGCGAAAAAAGTCCTCATTTATGAATTTCAGAAATTCTTTGCGGTAGCTAAAGATGTTAAGGTTCAGGTACATTTTAATCCTGATGTAGTATTTGCTTACCGCCTGATTGGATATGAAAACAGGCTCCTGGAAAATGAAGATTTTGAAGATGATCAAAAGGATGCCGGGGAAATTGGTGCCGGGCAAAACATTACGGCTCTGTACGAGATTATTCCTTCTGTGATGAGCTTGCCGAATTCTACAGCAATTACTGTAGATTTTAGATATAAATTACCCGATTCAGATACAAGTATCCCCTTAACCCTAGATGTCACCGATACACCGCAATCATTCCACAATGCTTCTGAAAATATGAGGTTTGCCGCCTGTGCTGCCGGTTTTGGAATGCTGTTGTGGCAATCCGAATATTCGGGAGATCTCAATTATGACAAGATCATCAATTGGGCAAGTAATGCAACGTCCTATGACCCTTTCGGTTTCCGGGCTGAATTCATCCAATTGGTCAACAAAGCGAAAGAACTATAAAATGAGGAAGTTATTAATGCTGCTGGCTCTACTCATTGGTTTTAGTATAAACATGGAAGGCCAGGCAACTGCCGAACAGGTAATGCCCGCCCAGGATGGCTTAAGGCACCACATCAGTCTTGATGCCGGAGGGTTGCTGGATCTGGTCTTTAATTCTTCTGGTAGTGGAAATGCGCCTTTATTCGTTTCCTGGCGTAAACTGGGAGATACTTCCAATCGAAGAATGGGCTTTGGAGTCTCTGGGAGTTTTCAAACGGACAGCTTTGAAAACAGTGCTTACTTTTCGGTTAGTTATAGCGTGGGTAAAGAACGGTTTAAAGACTTTAGCCGCCGTTGGCAGGCCTTTTACGGATGGGATATGGTGACTCATCTCTCTTTCCAGAACTTTGGCGATGTCAATGAAACCGGTTTTATTATTGGCTGGGGCCCTTTGGCCGGGATCCATTTTAAGATCAATGAACATCTTTGGATAACCACCGAGGCTTCTTTCAATATGTTGTTAGGCCTGGAAGGCAATTCCTTCGGGGATGCCAGCTTTGCTGTACAGACTCAATTCAATCCACCTGCAACGGTTTTTTTGGGGTATCGGTTTTGAGGTTTGTTGAGTTCTTGTATATAGAAAACCAGAGCAGAACAAATGCCTCAAAAAACATGAGGTGCCTACAGCACCAAAACATTGGGTGTTCCGGCCGGGGGATACCAAGATTGCACCCCTACAGGGTGAAGAGGATGCTTTTACTTTATGCATATGATGAAAATATCACTACTGGAGGATTGGTCGCATCCTAATGACATATCGGAATCTTGGAGTGTAAGATAAAATAAAAATCCCGGATTTTACCATTGAGTAAAACCCGGGATTTTTTTTCCAAAAGCTGCTATTTACTCTGCAACCACCACATCATCTTCATCTTTTACCCATCTCATGAGAATCGCTGCAATGAACAGGGAAACACCACTCACAATAATCGCGTAGATGGCATTATTCCCATAAACATATTTCACGAGGAATCCACCTGTGATGGCATTGAGGATTTGGGGTAAAACGATGAAAAAGTTGAAGATACCCATGTAAACGCCCATCTTGTTGGATGGAATGGACCCTGCGAGTATGGCATAAGGCATAGCCAGAATACTCGCCCACGCAATACCTACACCTACCATGGAAAGGATCAACCAATACTCATTAGGAGCAAAATAAATGGAGATCAACCCGATTCCCCCGATGATCAACGATACTGCATGCGTTTGTTTTCTACCTAATTTTTTGGCAATGGCAGGCAGAAAGAAGGCATAAATTGCTGAGATAAGGTTGTAAACTCCAAAGATGATACCTACCCAGTCGCCTGCATCCTGGAACGCCTTGCTGTGATTGTCATCTACCGGTAATCCGTAAATGTGATGAGCAATGGCTGGTGTGGTATAAACCCACATGCCGAACAGGGCAAACCAGGAGAAAAATTGTACGATAGCCAATTGACGCATGGTCGTTGGCATCTTGGCAAAGTCTGAAAAGATATTCAGCAAACTGGAATGTTCTTCTTCCTCCACAGTGTGCCCGTCTTCAAACATGGCCACTTGCTCCGGAGGATATTCTGTGGTTTTGGCAACAGTCCAGACGATGGACGTAATGAGAACGGCAGCACCAACGAGGAAGGATAAGATCAAACTGAGCGGCACCTGTCCCTCTGGAGCTTGATTACTGATATTAAGAACACTGGTCATGAACCATGGCAGCCAGGAACCTATAACGGCTCCAATCCCGATTAAAACTGTTTGTACACTAAAGCCAAGGGTGCGCTGATCGGAAGGAAGTTTATCTGCTACCAATGCCCGGAAGGGTTCCATGGCAACGTTAAAAGAAGCATCCATGATCATCAACATCCCTGCCCCGACCCACAGCCCGGGTAAAAACGAGGTAAATATGCCTGCATTTGGCATCAGGATCAATCCCATGGAGGCCAGAAGGGCTCCTGTCAGGAAATAAGGCCTTCTGCGACCAAGTTTTGTCCAGGTCCTGTCGCTGTAATATCCGATGATCGGCTGTACGATAAAACCCGTCAATGGGGCAACGATCCAAAACCAGCTCAATTCATGAACATCTGCTCCCAGAATCTGCAGTATTCTACTGGCATTGGCATTCTGTAAGGCAAAACCCATTTGAATTCCCAGGAATCCGAAGCTCATGTTCCAGATGTCCCAAAAACTGAGTCTGGGCTTTCTTGTCAAAGTTGCTGTGCTCATTTCAATAAATTTTGATTGTTTGCTTAGGGAGACAGACCTCCGGAGTTTTTAAAACTCCGGAGGTCTTCTGTCAAATTTCATTTAAGTTATGCAATTAAGATTATTTGGCCAATACTAAATAATCACCGGCAGACAAGGTAAAACTTTTTTTCTTTCCAAGGTCAACTTCCGCGTTGCTAAAAACATCCTTCATTTTTGTACCTCCCTTATAATCCAACAGATTAAATGATTGTTCTTCTCCTGAAAGGTTCAGAAGGACAATCACTTTGTTTTCACCCTTTGTACGCTCGAAGGCATAAATGGCTTTACTGTTGGAGGTGGTGATTTTCTTAGCCGGAGCTCCGTAAATACCATTCCAGATGGCCTCATTGTCATGTTTGAGTTTCAATAAGGTTGTATAGAATGCAGCCTTGGTAACTTCCGAGAAATCAATGGTATCTTTTTCAAAAAAGCTGACTCTTTTGTTAAGGCCTGCTTCCTGTCCGCTGTAAATCAGCGGCATCCCCTGGACTGTAAATGCCAGCACATTCATCGCATCCCCCAAATCACCCATGCGTTCTTCGATGGTACCATTCCAGGTGTTTTCGTCGTGGTTGGTGGTGAAGTTCATGCGATAATCTTCCGGCTGGTATTTTTCGCTGTCTTCCATCAGGAAAGTATCGATGGCGGCAACGGCACTTTTTCCCTGGGCAACGTGGTTCATCACATGGTGGAACCCCCATCCGTAAGTCATGTGGAACCCGGCCTCATGCAGCCACGGTTCATCAGCTTCGGCGAGCATGAAAACGTGTTTGAGCTCATGGAGGTTGCTGATGGCATTCTGCCAGAAATCTTTAGGCACCATTCCGGCAACATCACAACGATAGCCGTCAATGTCAGCTTCGCGAACCCAATATTCAAGGGCGTCGATCATGGCAGCACGCATGTCCTCGTTTTCGTAATTCAACCAAGCCACATCCGTCCAGTCCGTTCCTTCCGGATGCATTTGTTCCCCTTCTTCATTGAGTTTATACCAGTCAGCATTTTCCGGTTTCCACCATACATTGTCAAAGGCGGAGTGATTCGCCACCCAGTCTATGATTACTTTGAAGCCCATCTCATGTGCTTCCGCGACCAAGGTTTTAAAATCTTGCATAGTGCCATAATCAGAATGGACGGATTTGTAATCCTGAACAGCATATGGACTTCCCATTCCTCCTTTACGATTTACTGCTCCCACAGGGTGAATAGGCATGAACCAAAGGATATCAACACCCATTTCTTTTAATCGGGGCAGGTGTGCCTTGAATGCTTCAATGGTTCCTTCGGGTGTGTACTGGCGAAGGTTAACTTCATAAATGTTGGCATTTTTTGACCACTCCGGAGCCGCTTTGAGCTCTATTTTGGTAACTTCAGCGGTATTAGAGGTTTCCTGATTGGCGTTTTTGCACGCGGTTGTCAGGAGGACCAGTGCGAGGAAAAAAACAACTTTTCTCATGATAGGATTTATTTAGTATAGATTAAGGTGAATAATTTTTTGGCTATTGTTTCAAGTCTTAAGTGACTGATAATTATAATTTGGTGTAATTCGTTGAAAGTTAAATTTTGTATCGATTGATGACTGGCAACTGATTACCTCCGGCTGCGCCAGGATCAATGCATTGAAAATTCAAAAACATTTACTCCCGGTTGTAGCTGCTTTTCAGTGCCGTGCAGCAATATAGGCATCGAATCACCTTGTTTATGGGTGATCACGATGGATTCTGGCCTTACTTTTACGGTGATCCAATGTCCTCTGAATCCAATGGTAAAGGCATAGCCTTGCCAGCTTTTTGGCAGAAATGGCGCAAGGGAGAGCTGGCCATTGATTACCCTCATTCCACCAAATCCTTTGACGAAGGCACCCCAGGTACCTGCCATACTGGTAATGTGGCAGCCGTCTTCGGTATCGTTATTAAAATCGTCAATGTCGAGGCGGGATGTTCGCATAAACATTTCATAGGCCTTCTCTTCATAGCCGATGGCCGAAGCCAGGATGCTATGAACACAAGGGGACAGGGAAGATTCGTGTACCGTTAAGGGTTCATAAAAATCGAAGTTTCGTTTTATCGTTTCTTTGGAAAACTGATCTTCAAAGAAATACAGACCCTGCAAAACATCTGCCTGTTTGATGTAACAAGACCTAAGGATACGATCCCAGGACCAGTTCTGAACGATGGGTAGCTGGGATGGGTCCATGTCGGCAACAGGGATGAGTTCCTTGTCCAAATAACCTTCCTGCTGCAGGAAAATGCCAAGTTCTTCGTCTGCAGGCAAATAGATGTTCTCCGCAATTTCAGCCCATTTTGTTAAAGTTTCCGCTTCATTGAGATTTAATTTTCCCAACAAAGCAGCATATTTCTGCGGAGCTTTGGTTTTGACCTCCTGCATGATTTCGGATGTGTAATTGATACACCACCCGGCCACATAATTCGTATACCAGTTGTTGTTGACATTGTTCTCAAACTCATTCGGGCCGGTAACACCATGAATGACATACTGCTTTTTTACTTTTGAGAAGTGAACCCGCTGTGCCCAGAACCTGGCAATGGCAATCAATACCTCCAATCCGTAATCGACCAGGTATTCCCGATCGCCCGTATACCGCACGTAATCGTAAATGGCATAAGCAATAGCACCGTTGCGGTGCACTTCTTCAAAAGTGATTTCCCATTCGTTATGGCATTCCTCCCCATTCATGGTCACCATGGGGTAGAGGGCTGCCCCTGAATTGAAACCCAGTTTTTGAGCATTTTCAATAGCTTTTTCCAGGTGCCTGTAACGGTACAAAAGCAGGTTGCGTGCCACATTTTTTGGAGCTGTGCTCAGGTAAAAGGGTATGCAATAGGCTTCTGTGTCCCAATAGGTACTGCCGCCGTATTTTTCTCCGGTAAACCCTTTGGGGCCAATGTTTAGTCTGTGATCCTGGCCGGTATAGGTCTGGTTCAGGTGGAAAATGTTGAATCGTATGGCTTGTTGTGCGGATACATCCCCTTTGATCTCAATATCGTAGTGGGTCCAGTTCTCTTCCCACTTTTTGGTATGTTCCGATTTCAGCGTTTCATATCCTTTGGCTACAGCCCTTTTTATACCGCTTTGGCAGGCTGGGTCAATTTCTTCGGGTTCATAGTAGAAGGAAGATACAGTGCATGACAGCTTAACCAATTGAACGGTGTCACCCTGGGATACAGGTATCGAAAATTTGTGGGTAACAAGTTGCTGATCTTCTGAAATCGTTTTATTGCCTTCAGTAACCTGGCCGTTATGGAACAATTGATTGTGCATGCTGCAAGCAACGATGAAGGCTGTTTTTTTAGTGGCTGATTTTACCGTTCCATATTCCGGCGTTACCATTTGATCAACCGGGTCCCAAAACTTTTGATCGTAATTCGAGTCCTGGTTGACAACGTTAAAATCCACATAGCTTTCAATGCTTATTTCGCCATCAAAATTATCTGCCTTGATGGTATAACTCATCGCTCCTATCTCGTCATCGGCCAGGCTGTAAAACCGTTCAGTTGCCACAGTAACTTCGTTACCATTAGTCATCCTGACGGTGAATTGTCTTTTTAACAGGCTGTGTTGCATATCCAGTACTCTTTCGAAATGGAGTACTTTGCACTTGTTGAGATCCAGTAACTCACTATTGATATGAATGTGCAGACCAATCCAGTTGACAGCATTGAGCACTTTCGCGAAATATTCGGGATAGCCGTTTTTCCACCAACCAACCCTCGTTTTGTCGGGATAATAAATTCCGGCTATATAATTACCCCGAAGAGAATTGCCCGAGTAATCCTCTTCGAAATTGGCGCGTTGGCCCATTTTTCCATTACCAATGCTGAATATACTTTCGGAATTGGCATGGTATGCTGGATGGAAAGTATCTTCTATTAATTTCCAAGGGTCTTTTTTAATAAACTGTTTCATACTTTCTTGACAATTGACAATTGTTTTAAAAAATCGGTCAGGGTGTAGTTGATGAACCCGGGCAGCACAAAATCAGCATGGCCCAATTGGGCTTCTTCACCAATGCCCACGGCATACATGCCCCCGGCCAGTGCAGCATCGATACCTTTGGCTGCATCTTCAAAAACCAGTGATTTTTCAGGAGATGTATGGGTGAGTTCGGCTCCTTTCAGGAAAACCTCCGGATCCGGTTTGCTTTTTACGGTCATAGTGCCATCAACAATGACATCAAAAAGATAGCTCAACTCAAGTTTGTCTACTATAGCACGGGCATTTTTACTGGCTGAACCGATGGCGACTTTAATGCCCGCTTTTTTCAGCTCTTTGATGAAGTTGACAACCCCGGGCAGGGCATCTTCCGGTGTTACCTGCTGGATCAGATCGACATACCAGTTGTTCTTGCGTGTAGCCAAGGCTGTTCTCTCTTCTTCAGTTTTGGAAACTCCTGCCCATTCAAGGATTAGGTTCAGGGATTCTAACCGACTGACGCCTTTGAGGTTTTCGTTGAGTGATTCGGTGAGATCATACCCGAATTCAGCAGCCAGTTTTTTCCAGGCTATGTAGTGGTATTTTGCTGTGTCGACGATGACCCCGTCCAGGTCAAAAATACATAGGGAAACAGGGTATTCTTGCATGTTATTTAGATTGCTTGCTGCGTAAAGATAATGAAAAAAACAACTTCATGTAAAAAAAACACTAAGTCTTTTGTTTTTCCCTTCTACCCCTTCATTGGTAAAGCCGTGAAATTTTTATTACATTTGGAAATATAAGCCTACGGCAATTTAGAAACATAGGAGAAAACCAAAATTATGACGATACAATTCTGTGGCGCGGCGCAGGAAGTTACCGGAAGCGCGCATTTACTGACCCTTTCAGACGGTTATACCATATTACTGGATTGCGGGATGTACCAGGGATCATCCAAAAAGTGGAAACATTTCAATGAAAACTGGTTATTCAAACCAGAACAGATTGATTGCGTGATTCTTTCTCATGCCCATATTGACCACAGCGGCCGAATTCCGAAATTAGTCAAAGATGGGTTTAAGGGCAATATTATTTGTACTCATGCTACCCGGAGCCTTTGTGCTATAATGTTAATGGATAGTGCCAAGATCCAGGAGCGTGATGTGGAATATTATAACAAGCAAAAGGCTAAAAAAGGGAAAAAGTTTAAACCAAGGGTACCTTTATACACCATGGAGGATGCAGAAGCCTGTATGCATAATTTCCTGACTCATCCTTATAATCAGTGGCTGGAAATATCCAAAGGTGTTGAGGTGATGTTTCGGGATGCAGGCCATATCCTTGGCAGTGCGAGTGTCACTTTAAGAATACAGGAAGGGGGCAAAACAAGGATGTTTGGTTTTACCGGTGATGTCGGCCGGCCAGACAGACCAATCCTTCGGGATCCGAAGCCTATGCCGGAGCTTGATTATTTGCTCTGTGAATCTACCTATGGCGATCAAGACCACGAGGGAGCACCTTCTGAAAGTAGTAAGTTGCTGAAAGTGATCGAGGATACCTGTGTGAAGAAAAAAGGTAAACTGATCATCCCGGCCTTCAGTGTCGGCCGTACCCAGGAAATCGTGTATATGCTTGACCGGATGGCAACGGAAGGCCTGTTACCCAGAATTCCTGTATATGTCGATAGCCCATTGTCGGTAAATGCGACTACTGTTTTCGCAGCACATCCGGAGTGTTTTGACAAAGAACTCACTAATTATATGTTGACGGATGACAATCCGTTTGGTTTCAATACCCTGAATTACATCACAGATGTAGAACAGTCGAAAAGCCTTAATGATACCCGAGAACCCGCTATCATCATCAGTTCTTCCGGTATGATGAATGCGGGCAGGGTGAAACACCATTTGTCCAACAATATCGAATTCAAGCGCAATACCATACTCATTGTAGGATATTGTTCTCCAGAAACACCTGGAGGGAAGTTGCGGGATGGTGTGAAAGCCATTCGGCTTTTTGGGGAATGGAAGGAAGTCAGAGCAGATGTTATCGTTATGGATTCTTTCTCTGCGCATGCCGACCGTGGAGAGTTGCTTGATTTTATTCACAACCAGCGGGGGCGACTCAGGAAGTTGTTCCTGGTTCACGGTACTATTGAACGTCAGGAGAAATTCAGGGAGATGTTGAATGAGAATGGTTTTAGAGATGTTGAGATTCCCGCTCTTGGAGATGAGTTTGAGTTGAAGTAACCCAAGGATATAAAACTTAAGTTAGCCTATGTCTGAATATTTCATTCCATTGATTCCCTGAAAACAGGATGAAATGGAAAGGTGGATTACCGGAACTATAGAGATCTCTTCCAATATTCCATTCTTCCAACTATGCCAAGCTTCGGGATTTTCAATTTTGACCAATAGACAAGCTCCAAAACCAGAATCAGGTCAACATGGTACCCTTATCTGCTCCAAAATTCCCTTTGAAACGAATGGCTTGTTCCACATGAGCAAGGTGGTGATTGCAATGCCAGGCATACAGGGCAATGCTCTCACCCAGGGTAAATCGCTTTCCGTGTTCCGGGTGGACAAATTCCCGTTGCAGATCCTCCTGCTGAAGGTTGTCTAACAAAATTACCCAACGCCTGTGCAGCCCTTCCAGTATGGAAAGAGAATCGCGGATGTTTGCATTTAGGGTATCCGGCATATTTGCCCAAAGATGTTCGAGATATGGTTTGATGGTCGGGCCATCCTCCGTCATGGCCAGCTTAAACCGGATGAAACTATTCATATGGCTGTCCGCACAATGATGGACTACCTGCTGAATTGTCCAACCTCCCGGACGATAGGGCCAATTGAGCTGATCATTGCGTAAATTGATGGTCAATGCCGCCAGTTTTTGAGGGAACCGGCGAATATCATTTATCCATTCTTCAGTCTTGTCCCGAGAAATTTGCTCAGGATCCTGATAGGGGCCGACAGGGTATTTGAGTGATTGCATAGCCATTTTTTTAGCAGTGATGTTCCGTATAAAGGTAAGTGAGTAAAACCAAATTATGACATTTTTCTCAGTTTGGAGCAATATAAACAGATCTGTTTCCCGGGGAAATGGGAAAGACAAAAACCTGTTTTTGCCCGATTTTATTACCCTTAAACAAGATTTTTTCGTTTTTGGGATAATTATTTAAATAATAATTTTCTTTAAATTTGTCTAAAAATCATCAATAAAGTATTGATATTCAATTGCTTATATTGCCTTGTTGCCCTTGTTGATCCAGTCTGCTACCAATATAAATTTGCAACCGGGATTGCATACCATGAAAAAATGCCTTAATTTTGTTCAACAAAAAAATAAAAAAGTTGAACAATATAGCCACAGTTTTCTCGATCAAAGACCTGGAAAATCTCTCCGGGATCAAGGCCCATACCATTAGGATATGGGAGAAGCGCTACAATATTCTGGAGCCTTTAAGAACGGATTCCAATATCCGCTATTACGATACCAAAAACTTACAGAAACTGCTTAATGTAACGGTATTATATAATAGCGGGCTTAAAATTTCCAAAATAGCCAAGCTGGAAGAAGAAGAATTGGAAGTAAAGGTAAGGGAATATGCTTCCAAAGCATCTAATATTGAAAATTCGCTGAGTCAACTCAAACTGGCAATGCTCAATTTTGACCTGGAGTTATTTGAGCAAACCTATAACCGGTTGATCGCTGAAAATACGTTCCGGACAGTCTTTCTCGAAGTATTTATTCCTTTTATGCACAATATAGGTCTGGAATGGCAATCCAATAGCATTAATCCTGCTCATGAGCATTTCATTACCAACATCATTCTTCAAAAACTGCTCATTAATATTGAACGGGTGCAGCAGGAACCAACTAAGCATAAAGACAGGGTTTTTGTGCTTTTCCTGCCGATGAATGAGATCCATACCCTGGGTCTTTTGTACCTGCATTATGAGCTATTGCTGAATGGTTATAATTCCATTTATCTTGGGGAAAGTGTCCCTATCGATAACTTACCTACATTTACCGCAAAGTATTCTAATGTGACATTTGTCAGCTTCTTTACGGTTAAGCCGGACCCGGATTACGTTATTGATTATTTAACGGAGTTTAATAACGAAGTTGACCTGAGTGATTCCAATTATTTTTGGATTTTAGGCCGAAGGGTACAGGAGCTTAAGTTACCTCTGGAATTCAAAAACATGAATATATTTGAGAATATTCAGCATCTTTTAGAAAAAATTTAAGCGAACTCTTGACTTCTGTTTAACTTTTATTTAGATTTGTTAAACAAAATAATTAAAATGATAAATATTATTGGCTCAGGGTTCTCTTCTCTTGCAAGTGCATGTTATCTGGCTCAGGCAGGATATGAGGTTACTGTTTTTGAAAAAAATGAACAGATTGGTGGAAGAGCCCGGCTTTTTGAAACCAATGGTTTTAAATTTGATATGGGCCCGAGCTGGTACTGGATGCCGGATGTTTTTGATCGCTTCTTTGCTGACTTTGGAAAACATTCCTCAGACTATTATGAACTGATACGGTTGTCACCAGCCTACAGAGTGTTTTTTGATGATTATTCCCATATTGATGTTCCCAGCAGTATAGAGGAGATCTATGAGATCTTTGAAAAAGAAGAACCGGGAAGTTCCAGGCACCTGAAAGAGTTTCTGAAAGAAGCCGAATACAATTACGAGGTAGCTATCAAAGATCTCGTGTACAAACCAGGGCTTTCTCCCATTGAATTGGTTACCCCTCAAACGGTTTCCAATCTCAATCAGTTTGTTACCACCATCCGCCAAAAAGTCCGTAAACGGTTTAAAAATGATAAGCTGATACAGATACTGGAATTCCCGGTATTGTTTCTCGGCGCCAAACCACAGGATACTCCTGCTTTTTACAGCTTCATGAATTATGCTGATTTGATGTTAGGTACATGGTACCCTCAAGGCGGGATGTACAAGATTGTTGAGGCTTTCGAAACCCTGGCCAAATCATTGGGTGTGAAAATTCACACCAATGCCCCTGTGGATCAAATTATTACCAAGGATGGAAAAGCCATAGGCATTTCCGTTAACGGTGAACCTCACTATGCTGAAATTATTCTCAGCGGAGCGGATTATCACCATACAGAAACCTTATTAGACCAAAATCAGCGCGTATATTCTGAAAAATATTGGGATAAGCGAACTTTTGCTCCCTCTGCGCTTTTATTTTATGTGGGTTTCGATAAAAAATTAAAAGGGCTGACACATCACAACCTGTTTTTTGACAAATCATTTGATGCCCATGCCCTGGAAATCTATGACAATCCCCAATGGCCTGAAGATCCGTTGTTCTATGCCAGTTTTACCAGTATGACTGACCCGACAGTAGCACCGGAAGGTAAGGAAAACGGCTTTTTCCTTATTCCCCTGGCACCAGATCTTACAGGAGATGATGAAGAGACCCGTGAAAGGTATTTCGGTATGATCATGGATCGCATGGAGAAGCATACCGGACAATCCATCCGGGAGCATATCATGTTCAAGCGTTCCTTTAGTGTTGCGGATTTCAAAAAAGACTATCATTCTTACAAAGGCAATGCTTATGGCATGGCCAATACCCTCAGACAAACAGCTTTTCTGAGGCCGAGTATAAAAAGCAAAAAAGTTCAAAATCTGTTTTTTACCGGGCAGTTGACCGTGCCCGGCCCCGGAGTACCTCCAGCGCTTATTTCGGGTAAAATTGTTTCAGAACAAATTATCAAAACTTTGACAAAAAATCTTAAACATCATGTCGCTATTTGACCAACTAGCCTTTGATTGTAGTACGAAGGTGACCAATTCCTACAGTACTTCTTTTTCTTCAGCAGTAAATATGCTGGCACCATCCATTCGTCCTGCCATACACAGCATCTATGGTTTTGTGCGTTTCGCTGATGAGATTGTAGACACCTTCCACAAATGGAACAAATCTTTCCTCCTGGAAAAGTTTGAAAAAGATTTTTACCTTGCTTTGGAAATGGGTATCAGCATGAACCCTATTTTGCACTCTTTCCAGGAAACCGTAAAAAAATACAATATTGATCTGGATTTGATCGACGCCTTCATGAATAGCATGAAGATGGATCTGACCAAGAAAGATTACAACACAACAGCGGAATACAAGAAATATATTTACGGCTCGGCCGATGTGGTAGGTTTGATGTGTCTGAAAGTTTTTGTGAACGGAGATGACAGGAAATACGATGAGTTGAAAGAAAGTGCCATGGCGCTTGGGTCAGCATTCCAGAAAGTCAATTTCCTGAGGGACCTGAAGAGTGATGTTGAATTGTTGGACAGAAGTTACTTCCCAAACATTGACTTGAGAAACCTCGATGCAGAAAAGAAACAGCAGATCATTGAAGAGATTGAGGCAGATTTTGTGAAGGCCTATGCGGGGATAATTAAATTACCGGCAACTTCCAAATTTGGCGTTTATACCGCTTATATTTATTACTCAAGGTTGTTGAAGAAATTGAAGAATACCCCTTCACAGGAAATCATGAGTACAAGAATCCGGGTACCCAACTATGCTAAAATGGCCTTGTTGATGAAATCTTATGTAAATACCAAACTCAATTTGTTGTAATGAAGATATGGTTTAGCCTTATGGTAGTCTCTTTTATGTTTTCCGGGGAGTCTGATGTTCAAAATAAGATCAGACAGGATTTTCACGACGGGGAGTTTACGGAGAAACGCCTTGAGGCTATCCTCAATGACAACAGTTACGACAATACAGCCCTTACCAGCGCGTATAAAGGGGGCTTTGTGAAACCATGATGGCGGAGTATGTTTATTTGCCGACCACCAAATTGAAATATTTCAATAAGGGCAAGAAAAAAATTGAGGAATCCATACTCCGGCAGCCGGATAATCCGGAGTTGAGATATATCAGGCTTATGGTTCAGATGAATGCTCCCTCAATGCTTGGCTATTATAAAGACATTCAAAAGGACCTCGACTTTTTTGTGTCCAATAAACAGCATTTTAAGGGAGATAAATCCTGGCTGAAAATTTTTGCCAGGAATCTGCTGCACGCCAAGTATATAAAAGACAAACAACGAACTCAACTTACACGTTTTCAGGAGAATGTTTGATGACCAACAAACAGGATACTTCTGAATTTCGTTCAAACTATATTTTCAGCACTTTTAATAAAAAAACATTATGAGCGTATTAATTTTCTTTGTGACCTTTTTTACCATGGAGTTTGTGGCCTGGTTTACACATAAGTATATCATGCACGGGTTGTTATGGACTTTGCACGAAGATCACCACGATAAAAGCAGTGCTCACAGCATCTTTGAACGTAACGATGCTTTTTTCCTGATCTTCGCAACCCCTTCCATCATTTGTATTTTATTGGGAAGTATCCAGGGGATTCCCTGGGTAATGGCCATTGGAATTGGCATTGCAGCCTATGGTATGAGTTATTTCTTTGTACACGATATCTTCATCCACCAAAGGGTAAAATGGTTCAGACGTACAGACAATATCTATTTCCGTGCCATTCGCAAGGCCCACAAGGTACACCACAAACACCTCGGCAAAGAAGATGGAGAATGTTTTGGTATGTTGCTGGTGCCATGGAAGTATTTTAAAGCAGAGCTAAAAAATAGCTGATCAGCATTCAAAAATTGTAATAAAAACGACTCACTTTAAACAAGAAAGCCTGTAAGCGATTGCTTACGGGCTTATTTTTTTCAATAGTGAAGGGTTGTTCAAAAAACGAAAATGACATAAGTCATTGTTTTATAAGGCTAATATGCTTAAATTTCCTGTATTGGCTTCCCAATTACATCAGGGGGTTTTCTTTGTTTTGGTTTTTTAGGCTACCCCTCCACTGTTCATTTCCTGTTGGCGACACCCGGATGTCTTTCCTTCGCGCTAATTTTTTTATACCCGGATAAGCTCTCTTTTTCCACTTCGTCGGTTGATTATTATTAAATAACCATAAACCTTAAAAACGATGAAAAGAGGAATAATGCTTGCTTCCGTCATGCTTTTCTGTATGACTTTGATATCTCAGGTTCCGGAAATTGCTAAACTAACTGCTGCTGATGCAGCCACGGGAGACCATTTTGGTACTATTGTATCAATTTACAGCGATTACGCCATCATCAGCGCCTGGATGGACGATGACAACGGCATTGACAGTGGTTCTGCCTATATTTTTAAAAGAGAGGAGGATACCTGGACCCAGCAGGCAAAATTATTGCCCGATGATGGTGCTCCCGGGGATTGGTTCTGCAGTGTGGTCATGTCTGGCGATTATGCTTTGGTAGGGTCTATGATGGATGATGACAATGGCATTGACAGTGGTTCGGCTTATGTTTTTAAAAGAGAAGGCGATACCTGGGTGCAAGAGACAAAACTCCTGCCAGACGATGGGCAGGCCGGAGATTGGTTTGCGGCTTATCCCTATATGAATGGTGATTACGTCGTTGCCGGTTCATGGATGGATGATGACAACGGGACAGATAGTGGTTCGGTTTACATTTTTAAACGGGAAGGAGATTCCTGGACCCAGGAGGCGAAATTGTACGCAGATGATAGTGAGGCCGGAGATTGGTTCGGGAATGGCGTTACCATGTCCGGGGATTATATTTTTGCCTCGGCTCCTTATCACTTTTACGACTGTGGGGCGGTTTATGTTTTTAAACGGGAAGGAGATACCTGGACGCAACATGCTAAATTACTCCCTGAAGATATTGATGCCGGAGATGAATTTGGGTCTATTGCCGCCCATGGCGATTATTTATTGGCGGGCTCTCCCTTTGATGATGATAACGGCATTGACAGCGGGTCGGCTTATATTTTTAAACGAGATGGGGATACCTGGGTTCAGGAAGCCAAGTTGGTGCCAAATGATGGCGCTCCCGGAAACTGGTTTGGGTACGTCCTGGCCATTTACGGGGAAAATGCCATTGTCGGAGCAGAACAGGCCAGTACCAACGGCAGTTACAGCGGGGCTGCTTATTGGTTTAGAAAAGAAGGAGATACCTGGGTTCAAAAGGCTAAAATTTTCCCCGAGGACGGAAATGCAGGCGACAGATTCGGCCATTCCGTAGCCATTTACGAGAATACGGTTTTCATTGGAGCTCATGGTCATGATCAGGATTTAACTAACTCAGGGGCCGTATATGTGTATGATCTTGCGCAATTAGATGATGTTCCAATCAGGGAGTTGGATGCTGATGCCCCCCGGATCAGTATATATCCCAATCCTGGTAAAAATATTTTCAATATTACCTGTGAAGGGCAGACAGCCATTGACCAGGTGGTTTTGTATGATATGTGGGGATCTAAAAGGTTAGAAGAAGAACTGACCGACAATGTGCTGGAGGTATCCGGTATGCCGGCAGGAGTCTATTTTCTGGAAATAAATATGGACGATCGGAAAGCGGTAAAAAAGTTAATCATCCAATAACTATCTGCCAGACTCCATAATCAACACCAAATAAAAAAGGCTTTTCACCTGATCGTGAAAAGCCTTTAGTTTTTTGTGGAGCTAGGGGGATTCGAACCCCCGACCTCTTGACTGCCAGTCAAGCACTCTAGCCAACTGAGCTATAGCCCCGGAGAAATTTAAAACATGAGGTTTTAAATTAAACTTTCGGGATTCAAAACACAAATTTCAGCTTTTGAGTTTCTGTGATTTTGAATTTCGGAAAGCAAAAATACAACTTATTTTAAATTTTTGCATAGGGAGTGAATTCTTTTTTATTTCCGCGTGGTCAATATCCTCATTTACTTAGCGTAAGCCTTGTCCTGAGTCTTTAACAAAATCAGATTTGCACATAAACCATTACCTTCTCCTCGAAAAAATCTTCCGGGAAAACATCGGTTACGGGCCAGACTTCGGTGTAACTGCCTCCGGGCAAAAGTTTGATCTCTTCTTTGACATTGCCGCCCTTAAGGGTAATTAAACCGTTAGGAAGACCGTGCTTGTGTTGGCTGCCTATCAATTTCAGGCTCCAGCCATACAGTTTGTCCATGGAAGCTACAGCCCTGCAAATTACAAAGTCGAATTTTTCCTTGAGTTCTTCTGCCCTGGTGTGTATAGCATTCACATTTTTCAATCCAATGGCATCGGCTATTTCCTGTACCACCAGGATCTTTTTCCGGGTACCGTCCACCAGCGTGAATTGTACGTGAGGGAACAAAATGGCCAGGGGAATGCCCGGCATGCCACCTCCGGTACCCAGGTCCAGTACTTTACTGCCCGATTTGAAGTTGATCTTTTTGGCAATAGCCAAAGAGTGGAGAATGTGGTGGGGATAAAGATTCTCAATATCCTTACGGGAAATGACATTGATCTTCTGGTTCCATTCCCTGTACAAATCTCCCAGTTGCTCAAACTGCGATTGCTGGTTTTCTGTCAGCTTCGGAAAGTACTTTAAAATGATGTCGATATTGCTAGCCACAGATGCACGAATTTTTGATTTATAAAGATGGCACGAATTGATTTAGCCTCAAATCTGTTTGTTGCCCGCATGGATAATAATAACAGGTAAAGATAATCCGTAACCTGCCTGCCGACGTCAGGAGAAAGGGTTTTAACTCGTAATTCCTAATTCCCTGAACGCATTCCAGATCACCTCGTCAGCCGGTTCGGCGATGATGGTTTCCTTTTCTTTGGAAACAGGATGCATGAATTCGAGCTTTCGGGCGTGCAGGTGAATGGACCGGTCCCTGTTGCCTCTTCTGAAACCGTACTTCACATCTCCTTTTACTGGACAGTTGATGGCTGCCAGCTGTGCCCGGATCTGGTGGTGGCGTCCGCTTTCCAATGTTATCTCCAGCAGGTGGTATCGTTCAATACTGCCGAGTAGTTTATAATGGAGTATGCTTTTTTTGCTTTCGGGTTTTTCAGTGTCGCTGGCAAAGCTGATGTTTTTTTGGCTGTTTTTAACCACGAAGTGTTCAAGGGTGTCTTCTTCTTTGGGGGGCAGGTTCTGTACTACGGCCCAATACGTTTTTTTCAATTCTCTTGACTTGAATTGCTCATTTAGATTGACCAGGGCACCGGAAGTTTTGGCAAACAATACAATGACGCTTACGGGGCGGTCAATACGATGAATGAGGTGCAGGCGGGATTTACTGTAAATTTCGCCCAATTCGAGCATGGATTTATCTCCTGTCTGATCCGCCTGGACAGGAATACCTGCCGGTTTGTTGAAAGCGATCAGCTGATTGTTTTTGTATAGGATCAGTTCGCCTATATTTAATTGTTCTGTCATGAAATACTTTGTTGTGTTGTTAGCCTTCCTTTCCTCAGTTCTCACACCGCAGTCTTCAGTTCCTAGTCTTTGTCATCCACTTCTTCAAAATCGATGTAATCATCATCGTCCTCCTGAATGCGATGTTGGTTATCCGGTTTGGTAAGGTTTTGATTATTGTTATCATCGGCAGGAGGAATGGCGATGAATCTTTTATAAACAAAGTATCCGAGCAAAATAACAATGGCCCATTTTAAAAGCATAGCCTTTTTTTTAATTAAAAGTAATTCAAGGTACTGTTTAAAGAAAGCAGTAACTTAAAACCTGTAACCCGCAACTTAGGTTAAAAGTGTAAGGCTCAAAATTACGTAATTAGCTTTCCAAAAGTGTATCCTGACCCTTTTTTTGATCTTAAGATTGTTAAAGTCTGTCGAAATTAGTGCCCGAATGCAGTTTTTATCGTTCACGTTGATAATTATGTTTGGAGTCTTTTACGGAGACAACAGTATGCAGGCCAAAGCTTTTGTGCTAAAAAACATATAGTTGATTGGCAGATTTTTTTACTTTTGCAAATCCTTCGCCCTGTTCGGGCAGAGTTTATAACAAGCAAACCTTATAAATGAATTCATCTAACAGAATCCATAAAATTACGGGTTGGGTCGTTTTTGCGATCGCCATGACCGTTTATTTCTTATCCGCCGAACGTACCGGCAGTCTTTGGGACTGTGGGGAATTTATCCTCGGCGCCTACAAACTTCAGGTAGTTCACCCTCCGGGAGCTCCTTTGTTTATGTTGATTGGCAGATTATTTACCTGGGTAGCTACCCTGGTTTCCGACAACCCTGAAGATATTGCCTTTTCCGTCAACCTCATGTCTGGTTTATGTACTGCTTTTGCAGCCATGTTTATCAGCCGTGTCACAGGGATGTTTGGTAAACTTTCCCTGGTAGGAAGAACGGGCGAACTGGACGATGTACAGACAATCGCTACAGCCGCTGCCGGTTTGGTGGCCGGTTTGTCTACAGCTTTTGCAACTTCCATCTGGTTTTCGGCTGTGGAAGGCGAGGTGTACGCCATGTCTACCTTCTTTACCACTTTTACCCTTTGGTGTATGATGAAATGGTATACTCTCCCGGATGAACGTGAAACGGACCGTTGGCTGGTAATGACAATTTTTGTTGCTGGTTTGTCTATCGGTGTTCACCTGCTCAGTTTGCTGACTTTCCCGGCATTGGGTTTGTTGTATTATTTCAAGAAATATAAAAACCATGACCTGAAGGGAATGCTGGCAGCCATTGGCGTTGGTGCTCTTGCCATATTTTTTATACAAAAATTCATTATTGCCGGAATTCCATTTCTGTGGAAGTCTATGGAATTGTTTACCGTAAATGGGTTGGGTTTACCCTTCCATTCCGGACTTATTCCTACCATATTGATCATTGGCGCAATAACGATTGGCGGACTTTTTCTGGCCTATAGGAAAAATAGCCATTTGCTGCAGTTGATCATGGTCAGCATCATCATGATCGTTACCTCTTATTCCACCATTGGGATAATCGTGATCCGGGCCAATGCCCAAACACCGGTTAATATGAATGCCCCTTCTGATGCCATGCGTTTATTGCCTTACCTGAATCGGGAGCAATACGGTGAACGTTCTTTACTTCGCGGGCCGCAATTTACCGCCAAACCAACGGGGACAGCCATTGAAGACCGCTATGGAAAGGAAGGTGATCGCTATGAATATACGGACTATAAGATCACCCTGGAGTATGCTAACAGAGACAAGGTGTTGTTCCCCCGGATGTGGGATGGCTCTCAAAGTAGACCCTCTCTTTATAAACAATGGATGGGACTGGATCCGGAAAAACCATTGCCGGCCGGCCGGCCGAATTTCGTTGACAACGTCAGTTTCTTTTTCCGTTACCAGATCGGATGGATGTACTGGCGGTATTTTATGTGGAATTTCTCAGGTCGACAGAATGGTGAGCAGGGATATTACCCCTGGGATAAATCCAGTGGTCATTGGATAACAGGAATAAAATTTATTGACGGATTACGGCTCGGTAACCAAAGTGAATTGCCGGAGGCCATGAAAAACGATAAAGGCCGTAATGTTTACTTTGCGCTGCCATTTTTGTTTGGGCTTTTAGGGCTGTTCTTCCATTTTGCCCGAAGAAGGAATGATGCCATAGCTGTACTGATGTTATTCCTGATCACCGGAGTGGGTATTATCGTCTATTCCAATCAGCCACCTAGTGAACCCAGGGAACGGGATTATGTACTGGCAGGGTCCATATTTACTTATTGCATCTGGATCGGGCTGGGGGTATTGTCTCTTTTTGAATTCCTCCGGCAAAAGTTAAAGAATCAAGGTATGATGCCGGCCATTGTTGCCGGACTCCTGGTATTGACGGCACCATTGTTGATGGCTACTCAAAACTGGGATGACCATAGTCGTCATGAACATTCAGGTTCAAGGGATTATGCCAGTAATTTCCTGAATTCCTGCGAACCCAATTCCATTATTTTTACTTACGGAGATAATGATACTTATCCGCTTTGGTACGCCCAGGAAGTTGAAGGCATAAGAACAGATGTCCGGGTAGTCAATTTAAGCCTGATCGCAGTAGATTGGTATATTGATTTGCTGAGGAGAAAAGTTAATGATTCTGACCCGATAAAGATGACCATCCCCAGGGAGGCCCTCAAAGGCAAGAAACGCAACCAGATTTTTTATTATAATCAGGAACAAAGCGAAGATCGCCCGCTGCCGGCTAAAGCCGTGTTGAAATTCATTGGTGAAGATCATCCGCTGCCGCTGCAGGGAGGTCGTTCCATTGACAGTTATTACCCCAGCAAGAAATGGTACATCCCTGTGGATGCTGAGGCTGCGGTGAAAAGTGGCGCCATCGCACCGGGAGATACCAATGTAATGCGGAATATTCCTATCCAGCTTACCGGGAATCAGTTGATCAAAGACGAAATTGCTATCCTGGATATCATTGCTTCCAACCTTTGGGAACGTCCGGTATATTTTGCGGTGACTTGTCAGCGAAATAAATTATTCGGACTGGAAGATTATATGCAGTTGGAAGGGTTGGGCTTGAGAATTGTACCATTCCGAAACCAGAGTGATCTAGGGAATTATGGAATCGTTGGCAGCGGACGAGTGGCTACGGATAAAGTTTATGAAAATGTCATGAACAAATTCCGTTGGGGGAATTTCGATAAGAAAGACCTGTTTGTGGATCGCAGTTACCAGCCAAGTGTGCAAACCATGCAATTGGCAATGCGCAGGACAGCGTACCAGCTGTTAAGGGAAGATGATAAGGAAAAGGCAGTCAGCCTGACAGATAAATACTTCGAGGCATTCCCGAATATGAACTTTGAGTTCGATTATAAGACGTGGCCGATGATCGGCGTGTATCTGCAATCAGATGCCTATGATAAGGCGAAGCCCTATATCAGGCAACTGGCCCTCAATACCACGGATAACCTGGAGTTTTATTTATCGTTGGATGAACGCATCATCGAAACCAGTTACCGTGCGGAAGCTGCACTGTCATACAGTACTCTGGAAAGTATTTTACGGGAGGTTCAGCGTCAGAACGATACTGAATTCCTGCAGGAACTGGAGGAGCTGTTTTCACCGTTTTTGATTGATGAAGAGCTTGATGATTAGCATTTAGCTGACTAACTTGCTCATAACGACCCGATTAATAAAAAAATATTTATAATTTTAGCGCCGACCATTCCTTTGTCAATGGTCGGCGTTTTGCATTTTCAATACAGACCTTTAATTAATTTTTTTTAAAAATGAGAAAATCCATATTGTTTTTCGCGCTTGCTTTCTCTTTTGTTGCCTTACAGGCGCAACAACCCACTCTAAGCAAAGAAGCCGCTATTAACGAGAGAACCGGAAAAGTTTCTAAATTGGGCAGGCTCGCTTCTACCATTTCTGTTGATGAACTGACCAGGCATCTCACGATTCTGGCCTCAGATGAATTCGAGGGACGCGAAACGGGAACCGAAGGGGAAGAAAAGGCCAGGAACTATATTGCCGGAATGTTTGAATCCTACGGATTACCGGCTGCGGGCGAAAATAATACCTATTTCCAGGGGTTTTCCTATATCGCCGAGAATTGGGAAAATATCGATCTTACCGTTAACGGTGAATACTTCAAACATCTGGAAGAATACTTCTCGATGCCTTCCAAAAACAGTGATTTGAAATTAACAGCCGACGAAGTTCTTTTCCTGGGCTATGGTATTGACGAGGAGCAGTACAGCGACTACAAAGGAAACAATGTTGCAGGAAAGGTATTATTCATTATGGATGGGGAACCTTCCCGGGATGGGAAATTCCTGATTACAGGGACTGATAAACCATCCGATTGGACTGAGGATGTCAATAAAAAATTACAGGTAGCGAAAGCTAAGGGCGCAGCTGCCGTGTTTATCATTACCGAAAATTATGCTGATCAAAAACGCGAAGTTCGTCAAAAAATTACCAGCCGCAGAAAGCGTATTGGATGGAGTGAAAACGCAGAGGCTAATTTTGCCAACAGTTTTATCATCTCGGAGGAACTTGCTCGTACAATGGCCGGGAAAAAATTCTCAAAGGTTAAGAAACTCCAGCAAAAGATCAATAAAAAAGGTCAGTCAAAATCATTGCAAATTCCGGTTGTTATAACTGCGGATCAAAAGAAAAAGGTTAATCAATTACAAGGGAAAAATGTGATTGGACTGATTGAGGGGACGGATGAAAAGTTGAAAAACGAATATGTTTTCCTTACAGCACATTACGACCATATTGGAGCAAAGCAGGGAGATGTTTATAATGGGGCAGACGATAATGGCTCTGGCACCTCTGCTTTGCTGGAGATCGCCCAGGCTTTTGCAGAAGCCGGAAAAAATGGTTGGGGCCCCAAAAGAAGTGTGGTGGTCATGTTGGTTTCCGGGGAAGAAAAAGGCTTGTTGGGATCCAAATACTATGTGGAGAATCCTTTATTCTCTCTGGAAAATACCATCGTGGATATCAACGTGGATATGATTGGAAGAATAGATGAAAAACACCAGGACAATCCCGACTATATCTACGTTATCGGTGCCGACAGACTGAGCTCTGAACTGCATGAGATCAACGAAGCCGCCAACCAGCGATTCACTCAGTTAGCACTGGATTATACTTATAATGCTGAAAGCGATCCAAACCGGTATTATTACAGGTCAGACCACTACAATTTTGCAGAGAAAGGAATCCCCGCTATTTTTTATTTTAACGGGACCCATGCTGATTATCACCGTGCATCAGATACCATTGAAAAAATTGATTTTGAAACCTTGCATAAAAGAACCCAGCTGATATTCTATACGGCATGGGAACTGGCTAACAGGCCAGACCGAATTGTGGTAGATAAACAATAAAAGAAAATTTATGGATAGTGAGTGAGATGAAGGCCAGCTCGATCCCCCCAGAAGAACTGACCTCACTCACTACTTATCAGGCGGGAGCCTGATTTCTTTAGGAATAATATTTCTATATATTCAATTGCACTAATTGCAAAAGTCTTTCTTGTTGTTTGAAATTATGTTTGACATTCGATGATTCCGAAGAATCTAAATCAGGTGTTTGGAAGTATAATTTGTTGTAGCTAAGTCTCTCCGTAGAAGTATTTTTGAAGGTTGTTTTTAACCAAACTTCCTTTAGCTTGCAAGATAGATTATTTTGTTAAAAAAAACAAACCTCCTTCTTTTTATTGTGTGAATCTTTTCCTATAATCAATTCATTTTCCTTGACCTGGAAAAGTTGTTTTCTGGTACATTTCGTCAGTTTAGGTGCTCAAAACTTCCTGTTTAATGGACATTTTGTCAGTGATTATGTCGTGGCACAGCCTTTGAAGTAATGTTAGCTAAAAAATATAAACTATGCAAAAAGGTAATATTTCGATACAGGCCGAAAATATATTCCCGATAATCAAAAAGTTTTTATACTCAGAGCACGATATTTTCCTGAGGGAGCTCATTTCCAATGCCATTGATGCTACCAATAAACTCCAGACGCTTGCTGCCAGGGGAGATTTCAAAGGGAAGCTCGGAGATCTTGCCGTTGAAGTCAGTGTGAACAAAAAGGAAAAGACCATCACCTTTAAGGATAAAGGTATTGGAATGACCGCCGCGGAGGTTGAAAAGTATCTTAATCAAATGGCTTTTTCCAGCGCCCAGGAGTTCCTGGAGAAGTATAAAGACGATGCCAACATTATCGGTCATTTCGGACTTGGGTTTTATTCTGCCTTTATGGTAGCTGATAAGGTCGAAGTTTTTACAAAATCTTATAAAAAGGGCTCTAAAGCAGTACATTGGATTTGTGAAGGAGAACCCGAATATGAAATCGGGGAAACCGATAAAAAAGACCGTGGTACCGAAATAGTGCTGCACATAAGCAAAGACAGTAAAGAATTTCTCGAAGAAAACCGCATCGGGGAACTGCTGAATAAATATTGTAAGTTCCTGCCGGTGCCGATCAAATTCGGAACCAAAACGGAAACTTCCTACGAAGGAGAAGGAGAAGACGCCAAGGAAATTAAAACCGAAGTAGACAACATCATCAATAATACTGATCCGGCATGGAAGAAGAAACCGGCCAAACTTTCGGATGAGGATTATAGAAATTTTTATAATGAGCTCTATCCCTTTAGTCAGCCACCTATGTTTTGGATCCATTTGAACGTGGATCACCCCTTTAAATTGACCGGTATCCTGTATTTCCCTAAGTTGAACAATTCCTTTGAAGTTCAAAAAAATAAAATACAACTTTACTCCAACCAGGTATTTGTTACGGATGAAGTCAAGGAAATCGTTCCTGAATTTTTAACTTTATTACACGGGGTTATTGACTCCCCGGATATTCCCCTTAACGTTTCCAGAAGCTACCTTCAAGGAGACCCGGAGGTCAAAAAGATCAGTAATTACATCATGCGCAAGGTCGCTGATAAACTGAAGAGCCTCTTCAAAAAAGACAGGGAAACCTTCCAGGAGAAATGGAACGACCTCAACGTTTTTGTCAAATACGGAATGATCTCTGAAGAGAAATTTTACGACAAAGCCAAAGACTTTGTATTGTTGGCCAATACCACAAAAGAATACTTCACGATTGAAGAGTATAAAGAAAAGATCAAGCCTACTCAGACAGACAAACACGATAAGATCATCGTTTTGTATACCAATAACCAGGAAGAACATCACAGTCTGATCGACGCCTGTAATGATAAAGGGTACGATGTTTTATTGTTTGATAATATCATCGACAACCACTTTATGCAGCAACTCGAATACAAATTGGGAGATGTTACCTTCGTTCGGGTGGATTCAGATACTGTTGACAACCTGATTCAGAAAGAGGAAAATAAAGAATCTGTACTGAGTGAAGATGAACAAACTGCCGTAAAAACAGTTTTTGAGACATTCATCACGCCAACTGAAGGAACGGTTATGCTTAAACCTATGGCTCCTGAGGATCAGCCGGTACAGATTACCAAACCCGAATTTATGCGCCGAATGAAGGAAATGCAGCAACTGCAGGGTATGGGACTTGACGGATTCCCCGAATCTGTGAATGTGGTTGTGAATACGAATCACCCTATCATTGCCGGCAAGCTGGTGAATGAAAAGGATGAAGGCAAACAAAAAGATGTTGCCGAATACCTCTACAACCTTGCTTTGTTGAATCAGAACATGCTCAAGGGGGCTAAATTGACTTCTTTTGTGAAGCGAAGCCTTTCCTTTATGGAGGAGTAAACAGCAGCAGTACCAGTTGGTGGGGTTTAATTAACTGCCAGGGCGTGAGGATTCGCGGGGTTCGCAATGAATTTTAGCGTGCTCAAGGTTAAAAATTGAAAATTGCGAGGTACGAGCAGGTACGATATTATAAATAAACATGAGTTATCCCGAATTTTGGCTTTAGCTAAAATTCGGGATTTTTTATAATAAGTTGTTTATTAAGCAGTTGGCTACTTATTGCTGGCAGGTTAAAAATGGTACATGTGTATTTTGGTGGCGGCTGCCCGAAAATCTTGCTGTTCGACGGAGGAGCCCTGCTGACCGCAGGAAGGCAGGTTTAGATTTTTCAGCGTTTTTCTTTTGGGGCAATGCCAAAAGGAAATGCCCAGCCGGAACGAGGCGATGTAAAGCTAAAGAGCAAAGTGCTGTTTACCAATCGGTTAAACCAAAATAAAGTCCCTATTTAATCTCTAGTTAACCATTCTAAATTGGAACAATTCAATTCTCGGCATTAAAAAAGCAGATCTTCAAAAATAGTATTATGATCTAACTGTCAACGGGGGGTACTATCAACTCTCTCACTCCTTATTAGCGAGCTGTCCGCAGGCAGCATCGATATCCTTGCCGCGGCTTCTTCTTACCGTAATCATTACGCCGTTATCCCGCAGATATTTGGCAAAGTCATTGATCCTGTCCTCGGGAGCTTTGACGAAATCCAGGCCTTCGACGGAGTTGTATTCTATGATGTTTACCCTGACCGGGAATTGTTTGCACAACTTGAGCAGGTTTTTGGCATCCTGCATAGTGACATTAAAATCGTTGAAAGCGATGTATTCGTAACTGATCTTGTTTTTGGTATTTAGGTGGAAATATTGGAGTGACTCCATCAGCACCTTGAGGTTGTTGTGCTCATTGATGGGCATGATCTTATCTCTTTTTTCATCGTCGGCAGCATGAAGGGAAAGGGCCAGGTTGACCCGAAGGTCATCATCAGCCAGTTTTTTGATCATCTTGGCGATACCGGCAGTACTTACCGTGATACGTCGGGGAGACATACCCAGGCCTGCTTCCGAAGTGATCATTTCGATACTCTTTTTGACTTCCCGGTAAGTCAGCAACGGTTCTCCCATGCCCATGTAAACGATATTGGTCAGTGGGTGGTCAAATGTTTCCAGACATTGTTGGTTGACCAATACCACCTGGTCATAAATTTCCGCTGCGGAAAGGTTGCGCTTTCTGTCCATGAGACCCGTAGCACAAAAGGCACAACTCAGGCTACATCCTACCTGGCAGGAAACGCATACGGTATAGCGGTTATCTTCCGGTACCGGAATAAGAACAGATTCCATGAGGTGCCCGTCGTAGAGTTTGAAACGGGATTTAATCGTGCCATCGTTGGAGTGTTGCACTTTATCCAGGGTTATGGGGTTGATCTCAAAATGCTCTTCTAGGTCCTTGCGCAGATCTTTGGATAAATTGGTCATCTCCTCGAAGGTGAAGGCACTTTTTTTCCACAACCATTCATATACCTGTTTGGCCCGGAAACGGGCTTGACCCCGGGCTTTGAACCATTCTTCCAACTCCGAAAGTTCGAATTGACGGATATCTATTTTAGTCGTAATCGTTGACATGCCGCAAAGGTAAGGGAGTTTTTGGAAAATTTAGCGGTTGCTGGTGTTGGTTAGGTGGAGAAATACTATTTTTCTGAAAAACAGTATTTCTTGTACCGCGAAGTGCTGGGCGGTGCAGCGACGAGCCCTACACATACCTGTACGGGATCTTTGCCAGGGCAAGGGATAGGAGCTTTGCAGATAGGCCGATCCGGGGCAGCACAGGGATGCCCAATAATTCAATTACCAATCTAAAATCGACCATGCAAAAATCTTATCTTTGCCCTCATGATGGAAAAGGACCGATATGCACAACTATTGGAGGCCATTGAATTGGAAAGGGCCCGGGAAGAGGCCTACTTCCGAAGTTTGTCGGCCAATAAGACTTTAAAGGAAAAGGCGGAATCAGGTATTCTGTGGTACCCGGTGGAGATCACCAGGAAACACTATACCATTGGAGAATATGTGGAGGTTGTTGTGAAGCGTTCCAAAGAAGAGTCGGGAAAACATCAATTCCGCGTAGGAGCCGGTTGTGTAGTTTTCAGTAATGATGCTGAACGAAGGGAATGGAGTGGTACGGTTTCTTTTCTTCAGCGGAATAAAATGGGGGTAATCCTCAAAAATGATTTTCTTCAGAAAGAAGCACTGTTTCAGGAGGGACATGTTGGGGTTGAGTTGGTTTACGATGAGCGCCCCTACAAGGTGATGAAGGCCGCGATTAAAGAAGTGATACGTAGTAATGATCCCATTGTAGAGGCATTGCGCGAGGGGGTGCGGAATTTTAGTCCTCTGGACCTGTTTGTTCCGGAGGAGGAACTTCCGGATTTATCAGTAGTAGGTCATTTGAATGAAAATCAGCAGGAGGCTGTCAAAGGAGCCCTTGGTTCTGCTCAGATGAGCATCATTCACGGGCCTCCGGGCACTGGAAAAACTACGACTTTGGTAGCTTTGGTTCAGGCGTTGACTAAAATTGAAAAGCGGATATTCGTATGTGCTCCATCCAACAATGCTGTAGATCTGCTGGCCCGTCAATTGGATGCATTGGGTATCCCTGTTTTACGTATTGGCAATGTCACGAGGATCGGTGATTCCATTGCTCACCTCACCCTCGAAGAAAAAGCCCGCAATCATCCGGATTGGAAGCATATCAAAAAAGTAAAAATACAGGCAGAAGAAGCTCAGAAAAAAGCCGCGACCTACAAACGTAATTTTGGTGCCCAACAGCGCAATGAGCGACATCAAATGTACAAGGAAGCCAGAGAATTGAGAAAATGGGCCCGGGAACTGGGGGATCGGCTGACGGCCGATATAATTCAAAATACAAAAGTTATTGCCACTACCCTGGTTGGCATAAGTGCTCCGGCTTTAGAAGGTATCCAATGCAATACGCTGGTCATCGATGAAGCTTCCCAGACTCTGGAGGCGGAATGCTGGAACGCCATGCTTCGGGCACGTCGGGTTATCTTTGCCGGGGACCATTATCAGTTGCCTCCAACAGTCAAAAGTCTGGAAGCTAAAAAAATGGGACTTGACCATACTTTGCTGGAGCGTATGTCCGGCGTGATCCAACACAGCTACCTGCTCAGGGAACAATACCGGATGAATGACGAAATACTTGGTTTTTCCAATGGGCAGTTTTACGATGGTAAGTTGTTTTCCAATGAAAAAGTCGCTGGCCACCGGTTAAGGCCAGGCGATGATCCGGTGACCCTGGTCGATACCAGCGGGTGTGCTTTTGATGAGAATTTTAACAGCAAACAGCGGAGTTTATCCAATCCCGGCGAATATTTTATGCTTAAAGAACACCTGCATGTTCATTTTCAGGATAAAGACACTGGTAAATACCCGGATCTGGCTGAGGTGAGTATTGGCATTATTAGCCCCTACGCAGAGCAGGTTCGTTACATCAGGGATGAAATCAGACAAGATGCTGATTTTATCGGTCTGGATATTGAGGTAGACACCATCGATGGTTTCCAGGGGCAGGAAAAAGATGTCATTTATCTTTCACTGGTGCGATCGAATCCCAAAGGGGAAATCGGTTTCCTCAAGGATGCCCGCCGTTTGAATGTTGCCCTGACCCGGGCCAGGAAAAAGCTGGTTATTATAGGGGACATGACAACGCTTTCCTCGAACGATCTTTTTAATCAATTGGCTGATCACGTTGAGAAACACGGGAAGTATCAATCTGCCTGGGAGTATATGTCGTGAGTTGGTAAGGGGTGCACTTTCCATACCTGTTGAGGAGAAGTAATCTACAAAAGTCGTCCAGTTACCTTGGCAAAATTGATTTTATTTTTTGAAATTTGTTATTGTGGGGTCCCCTTGAAACAACCAATATTGTATGGAAAATCATAGGTCCAATGATAATGGTATAAGTCAATCATCTCTCCATCCCAGAGAACCGGATGGGTATGACCATGACATTCATCTAGATCTTCTGACGAGAGTAATTCTCCGTTTTCGCCATAAGGGCCATAAATGCCAAAACCGTCTAACATATAACCCATAAGTGCTGAATGACCAGCTTCATGCGGATGAATATGATCTTGAAGATCCTGGGAAGGGAAGTGATAATGATACCTTTCAGTACCATCTGTGTGTCCGCCGAACCTATCCAACATTTCATGAGCAGCAGCATCATTCCCAAGTGTTGATGCTCCATGATAAATTGCGCTGCCACTAAGGGAAATACCAGATGGACCAAAAGATACACAACTTGGCATTGGGGCTACTTCAGGTATTGCCGGCAAAACGTATAGTACTTCATGAGCTGAAATTACATTGGGGTTTCCATCATATTGATATGCGATACTCCCGGGAGTTATTGGAAAAACGCCGGTAGGATGGTCGGGTAAAGCATTCCCTGTTATAATGCGATTACCATTGCCATCAAGGGCTGCATTGAATTCACTTATCCATACAACATTTCCTTCAACCAAAGGTTTTCTGGAATAATCCCAGGTACCGTCAGGGTTTGTCCAATCGCTTGCATCTGAGTTTCCTGCTCCGTTCATAGGAAGTCCGCAAAGCCATAAGGATAAAAAATCCGGCTGCATGTCTCCTTGATTTCTTATCAGGATATTAGGCCCTCCAAAAGGTAAATTGGTTAGATTAACCGTCTCAGGAGTGCCGGGATCTACGAATTTATCAGTATCATCCGTTTTCTTACAGCTCGTGATTATTAATAAAATGACAAAAAAGAAAATCCTGGTCGCTGGTTGTAGATTACTAAATTCTAAACGCATAATTATCTAAATTTTAATTGATTCACTTGCTTAAGACGTTACTAAAGGGGGAAAGGTTTAACAGGTGGCATATGATAAATTTTCTGAAAG
Source organism: uncultured Bacteroidota bacterium (assembly GCA_942492125.1). Taxonomy (GTDB): domain Bacteria; phylum Bacteroidota; class Bacteroidia; order Chitinophagales; family Saprospiraceae; genus BCD1. Next base: position 114,150 of record CALODM010000045.1, read on the forward strand.
GGTTAATAATGGTTCAATACTCAAAAAAACAGATTCCCTGGCAGTACGTTGGATCTTGAGGCTCAATATCTAACATTCAGAACTTCCTCCCGCCAAAATCAACTTTCGTTGCATCTATTTATTGTTTGTTTAGCAAAACGATCATCATGTCAAAACTACCTTTTCTCCAGGCAATATTTTTATGTTTTTTTATCCTTTCTGTTATTGGCCGGACTTTTGCCCAGGAAAAAGTGCCCGCCGAGTCGTTGCGACAACAGTATTTGCAAGCCAATGACCTCATTGCTTCTTTTCAGTTTGATGATGCACAGAAATTGTTGAGTGAGTGTTATATCCAGGATCCGGATAATGTCGATTACTTGTCCAAAATTGCCTATTGCAATTTTCAGATGGGGCGATATCCCGATGCCAAGATGTTTTACCGAAAGGTATTGAACCTGGACTCTTTAAACACCAATGCCCTGAGTTCCCTGGGAACCATTTATGAGCGGGAACAAAATTATCGGAACGCAGAAGTGTGTTATTTGCGACTGCTCGAAATTGATACGACCAACAGTTATTATTACAAACGGAATGGTTATACTGCATTAAGGCTTGGAAAAACAATGGAAGGCATTTCTTTTTTCCTGAAGGGCCATGCAGTCAATGAGGCAGATATTGAAATCATCGATCAGCTGAGCCAGCTTTATTTGTCGTTTGAAGAGTTTGGCTATGTTGATGAAATGCTAAGAAAAGGGCTTGATCTCGACCCGCAGAATATCAAACTTTTACAAAATAAATCCAGGTTACATCAAAAACGGCAGGAGCATGAAATGGTGGTGGAGAGTATTGAAAAAACGATGGCGCAGGGAGATACCAGTGATTATTACCAAATGATGCTGGGGGTGGCCTATCTACAGATCGATAGTGTTGACCTGGCCATTAAAAACCTGGAACACATCGTGGATCGTGGAAAAGATTCTGAATACACACACCATTACCTTGGTTTGGCCTATATGGTCAAAGACAGTATCGACAGATGCATAGAACATTTCCAGCTGGCCATTGAAAAAGGCATCTCTCCAAAGATGTCGGATTTTCATGCAGATATGGCTACTGTGCTCGAAAAAGAAAACAAACTTCCTTTAGCCCTTGATCATTATAGATCTGCCGTCGAATTTGGGGATAACCCGGAGCATCTGTTCCACCTGGCGCGACTGAGCGATAAGTATTACAAGGATAAATCCATAGCCTTAAAACACTATCGGGCCTATTTGAGAACCGGCGATGGAAAATACCGGACATATGTGGAAGACAGAATAGAGCAGTTGAAGGAGCTTATTCACTTTCGCGGGCAATGACGTATTTTTCAACCATATTGCCATCGTAATCAAACATCCCCTCCAGGTGGAAGCCCAGTTTCTTCAATACATTGGAGGAGGCTGTGTTCTCCGGCATTACAAAGCCAACGATTTGCTTTAGCTTTAAGGTCTCAAATCCATAAGGAATAAAAGGCCTTGCAGATTCCGTTGCGATACCCATTCCCCAATAAGGGCTTGCTAATCGGTAGCCAATGTCCACTATATCAAATTCGGGCAGATACTTGAGGCCGGAGAATCCGATATATTTATTGTCTGGCTTGTAGATAACCGCCAGCCGGCCAAAGCCGTATTTTTCATAATCGGCCATGGTCGTATTTTCTATAATTCGTTGAATTTCTGCTCTTGTTTTTACACCGCCATCTCCGGTATATTTGCTCACAGCGGCATCCAGGTTGACCTGGTAGGCCGCTTCAATATCTTCTGGGGTGTAGGGCCTCATTAATAAACGTTCCGTCTCTATTATCATGGTCGTTGGCTGTTTTTTATTCAGGAATAAGCTTGAAGGAGATGGATTGAGCGGTATAAAGATTGGAGCGATCCCCCCAGTCTTCCATGTCAAAGGCAAAACCTTCTGCATATACAAATTTCAATGCGCAAGGTTCGCTTTCCGTCCCCCATCAATCGTCTATGGTTTTCATGACCTCTTTAACAATATAACTCATTTTTGGTTCCACTTCCCTGGCCATGGCGATCACTGCTTCCACGCTGACTTCTTTGATCACTTCGGGCGGGTAGGATTGGTTTGAAATGACGGAAATTACGAAAACGGGTAAAGCCATGTGGTGCGCAACGATGACTTCGGGGATGGTGGACATGCCGACCATGTCTGCGCCCAGGCGATGTATGTAGACGTATTCGGCGGGTGTTTCCAGATTGGGCCCCTGCAAACAAAGATAAACCCCCTCAAAAGCGCGAATACCTTTGGTTTTGGCTATTTCGAGGGCTTTGGCATTCAGTTTTCTGTCGTAAATATTCAGCATGTCTGGAAAGCGAGGTCCCAGCCGGTCGTCGTTGGCTCCCCTTAAGGGATTTTCGGGTTGGAGATAGATATGGTCTTTTAGAAAAACGATATCTCCTGCAGTAAAGTCGGGGTTGGTGCCTCCGGATACATTGGAGATGATGATACGCTTAATGCCCAGAAATTTCAATACTCTTACCGGGAAAGTAACTTCCTCCATCGAATATCCTTCGTAATAGTGAAATCGTCCGGCCATGGCAACAACCGGAATACCATCCAGGTGGCCGAAGACCAATTTGCCGGCGTGGCTTTCAACTGTCGATACAGGAAAATGAGGAATCTCCGAATAATCGATAGCGCTAACCACTTCTATTTCATCAGCAAGATCTCCAAGCCCTGTTCCGAGGATAATCCCGAAATCAGGTTTGAAATCTGTTCTTTTTCTGATGAAAGCAAGTGCTTCCTGGATTTTGTCGAAGAGCATGGATGATTGTTACTGGCTGCAGTTTGCCGGTTACTAGTTTTTTTTAACCAGAAACTAGCAACCGGTAACCTGCAACGGGTTAGTCCACAATAATTGTCGTACGATCGAGTTCCTGTTGTTTGATATTTTCCGGGAGGTCGCGGAATTCGTATTCCTGGTTCCTCAATTGCGGTGTGAAGCCTGCCTCGCGGATGGCTTCCTGAATACCATTAGCGGTGAACCTGTGGTTAGCTCCTGCGGCAGAAACGACATTTTCTTCGATCATTATACTGCCAAAATCATTGGCTCCCGAGTGCAGGCATATCTGGCCGACATGTTTACCAACCGTCAGCCATGAAGCCTGATGATTGATGACATTGGGCAGCATGATTCGGCCCATAGCGAGCATCCTGATATATTCATTTCCGGTGACGGTATTTCTTGCCCGTTTGATTTTTTTAAGAATAGTATCCATGTCCTGGAAAGGCCATCCGATATAAGCGAGAAATCCTTTGGCATCAGCTGGTTTTTCCGCTTGTACTTCTCTCAGTGCAACGAGATGTTGCATCCGTTCCAGGTTGGTTTCAATATGACCGAACATCATTGTGGCAGAAGTAGTGATGCGCAGTTGATGAGCTGCCCTCATTACATCCAGCCATTCCTGGCCGCCACATTTTCCTTTGGAAATAAGCCGGCGAACGCGATCGCTCAGAATCTCTGCCCCCGCCCCGGGAAGGCTGTCCAATCCGGATTCTTTTAACGCTCTCAGCACTTCGGTGTGGGAAGCTTGTTCCAGCTTGGCGATATGCGCTATTTCCGGTGGTCCCAGAGCGTGTAACTTGAGATTTGGATATAGCTCTTTCAACTCGCGGAAAAGGGAGGTGTAAAAATCGAGTCCCAGATCCGGGTGGTGCCCGCCTTGCAGCAATAATTGTTCTCCACCATAAGCAAAGGTCTCTTCTATTTTTTGTTTGTATTCTTCAATGGTGGTGATATAGGCTTCATCGTGGCCTGGTCTGCGGTAAAAGTTGCAGAATTTACAATTGGCAATGCAAACATTGGTAGTGTTGGAGTTTCTGTCAATAATCCAGGTGGCTATATTGCCCGGGACATGATGTTTCCTCAATTCATTACCGACGTACGCCAGTTCTGCCGTTGCGGCGTTTTCAAAGAGGAATACGCCCTCCTCTGCTGTCAGAAATTCAAGATTGAGTGCTCTATGTAATAAGTCATCTGTTCTCATATCACAAAGGTAAATATTTATAGTTGTTATCAGACAAAATAATGGCGATAACTCAATTGGCTGTTACCTCCCAAAATAGGGATTTTATTAATAGTAAACAGCAAGGCCTTTGGTAGGTTTAATGAAAGGTAAATATTAATGTCAGTCATCGGTTGGCAGTCTCCAGTTTTGTTATAAACTTTGTCCGAAAGTCAACAAGTTATTATCCGGATCAAGTAAAGCAAATTCCCTTTGCCCCCAAGATTTACTTTGTAGTTCTCCGTTTGGATGAATGGATATATTCTTGTCAAGAAAAGATCTATAAAGAGTGTCAATGTCGTCAGTCCTGATATAAACTTGTCCATAGTTTTCTTTTGGATCGAGCTTTTTAAACTCAAAAAAATGAATTTCAATATTATCTTTTCCTACTATTAAATAGTCACCGTAGTCACTAAGCTCCTCAAAACTCAATTTGTTCAGGTAAAATTCTTTTGTTAAGGCCTTGTTGCGCATCGGCAGTTTTGGATTGATTTCTGTAAGCATATTTTTTATTTACTTGGTTTCAATTGAACCCATCCCTAACCTGGAATATTCCATCCCCTTTACGTTAAAATCAATTACAACAGCGTCACCTGATCTTCAGAGATATGGATGGTTTTTAGGGTAGAGGTTCTGTCCTGGATATCAATGGCACTGTTTTCCAGGCGCAATACACCTCTTGGACATACTGCAGAGCAGATGCCGCAACCCACACAGGACGCTCGGACTATGTTCTGGCCTTTTTGAGCATAAGCACGAACGTCAATTCCCATCTCACAATAGGTTGAGCAATTCCCGCAGGAAATACACTGGCCACCATTGGTGGTGATCCTGAATCTGGAAAAGAATCGTTGCTGTAGCCCCAGTATTGCTGCCATCGGGCAACCAAAACGACACCATACCCGGCTCCCCAGGATGGGGTAGAAACCAACACCAATCACTCCGGAGAAGGCTGAACCGATCAGAAAGCCATAAACAGAACGCAATTGCCCTGAATTAATTAGGAACAGGTTTTTTTGCTCCTGCGTGAACATGACAATGGTATAAATCACAAGCGCCCCTGACAAGCCCAGTGCAATATATTTTGCAATCCGACTCATATTTTTCACGTAGTTTGGCCGAAATAGCAAAAGCCCGATAATTCCCAGAAAGATCACTGCGACAATTCCGACAAAAATCGGTTTTGTGATCCAGTAGGCGTCCTTGCTGCCGTGAAGGAAACTGAATAATACGGCGATGGTCATGATGGTAACGAATACCAAAACGAGGTGGATCATCCATCGTTCTATTCTCCATGCATTCATTGATTTGTCGGATAGATGCCGGAAAGGGTCTCCGGCCGTTTCCGCCAGTCCGCCACATCCACATACCCATGAACAATACCAGCGTTTGCCGTAGAAATAGGTCAATACCGGAGAGATCAACAGAAACATGGCAATGCCGAAAATCAACATGAAAAGGCCTAATGCACCGCTGGTGGAAAGCTGTTTTATGTGCCAGCCGTCAAAAAAGTAATAGTTGAGCGGCCACATATTGGCAAAGTTGTAGTAGGGCTTATCCAAAGCCTGCAAAATTTCCGGAAGTAAAAAGGCAATACCCAACTGAAAAAACATGACTGATATCGTACGGATTAACTGGTATTTGTTGTGGCGATATTTCAGGATGAATTTATACCCAAGGGCGAGAATGGCTATGGTGTACAATGTACCATAGACAAACCACTGACTGGCCGCCTGCCCCTTCAGCGCCATACTCAATGGATCAAAGAGGGCAATGATCCCGGTGTTGGCTGCACCCTCAGTTCCCTGGCCGAGTAATTCCGGAAACCAGTACAGGAGAATATAAAAACCTGTAAGGATTATCCCGGTTGCCCACCCCATCAGCCCCCTTGCTGAAATCGATTTGAACCAGACACCGTTGTTCTTGATCCCTTCAGGATGGTGGATGTATAAAGCTCTGGCATAAATTATTGTCCCTGCAGTGATGAAAATTAAAGCCGTTGCCAGGGTTACAGGCTTGGACGGCAGGTCAATTCCCGCCAGGGCGAGAAATAATGCCATTAACCCGATCACTCCGATAGCCAGGCCGGTTTTCTCCCCGGCACTCATACCGTGCGGGTGAGGGGTGGCTAATGATAAACTATTATTGACTTTATTGGAAGACATTTTTGATCTTGATTTTTGTTTTGAAGCAAACAGAAAAGAACCTTAAAATCCCAGGAACTGCAATACAGCACTGGCACTTCTTTTCTTTTTTAATTCCAGACTTTTCCCGGTTTGTTGCTGATAAATATTCAGTAAGTATTTTTCGTATTCTTCAAAGAATTCCGGGTCAAAATTGGCAAGGCTAAGGTTCTGGAGGACCTCTTCCACATTGGTTTCCTCTTTGATCCATTTTTGACACACCTCATGTCGGTATCGAATGCCCATCAGGTTGAAGCCGATAACGTTCCTGCCCTGTTTTTCATAAACGATACGAATGCTTTTTTTTCCGGAAGGATGTTCCCAGTAAATGCTGCTGTGATTTTCAGGCATTCGGGTGTCTACCGTTCCGTAGACCTGGTATTCAATATCCATGAACTTGGCAGAATTGAACCAAATTCCGGGATCATAAGCAAGCTTTTTACCACAGATGGTATGAGCCACCGTTTCGCCCATCATGCGTCCGGTGTACCATACCGCCTCAATAGGCCTGCGCCCGGGGCGTGGACGGGCTTGTTGGGAGCAATCCCCAATGGCATAAATATCCGGGACATTGGTTTCGAGAAATTCGTTGACAACAATGCCCTTTTGTGTCTCAATACCACTGCCTTCGAGGAAACCGATGTTGGGGCTTACCCCAGCAGTTAATCCGACGTATTCACACTCGATCCTTTCTCCTGTATTGGTGACGACAGCACAGACCTTACCGGTTCCGTCGTCGATAATTTCCCGGAGTTCTGTTTCGAGCCTTAGGTCAATCCCATGTTCTTTGATATGGTTACTCACCATTTTTGACTCCCGTTCGGGAAGTACGATATTCCAGTAATTGCTTTCCCTGACCAAAAAGGTTACGGGTATGTTTCGCGAGAGGAACATTTCTGCCATTTCCAGTCCGATGAGACCTCCGCCAACGATAACCGCGCGGTTCAGGTTCTGGCTGGCGGCTTCCATAGCTTCCAGGTCTTGCAAGGAATACAGGCCATTGACGTTTTCCAGGTCCTGTCCGGGCCATCCGAATTTATTGGGTTTGGATCCGCTGGCAATAATCAGTTTGTCGTAAGATAAGGTCGACCCATCCCGGAGGGCCAGTTGTTTGTTTTTGGAATCCACCCTTTCGACAAAGGCATTGAGCAGGTCTATCCGGTTTTTTTTCCAAAAATAAGGCTCATAGGGTTGCGTGTCTTTAAACCGCATATGCCCCATATAAATATACATGAGGGCCGTTCTTGAAAAAAAATAATCGGATTCAGCGGAAATAACTGTGATTTTATGGTCGCTCAGTTTTCGAATAAATCTTGCGGCTGTGATGCCACTGATACCGTTACCCAGAATCGCAATATGCATGTTTTAGGTTTTGTAAGAAAAAATTGAAAACTTAAATTTAGTATTTTAGCACATAAATAATGCTTTCAGTTGCTAACTCAGTGTAAAGGGAGGGGGAGAATGAGGGGAGTTGTCAAAATCAGGACAATTGGGCGCTGAAGATGGTCAAATAAAAGACGAACTCTTTTGTTATCCATTTAAAAATTGGAGAAAGCCCCTAAAATAGGCATCTTTGAAAATAATTAGCCGTTTAATGAACAAAGCAGTTTACATATTTTTGCTGTCTTTACCGTGTTTGAATGTAATCTTCGCGCAGACGATTGTCAGTATCCTGCCTCAAAATAAGAAAGCTGTTTTGGAGGAGTATGGGGGCATTTATTGCGTGTATTGTCCGGAGGGTAATATTATTGCTGAATCCATTGTTGCTGATTACCCGGGGCAGGTGATGCGGATCAATATCCAGGAGGGTATTTATGCGAATCCGGAACCGGGCGCCCCGGATTACCGATCTGATTATGGTGCCGGTTATGTCAATCAGACAGGGTTGGTTGGGTTTCCCGCAGCGACCGTTAACCGGCAGGTTTTTCCCGGGTGGGAGCAGGGAGATGCCGGCACAACAGCCCTTGGCCGCAGTTCATGGAGTTATGCGGTAGGGGAGGTGTTGGGGCAAAACGCCATAGTCAATGTGGCTGCAGAAGCTACCGTTGATTATGAAACCAATGAGCTTGAGGTACTTGTTGAGTTTTATTATACGGCCAATATCAATAGTGGTACACATTTCCTGAACATAGCCTTACTGCAAAATAGTGTTTACGGTCCTCAGCAGGGAGGTAATGAAGGGGTGAATTATCAACACAATCATTTGTTGAGAGATATGATCACGGGTCAGTGGGGCGATCCGATTTATACCACAGGCCAGGGGTACTTTGAGGCACGTACCTATACCTATCAATTACCCCCTGATTACAGGGATGTTCCTTTTGATTCCCCAAATATGGAATTGGTTGTTTTTATTACAGAAACACATCAGCAGATTTTGAACGGCGTCTCTGTTACTCCTGATTTTATTGTGCAAAACGCTTATGATGCGAATGCCTTATTTCTCCCTTCTCCAGAGGTCGTTTGTGGGAATAATCTATCGCCCCTCTTTACTTTACGAAATGACGGCAACCACCCCCTGACGGCGCTGGATATCGATTATTGGATCAATGACGAGGAGGTACATACCTACGAATGGACGGGTTATCTTGCTACGTTTGAAACAGAAGAAATTGTTTTGCCGGCCATTGACTTTGAAGGTGTTTTGGGGATAGACAATTATGTTCATGTGGCTGTTCATCAACCCAATGGGGAGACGGATGATAACTACGGTAATAATGAAGTGAATACCCATTTCAGGCTGGCCCCGCCCAGTATTTCGAATATCGTCAATCTTGAATTGAAGACCGATGCTTTCGGCTATGATATCTATTGGGAGATCACGGATGAAACCGGAACGGTTATTGCTTCAGGCGGCAATGAAAATGTCGGTGAGAATGGTGGCGGTACTCAAACAGGTTCGCCAGCTGATCCCGGAGCTTATGGCGATAACCAGACCATTTCTGAACTCATTGAATTACCTGGTCCCGGGTGTTACAATTTCAGGATTCTCGACGATTATGGAGATGGTCTTTGTTGCCAGTACGGGTATGGTTATTTCTACCTTCATGATGAAGAGGGAAATATCATTTTTACCGGAGGCGAATTTGCTATTGAAAAAAATGATCCTTTTTCCTTTGGAGATTTATCGACGTCTGTCGAGTCTGTACTGGAAATTGAAGGGTTGCAGATTTACCCTAATCCGGTTATGGCCGGGCATCCTTTGTATTACGAATTAAATGCGCCCGAAATTACATCGCTGACGGTAGCACTTTTTTCAGCTGATCAACGGATAAGATCCGTTATTTCAACCGAGGCGAATCAAAACGGTTTGTTCACCGGAAATATTGACACATCCGGGTTGTCACCAGGGATATATTTTTTGAAATTCAGCAGTCCTGCGGGCAGTACTACCAGAAAGGTGATCCTTTTGCGTTAAGGAATTATTAAACAGTTTGACATTGCAGATTTTTTATGCCAACTTTGTGATATATCAGCTTAAAAGACAAGGCTTATGAAATATATTTTACCGGCATTTTTATTCTTGGTTTTTGCATCCTCTTTGTCTGCACAGCAGATCAAAGCCACTCCTGGAATTGTTGAACAGTTCGTAGTGACGGATCTGTCGGATTTCAGTGCAGAACTTGAATTGCCCGGTAAAATAACCAATACAGCGAATGTCCCGATCGAAGTAAAATGGTTCCAGACCTTGTGGGATCAGCCCTTTGAATGGCAAGCTGAAATCTCAGACCGGGATAATTATTACCTGGCCGATGAAAACGGTTACATAGATGATGAGTATGTGATGCCGCTTTTGCTTCAGCCTGGTGAAACCATCGACCTGTCTATTTATTTATATCCAAACGGACGTGCAGGAACAGCAACATATGCCATCGATATTGTCGATGCTCAAGATAATTCCAATATTTTAGAAACGATCGTTTATTACATCAGTATAGCCCATCGGGAAGAAGTGGAGGCTGTTACTATTCGGGATGTCAAAGTTTTTCCGAATCCTGCTCGTGACTATTTCGAAATAACGCCTAATCAGCTGGTGGCTAAGATCACTTTGTACAACAGTATAGGTCAGCGCGTCAAAACTTATATAGCTGAGCGGGGCAAAAAATATGATGTATCTACCATTCCTAATGGTTTATACCTGGCGGAATTATCAGATGCTAACGGAAAGACCCTGAAAACGGTGCGGTTACTGAGGCGCACGCCTAAAGCGTAAGGTTTGTCAGGCAGGATATTCTACAAAATTCCTCGGTGTTTCATAAAGCCGGATTTGCAGTTCGTATTTTTCAGATAATTTTTTGCGAAGCAGTTCCCAAATAACATAACAGATATTTTCTGCCGAAGGGATCAAGGTTTTGAATTCTTCAGTATCCAGATTCAGGTTTTTGTGGTCAAACCTCAACTCTACCTCATTTCGGATCAGGTCTTTAAGGATTTTCATATCTATAACGTATCCTGTGTCCGGATCGACTTCTCCGGTTACTTTTACTTCTAATTCATAATTATGGCCATGATAATTGTGGTTGTTGCATAATCCAAATATCTCCTGGTTTTTCTCGTCAGACCATTGGGGGTTATAGAGTCGGTGAGCTGCGTTGAAATGTGCTTTTCTGTATACGGAAACCTTCATGTTTGGGAAATTTGTTTTAGTTTTTACCTGTCCGGCCCTTAAAGTTAAAATTTTAAATTATTCAGTGAGCTGTTTTGCCGACAAAGCTGTGCAAGTATAACACTCATTAAGCCGTGAGGTTTTCAGGAATGGGGATATTCTGTTTTTTAAGGAGAGGAGGTGGGGCAAATGGAAATGAATATGCTGCCAGAGCCTGGCCTTGTGTGGCCTGGATACAAGCAAATAAATAGGTAGAACCAGAACACCTTATTTGTCGTTTTCCTTTTTTATATTTGCGAAATGGAAATGTCATATTATTTGCCGGAAGAAATGCTGCCGTTTAAGGATCAGTTGATCGAATCTAAAATAGAGTTTATAGAAATTGAACCTGTTGAGGAGGACGATATTAAGTTGTGGAACAGTAAATTTGGTGGCCAGCCATATTTACCCAAAGACACCCCTTTTCCCGTTACACCCGAAGGAGAGGAACTTTTCTTCCTGGCTCAGATCAACTTTGCGGAGATGCCGCCATTGGCACCATTTCCTGAAAAAGGGATCGTTCAGTTTTATATCAATGATGACGGGCGTTACGGTCAAAACAGCGAAGACCCTTTTGCTCAGCAATATTTTCGGGTATTGTTTTTCGAAGAAGTTGTTGAAGATGAAAGTCAGTTGAGGACGGATTTTTCCGAATTAAGGGAATATTTCGATTTGCCTGTTTATGCAGAGAATTGTTTCAAAATGGCATTTGAGAAATCCAACGAGATCGTTCCTGTGACAGATTATCTTTTTAAAAAACATTTCTCTGCTGATTTCTTTGAACAATTTGGAGACACCCAATGGGATGTTCATGGTATGTATAATGAATATGTAAGTGCTGAAGGGCATAAAATAGGTGGTTATGCTCATTTTGCTCAGGAGGATCCTCGTGATCCGGAAAATCCGTTGACATTGTTATTCCAGATGGATACCGATGTAGAGATCGAAAGTATGTGGGGAGATATGGGAACAGCGAACTTTTTTATTTCAACAGAAGACCTTGTCAAAAAAGATTTTTCCAAAGTCATGTATCATTGGGATTGCCATTAGGGACGGAATAAGTTTTCGAACGGCTTCAATCTAATTCCGGCCATAGGTGGAATGCCGTAAACAGGCGACTGCTGCCTGATAATGTCTTGTCTTAATTTTTGCCTTTTTCAATTGATTTTTGCCTCAGGTATTCCAGCAAGTCTCTGTGGGTAGCAACAATCTTTTTGGAAGCCTTGTACATTTGTTCGTAATTCAATATCAGGAATTGAATATCGCTCGGTAGTTCATCCATTTTGGAGGCAGTGATCGAGAATGCGGTTTTCAGGCTTTCGAGTAAACGGTCCGTTTCTGCCGCTTTTGAGAGGTATGTATCTAACACCTCGGTTTCCCAAACAGATTTTTTATTATAGTTGCTTATGGCATTTTCATAGGCGCCGAATTTCCTCAAATCTATTCCCGTCAGGTCTCCAATGGTTACCTGGAAAAAGTGAGATATATTTTTCAGGTTACAAATTTTGGGTTGACAGGTACCATTTTCGTAAGACGCGATGTTGCCGCGGTTTAAACCAATCCTTTCAGCGAATAATTCCTGGCTCAGATGGAACTGTTTTCTCAGGAACCTAAGGTTGGAAGGAAGATAGTTTTGTAATTGAGTTTCGATTTCTTTCATAACGTTTTGTTAAAATGTGTTGTGCTGTACATCCTTTTTAAATAAAAAGGAATCTATACCTTGTACAACTTTCACCCTAAAAAGGTTGAACATTGTCATTATTTTTTACATTATTAGGTCAAAAACGGGAAAAAATGTCCTTTTGGATACAATTCTAGTTAAAAATGATTCTAAATAGACAATTTTTTTTGCGAAAAACTTATTTTTTATTTAGATTTGTTAAAAATAATCACAAAATCACCGACTATGATAATTCAATTGCAAAACCAAATTCAGGATCAACTAGACAAGGTCAGCAGCTCTCTGAGAGCTTTCTCCCTCAAATTAACCGGTAACATGGATGATGCGGAAGATTTGTACCAGGATACTACTTTGAGAATCATCACTAACGCTGAAAAATACAACCAGGGAACCAATTTCAAAGCATGGTCCATTACCATCATGCGTAACATTTTCATCAATAACTACAGAAAGAAAATGCGTCGCAACCTCATCATCGATCAAACTCCCAATAATTATTACCTCAACTCAGGGGCCAATGCTGTTGAGAACGACGGGGAAGGCAATATGAATTACAGGGAGCTGATGAAAATGGTGGATGTACTGCCAGATGATTTTCGCAAGCCCTTTATGATGGCATACCAGGGATTTAAATATGATGAGATAGCTGAAGAACTTGATTCCCCATTAGGGACGATCAAGAGCCGTATTTTCTTTGCTCGCAAGAAATTGCAAAAGATGTACCACAATGCCATGTTGGAAAGAGCCTGATTTTCGTACTAAGTAAAATTTGTTTTTCGACCAACAGTAATCTATTGTCAAAAAATATTCAGAGAAAAGGTCAGGGATTCATTTTCCTGACCTTTTTGTTTTTGTCCAAAACAGTCCAAACCTTTCGGCGAATGCTTTTTGGTTCCCACTGAATATGTTTTTTGAAAATCAGGTTTCAATAGAAGGATCTGGAACGCTGAGTTTTGATCTTTTTTATCCGTTTAACGGAAGATTTTCCACTGAAATCCCTTCAAAAAGAAGAAATATTATTTTTTGTTCAACTTTTTTAGGCAAAAAGTTGAACATTGTTATTTTTTTTTACATATTTGTACCGTCAACAATAAAAAAGATCATTTTAATACATTACTTAATGCAAAATGATTCTAAATAGATAAAAAATTTTTCAAAAATAATCACAAAATCACCGACTATGATAATTCAAATGCAAAATCAGATCCAGGATCAACTTGACAAGATCAGCAACTCTCTGAGAGCTTTTTCGCTCAAATTAACCGGTAACATGGATGATGCCCAAGATTTGTACCAGGATACTACATTGAGAATTATTACGAATGCTGATAAGTACAACCAGGGAACCAACTTCAAAGCATGGTCCATTACCATCATGCGTAACATTTTCATCAATAACTACAGAAAGAAAATGCGTCGCAACCTCATCATCGACCAAACGCCCAATGATTATTACCTCAATTCAGGTAGCAATGCTATCGAGAATGGTGGAGAAGGCAATATGAATTACAAGGAGCTCATGAAAATGGTCGATGTATTGCCGGATGATTTTCGCAAGCCCTTTATGATGGCCTACCAGGGATTTAAATATGATGAGATAGCGGAAGAACTGGATTCCCCATTAGGGACGATCAAGAGCCGTATTTTCTTTGCTCGCAAGAAATTGCAAAGTATGTACAACAACGCCATGATGGAAAGAGCTTAATGCTAAAAAATCCTTGTTGGGATATAATTTTAGTTAACCCAACTCGTTATATTATAGTATTTCAGACATTAAATGTCTTTAATCATTAAGCGGTTTAGAAAAAGGTCAGGAATTGAGTTTCCTGACCTTTTTTATTTTCAACCCGGTATTCGGCAGCATTATTTTCCCAAAAACATAATTTTTTAATCCATTTTTACCAGCTTACCACTCTTCAATACATTTTTTCCCTTTAAGGTGTAAAAGTAAATACCTTTGGTGAGGTATCCGGTAAGGATATTATCATCGACGAAGGCTTGTGGTTCGTAGGATTTGGAGAACACCAGCCTGCCTTCTGCAGAAAAAATCTGAAAATCCACCTTTTCTGTAAGGTTACCCAGGCTCAATTCAATATTGTCTTTAAATGGGTTTGGGTAAACAATCAAATCATAGGTAGCAAGAGGATTTTCAATGTTTGTGTACATCAAAGCTTGTTCCACGGCTGCTAAAGCATTTATTCTGCCATATCCATAAACAGGGTTTGGAATGCTCTCTCCGGGAATTTCATTACAGTCTTGTTCCGCTACCATTGGGATGGCCGTAGCTTCGATAATATCTTCAATGATATCGACCTCTCCGGCTAAATCGGGATTGGCCGAAATTATCAGGGCAACCATGCCGGCTACATGAGGTCCGGCCATACTGGTTCCGTTCCAGGTGGCATAACTGCCGCCCGGGATGCAGGAGCGCACTTGAACACCAGGGGCAGCTACATTGGGTTTCATCCTGAAACTGCTGTCAACACTGATAAGTCCCCGGCTACTGAAATTGGCGATGGTGTCATTGGACCTAAAAGCACCAATGGTAAAGGAGGGTTCAAAAATCGCAGCCGGATTGGTAATAGAACCACAGGAAGACCCACTGTTGCCGGCAGAAACAACGACGACCACTCCTGCAGATTTAATGTTGGTTATGGCCGTTTCCATGGCAGAAAAATTGTCCGGATTGCAACCTTCTTCCGGCGGACAACCCCAGCTGTTGTTGATGACATGTGGTGCTTTTGCGGGGTCTGCATTTTCGCCATTCACATCTGTGGGAGCCAGGAACCATTCAAAACATTCAATATAGGTTGCCGGACTTCCCCAGCCTCTCTCCATGTTCCGGCAAGCAATCCATTTGGCCCCCGGAGCCACACCAATCTGGTTGCCCATTCTGTCATCGCCGGTCATGGTGCCAACGGTATGTGTGCCATGATTGTGATCATCGCAAGGTACTACGGAACTAAGTCCACATGGGTTGTTTTCCGGGCTGATGATCGTATCATTATGCAGCGGGCTGATTTCATGAACGGCGTCATACCAGCTGTAATTATGATCTACACCATCAGTACTCCAGCCATTATAGCTTTCCATAATTGCAGGGTGATCCCATTCCACCCCGGTATCTGCTCCGGCAACGATAACCCCTTGCCCTGTAAATCCCATATCCCAGACCTGGTCCGCACCAATCTTTTCGATGCCCCATTCTATTCCGTCCCTGAGGTTGTTGGATGCTTCAGCGGTCGAAGTACGTTCGATTTGCACTTCCGGGTTATCTTCAATGACCCTGACGTCGTCGCGCAGTGCCAGCGATCTGACCAATTCCAGATCTCCCGTGCTGTAAATGGCATTGACGATAAAGAAAGATTTGTGGGCTGCATTGCGGCCGTCCAGGAAATTGATCAAGTCTTTTTGAGTAGAAACAGCCTGTTGTCTGAGCTTTTCATAAACATATTGACCTTTCTGGTTTTTGTTATGGATGAATCGGCTTTTATTTAATGTTGCCTGTTCTTTCAGGATGATGATGAAATCCTGAGTTGCCCCGGATTCCAGTTTTTGTAAAAGGGAGGGAACTACTTTATTTTTCCATTGGTTATTATTTCCGGGGTATTGCCAGGCGATGAAAGTTGCTATTATTACTAGAAGTCCAAAAAGCTTATTCATGAGTTTGTATTTATTTTAATGGCAAAAATCCGAAAAATGCTTGTTAAAAGAATTATTTGGCTGAGTTGATTTTGTATGTTGAACAGCATTTGTTTGAAAAATTCAGCAATGGAACAAAGACAAGTCGGAAAAGTTATCCACAAAATTTGGCGTGTTGTTGCCTCTATTCTTGCTTTTAAGGAACTATACCTATCCCTGAAATCAGAGAAAATATTTTTTTTTCCACAAGCGGGGAATCATTTTCCACACGCCTCGGAAAAAAGAATTTCTATTCCTCAATATTTACCCTTAGTTTTGTTAATACAAACCAGTCGATCTCTCCGTTTTAAATCATCGAGCAAAAAGAAATTAAATCCATGCCTGAGAAAAAAAACACACCGGTCAAAAGTGATCTGCGCATGAAAAAGCGCAACCGAGGTGCAGATCTTTCCGATTATGTTTTCGGTAAGGTCCAGCCACAGGCTGTTCCGTTGGAAGAAGTTGTGCTGGGGGCGATCATGTTGGAAAAAGATGCCTTGACCACTGTCATGGATATCATTCGATGGGAAAGTTTTTATCTGGATGCGCATCAGCTTATTTTCAAGGCCATGTTGCGACTTTTTGAGCGGATGCAGCCCATCGACCTGCTCACCGTTATGGAGGAACTCAAAAAAGAAGGCGATCTGGAAGCGGTGGGGGGGCCTGCTTATCTGGCAGAATTGACCAACCGGGTTGCTTCTGCAGCCAATATTGAGTATCATGCTCGAATTGTTTCGCAAAAACATATACAAAGAGAATTGATCACGGTATCCACCAAGATCATCAAGGATGCCTTTGAGGATACCACGGATGTGTTTGAATTGCTCGACAGTGCGGAGCAGGGGTTGTTCAATATTACGCAGCAAAACCTGAGTCGTTCGTATGATAGTATGACTACCCTTGCCTCCAAGGCTCTCAAGCAAATTGAAGAACTGAAAAACAGGGAAGATGGCCTGACAGGCGTACCTACCGGATTTGTGGATCT
The DNA here is from genome assembly GCA_942492125.1 of uncultured Bacteroidota bacterium. Classification (GTDB taxonomy): domain Bacteria; phylum Bacteroidota; class Bacteroidia; order Chitinophagales; family Saprospiraceae; genus BCD1. Next base: position 131,365 of record CALODM010000045.1, read on the forward strand.
CGACCGGGTGACTTCCGGCTGGCAAAATTCAGACCTTATCATTCTGGCTGCAAGGCCCGGTATGGGTAAAACAAGTTTCGTTTTGTCCGCGGCCAAAAATGCGGCCATGGAGTTTAACAAACCGGTAGCAGTATTTTCCCTGGAAATGTCCAGTTTGCAATTGGCACAAAGAATTATTTCGATGGAAGCTGAAATCTCCGGATCCAAAATGCGTACCGGCCAGTTGGAAGATTACGAATGGCAACAACTTCAAACTGCTATTGAGCATGTCAGTGAGGTGCCGATATTTATCGATGATACTCCGGGTATCAATGTTTTTGAAGTACGTGCCAAAGCCCGGAGACTAAAAATGCAGCATGATATATCCCTCATTATCATTGACTACCTACAATTGATGAGCGGAGGATCGGATAACCAAAAAGGGAACAGGGAGCAGGAGGTTAGTGCTATCTCGCGTTCACTCAAAGGGCTGGCCAAGGAGCTTAATGTGCCTGTAATCGCCTTGTCGCAGCTTAGTCGTGCGGTTGAGACGAGGGGCGGCAGTAAACGTCCGGTATTGTCTGACTTGCGGGAATCCGGATCTATTGAACAGGATGCCGATATTGTTGGATTTATTTACCGACCGGAATATTACCAAATCATGGAAGACGAAGAGGGCATGTCTCTTAAAGGCATAGCGGAGATAATCATTGCCAAACACAGAAATGGTGCCCTGAAAACCGTGCGGTTGAAATTTACCGATGAATTTGCCCGTTTCTCCAATCTGGAGGATCCAAATTTCAGTGATTTGCCGGGCGATACATTTGAGGTTCCGGAGTCCAATATCATCACCCGGCCTTCCAAAATGAACGACGACGAGGATATTCCTTTTTAGGCTTTTTTAAATCAGAAGCTTTTAAACCAGTACTTTGATATTCAACACCATGCCTGCTGCTGTGTAACGCAAGGCTGGTTGGATATTTTAACTAATACGGTTTCGTTGGTTTGTGTTTAGCTTTGTGGTTCTTTTGCCGTATTCATTTCCTGCCTTTTAAAAAAAGCACCAAACCCGCGATCATCAATGTCAAACCTGCATAAACCAGAAAACTCCAATTCCTGTTTTGGGAAGTCATCCCGTCATTTCCAATAAATACAAACCCTGTCCAATAAGCAGGGGAAGCATGAATATCATCGGTTTTTTGAAGGAAGGATAGTTTGGCGTTGCGCAAGCCTTCTGATTTACCTTTACCATCCTCCATGTTTTTATAAAAACCAGTGAATATTTCCGCGGTTTGAAGACTTTTTACTTTCCACAAGCTGGCGATAAGGCCTGAAGCACCGGCGTAGGCAAATCCCCTGGCCAGGCTCATTACCCCTTCTCCTTTTTCCATGGCACCCAGGTTGGTTTCGCAGGCACTCAATACCACGAGTTCTGCAGAAAGATCCAGTGCGTATATTTCCGATAAGGGCAATGCCTTGTCAAAAAAGAAAACCCGGGGTTGTTCTGGACCCTCATGGGCTTCTGCGTGTGTGTACAGGTGAATGATCCGGCTTCGGGATGCTTCCCGTTCAAATTTGTTTCGGGTGGCATTGCTTCCGGAGAGTTTTATCAGGCTTTCCGGATGGTCTATCTCCAGAAGCTCATCACTGAGTTCTGGAAGCCCTTGCTCATTGTTGGCGAATCCGGGAGCGACGAATAGAAAAGACTTGCCTGAGGGAATGGCGTTTTTCTGCTCTTTGAGAACGCCTCCGGAATAGGCGTAAAGGATGTTTTGGGTTTTGATGAGATACCGGAGGTTTTTAAAGAACGGGCCGGCGTTTTGTTCGGTTACAAGTGCTTCAAAAGGAATGAAGGACAATAAACCATCCGGAACGATGATCACCTTTTTAAACCCCTCTATTTTTAAAGGAGCATAGAGGAGTTGCCAAATTTTCAGGGCATGTGTCTGGTAGGAAGAGGCTCCGATATTCCATCGGTTTTCAGCGGAAAATAAGTCCAGGTATTCATCAATACTATTCAAAAGGTCTTCTGTGATTTCCATTTGTATTAACCGAACACCTCTATTTTCATCAATGGTAAAAGCATACAATATCTCATTTCCCCAAAAGTATTCGACAAAAACTTCGTCTTTATGCTTCACCAGGACCTTCTGAACATCTTCCACGGAAAATAAATCCGGTTGTTGCTCAAGTTTGGCATATTCCGGATACTGATTATGCAGTTCTTTTTCCAGGGTTAATAGTTTTTGGGATAAAAAAACCTTTTGTTCATTAAGCTCGTCAAAAGTGGTTTCATTTTCCTCATTGAATGTGAGTAATTCACTGTTGACAGCCGCAAGCGCTTTTTCTGTTTCGTTGATTGTTTTTCTCAACCCTGATGCATTTTCAAGTTGCTGCAAGGCGAGATTTTCACGGATGGATTCCCGCAAAACGACAGCTTTGCCTGCCTCTGCAATCTCGAATGCCTGGATGATGTATTTTTCTTCTTTTGTTTGTTGGTAAAGTTGATGACAAAGGGCAATAGCCTGTTCTCTTCTGGACTGGTTTTGTTTTTGGAATTGGATTTTGGAATTGGCGTGTTGTTGGGTATTGCGTAATAATTGTTCTATGCTGAAGGCCGCTTTGAGGTTATCGATGCCAATATCAGTTGTTTCATGTTACGGGAATCAGAAAATAATCGTTGATGTGCCGAAGATTTGCCTTCGAGGGCTGTCAGAATGGTATTTTCGGCATAGAACACTCCGGCTTCGGGTAATTTGGAGTAATCTGTGGTATCCATTTGCTCCAAAACTGCGGCAAGGCTTTTCTGGAAAAAGGTTAATGCATAATCTGGTTGATCCCTTTTGAGAAAGAGGTTTCCGAGGCTTGCATAAATTTTTGCTTTTTTCCTGCTTTTTGAAGGTAGTATTTTGTTGGCTAAACGGATCGCTTCCCTCAGGGCCTTTTCCGCTTCCGCAAATCGGCTGTTTTGGGTTTCCAGTTGTCCAAGGACATGGTAGGCATCCATAAGAATACTACCTGGCTGATCTTCCTGGTTGGCAATGTCAATGGCCTTTCGAACAGATACCAACGCTGGTGCTGTTTGGGACAGTGCCATCAAACTGCGTGCTTTATTGAGCAGCAAAACGGATTGTATATATGGAGGAATAGCCGGATCGCTCTCATGTTTTTGAAAGCGTTCAACAGCTGCTGCATGGTTCTCCATTGTGGCGTAGAGAATGCCGAGGTCAATGGAGGCCTGGGCCGCTTCTCCTGCTTTTCCTTCTTTTTCCAGAACTGATTGAGCCAGGAGTAATAAAGCGGTGGCGTTTTCGTAATTTTCTAAGCGGGTATAGATATTGGCGAGCGGCTTGTATACATAAAGTGCCACCCACCTTTTATCGTAATCGTAATCAAGGGTGTCCAGATATGTGTAACCCGCCAATGCCTTTTCATAGGCAGATTTGGCTTCGAGAATCCTGCTGGTTCTTTTGCAGGCGTTTCCGAGCAATGCGTTGATGTCGGCCAGGTATTCGACCTCGTCTTCAGCGAAATCCTTAAAAGGTCCGGGAAATTTCTTTAGGGCAAAGGTGTAATAATGGCTGGCTGTTTTATAGTCTTTCCTGCCAGTGCTTTGCTGCATGTCCTGAGAAGTGTAAACAGCGGCGGTTTCCTCAAAGGCTTCGAGTTGTCCGAAAAAGGGATCGCTGGATTCCCATACGGCAGCGGCCCTTAAAGTCAGTTGCCAGGCATTCTCGTGTTCGCCGGCGAGGGCATTTTCCCGAGCCTGATCAAGGAAATCAAAATACGCAGCTTCCGGATCCTTTATGGATTGACCTTGCAGGTAAGGGAAAAAAAATAAGCCGAGTAAAAACAGCGATGTCCGCATTTTTTCTTGAAAGGTAAAGAAAAAATTGGGGCAGCACATAAAAAAGGGGATCGGAAAAGCTCCCGACCCCCAAATAAACACCTAAAACCCTATTAACTAACTTTTATCTTGATTTCACTAGGAAATGTTGATCTTACGGGAGAAATCAGTTTTATTCTCTTCTTTCTTGCCCAAGGTAATGCTCAGTACACCCCCCTCGTATTTAGCGGAAATGTTACTGGCATCCACTGTCTCCGGCAGGGTAAAACTCCTGGTGAAAGTATTGTAATTGAATTCTCGTCTTAAAAATTTACGATCGTTATCGTCTTCGACGGTTTTTTCAACTTTAATTTTCAAGCGTCCCTCTTCCACATTGAGATCAAAATCCGATTTTTCAAGTCCGGGAGCTGCAAGTTCTATGACAAAGTCGTTGGCAGATTCCGAAACATTTACTCTTGGATTTGAAATTGTCAGGTCACCACCCATGAATTTGGTGATATCCGTATTCAAAAACTCATCGAGGATTTCGCCGAAAATCCCTCCTTTAGCAAAGGGGTTATTTTTATTATCAAATTTCATAATCTAACTTTTTAACATTATTGTGAATGGAAAGATTTCGTTGCATTGTCAGAATATTGTCAATTTTCCGACAGGTTTATGTGAAAGTCTTTCCAAAAGCTGCCGGATACTACTCCTTTAAGCGAAATCCTCCACATAAACAGATGAATATGTTTACTTGACTGTTACCACTTTAGGAGCTTCTTTTTCTTTTTTAGGTAATACAATCTTGAGAATGCCCTGCTCGTAGGAAGCTCTGATATTTTCATTGTCAATAGTTTCCGTCAATTCAAAAGAACGTTTGAAATTATATTCTCCGAATTCTTTTCTCAAAACTTTCACTGCTTCTTCCCGGGGTGCTTCCTTCTTGGCGGAAATGGTCAGTACATCATTTTCAACACTCAGTTCAAAGTCATTTTTGCTCATTCCGGGAGCTGCCAATTCGAGTTCATAGGCGTCTTCACGTTCCATCACATTTACACTTACTGGTGTGTGATTGTTCACCACGCGTGGAGTGGTATAAACTGGTCTTGTATGTGCTCTTCTGTATGGTCTGACAGTAGGTCTTACAACTAACATTTTATCTGATTTTTAGATTTTTTAAAATTGATTTACACATTATTCAGGTCAATTTCTGTGCCATATAAACAAAAATGCCATAGGGGCATAAACCAAAAGTATTTTGTGACAAAATGACAAAAAACAAGAAAAATTAATGCCAAAATGGCAAAAAATGGATATTTCTTAGGGAAAAGGATAGATCTACCTCCGAATTGCCCTTCTTTTCATAAAGGATGCAAAACCGAGGGTAGTCCAAAAACTAAATGCGGCATAGATGAGGGCAGGTTTGGCCATCTCGCTGTTATTGAGTAAAGTACCGGTTACCAGTAGAGCCAGGGCGGTGTTTTGTAATCCGGTTTCAATGGATAAGGTTATACCATTGCGCCAGGAGAGATTATTCCACTGCGCAAAATAGAACCCGAACAGCATGCCAAATAAATTAAGGGCCAGAGTAAAAGGCAATATCTGGTAGATATTTTGAAAAGTCAGTTGCAGTCCGCCTCGTGCTTCACCACCAAAAATCAGCATAGCGAACATCAGTGCCAGGAGGATGTAGGTCGTCCATTTTATGGGGTTTTCGACTTTTTCCACTAACGCGTGTCGGAAATGTCTGAAGGTGACGCCAACAGCCGCAGGTAACAGGATCAACAAAAATATCTCCAGGGCGCTTGAGGTAAAAGGAAGGGTGAATTGTTCTGCGTGACCAAGGAATACCCTGGATGCCCAGTTGCTCACCAGGGGAATCGTAAATACGGTAAGCAACCCGTTGACGGTGGTCAAAGCAATCGCCAAAGCCGTATTTGCCCGGGTCAAATAGGAAATATAATTCGACATGTTGCCACCCGGGCAAAGTGATAAAATTATGATGCCTACTTTAAACTCAGGAGGCAGCGGGACAAAAAACACCATAAGAATCGCAAAAACAGGTAAGGCGACCATCTGGGAAACAAGGCCCAGGAAAAAAGCCTTTGGGCGTTGGATTACCGCCCGGAAGTTCGATACTTCAATAGACATCCCCACCCCTAACATGATGAGCGCAAGAATGATACGGATCAATAGATCTACTGAAATCATGGACAGCGGGTGTGGTTTTATTGGTCCACAATAAAAGGGGTTTTTAGCGATTATTATAACAATGCCTGAAATAATGTAAGCCAGCGGTACCGGTTTTTCCTTTTAGTGGCCAGTACCGGTACCCGTTGGCAGTTTTCCGTCTTACGTTTTCCGTTTAAGGTTTGTCATCGATTTCAAGAATTTTTTTCCGGGCTTTTTCATATTCCTCCTTGGTGATCAATCCTTCATCGAAAAGGTCTTTCAATTCCCGGAGTTTGTCGGCTTTACTTTGGGGTTGTGGTGCCAATGGAGGAGCAGGAACTACCATCGGTTCCGGAGGGGTATTCCCCAGTGGGTAAAGTTCATAATGATGATTTGGATGGTATCCCATGGTCCACAAAAAGGGGAACAGAAAAAATATCCCACCAATAATTGCACCCACATCTGCTTCTTCCGACCGGCAGATATCCACATATAATGGCTCATATCCAGGTTTTTCCAAAGCTATGGAAGAGCAGGTGCCCACAATTTTGGTATCTGTCATTGGATATGGGGTATCTCCTACGTAGGAACCATCTATATATACCTTGGCTCCGGAAGGACTGGAGGATATCATGGTAGTGCTGGCACAACTGGCGAAGAATACAGCAATGGCCATGAAGAGTGCAAAAGTGTTTGTAAATGTCCTTAATGTTTTCATAACTTAAAGTTTTACGCGTTTTTTAATAAGATAAAGATCGATGAAAAAAACAGCAAACACTGATTTTTGGGACAGCATTAACATAAGTTTATAGGATGTGAAAATTTGAGAAAAAATATTAACAATATCAGGCAACCTTTTTAAACCTTTCGACACCAAAGAGTCAAAGGGAACAGTCATCAAAACACTGGTCATTGGAGAGCACAGAACAAAATCTTATTAACGGCTGCGTAAAGAAGGATCGAAAAGCCCAAAGACAATTGTACGATTTGTACAAGGTTTCCCTTTTCCGGGTGTGTCTTAGGTATGCCAAAGACCGCCCGGAAGCAGAAGACATGCTTCAGGATGGTTTCATAAAGATTTTTGCAGATATACATCAATATAAGGGAAGTGGAGCTTTAGGAGGCTGGATGAGAAAAGTGATGGTTAATACCGCTCTTCAACATCTCCGGAAACAAAAAAGAAGAGGGAATCCCCTTGAAATAACAGAAATTGCAGACAGCTATCAGGCAGAGGAGACCATTCTTAGTGATTTGGGAGCCAGGGCACTTACCAGTCTTATCCAAAAATTGCCTCCCGGTTATCGGGCTGTTTTTAATTTGTATGTAATAGAAGGATATTCCCACCGGGAAATCGCCGAACAACTGGCAGTAACCGAAAGTACTACCAAGTCCCAATTATCTAAAGCGAAAGCTATGTTAAGGAGATTACTGGAAAAGAACCTGGTCAGCTGAGGTTACCATTTTTGACAATGAAATATTCCAATATGGAAGAAAATTTACATAAAGACAATTTAGAATCATTATTCAAACAGGAATTTGATAAACTATCCGATTCGCCTTCAACAGATGGCTGGGATATGCCGTCCGAAGAGACCTGGGATAATATTATTGCGGCAACATCAGGAAGTAACGGGGTGTTTTCCTTTTCCTGGAGGAAACTGATTTTGGGGCTATTCTTGTTAGGGCTGGCAGGAACAACATTTTATTTTTGGCAACAAAATAATAAACTGGAGCAACAGGTGCGACTCCAGGCAGCAACCATTGAGTTCCTAAATCAAAATTTACAGGAACAACCCGCAACAGACCCTGGAACCGAAATTCCTGATGAAACCGAACTTACGGGGCAAATAGAGGAAATTCAAATTCCCCCTGTTATTCCTAACCATAAAAATATAATTCGATCATATCCTGTTAAATCGATTAAGGAAAATGCTTTGGCGGTCCTTCCGGATACAGACAAAACCAATTCAGAGATCAACGAATCTGTAATATCAGGAACCCCATCGGAATTTGTTGAAAACAACGATACCGATGAAAATGGAATTGTCGGGATTAATCAAGCGGAAACCGTCGAAGCACCTTATTTAGACAATAATTTTAGCAGTCCTTCCCATTTACCTGTAGTGGGAAATTTGGCCACCAGCAGTCAGTATCTGGAATTGCCGGAAAGAGCATACGATCAATTGCCCATTCCCGAAGACATCCAACCGGTTAAAAATACCCGTTTTTATGCGGGAGCCTATATCGCCCCCAACTTTACCAACAGTCATACCAAAACCACCAGAGGCCCGCTATTGTTCCGATCCATGGAAAAAGAAACCTGGTCACATGAAAGAGGTGTAAAGGCAGGCGTAATTTTGGACAGTGGCTGGAAAGTCAGTACTGCTTTGGGCTTTTATGATGCTGCTCTGATGTCCAGGCAAAATTTCCGGATCCATTATGATCCGACTATTGAAACACCGGTGGACGATGAATACGAAAGTACCTATACCTTAAGTGTTCCATCTTCTTACGGAAATACTGACATGGAGGTCGATTTCAGACGTTCTTCCTCAGATCAACTCAACGAGGGACAATATGTATTACTGGATGTCATTACCCGTCAAAGGTTAAAATTTATCAATATTCCCTTATTGGTGGGATATGAAAAAGGAATCGCCAGATTTACTTTCGGAATTCAAACGGGGATGGCTTTGAATGTACTCAAAACCACCACCTTTGAGGCTGAAGTCAAATCTAAAAGTCCGAAATTCCGCCGGTACAATCGTCCCAGGGTAACAAGGCAACTAACGGAAACCCATAAATTTGGGTACGATTATGTATTGACGGCAGGAGTGTCTTATGATATTACGCCTTCGGTCAGGCTCTCTTTTGAACCGGTTTTCCGAACCAATATTACCCCTGTTGTTTCCACGGAGGATTTCTCCAATAAAATGAACTCCATTAGTCTTCATGCGGGAGCTTATCTTCGGTTTTGACGGAGGTTAGATGTTTCTTTCGGATGATGTCTCTTTTATCCTCTGGAAGTGCACGAAATATTGTAATTTTGAGCCGTTACCAAGATATTGGAATCCTCATGCGTCAACTATTGATTTTGGTTTTTTTGTGTCTTTTTTATGCCTGTTCTCAGGATAAAGACAATGCTGTTCGTGAGCAGGTCATTCAGCAGCAGGTGGAAGAGCGTGTTGAACGATATAAAATAGAAAAGCTAAATTCCTGTCGTCAAAAGGTCTTGAAAAGGGCAGGTGTTATCGTAGATTCCATTTTGTTGGTGGAAGCCCGCTTGAAAAGAGACACCTCCGGAAAGCCTCCGATACCGGACAAACCTGAATTACCCAATATAGTTCCCATCAAAGATACCTTACCTATCCGACCTTTTTTCCGTGATTCGACTCTGGATTTAATGAAAAAGGACAGCTCCCGAAATCATAATTAGGGGGTAAGTACGGGTTTTTACAATAAATCTTTTACTATTTCGTATTTTTGTCAGCCGGTCTTCCGGAGCTTTGTAGATACGAAATGAAATGTCCAGGATCTTATTTAATTCTGCCTTGGCGGCAGACAGGTTCAAAGAATTAATAAATTTTTAAACAAATGAAATTTCTTTATACCCTCCTTTTGCTGTTCCTGTTTGGAGTTGCCTTTGGGCAGAATGCTTCAATAGAAGAACTGGAAAAAGAATTGAGTGAAGCGGCGACTACTGAAGAGAAGATGGTCCTTAATTTTCAGTTGGGAGAAGCGTATTTGCGTGTCGATACAGAAAAGTCTATAGATTTTGGAAAGGCGGCACACAACCAGGCAATATCAAAAAACAACAATGGCATGGCTGCCCGCTCAGCTTATTTGATTGCGAGAGGGTATGAACGGGCCAGAAACTCCCGCAATGCGGAAGTTTGGTTTAAGAGTACCCAGAAGTTTGCCAAAGAAGCAGGCTATTCCGACCTTTTGATCCAGGCAACAACCAAGCGAAGTGCTGTAGCCGTAAAAGAAAGAAATTACAGAAGGGCTTATGAAATAAATCAGGAAGCTTTTAATTATTTCAGTCAGCAGGGGACATCCATGAGCGATCTGGATAGTAAATTTGAACGCCAGAAAAATCAATTGGAAAAGGAAAAGCGGGAGTTGGAAAAACAAAAGGATGAATTGACCTTTACCATCAATAATCTCAAACTTCAAAGTGAGCAGTTATCAACGGATAAAACCATTTTGGAAGAAAGGCAGGCACAACTTTTACAATCCAATGAGCGAAAACAGCAGGAGATCTCAGCAAAACAGGAAGAGATCACGACCATTGAAGAAGAAAAGAAACAGATCGAGGAAGTAGCCAAAAGAAAAGAGAAAGAAGTGAAAAGTCTTTCCAGGGAAGCCCTGGAGCAAAAGGCGGCCCTTGCTGAAGCTACCCTGGAAGCCGAACAAAGCAAGCTTATTGCCCAAAAAAGTGAACTGGAGGCAGCCAAAAGCCGAAACCTGAGGAATCAGACCCTTGCAGCTGCAGGATTTCTGTTGTTGTTGTTAATTTTGTTTTATGCCCGATACAGAAGCAAACGAAAAGCTGCAGATACTTTGTCGCAAAAAAATAAAGAAATCGAAGAAGAACGCGAGCGTTCTGATGAGTTGTTGTTGAATATTTTGCCCGCCTCAATTGCTACAGAACTCAAGCAGTTTGGAAAAGCAAAAGCCAGGAAATTTAATGAAGTCACCGTTCTTTTTACTGACTTCAAAAACTTCACCCAAATTTCAGAACAACTAACTCCGGAAGAACTGGTGGAAGAACTGGACCTTTGTTTTAAAGCTTTCGACTTCATTATTTCTCAATATGAAGATATTGAAAAGATCAAAACCATTGGAGATGCCTACATGTGTGCCAGTGGGTTAAGTGAACGCAGGTCTATTCCTTACAACATTGTCCAGGCAGCTCTCGAGATACAGGAATTCCTGGAGGAACACAAACAGGAGCGTATCCGCCTTGGACGTCCTTATTTTGAAGCCCGTATCGGAATCCATACGGGGCCTGTGGTTGCCGGAGTAGTAGGTGTTGATAAATTCGCCTACGACATTTGGGGAGATACCGTAAACATTGCTGCCCGTATGGAATCGAGGAGTCTTCCGGGTAAGGTTAATATTTCCGAATCTACTTACAATCTGGTGCGATACAAATTCGATTGCGAATACAGGGGTAAAGTTGATGCGAAAAACAAGGGCAGCGTTGATATGTATTTCGTAAAAGAACCTTTGGCTGCCGCAGCAGTATAACGCCTATTCAAGTAATTCCAGCAATTCCTTTGCTGCCTGGTTGTTCCATTCGCTGTTTTTGATTTCCAATAACAAGGGTTTCGCTTTTTCGGGTTCCTTATTTTGGAGGTATGCTAATGCCAGAAACCAGGTCGTTTCATTTTCAAATTTTCCGGTTTTTTCATTCTCTTTAAGCGAGGAAAGAATTTCTATGGCCCGGAGCTGGTTTTGGGTGTACAAATAGCTTAGTCCCAAAAAGAAAAAATCTTCACTTTCCCCTGCTCCCAGGGCAATTACTTTTTCGTAATTGTCAATTGCCCTGTCGAATTCTTTCCGGTTATAAGCTGCTGTGGCGTCAATAGTCAATTGCCCAATATCCAAATCTCCTTTTGAAAGTTCCTTATTTTGAAAAAACGATTGTTCCAGATAATTACCGGCCAGCTCCTGGTAGGAATACTTTTCTGTTTGTAAATAAGTGATATACATGAGGAACAACAAGGCAATAGCCGCTGCCGTTCCCAGCCATAAATAGAAGGTTCGTACTTTTCTTTTATGCTGTTTATCCCCCGGGGGAGCAATACCGTGTTTTTCTTCAAGTATTTTACTCCACCGCCTTTTCCTGTCCCGGTCGAATTTTGCTTTCAGGAATTTTTTGGTGAAAGTTTCCAGTTCTTCCCCTTTCAGATTCTCGTCAGTAAATTTTCTTGAACTATCCATAATTTAATGATTCATTTGTTTAAAATAACCCCTCAGTTTTTCAATACATCGCTGTTTTTGCTTTCGCATTGCCGTAGGGCTTTTTTCATGTTTTTTGGCTATTTCATTTAACGAACTGTTGTTGTAATAAAAATTTTCGAGTAGTTGTTGGCACTTTTCTCCCAAACGTTCCAAGGCTTTGTCTAAGGTGTCAAGGCTGGCTTCTTCAAAGGTTATTGCTTCTTCCGGAATGTCATAATCCTCCAGGGGTTCCTGTAACTTGTTTTTTCTGATACCTTTAAAATAGTACTGGCCTGCCATTTGGGTGAAAAGAAATTGGAGGTTCCCATACTTTATGGTGCCGTCTTTTAATCCTTTGCAAAAGGCCAGCAGTGCATCCATTGAAGCATCATAGGCATCTGCATAGGATGCTTTGTATTTGCCTTGAATATAATTCAGACAATAATCAAAATGAACCAGGAAGACAATCTCGAAAATACTTTCGTCCCCATTGCTCATCTTCAGGACCATTTCATTGAAAGCCCCTTCAGAAAGTCCAAAATTTTTGTCCATCAAACGCCTGTATTTATTGGTTTCTCTGGGTACAATAATAGTTAAAGCTTCCTGAAAAACCTGAACAGGCTGTGATTTGTTTTCTTGAAATTTTGCCTCAAGCCTATGCACCACATTTTGCCCAACATCCTCTGCTTCCCGATTTTGGAATTGATATTCTTCCATCAGGAGTTGCCGTAATTTGGGTAGAAATCTTCTCTCAAATTGCTTTATGGTTACGATATATGGACCCATTTTCTTCATTTTCCATGTGCTCATGAACGAGATGGCTTACATATATAAAAGCCACGAAACCACGAAACGTGACATAAAAACGGCAACTTTTTTCAAAAAAACTTTTTTCTCCCCCTCCCCAGACCTCCGAGGTTTTTAAAACCTCGGAGGTCTGAGTGAGCCCCGCTGAAAAAAAGTCGTTAAAAAAATGTCACGTTTGTGCATCTCGTGGCTTTTATATATGTAGGCGGCCCTGAGGAGCCGGAATAACTAAAACCGAAAATCAATGAAAATGAAAATTAGAAATTTACTCTTGTTATCCACAATGTTACTATCAATTACCCAGGGAAAGGGGCAATGCCCAAAAAACAATGCTCAATTCTTTGAGGTTGCTGTCGGTGTGGGAGTTGTGCCGACTTTTGTAAAAGATCAATTGCAAACGGACATTCCCCCTGTTTCGGCAGGTTTTGATTATCAGATAAATGAACGCTTCAGTGTAGGCAGTAGAATCGGTATTACTAAAGTGACAAGTGCAGCAGACCTGTTGGATGACGGAAATTACGAACAGTTTAAAAACCGGTTTTTCATGGCCGGATTGAGGTTTAGTGTCCATTCACGATACTTTGAACACTGGGATTTGTATGGTGGGATGAATATCGCTTATACCATTAGTAAAATCAGTGTGGTCAAAGGAAATGTGGCATTACTTGAAAAACATCTGAATTTCGGGGAGGTTTCGGGGAGGTTCATGAGTTCTGCATTTATCGGGGCAAAATTTGAGATGAAGCCCAAAACCGCCCTTTTTGGAGAGATCGGCTATGGGGTTTCCCTATTTAGCCTGGGGGTAACCAGAAAAATTTGAGAACTAACTACTGATAGGTGGAGGCCTTTCCAAAAAAAATGCAACTGAATGAAAACTGTTGAACCCCAACGCTGCTATTTAGTGAAAGGCCTCCTTTTTTAGGTAAATAAACGGAGTTGTTTGATGACTAGTAATGCCCCAGCACCTACCTTTGTGTTTTTTAATCGATGTGTTTAATATTGACAAAAGGTATGAAAAGGATTAATATATTCCACGGAGTATGGATTTTGATTTTGGCTTTTGGCGCCCAGGCTGCTGTTGCACAACTCACCATAAATATTACCTCGGTTCCGGCCAATACCCCTGCCGGTGATGATATTTATATCGCAGGAAATTTTAACGCTTGGGATCCCGGCAATGCTGGCTATAAGCTTACGGATAATGATAATGGTTCATTTACTATCAGCCTGAATCCTTCTGTTGGCAACCTTGAGTTTAAATTCACCAGAGGGTCTTGGGCTACTGTGGAAGGCAATGCCCAGGGACAATACATTCCCAATAGAACTCTTTATTATGGTGGAGGCCAGCAAACGGAAAACCTCACTATTGCCGGATGGGAAGGCAATGGCAGTGGCAGTACGCTTGCTGAGAACGCCTATATCCTGAGTGAGGATTTTGAAATTCCTCAATTGAACAGAACCCGGAGGATCTGGCTTTATCTGCCTCCGGATTATGAAACTACAGACAAAACCTATCCTGTCTTGTATATGCAAGATGGTCAGAACCTTTTTGATGCGTCCACCAGTTTTTCAATAGAATGGGAAATAGATGAATCACTCAATGAGTTGTTTGCCGATGGGGATGAAGGTGTTATTGTGATTGGAATTGATAACGGAGGTGTGCATCGTATAGATGAATATTCCCCTTGGGTTAATGCTCAGTATGGGGGCGGTGAAGGAGAGCAATACGTCGATTTCATCGTAGAAACTCTGAAGCCATTTGTGGATGCCAATTTCAGGACAAAACCTGATCGGGATAACACGGGAATCATGGGGAGTTCCATGGGGGGGCTGATATCCATGTATGCAGCGATCGAGCACCAGGATGTGTTTAGTAAAGCCGGTATTTTTTCTCCTTCATTTTGGTTCTCAAACCAGGTGTATTCCCATGTCGAAAATACGGGTAAGGAGCAGGAAATGAAATTCTATATGCTTGGCGGAGAACAGGAAAGCGCGTCATTGATCCAACAAATGGAAGCGATGGAAACTACTTTATACGAGGCTGGTTTTGGGGCATCTGAAGTAATGCTTGTTACACACCCTGACGGGCAACACAGCGAGTGGTATTGGCGTCGGGAATTTAAGGATGCTTATTCCTGGTTATTTAGTGAAGTAATTGATGCCGTGCCATTTGTATCCCCGGAAGATAAAATACTGATCGGCCCTAATCCATTTACCGATTCTCTGAATTTTGAAACAGAATTATCTTTAGGTGAGGTCGTGCTTAACCTTTATGATCTGACCGCTAAAAAAATGCTCAGCAGAAATATTTCCATTAACGGATCAGTGAATTTGGCACTCTTGAAAAACGGGCTTTATCTTCTGGAAATAATCAAAGATGGGGAAACAATCCTGTTTAGAAAGGTTATTAAAGAACAATAAAAAGGCCTTAGGAAATTATCCGGTATTTATTGGAAGTTGAAAATTCAGAGCAATGAGTTCATTGAAGATTTTTACCGGCATATTGATGCTTTTCTTACTTTCAGGATGTGTTGGTCAACATTATGATGAGATATTAATCAACGAAGAATTTGTCACAAAAAAAATAAGTGAACTCTCCCGACCAATGGCAAGTTTATTGCACCAGAGTGATTTGAATATGCAGTTCACAAGAACGGACTATTTGCATGCCGGTTGGGACATAGCTGACCCGTTGACATTTTTTGAATTGCTGCGGTTGAAAGGGCATGAAGAAAATGTAGTGCTTTTATTGTATGCCAGAGTCGTATCTGAAAGTCAAAAAATATGGGATGTTCGTGTAGCCACAGTTGAGGGATATAAAGTGCGGTACAATTTTCCGGTATGGCAGAATTCATTCCAGGACAGGAATTATACCAGAATATCGAAAAGGAAAGGGGAATATGTTGCTGAAATCATCCGGGGGGGACGGCAAGAAGCTGTTTATTTTATGGAAAAAGGTGAAGTGGAAACTGAATAGTCAAAAAACAGGGCCCGCATTTGCGAGCCCTGACGAGATAATTGCTATTATTATTTCCAATGAGGGAAATTGTTTTACAGAAAGTCATTAAACAGCAGCTTTGGTATAAACTACATCGAATTGCGCACTGGCACCAGGTTGTTGAATCAATTCAAATAAAATCTCTTTTGCTCTGAATAGCTGAGCCTTCACCGTTCCCAAGGGAATGTCCAATTCATTTGCTATTTCCTCATAACTCAGTTCTTCAAAAAACCTCAATTCAATCATGAGGCGATATTTTTTATTAAGTTGGTTGACCAGTTTGCGGATCAGGTAGAGTCTTTGCTCTCTGATGATCTCGTCTTCAGGGTTGAGGCAATAGGCTTCCAGGTTGGTGGAGAATGACTCGTCGTTATCATCGTATATAGGCTCATCAATTGAGAAAACACTGAGTCGCTTTTTTCTCACATGATCAATACAGTTGTTGATGGCAATTTTATACAACCAGGTGCTGAATGCATATCTGGGTACGTAGGATGGAAGTTTAATGAATGCCTTTCCAAAAGCTTCAATGGTAAGGTCGTTGGAATCTTCCTGGTTACCACTCATTTTTAACATGAGATGATAAATGGCGTTACGGTAGCGATCCATTAGCAAGCTATAGGCCATTTGGTCACCTTTAGTGGCTTTTTTTACCAATTCGTAATCGTCCAGTGCTTTTTTCGATAAGTTAGTTTTAGCAACTACTTCCATTTTTTTTTCGTGTTTCCTGTTAATAATACAGGCGAGAAAATCAGGTAGTACAAAAGGAACAAAGCGTCGAAGAGTGGAAAAAATTTCCAAAGTGCCAGATCGTTGAGTTTTTTCAGGATCCGTCTGCTGAGCCAGAGTACTACTGTCATTCTCACCAAATAACTACCTAGGGCTATCATGAGATAGCAGTTGTTGAGAAGCAGGAAAAACAGAGCAGCATAAAAGGCAAAATGGCTCGCTGAAAGCGCGCCAAGGAGCAATTTGTGATGCAATCTGTACTTGCTTCCCGTAGTGAGATGTCGGGTTTTTTGATAGTAGTAGCCTGGCCAACTGCTTTTGGCTTCGGAAAAGACGAAAGCGGAAGGCTTTAAAATAAGAGCAGTATTTCCGGAATGGGCAACGGCATTGATGAATAAATCATCGTCACCCGAGGCCAGGTGAGCGTGTTTTTTAAATCCACCGGCTTTTTCGAAAAGTGATTTTCGGTAGATCAAATTACGCCCAACCCCCATGTAGGGAAATCCTGTCAATGCAAAAGATTGGTAGGTGATAGCTGTATAAATACTCTCAAAGCGAATGAAAAAATTTAAGAAGCTTTTTTTAGAAATGAATGGACCATGTCCCAAACCGATTTCAATCTTTCCATTGAGTGCTTCCTGCATTTGGCTGATCCAGTATTTACTGGCTGGCCTGCAATCGGCATCGGTAAGTAACAAAATGTCAAAACGGGATTGTTTAATTCCCGCACTTAAAGCTTCTTTTTTCCCAGGTAGTGTAGCCTGTTGTAGATTAACGACCGTAAAGTTGTGGAATTTTTGTTGAAATTCCAAAAGAATATCCAAAGAATTATCCGAGGAATTATCATTTACTACAATTACCTCAAACAATTCATAGTCCTGGCCAAGGATAATTGGTAAATTGTTTTTCAGGTTTTCCGCCTCATTCCGGGCGCAAATGATAACGGAAACCGGTTTTGGCTTTATCTGAACCGGAGTAGCCGGGGTTTTATAATAAGCCAAACGAGAAAAAAAGCCCAGCCAAAAAATCAGCTGTACAATCAGGGAGCAAATGTATACTATTAAGACTGTATCGTTTAGCAAAGTTGGATAATTATTTCCTTTTTAAGATAACAAAAGCATAAATAACGGCAACAGCAAAGGTGAAATAGACATAATTGGGCAGGGTGTATATCATCATTGTCGATATTATTTTAGACCATCAAGGATTTCAACGCTTCCCGATCCGAAAGTATTTCTGCTTTCCCCGCTCTGGATAATCTTGAAAAGTTAAAAATGGACAGGGTCAGTTTCAAAAAAGCAGCATAATTCCAGGCGAGCCATCCGAAAAGGGGTAAGGTAAGCAGGTAGATAATAGCCATTGAGGTTTCGACATAATTATTAACCCAGGAATATTGAAGCAGATAAAAAAGCGGGAATGTTACCAGACCTGCTATTGATTTAACGGTAGAGTCATAACCAATGTAAAGATTGGCTAACCTGGTAATCAATGCAGGGATTCCAAATGCCAGTAAATGATTAATGGTTCCGTAAAGAAAAACGGGCAGACCAAGTAGCAGGATTAACAATCGATAGCCTAATTTTCCTGTCCAGATTTTCTTTTTTTGCAGCCAGATGGCTTTGTCGCTGGTCTTTTTGTCTTCCAGTAGTTCAAAATAATGATCGGTTTTTTCCTTTAAAGCCTTGTGGGCCTCCTTATCCATAGCTCTAAGCAGGGGAACCCGGTTTTGAGTGTTGCCAAACAGCTGTTCCGGATCCCTGTATTCCGATCGATCTATTGTTTCCAACTTTACCAAAAAATCATCCTCTTCCTCATCAATGGTGTCAGTCAGGAGTGACCTTAACCTTTCTTCCAGTAAATTGGTTAAGGACGTCCAGGTTTTGGCAGGGTCTTTTTCATAGTCTTCCTTGTAATCTTTTACCGGAATTGGCGCACCGACATTAAATATCAGCCGGCTGCCAAACTTATGTGGGTTCGAATAAGTAAGGCCGACAGGTAATATCGTAAGGCCAACTGACCAGTTATTGGCAGCTTCTGTACCCAGTGCAATTCTGGCAGTACCCGACTTCAGGGGGCGTAATCGCCTTTCCATATAACTGGAACCCTCCGGAGCAATATAGATTGAACCTCCTTTGGCCAGGTGTTCATAAGCTCGCTGAAAAGAATGGTCGTTGTCTACCTGCTTTTTCTTGGCATCTTCCTTGCGCATGATTGGAATGCAGTAAAGGCGGTTGAGCAGCCATCCTGCAATGGGATTGGCGAATAAACTGGAATTGGCCAGAAAAAATAATCGTTTCCGTACCCGGGCAGCAACACCTACAGCATCGAGCAGGGTGTTTGGGTGATTACTGACCACAATGGTAGGATTGTCGAATTTCAACCCTTCTTCATTGATAAAAACAGTGTCGGGGTAAAAGATTCGAAGAATGATCCTAATGATCAATTTTAGAAAATCATACAGGAGATTTAAAAACATCTTTTTAATTTAATCAATTGGATTGGTGAATTTAATGAAAAGTCACGAACCTGCCTACTGACAGCAAGAAGGTAGGAGCGCCAATAATGATAAAAGAGGGATAATGCGAAGGTTTGTACCGACGAACCTGAGTAGTGGCGTTGATTAAGCCTGTAGTGCCACAGACCAGGATATTCCTTATTCTGTTCGGTAAAGTAGCGCAGTTATACCTTAAAGTTTTTAATGAACTCCCTCACCTGGTGATCAAATTGTTCTCCCTCATGATCATGAAACTGAACCTTTGTCGGCAGGGCAAAAACGGGCAATTTACTGTCAAGGAGGAATTGTTTGTGCAGTTCAAGCCGCATAGCATCTTTTTCGGTGGTGATGATGATCTTTTTATCAGAATCCATATCCTCAAACCTGGACTTGAGATTGGCCATGTCAAATTTATCGAAGAGGTGATGATCTTCATATTCCAGCACCCTGACAGAATTCACTTTGCTGTTTAAATAATCCAGCAAATAGTCTGTACGGGCAATGGCGCTTATAAGCAATACATCCCAATCTGGTTGAAGGATGGCTTTATATTTTGGATTGAATATGTAATACGATGGATCATAATCGTAATAAGAGAAGTACAATTGCTGATGAGCCAGAGGTTTGATGCTCTTGCGGAAGGATTCTTTTTGTTCTTCTGTTAGTTCCGGAGGACATTTGGAAACGATGATGATGTCGGCCCGCTGGTATGCCGACCGCCATTCGCGTAAGCGGCCTGACGGCAACAGGAAATCATTGGTAAAAGGATGATTGAATTCTGTCAGTAAAATGTTTAGCCCGGGTTGCACTGACCGGTGCTGGAAAGCATCGTCCAGTAAAACGAGGTTGATGTCGGGCCGGCTCATGAGTATTTTGGGGATTGCAAATGCCCGGTTCTCAGAGACCACCGTCATGACCTCAGGGAACTTGCGTTTGAATTGCAGCGGCTCATCTCCTCCCTGTTCGGCAGTCATGGATGGGTGTAATTCAATATATCCCCTGGTTTTTCTTTTGTAACCACGGCTTAGGGTTGCAATATTCAGGTAGTCCTGCAAAAGCCGGATGAGGTATTCGATATGTGGTGTTTTTCCTGCCCCGCCCACAGAGAGGTTCCCGACAGATATGACTGGGAGGTTGAAATCAATGCCCTTTAATAAACCCTGGCGATAGAAAAAATCCCGCAGGCTTATCCCCAGGCCGTAAAGTAAGGAAAAAGGAGCGAGTAATATTTTGGCAAGTATGCTTTGAATCATTTTCCGGTTATAAGTTGCTGGTTACAAGTTGCTGGCTTGGTGCAGTTTTGGTGTTATGCTGAGTTTTGATTACTGCCAGTTACTGATACCCTGAGTGAATATATACTGTGTTTCGACCTTTCATTGGTTCATATCAATTATCATACCGAAGCTATTTTTCGGTTCTTCGATTAATTTTACGGTAAATTTGTCATTAAAATAAGATTAAAAAAACCAATTATGTCAGAAAATAAGAAAATTGATGCGTCAAATGCACCGAAGCCGGTAGGGCTTTATCCGCATGCCAGGAAGGTAGGAAATTTGCTGTTTTTATCAGGAATTGGCCCCCGAAGGCCGGAAACGGATGAAATACCAGGGCTTAAACGAAGCGCTGGAGGTAATTTTATGGCATTTGACTTTGAAGCCCAATGCCACTCTGTTTTTCAAAATGTAAAAGCGGTATTGGAAGCCAGTGGTGCCAAATGGGAGGACCTGGTGGATGTAACGGTATTCCTTACCGATATGCAGCGCGACTTCCATACCTACAATAGGGTTTATGCAGAATACTTCAAAGACAATCAACCCTGTCGGACCACTGTGGGTATTGATGCTTTGCCGACCCCCATTGCGATTGAATTGAAATGTATTGCGGTGGTTTAAGATCATTGAGCCTCCCGGTGTCTGCAGACAGTCTTGTAAGAGGTTAGTCAGCTGAAACCAGGACGAGAAAATAAAGCTGGTGGGAAAAAGACAAACCGGCTCACCGATCGAATCACGTTGTTCATCGCCTCTCTGCCTTAGTTTACAGGCAGGCTCAGCGATCCGTTTAATTCAATTTAAACGGAGCAATAAGGCGGAATTCAGGAATGATGACGGAAAATTTTTCGTTGGTCTCCTGACTTATCATGAGAAAGCTGCCATCCATTTTGCCGATAGGTGTGGTAATGGGGCACCAGGATTCGTATTCATGACTGCCTTCAGGAGGGATGACGGGTTGTTCACCAATAACCCCTTCCCCTTCAACTTCGCGAATAAATCCGGCAGAATCAAATATGTGCCATTTCCGTCTCAGTAGTTGCACGGTGTCATCCCGGAAGTTGAAAATGCGCACACGATAGCTGAAGACAAACCGTTTTTTTGCCGGACGGGAATAGTCCCGCTGGTAAAAGGCTTCCACGCTTACTTCAATGCCATCTGTGATTAAGGTATTCATTGTAATAATTTCCTTCAATTTTTTACTAAACAATCATAAGTGCTCTTAGTTCTTTCCAATAAAATCGAAAATCATTTTTTCTGCGGTTTCAAGTGTTTGTTCCAGGTTGTCGTTAATCAAAACAGCATCGAATTTTTTCTCAAAGTCTAATTCGAGTGCTGCTTTCTCGATACGTTTTTTAAGACTTTCGGGAGATTCCGTTTGTCTGCCTTTTAGTCTTTCGAACAGGGTTTCCCTGCTTGGGGGTTTTACAAAAATAGCCATCGATTCTTTGGGGTAGGTTTTTTTTATGCTCAAAGCTCCCTGAACATCTATGTCAAAGATAATGTTTTTTTGCTCTGCCCATAAGCGTTCTACCTCACTTTTGAGTGTTCCGTAAAATTGATCGTGATACACCTCCTCCCATTCTACGAAGGCATCTTCTTCCACCTTTTGTCTGAATTCCCCTGGTGTCATGAAATAATAAGATTCCCCATCAATTTCATTGGGACGCCGGTCTCGCGTAGTTGCTGATACGGAGAAGGCCAGTGAATCAATTTTGTTGAGCAGATATTTGACGATAGTTGTTTTCCCTGCCCCGGAAGGTGCTGTAAAAATGATCAGTTTATTCATCACTGTAATGCTAAAGTCCTAAATAAAAGCGCTTGCCAAATTCCTCAATTTGTTTAAACCGCATTAGCTACCTGTTCTTTAATTTTTTCCAGTTCATCTTTCATGCTCACTACGTAGCGTTGAATGTCTGAAGAGTATGCTTTGGCCCCCAGAGTATTGATCTCTCTTCCCATTTCCTGGCTGATGAAGCTCAGTTTCCGGCCTTTGGAGACATTCTTTTTTTCCAGTTCTTCCAGGAAGTATTTGCAGTGTTGGGCCAGGCGAACCTTTTCTTCCGAAATATCTATTTTTTCGATGTAGAAAATGACTTCCTGTTCAAAACGGTTTTCATCCACATTTTCTTTGCCAAAGAAATCATCCAGGTTTTGCCGAAGTCGTTTGCGGATTCTTTCAATACGCTCCTTTTCAAACGGATCCACTTTCTCCAGCAAGTTTATGATGGTTTGTGTTCTTAACTTGAGATCTTGTTCCAGAACACCTCCTTCCGTCAGCCGGAATTGCATGAATTTGTTTAAGGCTTCATCAAGAATGTTCAATACAAATTTCCATTCTTCTTCATCAATATTCTTGGAGTCTGTAGCTACCACGTTAGGCAAGCGTAAAATGGCTGCCGTTAATTCCTCTCTCGGGGCACCCAACTCTTCAGTTAGCGCATGGAGTTCTTCAAAATATTTGCGGAACAAGGCTTTGTTCAGGCCATATTCCTCGTCTCCCTGGAGCGAAGAAGTTTCTATCAAAACATCGATCTTACCTCTGATGGTTTTTTCCGTAACAATACGTCTGATCTCGTGTTCCTTCTCCTTGTAATTTTGAGGGAACTTCAGGCGGAGATCAGAGTATTTACTGTTAAGCGAACGAACCTCAATATTGATCGTTTTGTCGCGAAAAGTTTGAGTCTCCCGGCCGTAACCGGTCATTGAAAATAGCATATATCGATAAATTATTGTCTTTAGAATCCGTAAAGATAACCTTTCTATTTTGGCAAGGAAGTTAATTGGCCAAAGATTGATTAAATGAAGGTGATTCGGGTTCCAGTCCTGAGGCCTCAGTACCAGTTTTCAGTTAGGGGATAAATATTCAGTTTTTGCCGGGCTCTGCTATGATTTTCAGGTCAGTAACTATACTTCACCCTTAGAAATACAGCCTGCAAAGAGCTGCCGTATTTTTCTGTTTTATCAAAAACAACCTGTCCTACCAAATCAAGGTCCCAGTTTTCTTTGATGGAATAAGTTACCACGGGATTCAGGAATAACGCTTGAGATTCCACTGGGCTGTAAATCACAGCCAGCCCGCCGTTGAGTAGTGGGGTGAAAGGGTAATTGGCTTGCCCGAAAAATGCCCATTTATAAGGATATAGATTTTTGGCTGACAGTTCAAAGGAAAAAAGAGTAGAGGCATCTCCTTTGGAAAATCCCATGCTGTTGAATAAGGCTCCACCGTTTAAGTACAGGGAATTGGCAAAGGAATAATCCACCCCGACCGTAGCTGCAAAAGCATCGGCTTCATCGTTGTCATTAACTGGGGTGAACCAACTGATCTCCCCTTTTAATCCGGCATTTTTAAGGTTGCCGGCCCATCCTGCACCCAAAACGATATCATCTTTCATATACCCTCCCAGCAGCTGGAAATCATAATTCCATTTGTTGAATTTCCACATGCCGGCAATGACGGCTTCGTTTAGATTATCTGCAGCTTTGGCTGCGATTTCAACACTGGAGGAAATGCCTGTGTAGTATTTTACACGCACCGCATCACTTCCCGGCCGTTCTTCGTAATCAAAGTCCGTAAAAGCAAAAGCATTGAAAATGTCATTGGGATTCCAGACCGTATTGATTCCCCAGTTGACTCGCTGGCGCCCCAGGCGAATCTCCCAGTTGCCGGAAGAGTATTCCAAATACAAACGATCCAGTACACTGTGCCAAACTACAGACGGCTTGTCGATCGGTAAAATCGAAAGATCCAGAAAATCATTGGAAGCATCATCTGTTACTTTCCCATAGTCAGGATTTGATCTGACGAAGTCACCAAGAAATAAACGGTTACGCCAGCCTGCCTTGAGGGTGAATTTGTCATTGAGGTACCAGTTTATGTTCAAGCGGTGGTGCAGGAGTTCGTCGAGGAATACGGTATCCACGAAGCTTCCCTGCTGCCAATCCGGGTAGGAATCATTGAAAAAAATGACGGTCTGCATGTTTTTCACATACCCGCTTAAAACGAGATTTTCGTTCTGGGCATTAGATGGTGAAGTCATCAATGTCATAATGGCCAGCAGAGCCACACCTGTTTTTAATATTTTGCGGACCATGGTGTAAATCTTTTTGAGTGGGCAATGTCCTTATTTAGTCACATCGGAAACGATCATCCCGTCTTCGAGGGTGATGACGCGTTTCGCTCTGTCGATCACTCTTTGGTCATGAGTGGAAAATACAAAAGTCATATTTTCCTCCTCGTTGAGCCGGGCCATGATATCAAGCAGATTTGTGGTAGAGGCAGAGTCCAGATTTGCCGTGGGCTCATCAGCCAGAACAAAGGATGGCCTGGAGGCCAAAGCTCTGGCCACCGCTACCCGCTGCTGTTGCCCGCCAGATAATTTGGCCGGACGACGGTCCGTTTCTTTGACCAGGCCAACAGCCTCCAACAACTCGGCAGTGCGTTCATTCCGTTCCTGCTGGGACCTTTTCTGTAGCAACATGATAAATTCCACGTTTTCCCTGGCCGTCAGCACCGGAATCAGATTATAAGCCTGGAAAACAAACCCGATCTTGTCCCGGCGGAAATCTATCAACTGATTATCATTGAGCTTGGAGATGTCCTGGCCGCCTACGAAAACGCTTCCGTTGGTAGGACGATCCAGGCCGCCAATGATATTCAAAAGAGTCGTTTTCCCGGAGCCGGAAGGCCCTACAATTGCTGTGAATTCTCCGGCGTTTATATCCATGGAAACGCCACGCAATGCGTTGACCGGAATAGTCTTGGGATTGTATATTTTTTCGAGATTTTTAGTTTCTATGACTTTCATCTGTATTGAAATTTGTTGATTTTTTCCTTGCGTTTTTATTCACTACTCATCACGCTATATCTTCCTGATGGCTTCAACAGGCCTGAGCCGTATGGCCTTAAGGGCCGGATAAATCGAAGCGATAATGGCTGTAATCGCCACCGCTACCGCCAGGTTGACGTAAATACTGGGTTCCACGGTAGGATAAATGAAGGTCGACATCCCAAATTGTTTCATGCCTTCACTGGAGAAAACAGAGAGGTTGATCCCGGTTTTACTGAAATAACTGGTAGTCAGGTACCCTATGCCCAACCCGATGGGAGCTGCGATCAAAGCCAACAGGAGCGTCTCCAGTACGATCATTAGGAAAACCTTGCCTTTATTCATACCAACGGACATGAGCATACCCAACTCCCTGACCCGCTCCAGTACCGTCATCAGCATGGTATTGACGATCCCAAAGATCAGTGCCAACATAAAAATGAACATATAAATCTTGGCTGCATTTCCGATCTGTGATTGAAACAACTCCAGTTCCGGGGATATCTCCTTGTAGGTTTGTACCAACTGATCCGGCATTGCCTGCTGCAGCATCACTTGGGTCGTATCCAGTAAGGAAAGACTTTCCACCCGAATGGCTAATTCATGTCCGATATTCTCTTTTCCGAGTATTCTGTTGAGGTCCCCGAAACGTACAAAGACAATGGTTTCATCGTACATATTATTACCAGACTCAAAAATACCGGCAACCCGGAATGCGCCGGCAGTGATTTCTCCCTCAAGGGTCTGCATGGTGAGCACGACCTTGGATCTCATCTTGAGATTCAGTTTTTGGGCAATGACCTTACTGACCAGAACGGGGTTTTTACCCTGGTCGTTGAGGTATTCACCCTCAGTTATTTTTTCGCTGATCCCGGTTACCTTTTTTTCCAGGTCAGGTATGATGCCCGCAACCCTGATCCCCCGCGTACTTTTACCGGAGGCAATCATCGCATTGGTCAGTGACCTGGCGGAAACAGCCGAAACGCCTTCGGTGGAGGCTGCTTTTTCGATAAGCTGGTCAATATCCTCCAGGTAATATCTGGATTCTTTTTCTTTAATAAATTCCGGATGGTGAATCTGGATGTGTGAAATTTCGTTGTCAATCGCACTTTCCACATAACTGTCCATCATTCCCGCAGCCACACTGGCCAGGAAAATAACAGACCAAACGCCCACTATTATGGCACCGATTACCACAAAACTCCTCGTAGGGTTTCGCCAGATATTGCGCCAGGAGATTTTAAATAACATCTTGTTTTATTTTCGTTATTAACGTTTTATAGGCATTCCCTTTGGCTGGCTGTCGCCCGCCGGCAGGGCCGCTGAGATACGGGGTTCACTGTCGTTCACTTGTCCCGCCGAAGAAGACCCATCGGGTCGGGAGCCTGCGCCCCTCCGGGTCTTGTCCTGTGCTGTACACCGCCCCTGCTCATCGCTGTGCTGAAAATATTCATTTTTCAAAACTCTTCTTTTGGTTATGTGCAAAGTGTAACCTTTTATTCTTTTGCTTCCCGATACTTCGTTTACAGGAAACTGTCCGTGGCAAAACTTGCAGGGAGGTTGCGATGCCTCCTTTTTTCTATTCCTTATCCACGCATGGCCTCCATCGGCTTAAGGCGCCAGATTTTCCACATGGCAAAGGTGGCCAGGAAGGATGTTATCACAAATACGATTACTGCCTGCCAGAAGAATAACTGCCATTCAAAGGTAGCTGGAAATATGGGGTCAAATCCCCACTTTTCATAAGCCCCGCTCATTTCCTCAGACATACCGCTGAAGTCAAGGGGATTCACTTTGAAATAATACACCAGGGGTATGCTGCCTAAAATACCCATAGCCGCGCCAAACAATCCCAACAGGATTACTTCCAGCCACACTGAAGCCGCCAGTAACCGCCGTTTCATACCTATGGATAATAATATACCGAACTCGTACTCCCTTTCTTTGGCCATCATGAGGATGGTGCCGAAAATGCCAAAACTGATGATGGCATAGAGCACTATCAGAATGACGTAATTGCCTGCCGCATCTGTTTTTTGAGCCTCAACCAACTCGGGCATCATATCCTGCCAGGCCATCATGGTGTATTGGCTGGTGTCCAGCCTGGTATTTAACGCCTCCAGTACATTGTTGAGATCATTTCTTTCCTCCAGTTTCAGGGCTAAAGAGGAAACCAGATTATCCGCGCCAAAGAAATACTGGGAAGTTTCCAAAGGCAGATAAACCATTTTTTTGTTCAACTCCGGCGAATTGAATTTTACGACCCCCTTGACTGGGTATTTTCCTGCTGCATTGATACCATGATATCCCTGACTGATCAGGACCAGCGAATCTCCCAGCTCAATCTTTAGCAGTGTTTTCACACCTTCGGCAATAATGACACTTTGATCACTTTCGGTGAAGTACCGGCCCTCCACAAGACGACTCTTTAGGTTTGTAAGTTCGTCTTCTTTCTGGGGGTCAACACCGACAATGAGCATGCCGCTCGTCTGATCCCCATAAGAGGCCAAGGCAAAGGATTCCAGCCTCGGTACTACACTGATCAATCCCGGAATCTCTTCAGGTAATCGAAGTAAATTTTCATCCAGAACCATGGATTTATCAATGGACTTATCTTCCCAGTAACCCTTTTGCTGAATCTGGCCATAACCGTAGTAGAAGTTCACCACATTGTCCATCATGCGAACCCAGGCGCCTTTCTGGATGGAGTTCATAAAAACAGAGAATAAAACGGCAAAAAAGATGGAAGCCGCCGTGATCAGCGTACGCCGCCTATTTCGCCAAATATTCCTCCACGATAGTTTAAATAACATGATACAGGTGTATTTACGATGTTTAATTCAGTCTTCAATTGAGCAATAAGTACTATTTTTTGAAAAAATAGTACTTATTAATAATTGCAACCAGCCCCCCCTAATACCTCACGCGCTTCAAATTCTGGATGGAATAAAAGTTATCATCCTTGGGTTGGTTAAAATCCAGAGATAAATATTCGATGATTGTTTTATAGCCCTCTTCTTCCTCAGGGATGACTTCCATTATTGAAGGCAATATCTTGCCGCCAAGTTCTTTGATGTTTTTGCCGAGCATGGTATTGACCAGGTATCCATCTTCGTCAAAGAATTCCACTTTGAGTTGCATGTATTCCTGGGTGTCCACCCACATGATTACTTTGCCCCAAACGACAGGAGCGTCTTCCAGCGGGGTGAGTTCTATTTTATAGCATTCTCTTTTTTCAATAGTTTCCTTGCCGAGTAGTTTGTGGGTGTAATCTACCACCAGGGAGGATTGTTTGACGAGGTCGTCATTGGTGAAATCAGAGCCCATCCAGGATTGCAACATCATGGAAGGGGGTAACTTGATGGTACGGTCGATGGTCGGTTGCCAGTTCCACATTTCATTGCCGCGTTTGAGGAAACCCATGCCGCGATCTCTGGCCGGGGCGGTTACGACTATGAGCGCAAGATCATCTCCTTTACTCCAGCTTTTCATGGTCATTTCCCTGGACCAGTCCGGGCGGATAATTTTCATGGATAATTCAGCATAGCTGTTGAGACCACGGACTTTTTCATCGGCAATTTTGATGATTTCTTTGGCTGTTGGAGTCTTTTGGCAAATAGCAACAGATGAAAATCCCAAAACCAATAAGGCCGTTATTAAAATTTTTATTGACTTCATGGCAGTGCAATTATTTAGGTTCGTATTTTTTTAAAATGTAATTTTTCACGGCTTCAATAGGGTAGGTATCCGGGAAACTCAGATAGTGCAGGAAAATCCCATCTATCAATGCTCCGAAAATCATGACCTCCATTTCGGGGTTTTCCATTTCCAGCTGACTGAAAATACGGAGCCCCACTTTCATGAATTCCTGTTGCTTTTCCATAACCACCAGCTGGAATTCCTCCATGACTTCCTGCTGGACGGCCAGGGCGGTTAATAATTTCCAGTGAGGAATATCATCCTGAACGCCCTTAATCATGGCATCCATTATTTTTTTGAGCTGTTCATAAGGCGGATCTTCTGTATTCAGAGCGTCAATTACTGCCTTTTCAGTGACCTCTACCGTATCCCGTATTATTTCGTGGAGCAAAGCTTTCTTGCTATCAAAGTAATTGTACATCAAACCTTTCGAAATACCGGCTTCTTTGGCAATTCGACTGATGGAAGTACTGTGGTAGCCAAGTTGGGCAAATAAACCAAGGGCCGTTTCCTTGATATTGGTCATGCTTTTTTGCCGGATGGCTTCGAATTGATCTCCTGTTTTTGGCGACATATTTTTTAATTGACCGAACGTTTAGTCAAATATATCATAAAATTTTTTAAAATAGCAATAGTCGGGGTTGAAAAAATTGACAGACAAGACAAAAGGCAAGTTTTTTCAGAGGAAGTATTTGTCAAAAACACCTGGGATAAGCATTTTTTCGACCAGCAAAAAATATCCGGTTTATTGAGGTATTTTGAACAATCTGGAACCGAAAAGGTATATATTTATTGTAGTTTTGCGATTTGCATGGAGCCATGACCAATAAACCTCAAACCTAATGTTAAGTACCAGTAGATGAAAGTCACAGAATATTTCGAAAAAGCCAATGGTCAGACGCTGGCGTCATTTGAAGTGCTTCCCCCATTGAAAGGAGGGAGCATGCAGGCCATTTTTGAATCCCTTGATCCCCTTATGGAATTCAAGCCACCTTTTATTGATGTCACGTATCACCGGGAGGATTTTATTTACAGGAAACGGTCGAGCGGTTATTTTGAAAAGGTAGCTATTCGGAAACGTCCGGGCACTGTGGGTATTTGTGCTGCTATCATGCATCGATATGGGGTGGATGCCGTACCCCATTTGATTTGTGGCGGGTTTACCAGGGAGGATACGGAGAATGCCCTGATCGATTTGAATTTTCTAAATATCAATAATGTTCTTGCCTTGCGGGGAGATGCCCGCCAGTTTGACGGTAAATTTATCCCGGAAGAAGAGGGCCATGCCCATGCCATTGATCTCATTCACCAGATTGTGGATATGAACAAAGGCAAATACCTGCACGATGATATTGAAAATGGTTCCAGGACTGATTTTTGCATCGGGATAGCCGGTTATCCGGAAAAACATTTTGAATCGCCTAATCTGGATATGGATTTGAGTTATACCAAAGCCAAGATCGACGCAGGTGCGGATTATATCGTTACCCAGATGTTCTTTGACAATAAAAAATATTTTGATTATGTCGAAAAATGCCGGGAAGCTGGTATTACCGTGCCTATTATCCCGGGCTTAAAACCAATAACCAAAAAATATCAGTTGAATTCATTGCCCAGACTTTTTCATATAGATATGCCCGATGATCTGGTTAGAGAACTGTCGAAAGCAGAAAGTGCTGAAGCCAGGACTCAGGTAGGGATTGAGTGGAGCATACAGCAATCAAAAGAACTCAAAGAATTCGGAGTTCCTTGTCTGCACTATTATACCATGGGAGATTCCGATACCATTCAAGCCATCATTGAAAAGGTGTTTTAACCACATTTTAACCCTGCTATTGTGAAGAAAATAACCGAGTCCCCATCAAAATATCGACATCTTGAACAGATGAGCGTTCCGGAACTACTTACCCATATCAATAATGAGGATAAAACGGTTCCGATGGCGGTTGAAAAAGCCATGCCTGAAATCATTGCATTGGTAGAAGTTATTGTTGCCAAAATGGAAAAAGGAGGCCGGTTATTTTATATAGGTGCAGGAACCAGTGGCCGGCTAGGTATCCTGGACGCTTCCGAGTGCCCGCCGACCTTTGGAGTGCCGGATGATTGGGTGATAGGCCTCATCGCAGGGGGAGACTACGCTATTCGCAAGGCAGTGGAAGATGCAGAAGACAGTACCACCCAGGCCTGGGAAGATCTTAAAAAGCACCTGATCAACAAAGAAGATGTGGTTGTCGGTATCGCGGCGTCAGGTACTACCCCCTACGTAGTAAAGGCCTCCACGATTGTCAGAAAACGGGATTGTTACGGGCTGTATCACCTGTAATCCGGGAGCACCAATTGCCGAAAAATCCGATTACCCGGTGGTCGTGGTAACAGGCCCCGAATTCGTCACCGGAAGTACCCGCATGAAAGCAGGCACCGCCCAGAAACTCGTGCTCAATATGATCACGACCTCCACCATGATCCGTCTTGGGCGTGTGATGGATAATAAAATGGTAGATATGAAACTCAGCAATGCCAAGCTGGTCGACCGCGGGGCGAAGATGCTTAAAAATATGTTGAAATTACCTTTGGATGAAGCCAGAGAATTACTGCTGGCACATGGTAGTGTGCGTAAGGCACTGGATGCATACCAAAAATAAGGCGGGTGAGCATCCACCTTCCTTTTCCCCAGTCGCTTTCAACAGTTAATTTCCCTTTCATGAGTTTGGCCAGTTCCTGTGAAAGTGCCAGACCGATACCTGTTCCACCCTCGGTAGTGATTTTTTGATTGTTCGTCTGGAAATAGCGATCAAAAATATAAGGGATATCTTCGGCATGGATCCCTTCTTCCGGTCAGTTTAAATTTGATTTAGAGGAATATCTGGATAAGCCAGTACAAATAGAAGTGTACAGTAATCTGGAACAAAAAGTACTGACAAAAAAATATGGAAGTCTTTCCGTTCCTAATGATGATATAGATCTTAGTCATCCGGAAGATGGCATTTACTGGATATCTGTTTGTTCGGATGGGAAGAGGGTAGTCAAAAAGGTTGCCATAATAAGATAGAAATTTCGAATTATTATTTGTTCGATCAATTTTACAGGGCGGCCTTTGTAGGTCGCCCTATTTATTTGTTGGGATAGATACGGAATGTTCGGTTAGAAATTCAGGTCAATTAAACATTTGGATAGACAGCAGTGTTTTAATTTTAAATACGAACAACTGTTCGTTTTTTAAAAAATACATATCTTTGCATCAGTAAAACTTAACCGATATGACCACCGAATTACAGGAAAAAGCCTTTCAGGCAAAAATCGATGCCGACGAAAAAATCGAGCCCAAGGACTGGATGCCCGAAAAATATCGTAAAACCCTGATCCGCCAGATTTCCCAGCATGCTCATTCGGAAGTGGTAGGTATGTTGCCGGAAGGTAACTGGATTTCAAGAGCTCCCAGTTTACGCCGTAAAGCTATCCTGTTGGCCAAGATCCAGGATGAAGCTGGTCATGGGTTGTATCTCTACAGTGCTGCGGAGACTTTGGGCATTGACCGGGAGGAGATGCTTCAACAGTTGCACGAAGGCAAAGCCAAATATTCCAGTATTTTTAACTATCCGAGCCTTAACTGGGCAGATATTGGTACCATCGGCTGGTTGGTGGATGGAGCAGCCATCATGAACCAGGTGATGTTGCAGCGTACTTCCTATGGTCCTTATTCCAGGGCGATGATCCGTATTTGTAAAGAAGAAAGTTTCCACCAGCGGCAGGGATATGAGTTGCTCATTGCCATGTGCAACGGTTCTGAAGAACAAAAACAAATGGCCCAGGATTCTATCAACAGATGGTGGTGGCCTTCTTTAATGATGTTTGGGCCAAAGGACGCTGATTCGCCACACACCCAACAGTCCATGGCCTGGAAGATCAAAAGAAAAACCAACGATGAATTGCGACAGCAATTTGTGGACGTGACGGTGCCTCAGGCAGAATACCTGGGACTAACGATTCCTGACCCTGACTTAAAATGGAACCCCGAACGGGGACATTACGATTTTGGAGAGATCAACTGGGATGAATTTTGGGCAGTGGTTAAAGGCAATGGCCCTTGTAACCGTCAACGCCTGCGGGATCGCATCAAAGCCCACGACGATGGGGCATGGGTAAGAGAAGCTGCCCTCGCCTGGGCCGATAAACGAAGAAAGAGTGCACAGGATACTGTTTCGGCATGAGCCGATTAAAACGGGAGAAAAGATGGAAGGTAGTTTTGGTAAATCGTTCTCCTTCAATCTGAATCAATCTTTTTAAGAAAAAATATATAATCATGGATAACAGCTGGCCGCTTTGGGAAGTATTTATCAGAAGTAAAAACGGATTGAGCCATAAACACGTCGGTAGCCTGCATGCAGCAGATGCCCAGATGGCCATTGAGAATGCACGTGATGTTTATACCCGTCGCAGCGAAGGTATAAGCATTTGGGTGGTAGAATCAAAGGATATTACAGCATCAAGCCCTGACCAAAACGATGCCCTCTTTGAACCGGCAGACGATAAAGTTTACCGCCACCCAACTTTTTATTCCATTCCTGACGAAGTAAAAAACATGTAAGTTATGACAAGCCACGAGGCTCATTTCCAATATATTCTTCGCATTGCTGACAATGCCCTGATCCTGGGGCAGCGCCTGTCCGAATGGTGTGGCCATGGCCCCATTCTCGAGCAGGATATTGCCCTGACCAACTTCTCTCTCGATTTCATCGGTCAGTCCAGAAATCTCTATACCTATGCCGGCAAACTTGAAGGCAAAGGCAGAACAGAAGATGATATGGCTTTCCAGCGAAACGAGGAGGATTTTTTTAACCTGCTCCTCGTAGAACAACCTAACGGACATTGGGGAACAACCATCACCCGGCAGTTCCTCTTTGATGTGTTCAACTACCTCTTCCATCGGGAACTATGCAACAGCAGTGATGAACAACTGGCAGCTATTGCCGCAAAATCCCTGAAAGAGATCACTTACCACCTCAAATTCAGTTCCGAATGGATGATCCGCTTGGGTGATGGAACCGAAGAAAGCCACAAAAAGATGCAGGAGTCTCTCGAAGATCTGTGGATGTACACCGGAGAGTTATTTGAAATGGACAATGTCGATCAGGAAATGCTCAAAATGGATATAGGCGTTGACCTGGAAAAGATCAAACCGCTCTACCATCAAAAAGTAACCGAAATACTTCAACAAGCTACCCTTACTCCGCCGGAGATCCCCTGGATGCAAAGTGGCGGTAAACAAGGACGACATACGGAACACCTCGGTCATCTGCTCGCAGAGATGCAGTATATTCAGCGGGCGTACCCGGGCTTGGAATGGTGATCCGGATGCAGATCTTCTCCGAAACTACTACACTTGCCTGCAGAGGTAGGTGGCAGGTTGGACATTCTGGGGTGTTTTATAATTGCTGAACAAATCAGGGGCTAACTTCAAGTTAGCCCCTGATTTTTTATTCGCAAATAACACCGATTATAGACAAATCATCTGTTGGAACGAGTCCATGTCGTTCCTTTATGGCAATCAGTTTTTCGTAACATTCAGTTAAGTCAATCTAAAATCATCACTTAAAACCTCGTATCGAGATAATAAGGTAACATATCCCGCCATGTCTGCCAGTCGTGGGGCATGTCAGGCCCCCAGATGTCCAGTTCGTGCGGAATGCCTTTGGCGGTGAGAATACCTGACATACGGCGCGAAGCATCAGGATTTTCAAAATTGCCCGATCCGGTCAGGAAATGAATGTGTTGCTTGGATCTTATCCTTGGCAGGAAAAAATCATCATCCAGGTTGACCATGTATTGCGCGGGAGAATTGAAGTAAACATCCTCGTCGTGATAACCTTTGGTGTAGGTACTCAGATCATAATCTCCACTCATCGCGATCACCCCGTCTAAGAGGTCAGGGCGTTTGAAAAACAGATTGACGGCATGTAATGCCCCGAGGGAAGCCCCGCAAGTGATTATCGGAGTGTCCGGACTGGTATGCGTCCTGATGAAAGGTACGACCTCGTGAAAAACGTATGAGTTGTATTGCTGGTGTCGAATAGACTTGTCGCGTGGATGCATTCTGTCATTCAACCAGCTTTCGCTGTTGATGCTGTTGATGGAGAAGACTTTAATTTTGCCACCTTCAATATGTCTTCTGATCGATTCGATCAATAAAAACCTTTCGTACTCCAAATAATCGGCTGCTGCCGTAGGAATCATCAATAAGGCGAAACCATAATGGCCGTAAACGGCGATGTCCATATGTTTATGCAGGTTTGGACTAAACCAATTGTGTATCTGTCTTTCCATGATGCAAAGTTGGCATTTTTTTTAAAATTTTTAAACTTTGGGTTCAACGGGTCAGGTAGTTTCTTTGTGAACCTTATGAATATCAGGTGAAACTTGCAGTTAAAAAAGAATCGAAGACTGCCAACGGCCAACGGGTACTGATACTTCAATGTTCCAAAGCTCTTTTCATGGCCATGATATACCCGAGGTGCAAGGCTTCGTGCATATTGTTGAACACCACAGCTTCTTCGACGGAATGCAGGACGAGACCATAACTGGTAGGATACTCTTTGTAAAGGCCGAAAATATTATTGTCGAGGTCAGTTGCCATTTGATCGACTGTGGAATCCAAATAATTCATGATTTCCTGCAATTGTTCTTTAGATACCTGTTTTTGAGGAGCGGTACCTTTTCTGAATGTTTCTATGGTTTCCGATGGAATTATCGTTTTGGTACCGGAAAGGGCATAAATCAGTAGTTGTTGTGTAACCAGAATATGCCCGAGGTTCCAGGCAATATTGTTGTTGAATCCTTTGGGAATGGTATTGATTTGCGCAATAGTGAGTCCATCGACAACTTTGGCGATAAGTTCGCGCGTAGCTCTCAGGTTGGTAATATGCTCCTTCATTTGTCAGCGGTAATGTTAAGTTTGAAAACTGCCTCAAATTTAGGTGCTTTTTCAAAATTTAAGACTAAAAAAAGAAGGAAATTGAACAAATGATTCATTTGAAATAAACGTTGAAACAAGCCCAATTTTGGAGTTGTCTGTAAGCGGGAGTTTGCCGGTTGAATTTTGTTTCATGTTACTTCGGGCAATCTGAAAATAAAATGATTCCTTCAATCGCGCTGTTTGATCAGGTGTAGGATGATCATTGGGGCACAAATATGGTAGATGGGGATGAAATTATTTCCTTTGAAAATGAAGATGATTACCCGGGATAATCAAAAAAATGAAATTTCAGGTGAAATTTTGACCTATAAAGATAAGCACAGTTTAAATTTATGGAAAAAACACCATGCCAAACACCAAACCGCAACTTCCCCTGCAACAGCAGGAACAAATGATCGAATGGTTGACTCTTTTCCTGCTGATCGCCATGTGGCTTTATACCGCCATGAAATTCGGCTACTTGCCGGATTCTGTTCCCCATCATTTTAACGCACTTGGGGAGCCTGATTCCTGGGGTAGTAAAGGTGTCATATTTTTAGGTCCTGGAATTGGGCTGGGCTCCTATCTTTTGTTATATTTTATCTCTAAAGTATCTCCCGAGTACTATAATTATCCGGTAAAGATTACTGAAGAAAACAAAGAATACCAGTATGCACTCTCCCGAATATTGTTGAAGGTAACAAACCTGTGGATGATGATCCTTATGGCATTCATTACCTGGGCAATGATTGAAGAAGCAGGAGGCAATCGCGGAGCGATGAACCCGGTTGTTTTATGGACAATTATAAGTAGTTTTATTTTGGTGATGGTCGCCTATATCTACCTGGCACGTAAAGCCCGATGAAATTTGGATCCCTGAGTGTGTATATCGAAGAAAACGAAATGAATGGAACATTCAGTAAACTTGTAACACGCATCTTGAATAAAAAAATGGAATTTTTGTTTCGTCCGGTACATATCGCCTCCCTTGTTTTTTTTCGGATCGTTTTTGGAATCCTGGCCTTTGCAGATGTGGTTGGGGTGTTTTCCTATTATCATCTGTATAAGGGTGTTTTTGATGCGGACGCCTTCCATTTTCATTATTTCGGATTTGAATGGCTCAATCCGTTACCAGAACCATTCATGTCCTTGTTTTTTATCTCCCTGATCCTTGCTTCCATATTCATTGTTTTGGGAAAGTGGTACCATTTGAGTACTGCCTGGTTTGCTTTGGGGTTTACCTGGTTGTTTTTGCTCGAGAAAACCCAATACCTCAATCATGGCTATTTGTTTTGCTGGTTGTCGTTTGTGATGATCTTCCTGCCTGCTCAGCGTTGGTTCAGCCTGGATGCCCAAAGGAACCCCTCGATTCGTACAACAGAGATTCCCTTCTGGAGCCTGGCGATTTTGCCCTTGCTTATGGGAATAGTATATTTTTTCGGAGGCATAGCCAAGATCAACCCTGACTGGTTGCAGGCAATGCCGATAAAGTTGTGGCTCCGGGCAAAAGCAGATTACTGGATTATAGGCCCCTTGATCTCCAAAGAACCGGTGGCCTGGTTTATGGCTTATGGTGGATTGATCCTTGATCTGACGGCAGCTTTTTTTATGCTGGGTAAAAAGACGAGGAAATATGCTTTTGTCGCGGTGGTTTTCTTTCACTGCTGCAATTTGCTGGTATTCAATATCGGCATCTTCCCCTGGTTGTCCGTAGCATTAACAGCATTGTTTTTCCCTGCTGACTTTCCTTTGACCATCATTGAAAGGTTTAAAACCGGTACGTCAAAGTTGTCCGGGTTTATTACCAAAAACATAATATTGAAATTCAAAACGCTCCCTGTGAGCAGTAATGCTGAATTATGGCAAGCGGCACCTCGATGGAAACCCGTAATAGTTACTATTTTAACGATTATTCTGCTGGTTCACCTGTCATTACCTTTGAGACATCATTTTTTTGAAGATAATGTGGTGTGGACGGAAGAGGGCCATCGGTACGCCTGGCGGATGATGTTGCGATCAAAACGCGGTTACGGAACTTTTAGGGTAGCTGATGCCCTTACGGGAAAAACAGTGAAAGTCTTACCGGAAGATTACCTGACCAAAAGACAAAATCGCAATATTTATACCCATCCGGACATGATCTGGGAATTTGCTCAATTTCTTGCAAAAACTCATCGCGACAAAGGTTGGGAACCCAGAGTTTATGCAGACGTTTTCTGCAGCGTAAATGGCAGTAATTATTTCAGGTTTGTAGACAAACAGGTTGATCTGGCGGTGGAACCCTGGCACTTTTTTAAACATTCCGATTGGATAATCCCCCTGGGGAACTACAGGAATGATAAATAAATGACCAAAAGCAATTTGTTACTTTTCGGACATTGCTCATTATAGGAGAAACACCCTTTTCATATGACTATTTTGAAAAAATCACTGATTTGTGCTTTTCTTTTCGTTTTTTCCTTAACCCATGGTCAAAACCTCGTCATGAATCCCGGGTTTGAAGATTTAATGCCAATTCAGGGAACAAAAGTCCCGGAATGTCGCTACACCAAATTGGCGAAAGATTTTACGGAGACTGTCAAAAGCTGGAATACTTTTAAAGGGCTGACCCCTGACGTAATCCTGTATCCGGATACGCTGACAGATTGTATTTATCCACGTCCCAGAACCGGGCAGGGCATGGCAGGCCTGATTTTGTATCACCCTTCGGAAGATACGGGTTACGCTGCTGATTATCATGAAATGATCCAGGGTAAATTTAAGGTGCCTTTGGTCAAAGGGCAACGATATGAATTGAGTTTATGGGTGCTGCAGAACAATGAGGTGGCCATCAACCACTTGCGATCCATTTATAATCCAAAGGCAAATATTTTTCCTGTGGCCTGTAATAATTTGGGCGTGCTATTCCTGAAAAATCCTTTTGGCGATAATGAAATTATTCAAAATTCTATAAATCAGTTTGACATAAAACCACATCTTGTTTTTGAAGAGGTGATGACTACGCCTAAGGATAAATGGGTACAGTTGAAAACGTCTTTTGTGGCCAAAGCGAACTATGAGTATTTCGTGTTGGGTAATTTTTTTACTGACTTCCGAACAGATATTCTGCCTGATGATTTCAGAGAAAGATACCCCAAGCCTGCTCCCGGGGAAAAAATATTAAAAAGAGCTACCCGTGTTGCCTATTATTGCATTGATGATGTCGGTGTAACCCTGGCAAGACCTGGTATTGCCGGTTCCCTTTCAACAGATAGTCGCTATACCTTTGAAAATGTTCATTTTGAAAATGGCAAAGCAGATTTGCAGGATGACGCTCTTCAGGAATTGGACCAATTGGCGGACTGGTTGAAAAAAAATCCCGGGAAAAAGGCAGAAATCGGTGGGCATACGGATAGTGTGGGCAGCCAACCGGATAATCAGGAATTATCTGAAAGGAGAGCCAAGGCAGTTTATCGCTACCTCGTTCAGCAAGGGGTGCCTGCTGCTCGGGTATCCTTTAAAGGTTACGGCGAAAGTGAACCGGTAGCTACCAACAGCACAGCGATAGGCCGTCAGACCAATAGACGGGTCGAATGTAAGTTGATTGAAAATTAGATTTTTTTAATAGCAGGTAAATTCGATATCTCCTGACAATGGTTTACGTTCTGCATGCCCGGAAATTTTCCACAATGTTTCCTCCATATAAATGAACTCATATTCGATTTCCAGTTCCGGGACCAGGGTAGCATCTGTTGTCCTGTTTATCTCTGTTAGCTTGCCGGTCCCCTGGATAAAAACAGTAGCATCCGGAGCATCCGGAGACATGTTAAACCCAAACGCTTCCGGCATCAGTCTGAGGTTTTGAAAGGGGATTTCAATGTAATTTCCGTTTGCCTTGGCATAAATGCATATGTCGGTATCATGGATGTTCAGGAATTTTATTTCTCCATAATTTTCAGATCTCAGCACCTCAGCGGTAAATTTTTTCGGGGGCAGGTAGGAGGTGTTGTCAGGTGGTATGGATCCGTAATTAACGGTGAGGTCAAAAGTGTAATTTCCTATCATTGGGTTTATAGTATCCTCGCTACCGGAAATGAGTATCTCCTTTTCAGGCGTACAGGAAAAAAGTAACAATAAAAAGAAAAACAATGCGTATGGGTGTGTCATAAAAGTGAATTTTGAAAATTTTCCGATTTTCCAAATGTATTTTTATCTTTTCAAGGTACAAACAAATAAGTAATCGTTATGTTCTAAAGGCCCTTTAATCAGGTTAAAATCCAGATTTTAGAGGGAATGGGCAGGATTTTACATATAAGAAATTAAATTTACGGGCAACCAAAGTTTAGACTTCTCGTAAAATAGAGGAATGAAGATGAAGAACCGTTATTGGCTCACCCTGGCGATCGCCGTTTTTTTTATACTGTTGTGTTACCGGTATCCCAGTGCGCTGAATAATAGTTTGTTCCTTTTATGGATCAGTGTGGTATTCCATCGGCGGTTTAAATACCAGGTCTCTGAGAATGCACGACAGACATTCCGGATGATCTCTGCTGGCGGTATCTACCTGGGGATTGTACTTGGGTTATTCTTTCTCACCCGCCAATTCAAGTGGCTGGTTTTTGAATCCAAAGTAGTCCTGGATTTTGAAAATATACTGCGTTTTGACCAGTCGGACTATGCCAATATCATTAGTGGTCTGTTGCTGACCATTGCCTTTTTTATCTTTTCTCACAGGATGATGCTGGATGTGTTTCGTACAGGGCTTGCCCGGAATGCCCGATTGGTGACCCTGGTAGCAGTATTGGTGGTCAGTTATTTTATTTCACCATTTTTTAACCTCTCTTTTCCGGCTTATCAAATGGTACTCATTTCTTTCGTCTATTTATTGTTATTTGATTTGTATATAGACAGCCGGACGACCAGTCTTACCTGGCTGATTTCCTGGTTGTTTGTCATTTCAATCTTTACAGCATTTGTTTTTTATAAATACAATTTGGACAGAGATAGAGCTACCAGGCTGGAATTGGCCAAAGAGCTGGCGGTCTTAAAAGATTCAACAGCAGAAGCTCAATTGGATCCTCTGTTAGCCCAGGTTTTTGGGGATGACAGCCTGGATTTATATTTCACGACACCCATACCTTTTACCTTCCCTGAGCATAACATCCGCAGATTGATTGATGGTTTTGTGCGTCCTGCGAAATATTTTTCAAAGGTATATTCCTACGACGTTTTTGTGTTGAATGAAAAATTCAGGCATTCTTTTGTAGAAGGAGTCAATGCTTCCGAGGGATTCAGGGTGCTGGAAAAGGTAAAAGATGCTCCTTTCGGTATTTTGCTGGGTGCAGATGCCTATCCGCATGGTTATACTTATGTATCCAAAAAAAGAGTCCCTATTCCCGGCGATACGACAGCCTTCAATACGGTGTTGTTTTGTGCCAGGCCTGCTGCTGATTTGCTGGGTGATTTTAAAGGATTGAGCGAACTGGGCAATTACAGTTTTGGGGTTTATCACAACGATGACCTGGTTTGACAAAACAAAAAATACTGCTTGAGACAGCACGCGAACCCGGATTCTGATCCGGGTGGCTGGACTGAGGTGCTTAGCGGCCTCTAATGCAAATGTGATTTACGGTTCACTGGATAATGTGACGGTAATCATCGGCCGGGAAGTTGGTGGGTTTTACCGCCCGATGACTTTGTTTTCTTTTGTTTTCAGCCTGTTCATTTTTGCCGTCATTTTCCTTTCGGTGTTAAACTATTACCTGAAGGCCTTGCCGCTCACACAGGAGTTTCCATTGTTTTGGGGGCCTTCCCTCAGGAATAAAGTCCAGTTGTACATCATTGTTTTGTTGTTGTGTTACTTTTTTGTGATGGGATTGGTAACGACGATCTCTTTCCGGAATTCGATGAATATCACAACTTGAGCCAGTGGAAGAAACGGCAACTAATCAAAAATATGCTCAGGAGAAAGAGCGCTATAGTTTTTGGGAGAATCTGCTGAATGTTTATGTTTTTCTTTTATTGATCACTGCAGCCGTCGGAATTCTGGCAGCTAACAGAATTGTCGACCCGCTGATCCGGTTGGTTGAAAAATTAAAAGGCACCAATCTCAATGCCAATGAGCCCTTGCAATGGGATAGTGATGATGAGATTGGAGAGTTGGTCAAGGCTTACAACAATATGATCGGTCAGCTGGAGGATAGTGCTCAAAAGCTAAAACAGTCGGAGAGGGAAGGTGCCTGGCGGGAGATGGCCAAACAGGTAGCTCATGAAATCAAAAACCCATTAACGCCCATGAAGCTGCATCTGCAGCACCTGAAACGCGTTTTTGATACAGATCCTGAACAGGCAAAACCCATGATGGAACGGGTTTCGAAAACCTTGATCGAACAAATTGACGGGTTCGAGCTGCACTGCTTCAGAGTTTTCCAATTTGCGCAGATGCCGCAGGCTGAAAATGAAACTTTCGTTTTGACTAATTTCCTCGATTCTGTTCACCAACTCTTCCAGAAAGAAGCGGGGGAGGACATTCTGATCACTCTGGATCCTTGTTCTGAGAACTTGAAGGTTTTTGCCGATAGAGAACAATTGATGCGGGTGTTCAATAATTTGATCAAAAACGCCATTCAGTCTATTCCGGAAGATCGGTCCGGTGATATTTATATTATTCTTGAAGCCTTAGGATCTTCGGCCATTGTAAAGATCGTTGACAATGGCGAGGGCATTTCCGGGGATAGACGAGATCGGGTTTTTCAGCCAAGTTTTACCACCAAGAATTCAGGTATGGGATTGGGATTGGCGATGTCCAAAAATATCGTTGAGGCAGCCAATGGACGAATCTGGTTTGAAACGGAAAAAGGCAAAGGAACGACGTTTTTTTGTGGAACTTCCACGGCAAAAGTAGTTGAGACTAAGCCTCGGTCTTTTAAATAGTTTTGTACTTGTTGGCCATTGTGTACCTTCCGATTTCTTTGCAGTTAAAGAACAGACGGCGGATCTATCGGATTCAACACATTTATACAGATTTTTTGATTAAAGTTATTTTGATGAAAATTGTAAAACGCATTCTGCTTTTCCTGCTTGTCCTCCTTGGCATAGCAGTGGCTTTGGTTTTTATTTACCTCGATAAACAGGCGCCTCAATATGAAGGAACCCTCGAGGTTTCGGCGGTTAATGCCGAAACGGAGGTGTTGTTTGATGAATTCGGGATTCCGCATATTTATGCCGGTAATGCCGAAGATGCCTATTTTGCCCTGGGGTATGTTCATGCTCAGGACCGGCTTTTTCAGATGGAACTTATTCGCCGGCTGATTTCCGGAAGATTATCAGCATTGCTCGGACCGGAATTGGTGGAAACCGATAAATACTTTTTAACACTGGGGCTCAGAGAGGAGGCCATAAGGATGAAAAACCTTGCTTTTGCAGCGCGGGAAACACCTATGCAAAAAGAAGCTTTTGCTTACATGGACGGGGTGAATCATTTTATCAATACCGGAACAATGCCATTGGAGTTCACTTTGTTGGGTATCGAAAAAGAACCCTACAACATTGAAGATATGTACTCCACCATCATTTACATGGCTATGGCGTTTACCAATGGCTTTAAAATAGATCTGGTGCTGGAGGAGATCAACAATGTTTATGGTGAGCAATACCTCGAAGATTGGTTTATGAACTATACCGGTTTTCAGCAACAAACCGTGGCCGGAGACTCTATGCAATTGTCTGAAGAAGCCTTGTCGTTTAACCAGTCTTTCCCTGACTTGTTTTTGCCTGTATGGGAAGGGAGTAACGCCTGGGTACTGGCGCCTTCGAGGACGAAATCCGGCAAGGTTATTACCGCCAATGATACGCACATTCCTTTCTCCCAGCCTTCCGTTTGGTATGAAGCCCATTTGGAGTATCCGGGTTTTTCCTTTTATGGTAATTTTCTGGCTGGTGTACCCTTTGCTCCCATCGGACACAACCGGGACATTTCCTGGGGTATGACCATATTTCCTGTGGATATTTGCGATTTGTACAGGGAAAGGGCCAATCCTGAGAATCCTGATGAGGTCTGGGCCAACGACCATTGGGAACCGGTACAGAAGGTTTCCAAAACCATAAAAGTAAAAGGGGAATCGGATATCGATCTGGTCGTTAAAAAAACGAGACACGGACCGATCGTTAATGATGTTTTGCCGGGATTGGGAGATACCCCCGTTAGTTTTTGGTGGTCATTGTTTGAATTGCCCAATAATGCAGTCAAGGCCTTTTACGATATGGCGCATGCCTCCAACATTGATCAGGCCCGACAAGCTGCGGCAACCAATGATATTTTGGGGCTTAATATTTTGTACGGGGACAAAGATGGCAATATTGCCTGGTGGGCTTCGGGGAAAATGCCCAAACGCCCGGCGCATGTAAATCCTTCTACCTTCCTGGATGGTGCAAGTGGGAAGGATGAATTGTTGGGCTATTATGATTTTTCTGAAAATCCCCAAAGTGAAAATCCTGAATCCGGAATTCTGGTATCCTCGAACAACGAACCTGGTCCGGTTAACGGTCAGCAATATCCCGGGTATTATTTGCCTAACGGCCGGTATGATCGGATTTGTAGTTTGCTGGAAGCCAAAAACGACTGGACCATAGAGGACTTAAAAGCCGTGCATGGAGATCATACTTCAGCCATTCATGAGACTATTGCCAGAAAAATTTTTACGGTATTAAAAGGAGTGAAACTCTCCGAAAAGGAGTCTGCTTTATTGGATTTGCTGGACGGCTGGACAGGGGAGCACGGGGAAAACAGTAAAGCGGCTATCGTTTACAATAAATTCTTGTATTACATGACAGAAGCCTGCTTTAGCGATGAACTGAGTCCGGCTGCTTTTGAAGAAGTCTTAATGTCCTACTCTTATCGCAATAGTCTTCCCAATTTCATTCAGAATCCCGATTCTCCTTGGTGGGATGATGTGAATACAGAGGGCTACAAGGAACCACAGCATGAAA
Source organism: uncultured Bacteroidota bacterium (assembly GCA_942492125.1). Lineage (GTDB taxonomy): Bacteria > Bacteroidota > Bacteroidia > Chitinophagales > Saprospiraceae > BCD1. Next base: position 176,034 of record CALODM010000045.1, read on the forward strand.
TTTTTGTGGATGCCTTCCGGAAGACGGCCGAAAATCTTTACAACGGACTTGGCGAGGATCTCGGCAACTGGCGTTGGGCAGATGTCAATGTGCTGACTCATGTCCATCCTATCAGGCCAGAAAAAGCCTTTTGATAAGATTTTCAACGTAGGGCCTTTTCCTGTTTCCGGGGGAAATGGGGTGCCCAATAAACTGGAACATTTGCTCTCTGATGATGATCAATATGAAGTGAAAAGCGGTCCCGCATTGCGTATTTTGCTCGATTTTGAAGACGTGGATAATTCTTTGAATATTAATCCCACGGGACAGTCCGGCAATATCATGAGTGATCACTATGAGGATCAGGCAGAAATGTTTGCGACACTTCAATATCGCAAACAGAAAATGAACCGAGCGGATATTGAAAAAAAATCCAGTAGGTTGGTCTTTAAACCGAAAGGCAATTGATTTACCACAAAGTCATAAAGCGCAAAAGGGTCTATGTGGACTATGTGCCTATGTGTTAAAAAAACATAAAGTGTAATTAGAGTTTAGAGGTATTGAGTGAAATAATAGGATAATTTAATGGACAATTCAACCTCAAGTGCATTGATAATTTTTATCCGGAATCCGGAGTTGGGAAAAGTGAAAACCCGGCTGGCGAAATCAGTGGGGGATGAAAAGGCCCTGGATATATATAAAGCCCTTTTAGAGCATACGCGAAAGACGGTACTGCAAATAGATGCTAATCGATTACTCTTTTACGCAGACAGGGTTATCCCTGACGATGATTGGTCGTCGTTGGATTTTATCAAATTCGCCCAGGTTGACGAAGACCTGGGGGGGCGGATGCATCATGCTTTTGTAAAGGCATTGGAAAAAAATCAGAAAGCCGTTATTGTAGGAAGTGATCTTCCTCAAATTAATGCTCCAATAATTCAGGAAGCTTTTCAAAAGCTGGAGGAATACGATTATGTGATCGGCCCGGCGTTGGATGGCGGGTATTATTTATTGGGAATGAAAACGCCTGCACCAATACTTTTTGAAAATATAGAGTGGAGTACGCCACACGTCTTTACCCAAACCGTCCAAAGGATAGAAAGTTTGGGGGGAACCTGGTATGAACTACCTGAGCTTTCGGATGTTGATTATTTGGAAGATTGGGAACGTTACGGCTGGGAATTGTAAGAAAATTTATCCTTATACCTTTTTCCCGTTTACCTTTTGCCAAATTAACAATTCTTCCTACCTTAGACCTCTCTGTCTGCATTGCCAGGCAGGATTTTTCTTTTAAATAAACACAAGGAAAAGTCACTCGACATTCTTTTGTTACAAAATGATTAGTATGATGAAATACATTCCTAAATGGACATTGCTGTTGTTTTTGAGTATGGCAGTATGTCTTCCTAACCAATCTTTTGCCCAGAAAAAAGGCAAGAAAAAAGACAAAGAAGAAACGGCTGAAACACCAAAGGATACCATTATAACGGGTGCTTTGGTTGGGGGTTTGTCGTGGCGCAGTATCGGTCCTGCATGGGCTTCCGGACGTATCGCTGATTTTGCGGTCAATCCAAAAAATCCTGCAGAATACATCGTTGGTGTTGCCAGTGGCAATGTCTTTAAAACCGTCAATAATGGTACCACCTGGATGCCAATTTTTGAAAAGTATGGTTCCTATGCCATTGGAGATGTGGAATACGATCCATCCAACCATAATGTGATTTGGGTAGGTACCGGTGAAAATAATCACCAGCGTGCCACAGGTTATGGTGATGGTGTTTATAAGTCCGTTGATGGCGGGAAGTCATTCAAGAATATGGGACTTAAAGATTCCCGCCAGATCGGTGGCATTGTTGTCCATCCCGAAAATGGCGATGTGGTTTTTGTCGCCTGTGAGGGCTCTATCTGGGGCCCCGGCGGAGACCGCGGCCTTTATAAAACTACGGATGGCGGAAAAACATGGAATAAAGTCCTGGACATCAGTGAAAATACCGGTGTGAATAATGTGGTTATGGATCCTTCTGATCCTAATATTATGTACGCTACTTCTGAGCAACGTCGACGCCACCATTATGGTAAAATTGGCGGTGGTCCTGAATCTGCTGTTTACAAAAGTACAGATGGCGGAGAAACCTGGACTAAAAAGATGAAAGGCCTGCCAGGCGTACATATGGGTGGTATGGGTATCGATGTTTCTCCGGTGGATCCTAATGTCGTTTATCTGATCGTGGAAGCAGCTGAAGACCAGGGTGGATTCTATCGTTCTGATAATAAGGGGGAAACCTGGCAAAAAATGAGCAGTTACCACAGCAGCGGACAGTACTACAATGAAATCTATTGCGACCCGGTTAACGTAGATAAAGTCTTTAGTACAGAAACGCGTTCCAAATACACGGTGGATGGTGGAAAAACCTGGAATAATATCGGTAATAACAACCGCCACGTGGATGATCATGCCTTATGGATTGATCCGGCCAATACCAACCATTTCATGATAGGTGGAGACGGTGGGATCTATGAAACTTATGATCACGGAGCCAACTGGGACTTCAAGGAGAACTTGCCTATTACCCAGTTTTACCGGGTTGCTGTTGACGATGCAGAACCCTTCTACAATGTATACGGTGGAACTCAGGACAACAATTCCATGGGTGGACCTTCCCGCACCCTTTACCGCCAGGGAGCTACCAATGATGATTGGGTACGTACAATTGGAGGTGACGGATTCTGGCAGGCAATTGAGCCAGGAAACCCCAATATCGTGTATTCCGAATACCAGTACGGAAATATGTTCCGATTCGATAAACAAAGTGGAGCTACTGAGAACATCAAACCCCGGGAGAGAAAAGATGAACTCGCTTATAAATGGAATTGGGATACACCACTCTTTATCAGTCCGCATTCACCAACAACAAGATTGTACTGCTCGGCAAACAAGGTATTCCGCAGTGACGACCGAGGAAATTCCTGGCAGGTGATCAGTGATGATCTGACGGCTAAAATTGATCGTGACAGTCTTAAATTTATGGATAAATACTGGAGTGCTGATGCCGTGGTGAAACACGTCTCTACTTCTCAGTGGGGTACTATTGTTGCTTTGGATGAATCCAGAGTTCAGGAGGGCTTGTTGTATGCCGGTACTGATGACGGCGTCATTTCTGTCACGGAAGATAACGGAGCCAACTGGCATCAGGTTAAATCATTCCCTGGTGTGCCTCAGTACACCTACGTATCTGACATACAGGCCTCCAAACACGATGCCAATGTGGTATTCGCTACTTTCATGAATATCAAAATGGATGATTTCAAACCTTATGTGTTCAAGAGTACCGACAAGGGCCGTACCTGGAAATCTATCTCCGGGAACTTGCCTGAAAATCACAGTGTTCATTCCATTCAACAGGATCACCAAGTGCCTAACCTGCTTTTTGTCGGAACAGAACTCGGTATTTTCTTTTCTATTAACGGCGGAGATCACTGGGTACAGTTAAAGTCGGGAATTCCTACTATTGCCGTAAGGGATATCGCGATCCAGGAGCGTGAGAATGATCTCGTATTGGCTACTTTTGGCCGTGGTTTCTACATCATGGATGACTATACTCCTCTGAGAATGATCTCCCATAAATGGGCTGAGAATGAGGCCTATATCTTCCCGATCAAGGATGCGCTGATGTTCAACCAGATGAGTAAGTTCGGTAACCAGGGTTCAACCTATTACAAAGCGGAGAATCCGGATTACGGTGCTACCTTTACGTATTACATCAAGGATGTTACTAAAACGAAAAAGCAGTTGCGGAAAGAAGAAGAGAAAAAGCTTTTTAAAGACGGGAAATATATCCCACAGCCGACGTGGAGGGAGTTGCAACTGGAGGGAGATGCGGAGAAATCACATTTGATTTTCACCGTTTATGACAATAATGATAATGTAGTTCGCAGAATGACCAAGTCTCCATCAAAAGGTATCAAACGTGTGACCTGGGATCTGTCTTACAATTCACCATTCCCACAGACGACTAAAAAGTTTGATCCACTGAGATCAGGAGCCGGTAGAGGCGGTCGTGATGCTGTACCGGGAACCTATAAAGTCGGATTACAAATGTGGCATGAGGGAGAATTGTCTACTTTAGTTGAACCTGTTTCATTTGAGGTCAAAGAACTTATGAACAATACGCTGCCTAAAGGGGATATGGCTGTTGCTATGGCCTTTGACGACGAACTCATCAAAATATTCAGCGCTATGCAGGGTGCTCAGCTTCTGAACAATGAGATGATTGAAAAGGTAGAAACCATCAAGCAAACATTGTACAATACGCCTTCAGCTTCTGAGGAACTTAAAAACCAGGCCCGTGCCCTGGGTGTTGAACTGGAAGAGATCAAGTTTGCCTTTGACGGGGTGCCGGGAAGAGCCAGCTGGGAGGAAATCCCTCCTGCCAAGATACCCCTGAGTAAAAAAATGCAGGAGATTTTATGGTCAAGGGGAGGTTCAACCTCAGAGCCTACAACAACTCAGCAACAAAGCATGGATATTCTCAAAGCAGAATTCCCTCCTGTGCTGCAAAAGATCAGAGATATTGCAGAAAATAAATTACCTGCCCTGGAAAAACAACTGGATGAAATTGGTGCTCCATGGACACCAGGGCGTTTACCTGCGTGGAAGAACTAATTTAGTTGATTCCCGGCATTACCGAGCAGACAGGCGCGGGATGTCGCTATCGCTCCAGATGCCAATCCGAGTTGGTAGTTAGCTGGGAAAGATAAACACCCGGATTTACATTAATGGAGGTTCGGGTGTTTTTATTTTGGGGTCAGCAATACGGTTTTTCGAAAAATCGAACTGCTTTGGGTCACAACACTGGATTCCCTTCCTTTAACTCGAGCGCCAGTTTGCTCAGCATAGCCAATTCTGATTTATTCCTTTTGTTGAAGGCCGAGGCTATTTCATAGGCGGTTTTCCAGATAAGTTGTCTGATTTCTTTTGTAAATACGTATTCGTGATCCCGTTTGAAATCTACGAATTCCTCGTAGCAATTATAGGGCTCCGGACAGGAGTCTTCCAGCCATTCGAAGATGAATTCAATCTGAAAGGCAGCATCGGTTCCGTATCGGTCTTCGGTATCTTCCAGGTCGAGCCAGTCTGATTTTATGATCTCGATGAGTTTTTCATATTCTTCTTCCCGCACAACTTTATCCACTGCAGCAATGGCATAGAATAATTTTCCGGTGCTTTGGTAAAACCTGTTGATTACATCTTCTGAAGGTTTCATGATCTTTCTGTTTATAAAAATTAATCGAAGTAAGGGTTTTCGGGGTGTTATTTTACAGTGCGCTTTCGCACCGGCGATTTTTTATATTCATAATGATTTAATTCCTGTATGTCATTGGGGTCAAAGTTGGGATCGTCTGAATAAATGACAAAATCACCATTGCTTGACCAGCGATGACCCCATTGGTTGGTTCCTATTTCCACTTCTTTGGTATAGGGGTTGATGTATTCTTCCTGGCCGGTAAGGTTTAGGTACATGTCGTTTTGGATGATTTCATTGGTGCGTTGGCGGTGGTCGGTGATCTCCCGGCCGATCCTGTTGATCTCCTGTATGGTGGCATTCATAATTCCTGACCGGACCATTTGGCCTTTGATCTCTCCGGCTATCCATTGAGGGTTGAGGGTGATGGAATTGCCGATGGCTCCAAAAATGGGTTCATATTTTTGAAGCTCTCCTTTTGGGGCCCGGATGGAATAAGTGTATCGATTCTTCCACATGCCGGCGCCTGCCTGTCCCAGGTTCATGATAGCTGCCACAATCTTTTCCTCGAAATTAGTGCCGTTTTCAACATATTCCAGGGTGGTAATGGAGGCGGTATAGGTGAAGCCCATGTTCACCATAAGGTTGTCTTCCTTTTCGATGGCATTGGCCAGGGCAGGCAGGGCTTTCTGTTCTATGATTCGGGCCTGACTGGCCATGGGGTGGGCGTAGGGTAAAACGACCTGTATCGCAAACTGCGACGGGGTCATCAACGGTAAAACCATCATGCCGTTGTAATTACTGCCGATCGGGTACATGCCCATTTGACCGGCAGGAGAGTAACGGGAATCGAAGTAATACATATCAGGGAACCAACGCGTCATTATCGTTCCCTTTGAATCCTTGGTAATGGTGAAATCTAATTTGGCTTCGACAGCATTGGCAGCTCCACCTCCGGTGTTGGGGTCAATTCTGAAAATACCGCCTTCTGTCTTCCAGTCTTTTGGAATGAGTACCCGGAAGGCCCGTTCTTTGGGCTCCCATTGCCAGTGGAAAATATGATAGTCGATCGCTTCAGATGTTTTACCAGTGGTTGCTTCATCGGTTGAAATGGCCGTTTCAGCCTGATTTTGAATGGAGGAATTGCAGGAGAAAAAAGTGAAGAAAACAGATAGATACAGATAAATTACCTTCATGACAAAGAGTTTGGTACTCGATGACAAGCGGGAACACAAAGGGTCATAAATAATCAATGAGGAGTCTTTTCAAATTTACGATGATTTTTTGTGGAAGGCAATGATTTGAACCTTTGAACAACCAACTTTTTTGTTAAAAAACATTCAGTCTTCCGATGTGCCAAAAGACAAATCCTTACAATTTGATGACGCAGGGGAAAAGCTTTAAAATTAACTTTGCACCTCAACCAAAATCTGACATCCATGAGACGTATTGCCGCCATCGCAGGCATGATCTTTTTTTGCCTGAGCGGGGTATTCGCCCAGAAGACCATCATAGCAGGAAAAGTGGTTAATTACATCAATAATGAACCCCTGCCATATGCAACTGTCCGGGTCACAAATAATGGGCATGGTGGCGTTACCGACAGTCTGGGTAACTACAGCATTGAATTGCCTGCGGGCCTTTACAATCTGGAAGCCTCCTACACCGGATTTGCCACTGTTGTCAAACATGAAATTCAGACTCAATCGTCCAAGCCGGTGGTTGTTGATTTTGAATTGAATATGAATGGCAATGATTTGGACGAAGCAGTAGTAACTGCAGAAGCTTATCGCAATACTGCTGAAAGTCCATTGGCTTTGCAGCGTATTAATTTGCACGAACTTAGGCAAATGCCCGGGGCAACGCTGGATGCTTCTAAATTTATCAAAACATTACCGGGTGTTTCCCCAAAAGTTTCTTTTGGCTATAACCTTATCGTTCGGGGAGGATCCTCCAATGAAAACAGGTTTTACCTCGATGGAATGGAAATTCCCTCTATAACGCACTTCACGGTTCAGGGCACGAGCGGAGGCCCTAATGGTTTGTTGAATGTGCTCATGCTGGAGAGCGCCAGTCTGCACAGTAGTGCCTTTCCCGCTTATGCCGGCAATGCAATGAGTAGTGTAATGGCTTTCAATCAGCGCGCCGGGCGTAAGGATCGTTTTGGTGGTTCGTTCAGCCTGGGGGCCAACGATTGGGGAATCCTGCTGGAGGGGCCCATGGGTAAGAAGTCGTCTTTTTTGTTTTCTGCGCGGGAATCTTACACCCAACACGTATTGAAAGCTATCGGGGTACCTGTTATTCCTTTTTTTGCTGATGTGCAGTACAAACAGGTCATCCAGTTCAACGACAAAAATGAATTGACCCTGACAGGGGTTGGTGGGTATGATAAATATACGCTCAACCTTGGTGCTGAACCAACGGAATCATTGCTGTACAATACCGGATATATTCCGGAAGGTAAACAGGTGGTTTATGCAGTCGGAGCCATTTATAAGCACTATCTGGAGAACAGTTATTATACCGTGGTTTTGAGCCGGAATCACTTTTACAATTTTGCCGAAAAATTTGTCAATAATTCCGGAGAGGAATCGGACCGGTTATTCGATTATACCTCCAGAGAGTCGGAGAATAAATTGCGGATCGAGCACAAACTCTTCCGGAATGAACAGAACCAGGAATGGAATTATGGTATTGCACTCGAGTCGGACCAGGTAGATATTGAAGAATTCTCTTTGATTTCCAGGGCTGCCAATGAAGTTGACGAAGTGAACTTCCGCAGTTTGATGAATTTTGTACGTTATGGTGCCTTTGGGTCATTCAGTCAGCAATTTTTCGAGGATAAATTCTCAGTATATGCCGGACTGCGCATTGACGGAAATACTTATTCTGATCTAATGAAAAACCCACTCAAGCAATTCTCTCCCCGGCTGTCGCTTTCCTGGAAATTAAGACCGGCCTGGCAGTTGAGTGCCAATGCCGGCAGATATTTTCAGGTGCCTCCTTACCTGTTGCTGGCCTATGCCGAAGGCGGTAAATTTACCAATCGGGATGAACTCAAATATATGCGCAGTGATCACCTTGGGCTGGGAGTGGAACACACCACCCCCAATGGATACCGTTTGAAGCTGGAAGGTTTTCACAAGAAATACTCAGATTATCCCTTCCTGTTAAAAGATTCTATTTCTTATGCCAACGCCAATGCCAATTACGTATTGGTAGGGGATCAGCCGGCGGATGCCAGTTCGGAAGGACTGGCTTATGGTTTGGAATTTCAGATCAAGCAGAAATTACATCAATCCTGGTCCTGGTCATTGGCTTATAGTTTTGTGGTCAGCCAGTTTGAAGATAAAAACGGAGAGCTCGCTTCTTCCTCCTGGGACAATCGTCATTTCGGAACGGTTGCTTTGGGAAAGACTTTTGGCAAAAACTGGCAGTTTGGAGTTCGCTGGAGTGTGTCCGGTGGAAATCCCTATACACCTTATGATCAGGCTAATTCCGGTTTGCGTTCTGTTTGGGATATCAATTACCGGGGTATTCCTGATTATTCCAGGTTGAATGAAGCAAGGTTACCTGCTTTTCATCAGCTGGATCTGCGAATCGACAAGCAGTTTGATTTCAAGCGCTGGTCATTATCTGTATTTATTGACGTGCAAAATGCTTATGCTTCGGCGGTTCCGGTTGTACCCTACCTGACGGTGGAACGCAATGAAGATCTCACTGCCTTGGTGGATCCTCAAAATCCGGAAAGGTATTTGACGAATATCATCGATAGTGATACCGGAAGGGTATTGCCGAGTCTGGGGTTTGTAGCGGATTTTTAGACGCTCGACGGTAAACGGTTGACGACAGACGACAGATGGTGAATGGAACACGGGTTTAAACGGGTTCAACAGATTTTCACGGTTTTTTTCTGAAAGTTGACACTTCGGGGGTGCAAAGACCTTGATCCCGAAGTGTCCGTTTCAAATAGAAAGCAAATTATCAGTTGGCGGGTTTTGGGCCCAGCATGGTGAATTCGTCGATGACGATTTCGGTGGTATAGCGGACCTTTCCCTCTTTGTCTTCATAGTTGGAGTAGGTGATTTTTCCACGAGCGGCGATTTCCTTACCTTTTTTCAGCCAGGTGCTGGCCAGTTCGGCCGTTTTTCCCCACAGGATACAGTTGTGCCACTGGGTGGAAGTCACTTTTTCTCCTTTAGCGTTTTTGAAAGTCTCATTGGTGGCGAGCGAAAATTTGGCAACGCTGTTGCCCCCATCAAGTTTTGTCAGTTCAGGGTCTTTCCCCAGGTTTCCGATTAATAAAACCGTGTTTTTAATTGAATGCATGATATTTGATTTTTGGTGAATAATGGTTTCTGGTTACTGGTTTCTTTCTGGTTACAGGTTACTGGTTGCTGGTTACTGGTTATTTTAACTAGCAACTAGCAACCTGCAACCGGATCAATTCATCAACATAAATTCATTGACAATCACTTCGCTGCGGTAGCGTTTGTTGCCGTCTTTGTCATCGTAGGAGCGGTGGGTGAGTTTGCCTTTGATGGCCACTTCCCTGCCTTTTTTGAGCAGGACGTTCATGATTTCGGCTACCTTACCCCAGCCTACAAGTTGGTGCCATTGGGTTTCCACGTGTTTATGGCCATCTGTTTTTTTATGTACTTCTTTGGTGGCCAGGGTGACACGGGCGATACTATTGCCGTTCTCCAATTGTTTGAATTCGACATCTTTACCCAGGTTGCCGATGAGTTGTACGTTGTTTCTAAGATCATTCATTTTTCGAAATTTTAAGGTTAATGATTTAGTTGCTGGTTACAGGTTACAGGTTACAAGATGCAGGTTACAGGTTTACTGTTTCTGGTTATTAACTAGCAACTAGCAACTAGCAACCAGCAACCAGCAACAAGTACCCAGCAGGTGATGCAAATATGTGGGGGAAGCCGGAAAATAGTCGTAGATAAGCCGTTTACTTACGTTTGTAGCCGGAAATAAACGGCTATAAACGTTTGTAAACGGGTAGGTTGAGCTGTTCGTGGGCATGCAAAGGCGGTACTGGGTTGATTTTTAAGGCTTTAATTGTTGATGCTGTGCGGGGTGTTTTTTGTAAGTATTGTATTCCTTTTTTTGGTATTTTTGGGGTGGTGGGGCTATAGACAAGTTACAGCCAACCAGGAAAGAGACTAAAAAGAAAAAATTGGCGTTGTAGATAAAAAATTGAATAGATGAAGAAAAGTGTCATTTTAATAGTAGGATTGATATTCCTGTTTAACATATCCTGCAACAAAGAAGAATTTAATAGAGATATTGAAATACCTGACTTTAATTTTCCTAAAACAATCGTTTTTGAAGACAGCCTTTCTGCCTATAATATTTTTGAAGGCAACCCTGCCGATTTAACCCCTTCGGATGAATTTGAATTACTGGAATTAAGTTCTGTACTTTTTACGGATTATTCTCATAAGCAAAGACTTGTAAAAATTCCTGCAGGAACACAAATGACAAAATCAAGTGATGAAACGATTGACTTTCCCAACGGGACAATATTGACTAAAACATTTTTTTATTACAACGATGAACGAGATACGACTTTAGGGAAAAGAATTATTGAGACAAGACTGGAAATTAAAGAAAACGATGTATGGAATGTTGCTACTTACATTTGGAATCAAAACCAAACTGATGCAATATTAGAATTAAATGGATTTGATACTCCTATTTCTTGGGTAGATGAAAATGGAATTGGTCGCTCAACTATGTACCATATTCCTACAGAAAATGAATGTATGACCTGTCATCAATCAAATTCAAAAATGACGCCATTGGGACCAACTCTACTCAACCTTAATCGAAATGTAGAGAGAAATGGAAATTGTCTAAACCAAATTACACATTTGCAAAACTTAGGATTGCTAAATCAATTTTCAGTTGACCATATTAGGCAAATGGTTGATTATAATGACTTAAACGCTTCTCTTGAAGATAGAGGGAGAGCTTATTTAGCAATGAATTGTGCCCATTGTCATAATCCGAATTCTTGGGAAAGGTCTGCCGAACGGGAATTTGATTTTAGATACGAAACACCACTTAGTGAAGCAGGAATCTTTTATGAAGCAGAAAAAATTAAAAGAGCTCTTCAAGACAGAGAAATGCCACTTATTGGGACGACAATGTTAGACGAAGAAGAGTAAACTTAATCCTTGAATATTTGGACAACCTTTGAAAAGGAATATGAATGCTTGCTGTAATAATGGTTTCAGAAGGTAATGATTTAAAAGATAGATTTTACTTGGGGATCTTTTATTAAACCTGGACCAGAATGAAATAGAAAAACAGCAGAGAAAAACGTGTATGATGTCTATTGCCAGCAAAAGCTGGTAACGCTACATATGCAAGTCCGTAGGGAGAAATTAAAAAACAAATGAGAAATACAATTTTAAGATCAGCAGTTTTCATAGTGATATCATGCGGTTATGAATGATGCTTCAAGGTGACGCCTTGAAAGCACTTACTTAAGCCGGGTAAGAACCACGCTTGAGGTTGAAAATAACTACCACAGTTTCATTTTTTTGTGAGGAGAAGTACTTTCCCTCCCAGGGAATAAATGATTATTTGGGTTGTTGAAGGGGAATTCAAGGCAATCTTCTGGGAAAAAATAACATTCGGTATTATGATCACATTCCCCGCTGAATCTCACAGCAATCTGAACAACCTGGAAGGGGAATAGAATAATGCTTTATTTGAAATTTTATTTTTATCTTAAGCAAAATTTTAATTAAAGCGATAATATGAAAACCTTAACCACGATCCTTTTTACCCTTTTCAGCTTAACGGCTTTCAGTCAGATCAATGCAAAACTCATGCGCTATGTCGATGTATCCGGCACACAGATCTGTTTTGTTTATGGTGGCGACATTTGGGTAGTTGATAAAAATGGCGGCACAGCCCTACAGCTAACCAACTCACCTGGAGAAGAGTTATACCCTAAATTTTCACCTGATGGGAAGGAAATAGCCTTTACTGCCAGTTACAGGGGAAACCCTGATGTTTATGTCATGCCTGTTTCCGGCGGAGTGCCGAGACGGCTTACTTTTGGGGCTCACTATGACCGTATGGTGGACTGGCATCCTTCCGGCGAAAAGGTGCTTTTCGCTTCACGTAGGGAGACTGGTATTCCGTCGGGCAGGGTCAATCATCTCTTTCTAATTCCAAAAACAGGGGGCTTGCCGGAAAAACTGGCTATACCTTACGGAGAAATTGCTACTTTTTCAGCGGATGGTAAACAATTGGCCTACATTACTAAAATTACCGAAACCTATCCTTTTAAAAGATACCGGGGCGGACTGACTTCTGATATTACCTTATTTAACCTCGAAAGCAATACCGCCAAAAGGATTACGACCAATACGGCCAACGACGGGAAGCCTGCCTGGGCCGGGGATAAGATCTATTTTTTGTCAGACCGTGCTGATGATATGCGACTGAATGTATGGAGTTATGATGTAAAAGGCGAAAACCTAAAACAGGTAACTCGTTTTAAAGATTTCGATATTACCTATCTTTCCGCCGGACCAAAGGAACTTGTTTTTGAAGTTGGGGGTACGCTTTACCTGATGGACCTTGCCACAGAAAAACCTCAAAAAGTAGAGGTCTCCGTTGTAAGCGATCTGACCCTTGAGATGCCAAGAAGAGTGAGCGTTGACAAGCGCATTAACAACATGACGGCTTCTCCAGGGGCTAAACGCATAGTTTTCGAAGCTAGAGGAGAATTATTCAATGTACCGGTTAAAGAAGGTTTCGTACAAAACCTAACCGGCAGCTCGGGAGCTTTTGATCATAGTCCAACCTGGTCTCCCAATGGCGATTTTATTGCCTATTGGAGTGATAAATCCGGGGAGTATGAGATCTATTTACAATCCATGCGTAAAGATGAGGTACCCAGGAAAATTACCTCGCGGGATGAAGGATACGGTTACACCCTCCATTGGTCGCCGGATAGTAAAAAACTGGCGTTTATCGATGAGAAAAATGATATCAGTATTGTTGATGCTGCTTCCGGAGCATTAGAAGTTGTGGATAATTTTGAGTGGAACTATGGTCATGGCGGCCGCTACAGTTTCCCGATCAATTGGTCCCATGATTCCAAACTTTTAGCCTATACCGTTATGGGGGTAATGGCAATGAGACCATTTTTATTTATGACCTGACAAGTAAACAGGCGCGGCAGGTAACCAGCGGATTCTATAATGACCGTGATCCGGTTTTCAGTGTGGATGGCCAATACCTTTTCTTTTTAACAGAGAGGAACTTTAATGCCGCCTACAGTGATATGCAGGATGGCACCTGGATCTATCCCAATGCAACCCAGTTGGCTGCTATTAGCCTGAGTCACGATGCCCCGTATTTATTGCAGGCTAAAAATGATGAACTGGAAGAGAAAAAGGAGGAAGAAAAAGAGAAGGATAAAAAAGAAGAACCCAAAGAATCGACCGATGATCCCGATCCGATAAAGATCGATTGGGAAGCGTTGGAAAGCAGGTTGGTGATCCTCCCGGTTAAAGCAGGCAATATAGGGGACCTGATGGCCTTTGACGGGAAGGTTGTTTACCGGCGATTTCCAAATACAGGTGCCGGGGAAGGTGATCCGGCCTTGATGTACTATGACCTTAAAGAAAGGGAAGAAATGTCGATTATGGAAAAGATCAATGGTGTTGTCAAAACTGCCGATGGAGAGTCCTTATTGGTGAGGAGTGGTTCGCGATTTGGTGTCATAAAACCGGACAAGGAGCAAAAGATAAAAGATGCTATTCCGACTGACGGTTTGGTGATGGAGCTGAACCCACGGGAAGAGTGGCGTCAGATCTTTCAGGATACCTGGAGAAGATACCGCGACTTTTTCTACGATGAAGATATGCAGCAGGTAGATTGGGACGCATTGCGCAAGCAATATGGTGCCCTGATCGAGGATGCCCGGTCCCGATGGGATGTCACTTATATCCAGTCGAATATGCAGGCTGAATTAAGTGCGGGGCATACCTATACTTTTGGCGGTGACAATGAACCAACCGAAAATGTAAGCACCGGTTATTTGGGGATCGATTGGGATAAGGATGACAAGGGGTTTAAGATAAAACGGATCGTAAGGCCAGCGGCATGGGATTCGGAAAACAGATCACCTTTTGATCGTCCGGGTGTAGAGGTTGCTGCAGGGGATTATATTCATGCTGTGAATGGTATGGAGCTTCCCCTGGACCGCGATCCATTTGCGGCCTTCGAAGGGTTGAATGGAAAAACGGTATCGTTAAAAGTAAGTAAGACCGGTAATTTGAATGAGGCCAAAGATGTAGTGGTCACTTGCCTGACAGCATCCGAGGAAGGAAATATCCGATATTTGGAGTGGATCGAACAGAATAGGCTGATGGTCGAAAAACTGTCCGCCGGAAAACTGGGATATGTGTATATGACCAATACCAGCAGCAGGGGACAACTCGACCTGGTCAGGATGTATTATGGACAACTGGATAAGGAAGGGTTCATTATTGATGAACGTTTTAATGGCGGAGGTCAACTGGCAGATCGTTTTTTAGAACTGATGACCAGGCCGGTTATTTATAACTTATACTGGCGTCATGGCCGTACAAACACCGTTCCTTCAAAAGTGAATACCGGACCAAAGGGGATGCTGATCAACGGTTGGGCAGGTTCCGGAGGTGACGGACTGCCATGGGCTTTCAGGGAGCTGGATGCCGGCCCGATCGTGGGAGAAAGGACCATCGGGATACTGGTAGGCCCTGCGACAGGTCATCAACTCATTGATGGTGGTGGAATAACCGTACCGGGAGCACGATTGTATTATAATGACGGTAATTGGTTCGATGAAGGCGTAGGCGTCAAGCCGGATTTTCCTGTTTGGGACGACCCAAACCTGTTGATGCAGGAGCGGGATCCTCAGATGGAAAAAGTGGTTGAGGAGGTCATGAAACAATTAAAGACAAAACCGGGACAGGCAACACCGCCGCCACCCAGAGAAGATCGTACGGCCAAAGGTTTGAAAAATAAATAAAACCTTATCATTTCCCGGGTTGCATTCCCTATGGGAGCAATCCGGGATATTTCTTTTTTTTTCAACGTATTATCCCAACCTGCAAATTCATCCCTTATGGATGAGACCTCCCAAAGTGTTCCCATAAGGGGACGCCTTGGGAACCACTCCTCCAAATCAAAAGTTGTTCAAATATCCGGTGAGGTCCTGATCTTTATCCAATCCGAGCTTCTTTTTTAGTCTGTATTTGGATTTTAATACACTATCCGGCAGTACATTTAGCATGGAAGCGATCTCCTTGGTCGTTAACTTCATGCGTAAAAATGAAGCCAGGCGGATTTCTTTATCCTTTAGTCATTAGCATTGTTTCTAAGCTTGTCATCAAAATTATTATGCACCTAGGTGGAGTAACTTAAAAAAAATTGCCAGTCCTGATCTTCTAAGTTTTGTCGTTCCAGCAGCATGGAAATTTCAAGTTAATACCTTGAAACCAGACAAATTTTGGCAAAGAATAAATTTGTTTAAAAAATCAATTTTAAAAAAAAAGTTACTTATCCATGCAGCGCTTTGTAGTTGCCATTAATATAAGGAGTAGAACATCAGCTGATCGATCTGTAAAATTTAATTTAACGTTTAACACCCGGTTCTTTTTTTATATCAGAACCCAACAAAAAAATAAACATGAAAAATCTAATAATTGTATTGCTATCTACTCTTATGTTTTTTACTGCCTGCCAGAAAGATGAAGATATTACCCAAGTAGATATCCAGATTCCAGATGCAGAACAAATTACGACGACAAACGCTTACGGATTAGTATCCGATGAAAATGGAAATACACTTGCAGAAACGACCGTTAGACTTTACAATGAGGAAGGACTTTTGTTAGGAGAAACCATTACAGACATCCAGGGGAATTTCAGCATTGAGGCTCTAGATGCCCCTGACTCTAAAATTTTGGTTTATGCAGAGAAACCTGATTTTAATTCAGGTTTTATAAAGCTGGATCCCACCCCCAGCAATATGGAGAACATCCACTTACAACTAGCCTCCCCCGACCTTTATCCACAAATGGCCTTTTTTGATCCGTCAACTCCGGACCAGGTTGCCCTCAATGGACAGGTAATGGACAACGGTGGAAATGCAGCCGAAGCTTTTATTCTCGCTTATGTGGATGGTGAACTGTACAACGTATTGGTAACCGATCAGGACGGTGCTTACCAGGTGATCGTGCCCAGCGAAGAGATCGTGAACATCGAAATTTATCAGACCTGCGGATCGTCCATTGCCAGTCTGGAAGTAGGACCTTTCACTGAAGATCAACAACTGGAGGATGTGGTAGCCACCGAACTGAACACTTATACCATTAGCGGCGTATTGCTGAATTGTGATGGTGATCCTGTTACGAATGGGTATGTACTAATCGACTGGAGTCCTTCTGTTACGAGTTCTGTTGCAGTAAACAACCTCGGTCAGTTTAGCCTCGAGATCTCGGATTGCTATACGATCAACGATCAGATAATTTTTACCGGTTATGATTTGTCCGCAGGCACTGTGAGCGATCAGGTGACCGCAAATTTTGACAACCAGGATTTGGAGGCAGCCCCAATAAACGTGTGCACCCAGGATGACACTTTTGTCACTTTTCAACTGGATGGTATTGAATATACCTTCGAACCTTTGATCGCCAGTGTTGTTGAGGACTCTGTAACCAATCCTGTTTCAGGAGAAACTACCTTGCAGGAAGTAACGACGATGATCTACTATTCGGTGGATGGTCAGAACAGTTTTATAATTACGATCACAGGAGCAAGCAACGGAACCTATTTTGTCAGCGACTTACTGATGCTCATTGATGGCCAGCCTGTGTCGCCCATTTCTTCAGACCCTGCTGCTTTTGCGGTCGATGGTACATTCACTAATCACGAAAACACAGCAGGTGGTCATGTGGAAGGTAGTTTTGCAGGCACCTTTGTAGATTTCACAGGACAGAGAACCGTAACGGGAACTTTCAAAGCTATCCAGCAGTAAATATTTTAATCATCTGGAATTGGGTATATATTTATGCCCAATTCCGGATTATCAAAACAGGAAACAGTGTCAATAACCGACCTTATAACAGGATGTGAAAAGGGCGACCGAAAAAGTCAGCAGGGCTTATATATAGAATTTGCTGATCATGTCATGAATATTGCCTACCGGTATTCTCGTGACCTGTCCGAAGCCGAAGACATTCTCCAAAATACATTCATAAAGGTATTTCAAAACATTAAGACTTATGATGCAAGAAAAGGAAACTTTGAAAACTGGATAAGCCGAATCGCCATAAATGAAGCATTACAATGCTTGAAAAAGAACAAAAAATATTTCCTGGTTCAGAGGAATGATGATGGAATATTTGACAGTAAGGTGGAATCCAACGTTCTGGACCAAATGGAAACCAAGGAAATACTCGCCATTATGGACAAACTGCCAGATGGTTATCGGGTTGTTTTTAATTTGTCTGTGGTAGAGGAATATTCACATAAAGAAATAGCTGGATTGCTGGATATTTCTGAAAGTGCCTCCCGTTCACAACTTACTCGGGCTAAACAAATGATGAGAAAGTTAATTGAGCAACAAAAAAACTATAGACATGCAATTTGAAGATATGGAAAAGGGATTTAAATCAAGATTAAAAGAAACTGTTCCGGCGTGGGATAAAATGAAAAACTGGGATGCCATTGAAGCTCAATTGCCAAAGCCTGAAAAGAAACGGAAGTGGTGGTTCTTTCTGTTACCTTCATTATCTATAGTCCTCATTGTGCTGGCGATAGGATGGAAGCTGGATCTTTTTGGTTTTAAAAATGCAAACATTTCTCAAGTATCAACGGTTGTTGAAAGCCAACTCACTCCAGACAACTTTCCCGGGATAAGTTCTTCCCGAAAAATAAAAACTATTGAGAAATCAAACACTACAACCAATACAAAAAATACTCAGAAAACACTTAAAGGAGATCGTTCTGCTCAAGAGGTAACTATTGAGAAAACTTCGGCCAAGAACCTTTTGGAGGGTTCAAAAAATGACTCCAACAGGGAAATGAATATTGCTGCAGCAAGTATTTCAGCTTCTGATCAGCCTTCCCTTTCCGGGAACACTAACTATGAAAGGAATAATATTGACACGGCAAATAATTCACAACAGGAGCTGGTCGCTTTATTACCGACCAAATCATTTGACCTGAATAGTACAACCAGAAAACTATCTCCCAAAAAGGTGATCAATAATGTTGCTGATTTGAACAAAAAATATCTTCCCTGGACGATCGGAGCATTTGGCAACCTTTCCTTGCCTTCAAGGAAATTTTCAACCAACTCCAATGAAATAAAACTCTACCTGGACAACAGAGACGAGCTCGAAACTATGCTCCATAGCTGGGAAACGGGTATTTTAATAAATAAATATCTTACCCCTGACCTTTTTGTATCCTCAGGGATCGGTTTTCAAAAAATAACAGAAAGGTTCGACTGGGAAAACATAAACATTTCAACCACCCCTTTACTAAGCGATAGCGCCTATTATTACCTGGATGGATTGAACAATAAAAGTTATGTGGCAGACACGGTGAATGCCGTGGTTACGGAGACCAGGCGGGTTAAAAATTACAACTCCCATACTTTTATCAATATACCTGTTTTCTTGGGCTATGACAAGAATATCGGTCAATTTTCAATCGAAGCCAGCGGTGGTCCGGTTCTTCAGTTTTACAGGGGTTTTGAAGGAAGGCTTGTAGATGAAAATGAAAACTTTACTACCGGAGAGGAATTAATGGCCCAGGGTGTATATCAAAGCAAAGTAGGTTTTAGCCTGCAGGCAAATCTGGGAATCAGTCGTTCTATTGGCAAATTTGGAAGAATTCATACCGGTATTCAATACCGCTACGGGTTATTGTCCTTGACAGATGCCAGTGCCGGTTATGAGCAAAGGTACAACAGTCTGGGCCTCCATGTTGGATGGAGCGTCAGCATTTTTTAACATCTGATTTTCAAGCAGTATACATGATTTGTTAAGCAAAACCGCTCAGGCCTGGTCGCTCTTATCGCCCGGCCTGAAACCTTGTCGCTATTTTAAGCTTTTAGCTTCCCTATACACATCTCATAAAACCATCGGTCAGCTAGATTGACTGATTTTAAAAGGAGGAAGTACTAGTATAGGGGAATCGGGTAAGTATAGCTTACTATTATTCAAGGTGACACCTTGAAAGCCGTCAATCAATCGTGTTCAAATACCCGGTGAGGTCCTGATCTTTATCCAATCCGAGCTTCTTTTTTAGTCTGTATTTGGATTTTAATACACTATCCGGCAGCACATTTAACATGGATGCAATCTCCTTGGTCGTTAAATTCATACGTAAAAACGAAGCTAACCGAATTTCTTTATCCGTAATGTCCCCGGATATAGATCTGAGTTTGTCATCAAAATTATTATGTACCTCTAAGAAATAACTTTTAAAAACTTCCCAGTTCTGATCTTCCGTATTTTGCCGTTCCAGCAGCATGACCAGTCGTCTGAATTCAACTTTAAACAATTCAGGAGACCGTTTGATTTTTTCAAGGTTCTCCTTCAGCTCCTGCATAAAGGTACTTTTCTTGACCAGGTGCAAAGTTTGAGAGGTCAGTTCCTTACTTTTATATTCAATTTCCTGCCGGTACATTTCTTCCTGCTTCTCGCGTGCGATTTTATTCTTTTTCAGGCGTTGTGTAAATCCGAAATAGAGCAGCCCGGAAATGGCGACAAATGAAAACATGCCAATACCAAAAAGCCCCTTGGTGAGTCTGTCATTTTTAGCCTGAACCTTTAATGTTTCGATTTCTTCATTTTGTAAGGCGATTTGGGCTTCCTTTTTTTGCGTATCAAATTGTATGCGCAGCTCTTCAATCCTATTTACTTTTTCTTTGTTTAGGATAGAATCGGTCAATACGTTAAAGGCTTTTTGGGAGGCTAATGCCATCTGTAGATTTCCCAATTGTTCATAGGAGGTACTCAGGTGACTCAATGCCGCTCTTTTGATAGACATATTTTGGTTTGCTTCAGCATACTGTTTTGCATTATTTGCATGATTGATGGCTTTAGCGGGTGACTCTTTTAACAGATAGGCTTCGGCCAGCTTATTTTCTGTTATCGCAACCCTTCGCTTGGCATTTATGGATTTTGCAGTGGCAATAGCATGATCTAAGTAGTCTATGGCTTTATCAAGTTCTTTGAGCTGGATATAAACCGACCCAAAATTGGTAAGCGTTGCTGCCTGCAGGGATTTGATTTTGCTATTACGACTAATTTCCAGACTTCTTTCATAATAGGCAATAGCTTCCTCCTCACGGTTCAACTTCATATGCATGATGCCGATATCGTTTAAGGCCTGAGCCTGGTAATACACATCATCGTAGGCTTCATAGATACTCAATGCCTTTTGATTGTAATCGATTGCTTTTTCTAGATTTTCCAAATTATGTTCCAGGGTAGCCAGGTGATTATAGGCGTCGGCTATTCTAATGGAATCTCCCAGCTGTTCAAACAAACGCAAACCTTTTAGTACATTTTCCAGGGCAATGGAGTAATAACCCTTGTTTTGGTTAATGGTACCTTTGAAATCATAAGCTAAGGCAATGCCCATAGTATCTCCATATTCGATGGTGTTAGCCAAATCCAGGTTATTAATGCTATCCGCTTCTATGAGGTTGCCTTGAGAAAATTCAATGATGGCCAGTCCTCTGTAGGCTTTGGATTTATATATTCCATTATTGATTTCATGAGCAATTTCGAGACTTGAATGATAATAATGTCTGGCAGAGTCCAGTTGGTCCTGGTTGTTGTAATAGACACCTAGCTGATAAAATGCAAGGCTTTTTCCCGAGGGATAATTTAAGTCCCGGGAAAGTTGCAATAATTCATTGGCGTATTGCCGGGCTTTATCCGGCAATCTATACATATAATAATTGATGATAGCATTGGCGGTTTTTGCTTTAAGGGTATCTAAAGGCTGGCTTTTATAAGCAGTCAGCAAACTATCTATATTCAGATTATTTTGTGCCCAAACGAGTTGAGAGCTTATTGTTGAAAACCATATTAAAAGGACGATTTTATACTTCATTGTTAACCGTTTTTCTGAATCTAAAGGTAGTTATAATGTGGATTAGAAAGTAGTTGGTTTTCCTTCCGAAATTTTTTGTTGTCCATGCCTGTTTTTGAAACCGACATGATTTGTCTGTGTTTTATTAAATTTAAGTTATTGATAGTCAATGTATTGTTTGTTTATTGGTCAGGTGCGCAAAACATCTTGTCCATGTAGGTAACACTTCATTTTTTTATGTACTGTCCATACTTTGTCCATACTCAAAATTAGTTTGCCGGTATAATTCCCCATAGTTTTGACCCGTCGAAACCAATCGACCAATGACCTTTTGTAGTGTCCTTTTTAATAAAGACCATTTCAATCATTATCAACTTCATTAAATACTAAACAATGAATAATCGAACAAAACAATTTCGGCTGCTGTTCTTTTTGGCCACCCTGCTGATTTTTGCTGGCTGTACCAAAAACGACGACGATCCCATCATAGATGATGGCGAAATAGAAGAGATCAATGGTGTAACCCCAGAAGAACTTGGAAGCTATGCCGGTGATCTGGGAATTTTGATTAATGCCAGAGACCTGGAAAAGAAAGGTTATAATCCTGCAAAAGTGAGCATTTCCACTTCCGCAACCAAGGGCAATTACGATCAGGTGATCGATATCGATCCCTTTACCAACATGGCCCGGCTATCCATACCCGTAGAAAGTCTGACCGATGAACAGGAAGCTGAATTAAGCAATGGTGTGGGAGTGGATCTGACGGTTCTGGATGAGGCAAATTCAACCATTATCACCGAATCTTATAGTATATTGTCTTTCGAAGAAAATGGCAACCAGATCGACATCGATGCCTCTAACCTGAGTTATGTCATCAAAGACCTTGAATTCAAGGATAATATGCGCCATTATTTACAAGTTGTGGACACCGATGGCAATTATAGCGACATCGTGGTATGGAAGCCTTCCAGTGCTCAGGACAACAATGTTATCCTGGAGGATAGAGCATCGACCTTTTGGCCCGGAACCACCTCGGAACAATATTTTTTACATAAATTTCCAAATACGGAGAATACCTTTGCTATCTATTCGGCCAATACCAATCGTTATCTGGCCACCGATTCCAATGATAATACTTTGAGGCAATCGGGGGCTGTGTCTTACCCCGAAGGTTTGTCAGACAACACCCTGCATCAGCGTTACCGTTTTATTATCCGAAAGGAAACCAATGGCCTGTACACCATCAACGATATGGGAGGTAACCCCATGCGCCCCTATTATAATTCCGGCGCCATAAGCTGGAGAACCAATAGCAGCAATCCCCCGCAATATTTCAGAATCATTGGGTTGGATGTGGAGTGGTCAGTTCAGCAATTGGATACGAAACATTTAAGTCCCATTTTACCTGCCGTAGAAACCTCCTTTGGGTTCAACAGTACCTTGAGAAATTGTGGTTCCGGAAACCTGGAACAACAGGTAGGCATTGAGCGGTCAGTAGAAACGACTTACAGAACCTCCTTGACGGAAAGCATCGGACTAAGCGGGCGTACCACGACAAGTATTAACGCCTCGGTAAGCGCAACGGCGGAAGCCAGTTTCTTTGGTAATGGAGGATCGGTGACCGGGGAAGTTTCTACCGGGCTGGAAGTTTCCGTAGAGGCCAGTTCGACAACCACAATTGCCAGCGAGCAATCGGTGAGCGAGACCCGGACATTTTTCTCTACCAGGACCGTCACAGTGCCTGCCGGCAGCGCCTCTTTGGTCTATGATGCCTATCAAACCTATTCCAATGTGCGTGTGCCTTATGTCAAACGCCTTCGACTCATGGGCGAACACACCCAAACCGGGGAAGCCTTGAAAGGGGAGGAGATCGCTACTCAGTTATATTTTACAGGCTTTACCGGCACCATTACGAATATCGGCTCTGATTTTGTAGAACTGACGATACGTGGCAATATGTTTCTAGACAATATTGTCGATACCCAAACGGAAGTAAGGGACGTTCCTGCCAATTGTGACTAAGAGTGGGTGGTAATTGAAAGCTTAAAAATCCCGAATCCTGCACATGTGCAGAATTCGGGATAATAATTAATTCCGGCAAAGCTTAAATATCAAGTTCCAATGATAAGAACCTGTTGTAGTTTAAAGCTTTATTGGGGTTTGTAAATAATTGTTTTCCAGGGACCGAACTTTAAAACGCCAATTTCCAAAAGAAGAAACAGCAGGTTTTTGTTGGATTTTATCATTGGTGTTCCAGCCGTTATTATTTAGTTCAAACCAATCAGTTTTGCCATTAAGGCATTTAATCGATTCGCAGCTTTCTTTGACAAAGTTTTGATTTGTGTTAGGGGTAAGAAAAGGATGCAGAATATTATTGCTGAAATTTAAGGGCTTTATAAATTCAGAAAATTGATTGCTATTCGACGGAGCATTTTCCTTAAAACCAGTTGCGTTGAGCATTGATCTTTTATTGTTTGCCGGAGTAGTCTCAAGGGTGAGTCCTGTTTCAAGAATCCTGTCCAGAGTAAGTATATTGGCATTGTCTATTCCTGAAGCCAGGTCTTCTTCTGTATAAAATAGACTTGTTTCCTTAACTATAATATTTACGAGACTCAATATTTCAGCGGAGAAGAGATCAATTTGATTCGGACCGGGAATATTTTGTAAATAAGACTTATTTTGGCCAAATGCTGACGTACTTAATAACATTGTAAAAGATGTCGCAAGAAGAAGAACCATGTTTTTCATAATTACCTGTTTAAAGTGTTCGAAAATTTAAAATAAACTCAATACAAAATATCCAGTAAAGTGTTATGCTTTAAAAAATGATAGTATTACTATTAAAACGCTTTGGGTTTATAAAAGTTTAAAAAATTGACATATTTTTTCAATAAAAAAAAAGGCTGCCCTTTTGACATCAATATTGCCTGGTTTTTAGGACTAAATTCATCGCTGGTTCAGGGTATATAATAAGTGCTTAGACAAGATCTAATAAAAGTTGTGATAAAGTATTTTAATTAAATTTTTAAACAAATGAAAAAAACACTAGTGTTACTCTGCTGCTTTGTTTTGTTTTCCGCTCATGAACTGTTTCTGAAATGTGACTCCTACTTCCTGGATGCCTATGAGGAAAGTGAATTAGCTCTATTTAATGGGACATTTGATCAAAGCGAAAATATCATAACCAGGGACAGAATTATTAATCCTAAAATCATTGGCCCGAAATATGACTATACGCCAAAGGCCGAAGACTATTATGATAAGGGTAATATCACCTACCTGAAGTTTAGAACAGGAAAGAAAGGTACCTATGTTGCCGGAATTTCTACATTACCCAGAATGATAACCTTAAGTGCAGCGGATTTTACGGAGTATTTGCGCCACGAGGGGCTAAATCATGTTATTACCCAACGAAAGAACAATGGGCAAACAAATTTACCTGCCCGGGAAAAATATTCTAAACACGTAAAAGCTTTATTTCAGGTGTCGGGAAAGAGAACGAATGATTTTGATACGGTATTGGGTTACCCAATCGAATTCATTCCTTTGAATAACCCTTACAAGTTAAGCAAAGGAGATATGCTCTCGTTGAAGTTATTAAAAGAAGGTGAGCCGTTGACCAATCAGACCGTTCACTACAGTAGCCGGTTGAATACTGACTCTCCTGCTACCGATGAAAGTTCCACGATAACAGATGAGCATGGTGTAATAACAATTAAACTGGATCAACCAGGAAGATGGTATGTAGCTACCATTCATATGGTAGAGGCTGATGATGAAGATATCGATTATGTTTCTAATTGGGCAACATTGACCTTTGAGATAAAATGAGTGTTCCCTAAGATAAATACAGAATAAGTGGCTGCATGGGGCTGGTATTGAGATTATCTTGCCATCGAGGACGTTAAAAAAATCCCGAATTCCGATCAAAGTCGGAATCCGGGAAAATTTTTATAGCTAACTATTCTTGAGCAGGACGTTCAACATCCTGCCGGTAAATGTCTATTATGCCAGGTCAAAACGGTCGAGGTTCATCACCTTGTCCCAGGCTGCAACGAAGTCTTTGACGAAACGTTCTGAACCGTCCTCACAGCCGTAAACTTCTGCGATAGCTCTTAACTCTGTGTTGGAACCAAAGATAAGGTCAACACGGGTACCGGTCCATTTTACAGCACCTGTTTTACGATCACGGCCTTCAAATGCGTCCTGATCATCAGAAGTAGCCTTCCACGTTACGCCCAGATCGAGCAGGTTGACAAAGAAGTCATTGGTCAATGTTCCCGGACGATCGGTGAATACCCCATGTTTAGTCTGTCCATAGTTGGTATCCAGCACGCGCATACCACCCACCAGAACAGTCATCTCAGGGGCGGTGAGTCTCATCAATTGGGCCTTATCCACCAACATCTCTTCGGCGGAAACACTGTATTTTTTCTTCTGGTAGTTGCGGAAGCCATCAAAAAGCGGTTCCAGCACTGCGAAGGATTCTACATCAGTTTGATCCTGTGTCGCATCTGTGCGTCCCGGCGTGAAAGGAACGGTAATGTTATGGCCTGCATTTTTAGCAGCTTTTTCGATACCGGCACAACCACTGAGTACGATCATGTCCGCGAGGGAAACCATTTTGTTGCCTGACTGGGCATTGTTGAAATCTTTTTGAAGGCCTTCAAGCGTATCCAGTACTTTAGCCAGTTCCGCAGGGTTGTTCACGTCCCAGTCTTTCTGAGGTGCCAGACGAATCCGGGCACCATTCGCACCACCGCGCATATCAGATCCACGGAAAGTGGAGGCTGCTGCCCAAGCTGTTGATACCAGTTGGGATACGGAAAGTCCGGTATCCAGGATTCTGCCTTTCAAATTGGCAATATCTTTATCATCGATCAACTCATGCGTAACTTCCGGAACAGGATCTTGCCAGATCATTTCTTCTGCAGGCACCTCAGGTCCGAGATATCTTGCACGAGGTCCCATATCTCTGTGGGTCAGCTTGAACCATGCACGAGCAAAAGCATCGGCAAACTCATCGGGATTTGCCTGGAAACGGCGGGCAATAGGCTCATAGATAGGATCTATTTTAAGGGCCATATCCGCAGTGGACATCATCAGGGCTTGTCTTTTGGATGGATCTCCGGCCATAGGAGCTGTTCTGGCATTGGATGCTTTGGTTGGTGTCCATTGGTGTGCACCGGCAGGGCTTTTTGTCAATTCCCACTCATAACCAAACAATACATCGAAATAATCATTATCCCATTGGGTAGGATTAGGTGTCCAGGCTCCTTCCAGACCACTGGTGATGGTGTCATCGCCAACGCCTGAGCCAAAGGAATTCTTCCAGCCCATACTTTGTTCCTCGATAGGAGCACCTGCAGGTTCTCTACCTACATATTTACCCGGATCCGCAGCGCCGTGTGCTTTTCCGAAAGTGTGTCCTCCGGCAACGAGTGCTACGGTTTCCTCATCATTCATAGCCATTCTGCCAAATGTTTCACGCACATCAATAGCGGACTTTAGCGGGTCAGGATTGCCATTCGGGCCTTCCGGGTTTACATAGATAAGTCCCATCTGAACAGCACCGAGTGGATTTTCCAGTTCACGATCGCCGGTATAGCGTTTGTCTCCGAGCCATTCGGTTTCAGGACCCCAGTAAATATCTTCTTCAGGTTCCCAGACATCCTCACGTCCACCGGCAAAACCAAATGTTGGCAGTCCCATCGATTCGATGGCGCAGTTACCGGCCAGGATCATCAGGTCAGCCCAGGATAATTTTCTTGCCGTATTTCAGCTTGATCGGCTGGAGAAGTAAACGAGCCTTGTCGAGATTCACATTGTCTGGCCAGCTGTTGAGGGGTGCAAAACGCTGATTTCCTGTTCCACCGCCACCGCGACCGTCAGAAATTCGGTATGTACCGGCACTGTGCCACGCCATTCGAATGAAAAATGGTCCGTAGTGACCATAATCGGCAGGCCACCAGTCCTGTGAGGTGGTCATCAGATCATAGAGATCCTGCTTTACAGCCTTGAGATCGAGTTTCTTGAATTCTTCTGCGTAATTGAAATCTTCTCCCATAGGATTGGATAGATTGGAGTGTTGACGCAGAATGTTTAATTTCAATTGGTTGGGCCACCAGTCACGGTTGGTAGTTCCCCCGCCAGCGGTCATTTTTAGAATTCCGCTGCTAAATGGACACTTGCTTTCACCATTACCGTTGCTAGTGGAAGTGTCATGTGGATTTTTAATTTCAGACATAATAAGTTTTATTTTTTTGTTAGCGTGGACGTAAAGTTACTAATTTTTTTTATAAAGAATATTTATTTAAGTATCGTATTTGTCTATCTATTATAGATTTTATCTATAATGTATGTGCCTTTATATTGTTCCATTTATGACGTCAATAGTTGATGCCTGAACTGTCCGGATAACTTTTCAATTTTTTTATTAGCTATCTTTGGTAAATCAAAGTCGCAAACAAATTGGTATTCATTAAAACAGGGCAATGATTTTTACGAAAAAATATTCAATATCACTTTTGCCGATCCTGCCTTTTTTCTGCTCAAGGAACTGATTACATCGCTTCGACAGGACAACACCTTGCTTTCTTTCAGAGCATGGGCACAAGCATCGTCTTGGTGAACTATTTTTAACAGAAAAGTTCGGGAAATAACCTATTTTCACATCATTTAATGGTACTTCGCTGACATCATCGGGATATCCGGTGGACAAACCAAGATTATGACTACAAGAAAAGAAACAGACCTCCTTGGAGAAATGGAAATTGCAGACAGTTTGTATTATGGCATCCATACCCAAAGAGCCATGGATAACTTTAAAATTTCGGGGATAAGTATAGGTGATTTTCCCTTATTCATTAAAGCGATGGTCATTACCAAAAAAGCCTGTGCTGCCGCCAATAAGGAAATTGGAACCATTCCTGATGAAAAAGCAGATATGATCCTCCAGGCATGTGACGAAATTTTGACTAACATAGATAAGTACACGGAATTTTTTCCGACGGATGTATTTCAGGGCGGGGCCGGTACTTCGGTCAATATGAATGTCAATGAAGTAATTGCCAATGTCGCACTTACCTTAAACGGACACCCCAAAGGTGCCTACGACATTCTGAATCCTAATGATCACGTCAATAACTCGCAATCAACCAACGATACTTATCCTACCGGATTCCGGGTAGCGATTTATTTTTACATGAATCATTTGCTGGAAAAATTAAAAATACTCATAGCTGAACTGGACAAAAAAGCCGTAAGATTCAGTCATGTTTTGAAGATGGGACGAACCCAGTTACAGGATGCTGTTCCCATGTCCCTGGGCGACGAATTTGGCGCATGGGCGACGAATTTACGAGAGGAGATCAAAAACCTAAAGCTTTGTCGGGACTTGATTTTGGAGGTGAATTTGGGAGGTACCGCTATTGGTACAGGTGTCAATGCTCCGAAAGGTTATTCAGAAGTAGCCGTTGGTTATTTGCGGGAATACACCAATGGCGATTTTGTAAAAGCGGAAAACCTGATCGAAGCGACTTCAGATTGTGGTGCTTATGTAATGATCTCGGGAGGGCTGAAACGGATGGCTGTGAAACTATCCAAAATATGTAACGATCTGCGGTTATTGTCCTCCGGGCCAAGGTGTGGGCTGAATGAGATCAATTTGCCACAATTGCAGGCAGGTTCTTCCATCATGCCGGCCAAGGTAAACCCCGTCATTCCGGAAGTAGTGAACCAGGTGTGTTTCAAAATTATCGGCAATGATGTCACCATTTCTTTTGCAGCGGAAGCAGGCCAACTGCAACTCAACGTCATGGAGCCGGTGATCGCGCAATGCATGTTTGAATCCGGAAGATTGCTTTCCAATGCCTGTGTCACCCTGGCAGAAAAGTGTATCAAAGGCATCACGGCCAATGAGGAACACACAAAGGAAATGGTCCTGAATTCTGTCGGCATCATCACTTTTCTGAACCCACATATCGGGCACCATATGGGAGATGTCATCGGGAAGGAAGCCGTAGCTACCGGTAAAAGTGTTCGGGAACTGGTATTGGAAAAGGCATTACTCACAGAGGAGGAATTGGATAAGATATTAAGCATAGATAATCTCATGCATCCGAAATATACGGCGCGATTGCATAAGTAAGACTGGATAGAAAGTCTTTTTTCAAAGCTCAGGAATCAGGAGTTAACTTGTCAATGTGTTATCCCCCCAGACAAAACCGGATGTTTGTTTAACTACTGGACGGTCAAAATAAGGCAAAGGGGAAATAACGAAGAAATATATTAAAATGTCCTCGGAAAATAAATTCAAAATATTCATCAGTCAATTTCCACAATATACGGAAAGAGCCTACCTGTTAGCCGAGCCGTATCTCAAAAACAAAAGCATAAAAAAAGGAGAACATATCCTTCAACAGGGCAACAGATGCCGAAAATTAACTTTTGTTATTTCAGGGATGTTCAAAGTGTATTATTTGCGAGATGGCGTGGAAATAACGACCTGTTTTTGTAAAGAAAATCGGTTCACCACATCATACCAAAGCCTTATTACAGATCAGCCAAGTGAACTTAGTATTCAAGCCATCGAGGATGCTGAAATTGTAACTATTCTGTATGAAGATTTAAAAAAACTATATGAGCTTGACCCTTTTTGGCAACAAATAGGTCGACTGGTGACGGAACAAGAGTACATTATCACATCCTGTTATACACGGATGATAAACGACAAATCTGCCAAACAGCGTTATCTGGAAATCCTGAATAATGAACCTGACCTCCTCCAGAGGGTCTCTTTAACCGATTTGGCTTCCTACCTCCAGGTGACTCCCGAGACCATTAGCAGAATAAGAAAAGATCTTGCTACTTCTTGATATAGATCAATTTTTCTAAAAAAGTCCACCTGCATCTTTGTGTCCATTATTTCACAAAACTATTCTATCATGGATGCAGAAAAATTAAAAAATGCAGTAATCGAAGGTTATGGGACCATCGCCAAACAGCGGTCAGGGGGCTTAATGTCCAAACTTTTTGCTTGCTGCGACAGAACCCAAATTATTGAAGAGGTAAGTCATAAAATCGGCTACTCTGCAGAACAGCTAAAAAATGTACCTGAAAATGCCAATATGGGATTAGGATGTGGTAATCCCCTGGCACTCGCCAAAATTAAGGAGGGAGATACCGTCCTGGATTTGGGCTCCGGGGCAGGATTTGATTGTTTTCTCGCCTCGCCTCTGGTTGGTAAAACAGGACGAGTTATTGGGGTTGATTTAGCAGATGAAATGCTTGACCTTGCAGGGAAAAACGCAGAAAAAGGAGGTTATACCAATGTGAAGTTCCTCAAAAGCGATATAGAAAACTTGCCTGTTGAAGACCTTTCTGTTGACCTCATTATTTCAAATTGCGTGATCAACCTTTCTTCCAATAAAGCCCAGGTTTTCAAAGAAGCTCATCGGGTACTGAGGCCTGATGGGGAACTGACTATCTCAGACATAGTGTTGGTAAAAGAACTACCAGCCTTTATAAAAAATTCTATCGAAGGTCATATAGCCTGTATCGCAGGTGCCGAAAAAATTGAAAATTATTTAGCATATGCAAATATGGCCGGTTTCAAAGATGTAAAAATAGAAAACAAAACTTCCTTCCCCCTTGAATTGATGTTGACGGACCCTATCGCTCAAAAAATTGTCAGGGACTTCAATCTGAGGGATGAACAGATTAAGGATATTGCTTCGTCAATTACAAGCATTACTTTAAGTGCCAAAAAATGAATTCATGAACGGGAATGTCAAAAAATCATTCATAGGAAAAATTAACTCATTAATATTGGGTAACGGTTGCTGCTGGCGGACCTCACTGGCAGTCTGGGTAGTTGGAGCATCCATACTTTCAGTGCTTTTGGTATTTGTGACAAGGGACCCAATATGTTTTATCCTGCTCGGCACAGGCCTGGCAGTCTGGGGGATTTTTCTGATCCTTCGGCTCAAAGGCTGTTGTGCCTTCTTAAACAAATAAAATGGAGCAAATAATCATTATAGCTGCCACCATCAGTGTTTTATTATTTGGTGTTATCGGTATCATTGACGGGTTTTATTATCATCTGTGGAAATTCAAATTGCACAAGCATCCCGAAACCCGGTTTGAACATTGGATACATACGATTCGGGCAGCAACATTTTTAGCATTACTCTTTCTGCTTTTTTTAAAGGATCTGGGGGGTATATACCTCCTGATTATCCTGGGAGTAATTATTCTTGACATAGTAGTTCTCATTATAGACCTGGTTGCGGAGGAAGACAGCCGGAAAAATTTGGGTGGTCTGCCCCATAAAGAGTATATCATACACGTCATTGCCAATGCCTTACATTATATTGCAATCGCCCTTATTCTTGTCGCAAAACCATTACCCTCCTGGGATTTGGACTCGCCGGCTTTAATTGGCAGGGTATTTCCTGAATTTACTCAGCTGGTTGCTTTAAATTTGATTCCCGGCGTGGCTTTGATGGTTTTGTTCCATATCGTTTTGATGAATAAAAGAGCCGCTGGATATTTTGATTTACTTCAACAAAAAATTATCTCAAAATGAACCTGGATAATTTCAAGATACAGATTAGAAAAATAACAGACTTTTCTGAAGATGAATGTGCTATGTTTATTCCTTATCTAAATCGAAAATCATTAAAAAAGGGAGATTATTTATTAAAAGAAGGGCAAAAGATTAATGAAATAGCCTTCGTTGAAAAGGGGGCGCTCAGGTTTTTTTATTTATTAGACGGCAAGGAGATAAACAATCATTTCTTTTTGGAAAACGATTATGCTGTTTCCTATCTCGATTTTCTTAAAGGTACATCAAGCAGGTATTACATCCAGGCATTGGAAGATTGCGAATTGCTTACTTTCAATGCCCTATCACTCCAAGAAGCCTATGAAAATTCCAAAAACTGGGAGCGGTTTGGAAGAATTATTGCAGAAAGCGTTTATGCTACCGCCACTAATCGTTTTGAATCTTTTCTATTCCTGTCAGCAAAAGAAAGGTATTTACAAATGATAAAGGATTATCCCCGATTTATACAACGCATTCCTCTTTATCACCTGGCATCCTACTTAGGTATAGAACGAGAAAGCTTAAGTCGTATCAGAAAAGAATTGTCCAGTTAAATAACGATTGTAACATACATCAATTTTTTAGCGCAAATGAGCCTCTACTTTTGCAGTGAAAATAATTCAATTCACTAAAAAAGTAAATTATCATGAAAAAAGTAACCTTTTATCTGCTGACCGCCGTTGCCATATTTTTAACAGCTTGCAGTACTTCTAACAACATTATTATTCCCGCGAGTAATACGCTTCCTTCAACAGAAGATAATTACACCATTCTTTGGGTAGGCAGCGGAGAATCCTATGCCTATATTGATGGGAAATATCAAAGAAGTGAATCCAATGATTATTCATTTGAAGTAGTACAAAGACGATATGGGAATTCCTGGAAGTCCATTAAGAATATGCACCGCATTCATCCCGATTATGACGGAAAGGCTGGAGAAAGAGAACAGTCTATGTTTTTCGCAATTGACTTTTCAAATCAGGATGGCGAAATTGTTTCGACCGTCCATTCATCATTAGGAAATGGAAAAGGTGTTTCCGATAATGAATTTAGAGAACAGGTGATACAGTTTCAGCTTGATGGAATTAGTTCATTGGCTCCGTACAATTCGATGAGAATTACCCAGCATTACCAATATGAGCAAGGACAATTATTGGAAACCGTTGAATTATTTAAACTTGCCAACGGAACAGAAAAGCCATTTGTCAAAATTGAAGAAAAAGCAGTGATTTTCAGGCCTGTCAACCTGGATGGTGCTCCAACGGAATTTCAATTGGAAAAGTAACTGCTGAAAAGCCACCTTTTTGATGTTGCACAAATGTGGATGTTTGACAGCAAATCATTAATCTGAAAACTATATAGGATTAGAATTTTTTTCTATTTTGGGTATGAGATAACTCAGCAGGAAATAAACCACAAAAACAGACTATAAAGAATACAATATCGGATAAAACGCCAAATAGCCAAAGCTCCAATTATGGTTTCACCTAAATAAACGGGTATTGATTAATGCCTGAAAGGTGAAACCTGAATTTAGAACCGCAGAATGCAGAATGTAAAATGTAAAAGTTGTTTAATTTAGAGTGGGTATTTTGTATTCACCCTCAAAATTATGATTACTTGGGTTTGAAAAAGACGAAGTAGATTCCGGGGCAGTAATTTTACTTCTAAATTATACATTCATTATTTTGCATTTACCGCTTCTTGCTTTTTAATCCAGTGGACCACTTTTTTATGTGAAGCGGTATATGG
Organism: uncultured Bacteroidota bacterium; assembly: GCA_942492125.1. GTDB lineage: Bacteria > Bacteroidota > Bacteroidia > Chitinophagales > Saprospiraceae > BCD1. The sequence goes on from CALODM010000045.1 coordinate 209,760, forward strand.
AACTTTGGCCTTTTGGAAATTATCAAATGCGCACTATACAAGGACTCAATATGGAAAATGATTTTTTGGCGCTTCATGGGCAGTTAAAATCCTATTTGTATAGGCTATCTGCAAATAGGGAAGATGCCGAGGATTTATTACAAGACACCTACATCAGGGTTAAACAAAAAATGGATACATTTGAAAGGAAGTCTTCATTCAAAACATGGGTGTTTACTATTGCTACTAATTTGGCGAAAGATATCGCTTTCCGGGAAGAAGAGTTGAATACCTGGATTGAAAACTGGAATAACCCAAAAGTTATTAGATTGCCGGAAATCGGACACTTCCCGCAGGAAGAGGCTCCGCAAATAATTATTGAAGAATTATTGGTGCGTTTTAAATAGAACGCTGACAAGCCAGGTGAAAAGTCAAAAAAGAGCATTATCTTTTAATGAAAATTAAATATCCATTACTACTGGACGGCGGCCTTTCCAATGCCCTGGAAAGTCAAGGGTGTAATTTAAACCATAGTTTATGGTCCGCAAGACTGTTGGACACAAATCCCGAAGCTATTATTACGGCACATCTATCTTATCTCCGATCGGGTGCCCAATGCATTATAACTTCCAGTTACCAGGCTACTGTTCCCGGGTTTACGGCCATGGGCTTTACAAGAGAAAAAAAGCAGAGGCACTTATCCTGAGATCAGTCCAACTGGCGGAAGAAGCGATAAAGCGTTTTCAATCATCAGCGACCAAAAAAATCCAACCACTCATTGCAGCAAGCATTGGTCCCTACGGGGCTTATTTGGCGGATGGGTCCGAATACCATGGTAATTATGGCATTTCGGAAGAATCCCTGCACGATTTCCATTGGCCGAGAATACAAATATTAGATTCTTCCAACGCTGATTTTTTTGCCTGTGAAACCATTCCTTCTTTTCAGGAAGTAAAAGTATTATCCCAAATTTTAACCAAGACCAAAAAACCAGCCTGGATAACATTCTCCTGTAAAGACGAAAATCACCTCAACGACGGAACACCTATCCGGGAATGTGTTGCCTTCCTCGAAGGGCATGAAAATGTGTTTGCTGTTGGAGTAAATTGCACAGCACCGAAATATATTTCCGGGTTGATAAGAAATATAAAGTCGGAGACCAGCACCAAAGAAATTGTCGTTTATCCCAATTCAGGAGAAGCATACAATGTCGAAAGCAAAACCTGGCTGGGTACCGCTGAACCGGTCTCTTTTTCGGCCATGGCCAAAGAATGGATGGAATTGGGTGCCGGGATCATTGGCGGCTGTTGCCGGATTGGTCCGGAGCATATTCAATTTATGAAGGAATTAATGACGAAAGATTGATTGCCAGCATTGTTTGATCCAGAATACAGGCAATCATGAAAATGTTTCTGGCAAGCATGTGTTTGTTTTTTGTAAATTTGACAGGAGTGATATGCGATTAGGGTTTATTTGAATTGAAAATCAAAACAATGGAAAAAGCATACAAAAATCTGGGATATTTCTTGATGGCTTTAATTCCATTGACATTTTTGGGGTTTTTTAAAACATATTTCAACCAAATTCCCACCTTTGAAGAGAATATTACCCCATACATACATTTGCATGCGGTCATTGCTTCCATCTGGATTATTATGCTTATCACTCAGCCACTGTTGATCCGGAGTAAAAAACTTAATTTACACCGAAAGATCGGGAAGATATCCTACTTCATTTTTCCGCTCTTGATCTTATCGTTTGTTCCACAGATGTTAAGAATTGTCCATTCTGATAATCCCACTGTTTTATTTTTCCCTTTGGCGGATAGTCTTTTATTGACTCTATGTTATTCCCTAGCCATTTATCACCGGAAAAATGCCCCCAGGCATATGCGATATATGATCGGAACCGCCATTGTTTTTTTAGGACCTACCATTGGGCGCATTGGCCCTATGTTATTGGGGTTGTCCGAAAATGTTACCCAGAATTCCCAATATGGATTGATATACTTAATCCTGATCAGTTTAATATTACTGGACAGAAAAAACGGAAAGAATTATCAACCCTATTTGCTTATTCTTTCCGTATGGGTAGTCCATCAAATTACGTTTAATCTAATATTTTGATTGTTTCAACTTAAAACCGAATTTCAACATGGAAAGCCCAAAACAACTATCCACCCGTTTCAGAGATGTGATCCTCAATGGAAAATGGATCGCCAATACCAATTTCAAAGATCAGTTGACTCAAGTGACCTGGCAGCAGGCAAATCAAAAGGTAGGAAGTTTAAATACCCTGGCGGCCCTTGCTTATCACATCAATTATTACATTGCCGGCGTATTGAATGTCTTTAAAGGGGGGGAATTGGAAATTCGGGATAAGTACAGTTTCGATCTACCGGAAATTCAATCCCAAGCAGACTGGGAAAACTTATTGAACGACTTTTGGTCAAACGCGGAGAAATTTGCCGGTCATATAGAAAGTATGTCTGAGGAAAAACTGGAAGAGGTATTCGTCAAAGAAGCCTATGGCACCTACCGCAGAAATATCGAAGGCATGATCGAACACTGTTATTACCACCTGGGACAAGTCTCTCTGATCAGGAAGATGATAATGGAATCATAAAAGAATAAAAAAATTATACAGATGAATCTTGATGTAACATTTATACGATCACAATTTCCCGCATTTTCTGAACCCACACTTGACGGCTGGGCTTTTTTCGAAAATGCCGGAGGCTCTTATCCCTGTAAACAATTCATAGACAGACTGACAGGTTTTTATATGAAAAATAAGGTGCAGGTCAACTATCCTTACCCAGCTTCTACCCTGGCCGGATCATTGATGGAAGCTTCTTATAAAAGAATGGCAGATTATTTGAATGTGGACGAGTCTGAAGTTCATTTTGGGCCTTCTACCACGCAGAATGTTTATGTGCTGGCCAATGCCATGCGCCCAATGTGGCAGGATGGGGATGAGATCATCGTTTCCTGCCAGGATCACGAAGCGAATTCAGGTGCATGGAGACGGCTGGCAGACCGGGGTATGAAAATTGTTGACTGGCATGTGGATCCGGAAGATGGATTGCTCAGTCTGGATGAATTGAAGGGTTTATTTACGGACCGTACCAAAATGGTTGCCTTTCCACATTGTTCCAATGTCATTGGGCACATCAATCCGGCTAAAGAAATTTCCCGCATGGCACATGAACATGGAGCACTGTCTGTTGTGGATGGCGTGGGTTATGCGCCTCATGGTTTTCCGGACCTGAAGGAACTTGGTGCCGATATTTATCTTTTTTCGACCTATAAAACTTTTGGCCCGCATCTTGGGCTCATGTATGTTAAAAATGCGTTGATCGAAAAGATGGAGAACCAGTCGCACTTTTTCAAAGAGGGTATAAAACGCAGCATGTTAACCCCCGCAGGCCCTGATCATGCCCAAATTGCGGCTGCCAGCGGTATATTGGATTATTTTGATGCGGTTTATGAACATCATTTTGATGCCGCCGCAGCACCTGGTCAGAGGAACCTTGCATTGAACAATCTATTCCGTGAACATGAAACACAATTGCTGGAACGCCTCCTCGACTTTTTAAGATCCCGCGATGATGTCCGGATAGTTGGCCCAGGCACTATTGAAGCAAGGTTGCCCATTGTTTCCATGATTCCTGTCAATAAAAACCCTGACGAAGTATACGCCAAACTCGTCGAGCATAAATTGATGTTAGGAAAAGGTCATTTTTATGCTGTCCGGCCATTGATAGACATGAACATCCCTACACAACCTGGAGTGCTGAGGTTTTCTTTCGTTCATTATACGAGTATGGAGGAAATCGAACAGCTCATAGAAGGTTTAAAAGCGGCGTTGGGGAGTTAATAGTGACTGCAGCAAGGTGGTATGAAAATCATACTCGCTCAAAATGACTGTCCCGGCATCCCCATTAGGTACCTACAGCACCAAAGGAAAAGTCCTCTTGCCGGGAGATACCGGGATTTGATGCCTAACGGCACCTTAGTCATAATATATCTTCCCACCCCAGAAAAAACCATAGCAACAGGCCCCATTAGGTACCTACAGCACCAAAGGAAAAGTCCTCTTGCCGGGAGATACCGGGATTTGATGCCTAATGGCACCTTAGTCATAATATATCTTCCCACCCCAGAAAAAACCATAGCAACAGGCCCCATTAGGTACCTACAGCACCAAAGGAAAAGTCCTCTTGCCGGGAGATACCGGGATTTGATGCCTAACGGCACCTTAGTCATAATATATTCCCACCCCAGAAAAACCATAGCAACAGGCCCCATTAGGTACCTACAGCACCAAAGCAAAAGTCCTCTTGCCGGGAGATACCGGGATTTGATGCCTAACGGCACCTTAGTCATAAAATATCTTCCCACCCTAGAAAAAACCATAGCAGTGCCCTTTAGGTACCTACCCTAGCAACAGCCCCATTGTACCTACAGCACCAAAGCAAAAGTCCTCTTGCCGGGAGATACCAGGATTTGATGCCTAACGGCACCTTAGTCATAAAATATCTTCCCACCCCAGAAAAACCATAGCAACAGGCCCCATTAGGTACCTACAGCACCAAAGGAAAAGTCCTCTTGCCGGGAGATACCGGGATTTGATGCCTAATGGCACCTTAGTCATAAAATATCTTCCCACCCCAGAAAAAACCATAGCAACAGGCCCCATTAGGTACCTACAGCACCAAAGGAAAAGTCCTCTTGCCGGGAGATACCGGGATTTGATGCCTAACGGCACCTTAGTCATAAAATATCTTCCCCACCCCAGAAAAACCATAGCAACCATTAGGTACCTACAGCACCAGAAACGGCCGGGAGATCCGGATTTGACGGCACCTTAGTCATAATATCTTCCCACCCCAGAAAAAACCATAGCAACAGGCCCCATTAGGTACCTACAGCACCAAAGCAAAAGTCCTCTTGCCGGGAGATACCGGGATTTGATGCCTAACGGCACCTTAGTCATAATATATCTTCCCACCCCAGAAAAAACCATAGCAACAGGCCCCATTAGGTACCTACAGCACCAAAGCAAAAGTCCTCTTGCCGGGAGATACCGGGATTTGATGCCTAACGGCACCTTAGTCATAAAATATCTTCCCCCCCCACAAAAAACCATAGCAACAGGCCCCATTAGGTACCTACAGCACCAAAGGAAAAGTCCTCTTGCCGGGAGATACCGGGACTTGATGCCTAACGGCACCCTAGTCATAATATATCTTCCCACCCCAGAAAAAACCATAGCTACAGGCCCCATTAGGTACCTACAGCACCAAAGCAAAAGTCCTCTTGCCGGGAGATACCGGGATTTGATGCCTAACGGCACCTTAGTCATAATATATCTTCCCACTCCAGAAAAAACCATAGCAACAGGCCCCATTAGGTACCTACAGCACCAAAGCAAAAGTCCTCTTGCCGGGAGATACCGGGATTTGATGCCTAACGGCACCCTAGTCATAATATATCTCCCCCATTAGGTACCTACAGCACCAAAGGAAAAGTCCTCTTGCCGGGAGATACTGGGATTTGATGCCTACGGCACCTTAGTCATAATATATCTTCCCCACCCAGAAAAAACCATAGCTAGGCCCCATTAGGTACCTACAGCACCAAAGCAAAAGTCCCTCGCCGGGAGATACCGGGATTTGATGCCTAACGGCACCTTGTCATAAAATTCTTCCAGCTACAGGTCCCATTAGGTACCTACAGCACCAAAGCAAAAGGTCTCTTGCCAGGAGATACCGGGATTTGATGCCTAACGGCACCTTAGTCATATAATATCTTCCCACCCAAGAAAAAACCAAAGCTACAGGTCCCATTAGGAACCTACAGCACCAAAGCAAAAGTCCTCTTGCCGGGAGATGCCAGGATTTGATGCCTAACGGCACCTTAGTCATAATAATATCTTCCCACCCCAGAAAAAACCAAAGCTACAGGTCCCATTAGGTACCTACAGCACCAAAGCAAAAGTCCTCTTGCCGGGAGATGCCAGGATTTGATGCCTAACGGCACCTTAGTCATAAAATATCTCCACCCAAAATAACTATCCCAACAGGCCCCTTTAGGGGCCAAATCCCGGTAACACCCGGCAGGAAAACCCCAATCACGTGCCGTAGGTACGTAATATTATTTACCTTGTAAAGGAATCTTTTAAATTTTAAAACAGTACAATGAATCCAAAATACACACTCATACTACTCGCTGGCTTACTCACCTTCAGCTGCAATACCAACAAGCTCATCGATAAATACGAAAGCAAAACCTTGGTCGTAGAACAACTAACCGATCATACCTTCCTGCATACCACCTTTCTCGAAACGCAAACCTATGGCACGGTTCCCTGCAACGGTATGATCGTTGTGGACAATGGAGAGGCCATCATCATTGATACCCCCTCCGGCGATGCGGACTCAAAGGAACTCATCGATTGGGTGGAGAACCGTTTGAATTGCAAAGTCAAGGCAGTTGTTGCCACCCATTTCCATATTGATTGCCTCGGTGGATTGAATGAATTCCATAAAAGGAATATTCCTTCCTATGCCAATCAGATGACGCTGAAACTTGCTCAGCAGGATGGAGTTGCCATTCCGCAAAATGGCTTTGAAGATTACCACATACTTGAAGTTGGAACAAAGAAACTTATCAACGCCTTTTTAGGAGGCGGGCATACGGTGGACAACATCGTTTGTTATTTTCCGGAAGATAAAGTATTATTCGGCGGTTGCCTGGTGAAATCCATGGGCGCAGGCAAGGGCAATTTGGCTGATGCAGACGTGGAGGCCTGGTCGAATACCACTTACAAGGTGAAAGAAAAGTTTGATAAGGCCGAAATAGTTATCCCGGGACATGGGAAATATGGCGGAGTGGAGTTGCTAGATTATACTATTGAAAAATTTGCCGAAAAGTGATCGAATCAGACTATATGGGCAAGGAGGTAAATGTCGCTATCGACAGACCTCTGGGCAGCAAGCATCCCGAATTTGATATGATTTATGAACTGAATTACGGATTTGTACCCAATACCGTTAGCGGAGATGGCGAGGAGATTGATGTTTATGTCATCGGAGAAGACAAACCCCTGCAGGAATTTACCGGGATGGTAAAAGCCGTAATCATTCGCCATGATGATCATGAAAATAAATTGGTGGTTACCCATCCTGATTATGAATTTACCAAACAAGAAATCGAGCAAAAGACCCGGTTTCAGGAGCAGTATTTTGACATTGAAATTTTAATGTAAAAACCATTACCATGAAAACGCATCTTTCTTGCCTTGGGACCATAGGTTTCAAAGCCAGAATAAGATTTTCGCTGACAGAAAAATAAATGTGTAATTTTATTCAAAATTTTAAAATCAAGGTGATGCCTTGAAAAAACAATATTTAAAAACAATTGATTCTATCTGACAACCATATCAAAGTACTGCAGGCATTACACCGGGAGGAAAACCATTGTGTAAAAGCAGAAAAAATTCTCCGGATCAAGAGAGGTGTAGCCGGTTTTGACGATATCCTTCTTTTTTTGTTAAAAGAAGACCTGGTAGAATATGAAGCCGCCGAAGATACTTATTACCTGGCTTACGAGGGATTCGAAATCGTTGAATCCTGGCAGGAAGCCGAAAGTCCTGTTGAACCCGAAAAAGAAACGGAATATATCATTGCTTTCAGAACAGCCAAAGAATTTAAAAGGTTAGCCCTTCGCATTCTGTTGGCAATTGCTATATTTGGAGGGTTGGTTTTATGGTTGAACCCGGATTATGGTTTACGGAATTATATTAACCCGAGAGAACAATTAAAATCCGGAGAATTTGATGAGGTGGAAAAACAATTAAAAAATATTATCGATTCCGTTCAAAATATCAGAAACCTTGAAAATACTGATAGTTTAAAATAACCATTAAAATTATGATTAAGAATTACCTGCTAATTGCCCTTTCAATATTGCTTTTTACCAGCTGTGCCAAAGACGAAAGCATGGAAGATTTTGCAGATCGCCTGGTCACCAATCTGGCCAAGGATGACTTTGATGCTTTTAAAAAGCAAATGTTACCTGAACCCAGCTATGTCCGAAAGTTAATGAAAACTGGGGGGCACATGAATGAGGCTGAAATTAAAGATGCCCTAAAGGCCATGGATGAAAATTCGGAAGAATTGTTCAAAAGAATTGCCTGGCGTCGCATCAGCAACGACAGCCTTAGTCAGGAGATCGACTGGTCCAAAGTGGAGATCAAAAACGTAGAGTCAGAAACAGAGATACAGAACGATATTGAAGGTGGCCGATGCGAGATATTTTTCCATCACCAGGGCATCGATTGCAGCCTCAGATTCCGGTCCGTAGTGAGAGGCTCTGATGGGAAATGGAAGATCATGAATTATGGGGATTATGGATGTATGTCGGGGCGGTATTCTAAGAAAAAGTAATTTAGCATTGATGTAATTTGTTGTGAAATAAATTCAATGATTGGGTTGTTTTGGTCATGGGCTTTGTCAAATAATTCAATCTTTGTTAGCAGAAATTTAGAGTTCTTCAAAGCCAATGGACTACATTTAAAAATAGTGAATCATGGAAGCGACCATTATCCAATTACAGGATTTTCTGAAGGAAAATGAAATCGACCTGGCAATCAAAAAAATGATCAGTGTCTTTTCCATTTCGAATTCAGAACTGGTAAACGATGCCATTATGCTTTCTGGCCGATTTAAAAAGCTAAAGTCGGATATCAGAAAAGGAATAATAGACTACGGCCAAGAGAATATGGAGCGGGCCAGGATAATGGATGCCATTTTATCTCTAATCGACGAGATCAAACAAGACCCGAGACAATTTGAAGCTTTTGATAAAACAGAAAATCAATTGGATCAATCCATAAAGGAAAAGGGCAGGGATGAATTGCCCCTATGGATTAAGGATGCATTGTTTGAAAGAATCGCTTATGTCAAAGAGAAAAAAATAAAAATTCAAGCCTTGTGGGTGGACGATTTTCCGTCAAATATTCTCTATGAAAGAAACCTCCTGGAACTGATCGGATTAGAAATAAGCTTTGTTAAATCATCAGACGAAGCAGCCCGGCTATTAACAGAGCATAAATTTGAACTCATGCTATCCGATATTTCCAGAAATGGAAAGTATGATGAGGGACAAAGTTTCCATCAAAAATTGGTGGAGGAAGGCATAGATTTACCTACTATCTTTTATACGCGAAAGGTAGATAGAAGCAGAGGGGTTCCACCATTCGCTTTTGGAATTGCTGATCTGCCCAATGATCTGATCCACCTGGTTTTAGATGTGATTGAAAGGAAATATTAAGGAAAAAGCTCCAAATTTTTTATCCTATATTTGCACCTTCATTAAATGAGTATTAAATGAGAATTATTTTTTTGTACCTGGCCCTGTTGCTGGGGTATAGTGCTTTTGCACAGGAAGGAACACCGAATGACAAATGGCGAATCCATGCCAGCGTCGGTCATTATCCGGCAAGTTTAATTATCCCTTCTTTTTCGACCATCCATCCGGGACTGAATGCCGGAGTGACCTATCAATGGAATAAACATGCACGCCACCAGATTCTACAGTCCGGAAACCTGGGCTTTTTCTATCACCGCGATCTGCAAAAAGCGATTCAGGTTTTTACCGAATTGGGGTATAATTTAAAGTTTGACAAAGGGTTTGCCATCACACCCTTTGCTCTTGGTGGCGGTTACATCATGTCGGTCTCAGATATTGAGTCTGTCAAATGGAATACGTCGTCACAGCAATATGAGGAAGAAAAATTTCCGGTGCACCACAACTGGATGATCTCCCTGGGTGCTTCTGTCAGCATGGAAACCAAGCTGATTTTATTCAAAGACCGAAAGACAACCTTCTTTGTCGATTACCGGTTGTTGGTACAAGGCGTTTTTGTCAGAGAAACCGTTCCTGTAATCGCTTATTCACCTGTGCGGATCGGTATTTCAATTCCTTTGTAATCGAATATTATTCCTGAAGCTGTTAAAAATAAAACTATGAATTTTCGATATATTTCCTATTTGGCAATCCTTGTGATGACCCTTGTGTCTGGTTGTGAAAAGGTTTCCATTCAACCGACAGCCATTTGCACTGATGATCCCTCCTTTGTTATTAACCAGGCACACCCCAAAGCAACCAATATCCAGGCAATTATGGATAAATATATTGCCAAAGGCATTCCGGGTATGACCGTTTTGATCAACGATGATGATGGCTTCTGGATCGCTTCCGCCGGGATGGCGGATATTGTGAACGGAGTGGAAATGCAGCCTTGCCATATCAACAAATTAGGCTCTGTTACCAAGATGATGATGGGCACTTTGGTCTGGCAACTGATCCAGGATGGTCTGCTGAATATTGATGATAAGATCAGCCAGCATATTCCGGAGGTGGCGGAAAGCATAGAAAATGGTGATGAAATCACTTTGGGCATGTTGATCAACCATACTTCGGGCGTTTATGACATTGCCAGAGATCTGGGATACAACCTGGCGGTTATCAACGATATGACCAAAAGCTGGACGGCAGAAGAAATTTTGAGTTATATCGAAGGTAAGGAACCGACAAATTTGCCGGGAGAGGAATTGAATTATTCCAATTCAAATACCATGTTGATCAGTTTGATTATCGAGGCCGTAACCGGACAACCACACGGTGATTTGTTAAAGAGCCGGATTTTTGACCCGCTGGGCATGGACAATACGGTTTATTACAATTATGAAACTGATTTTCCACTGGATCATTTGGCCCAGGGATACCTGGATCTGAATAATGACGGGGGCAGCATACAAAATGTTTCCAACCTCAATCCGGGCAGCGGTAATGGATACACGGGAGTTTATTCTACCGTTACAGATCTCTATAAATTCATGAATGCCTTATTGCGGGAGAAAACCTTGACAACGCCGGATAACCTGGATTTTATTTTGAATAATATGACAGGGAGGGATGATGATTCCTGGAGGTCTAGTTTTGGCGCCATTCACGATGAATATCGGGATGTCTTTGATGAGTCCACCCATGTTTATGGTCATGCAGGAGGGGACATCGGATATTCCGCGAATCTCAATTTTTATCCACACAACAATACCATTTTCGCGGCTACCTTTAATTACGGGACCAACCTCCCCTCTGCTTTAGGGGATGAGTTGCAGGAGTTGCGGAAAGAGTTACATTTGGTGATGGCCGAGTAAATTCAAGGGGACGCCTTGAAAAAAAATACTGGGAACAAAGTCTTAAAATTTTAAGCAGCATAACAAGGGAAAGGGTTTTGGAGTTAAAAATTGATAAACCTTAAATATTTTTGGCATGCAAAACCTAAAACAACTTTTTCTCCAACTGCCCGAATATCTTTTGATCGCAGCCGTTTTATTCTATTGGATATCCACAGGGACGCTCCTTAATCCGGTTGCCATTGTTTTACTCATCATATTGATATTACAGCTGATTTTCAAAAACCGGATTATCGGTGTGGTCATCCCGGGATTTTTGATCATGGCTTGCTTTTATATGTTACTGGCAATGATGTCTGAATTAAATGAATTTCCAACCTTTAATGCGGATGCTCGAAAATTACTGCTGGTAGGTTCGTTCTTTTTTATTGCTACCATGATTGTTTCTGGCTTGATGATTTATAAATATGCAAGTCCTAAACCAAGCCAGTTGCTTCATGAAATGGAGATGCCAGATTAAAAAACATCACTACCCTAAAGGTTTTTTACCCCGGATGCCTTAGATTCGCACCCTGTTTTTTACAGAAAAAATTTACTGCCTGATTTTGGCTATGAAAATCACAAAATTGAATAACTCAATGATCGGACAATTACGCACACTTGCTCACCTGGAAGGTCTTACTTTGTTAGGACTGCTATTTATCACCATGCCATTAAAATACCTGATGGATATGCCTCAGCCCAATTACATTTTAGGCATGTTTCATGGCGTTTTGTTTGTATTGTATGTAGGATATGTTGTCAGAGCGAAAAATGTCTTTGGCTGGAATTTAAAGACAACTTTCCTGGCTCTTGCCGCCTCGGTGATCCCCTTCGGTACTTTCTGGGCAGATAAGAAAATTTTCAAGGTCGCGGCATAGATCGCATGTTGTTTACAGCTGTTTGTTCAGGGAGAATGGGTACTGGTTTTTAGGCTAAAAGCTGTACCGCAAAGTTGTGATCACAAATAGATAAAAACCCCTCAGCGCAAACTGGTGCTTTTTGGCAGTTTTATGCGGTGTAATTAAAATAAAGAAAGTGATTTATGTCTCTTCGTTTAATCATATTATTTCCGTTAATGTGCGTCAATGTTGTTTGAATTTTTTGATTTAAAAAATGATGTACTGGAACGTAACGGTTTATCAGTGGACGAGCTTCCGGAGGAGGTGCACAAAATCAAGAAACAAATGGAAAAGGAATTGTCCAGACATCCGCAGTTTAAATAAACCAATTAAATGTCAAACACCAACACAATCCTGGGACTGGGTACTGCAGCTATCGGCAGACCTCATTACATAAATATTCGAGGACAAAAACCTGAGCCCTTTAATTATGAAAAATTTTACGCCAAAGGCCTGGATACCCTGAGCAAGGCTTATGATTTGGGCATCCGCTATTTCGATACCGCTCCCGGTTATGGTATGGCCGAACAACTTATCATTGACTGGCTACTTGCGAATAGGGAAAAACAAGTGGAGGTAGCCACCAAATGGGGGTATACCTATACCGCTAATTACGATATTAACGCGGAGATCCATGAAGTAAAGGAACATTCTCCTGAAAAACTCAATGAACAATGGAAACAGTCGCAGTTGCTCCTTCCCAATCTAAGTACTTACCAGATTCATTCGGCTACCTTTGAATCTGGTGTTCTGGAAAACCGGAAAGTACTTGACAGACTCTATGAGCTAAAGCGGGAATCAAACCTGGTCATCGGATTGACAACAACGGGAGATAACCAGGTTGATGTGCTTAACAAGGCGCTTCAGGTCGAAGTGAATGGAGAAGAACTGTTTGGGGCCTTCCAGGTTACTTTCAATATTTTTGACCAAAGCACCTTTGACCAATGCCTTGATATCATTAATCGCGGAAAAAGGATAATTATCAAGGAAGCCATGGCCAACGGAAGGGTTTTTCCAAATGAAAAATACCCGCATTATCAAAAAGCTTATCAATTACTGGATGACCTGGCGCAAAAATATAAAGTGGGCATTGATGCAGTTGCCTTAAGGTTCTGCATGGATAGCTTATCTCCTTTTTCGGTATTGAGTGGCGCTGCAACCATTGACCAGTTATCACAAAATTTAAAAGCCTTGACCTTTCGATTGTCGGTAGCTGAATTGGATGAATTAAAAACCCTGGCTGTTAATTCCGTTGTCTATTGGCAGGAACGGAAAGCACTTCAATGGAATTAGTGGCACTTTCACTAATAAAAATTTAAACCTTTTCGACCATCAAGCGCTTTGCCACGGCATCGCTGATTACCGTTTCTGATTTATCAGAAAAACTTACGGTCATACTTTTGTCGAATGGTTCGATGTTATGAACGGTAATGTCCATGCCCAATTGCAGTCCTTTTTTATTGAGAAACAACAGGAAGTCAGTTGAACTTTCGCGTAGGGCTTTCAGGGTTACTTTGCTGCCTTCTGGTATTTGGGCCAGCAGTTTATAGGTTACGTTTTTTAAATTCCCATCTTTGTCCGGAATAGGGGAACCATGCGGGTCAACAGCAGGAAAACCCATCAGTTCATCCATGCGGTCAAAGAATTTTTCGGATTTGATGTGCTCCAGCTCTTCAGCCATATCGTGCACTTCTTCCCATCCAAAGCCCATTATTTGAGCGAGAAACATCTCTGCCAGCCGGTGTTTACGCACGATAAGCGCTGCCATTTTTTTACCCTTTTCCGAGAGTCTCAGGGGTTTGTATTTCTCGTATTTTATCCAACCGTTGTTTTGAAGCTTTTTGACCATGTCATTGACGGTAGGTTTGCTAACCGACATCTCCTTTCCCAGGGCTGTCAGCGATATAGCACTGTCCTTTTGATGTAGGTAATACAATGCTTTTAGATAATTCTCTTTTGTGATTGTAGGCACTTCGACTGATTTTAAGCAAAAATAAAACAATTTTCAAACTTATTTGTTAGGTATTGCCTAACTTTGTATTTCTGTATAGCTAAACACTCAGTCATGACATATAAATTATCCACCCTAATAGTAGCTTTTCTGTGCTCTTTATCGGGGTTTTCACAAACAGGTAGCATTTTTGGAACAGTAGAAACAGATGAAGGGGCCATTGAACTGGCTAATGTGAGTATCAATGATTCTGCTTTTGGAGTGATCACCAAAACCAAGGGTAATTACCGGATCAAAGACCTTCCCCTCGGAACCTTTCAGGTAACGGCCTCCTATATCGGGTATAAGCCTATCACCCGAACCATCACCCTGGATGACAGACAAAAAGAACTGGAACTCAATTTCATGCTTTCCGATAAAACGTTGGCTTTGGATGAGGTGGTGGTCACCGGCACCAAAACGTTCAAGCGACAAACGAACTCACCGATAATTGTCAGCGTACTCAACAGTGATGCGCTGGAAGATTTGCAGGCCTGCAATTTATCGGAAGGGCTGAAGTTCCAGCCGGGACTTCGTGTAGAAACAGATTGTCAGACCTGTAACTATACACAGCTTCGGATGAACGGCCTGGCGGGGGGATATTCCCAGATACTTATCAATGGTCGCCCCATATTCAGCCCGCTAACAGGTTTATATGGCATGGAACAATTGCCTGTCAATATGATTGACCGTATCGAAGTCATTCGTGGTGGAGGTTCTTCCCTTTACGGCTCCAATGCCATTGGCGGAACCGTTAATGTCATTACCAAAATTCCCAAAAAGAATAGTTATGCTTTGGATTACAATTATCAAAACATCAATGGCCAGACCAATGACCACCAGCTGATGGGCAATACCACTTTCGTTTCTGAAAATAAAAACTCGGGAATCTCCGTCTTTCTCAACAGGAGAGAGCGTGGGTATTATGATCATAATGGTGATAATTTTTCTGAGATCCCACTCATTGAAAATACTTCCCTGGGTGTCAATGCTTTTTTCCTGCCTGGTGAAAACCAGAAACTGGAACTAAGCCTGAGCAGCCTGAATGAATATCGCTTCGGCGGCGAGATGGTCGATAAACCAGCCTATTTGACCCAACAATCCGAAGAACGTACGCATAACGTATGGATGGGTAGCGCCGATTATCAATTTAATTTTAATAACAACAATACCTCATTTATTGCTTTTGCGGCCTGGCAAAATACAGGAAGAACACATTATACGGGTATTCTCCCTGATGAAGAGACGCAGCTGGTATATCACCTGGAGAATCCTCCCTATGGAAATTCAGAGGTCAGTACCTATAACCTCGGAATCCAGTTGAATCACCGTTTGACTAACTTTCCCGGTGGAACAAATGTATTGACCTTTGGTGTCGATTATGTCTATGATGATGTTTATGATGAAATCCCAGCATACGGCTATCTTATCGATCAGACGACCAAAGATCTTGGTTTGTTTTTACAAAGTGACTGGGAGATCAAACCTCAGCTTACTTTGCTCACCGGAGTGCGCGTGGACAATCACAATTTAGTAGATAAAGTTGTTTTAAGTCCGAGGGCATCCTTGCTGTATAAATTGAAGGACTTTACCCAGTTAAGACTCAATTACGGCGCCGGATTCAGAGCACCACAGGCGTTTGATGCCGATTTGCACATTGCTTTTGCCGGGGGCGGTGTTTCCCGGGTGATTTTATCTCCTGATCTGGTGCCGGAAAGATCTCAAAGCATCAGCGGTTCCATCAATTTTGACAAGCCCACCGAAAAATATATTGTCGGATTTACGGCAGAAGGTTTTTATACACGCTTGAACGATGCTTTTTTCCTGCAGCCTATAGGTGAGGATGGTTTTGGAGAACTTTTTGAGAAACAGAACGGTCAGGGAGCAACGGTTCAGGGAGTTACCCTTGAGCTAAGAGCCAATTACGATCGTAAAGTCCAACTGGAATCAGGTATTACTTTTCAGACCAGTCAATTTGATACGCCTGTTGCGTACATGGAAGGTGTGGAGGGTATTCGGGAATTCGTACGTACGCCTAATGATTATGGTTATGCGACTTTGAGCATTACTCCCCATAAAAAGATCAACGCCAATCTCAACTATGTCTATACCGGAAAAATGAAAGTGCCCCATTTTGCAGGAGCCCCAAACCAGGAAACAGACGAGATCGTAGTTACGGATCCTTTTTCAGAATTCAATGTCAAGGTGGGTTATACGCTTGCCTTCGATCGAGCCAATTCCAATTTTGAAATCTACACCGGCGTTAAAAACCTGTTCAATGCTTACCAGGATGTTTTTGATATTGGTAAAAACAGGGACAGCAATTTCGTCTATGGTCCTGCCCAACCGAGAACTTTTTATGTTGGTCTGAATTTAAAGTCAAAGTAACCCCCGAATTCATTCGGAGGCTTTTTATGTTGGCCTGAATTAATATGGGTCACTAATCGGAGCCGTTAAAATGGTTAGGTCTTTTGCCCCGGTCACCATCTCTGCAGCCCATTGCATGGCAGCTTTTTGGCCGGAGGCATAAAATTCATGTTGGGGGATCTCCCCGGAAGTATTGAGGAATTTTAAATTTTCCAGTCTCCGCTTGAGTTGCCTGGCCACGGCTGGAGCAGGATTGATGATGTGCTCTGCTTCATCGATGATATCTCTGATGATGTGTTCCACAAATGGATAGTGCGTACAACCGAGGACAAAAGTATCGGCCCCTTCTGCTTCCATTGGTTTGAGGATGGATTCGAGCAAGGTCCGGGTTTCCGGGGACTCGGTTTTTTGGTCTTCGATCAATTGTACCAAACCGACACAAGGGTTTTGTATCATGGTTACCTCCTGGGCATAGGCATGCATGAGGTTGGCATAACGCTGGCTTTTGAAAGTGCCGGCTGTAGCCAATACCCCTACCTTGCCGGATTTGGTGAGTTTGGCTGCAGGTTTTACAGCCGGTTCCATACCGATAAAAGGGACATCCGGCCAATGGTTGCGTAAGGCATCCAGGGCGGCAGCGGAAGCGGTGTTGCATGCTACAACGATAGCCTTGCAGCCTTTGTCAAGGAGGAATTCCGTGATTTTAAAACTCAAATCACGTACGTGTTCAGCAGTTTTGCTGCCATAAGGAATGTTGGCGGTATCACCGAAATAGATGATCTTTTCCTGGGGTAATAAATCAAAAACGGCATTGGCGACCGTCAGGCCGCCAATGCCGGAATCAAAGATACCAATGGCTCTGTTTTCATCAGGAACCGAAAGGTTGCTTTGCATGTTGTTACCCTTTTGGATGTTTGTCAGCTTCGGTTAAAGCTTAGCTTTTACCTGAGCACTAACATCCTGTGCTGGTTCAAAATAAAGCAGGACACCTTGTTCAAAGATCATCTGAATACCATTCTCCTTGGCTACGTCAGCGATGGCTTTATTTACTCTGTCAACAATAGGTTGCAGTAACTCATTACGTTTTGTTTCCAGCTGGTCCACCATATCTTGCTCAAATTTGGCAATTTCCCTCTGTCTATCTTCCAGTTTTTTGGCTTCTGTTTCCTGCTGCTGAGGAGACAAAAGACCTTGTTCTATTTTTTGCTGGATGGCAAGGTAGTCCTGCTGAAGTTTTTCAACCATACCTTGTCCTTTCTTCTGCAATTGTTTTTGCAGTGCTTCAAGATTGGCATCTGCCTGCTTAACTTCCGGCATTTCTGCCAGAATGGCTTGTGAATTCACGTAACCGAATTTCTGTGCTTCGGCACTAAACGCAACACTCAATAAAATGGCAACCATTAAAGTTGCTTTCAAGATTCTCTTCATTGTAATATTTAATTTAATCGTTAAAGTCTGATTATAATTACCCGGTAGTTTGTTCCAGGCTTTTGGGCAGTTCCCTATAAATCAATTTTTACAGGCCGCAAAAATACATTTTTGTTTGTTATTCAATTGATCTTCAGGAAATAATTTATTTCAGTCGTTTTAAAATATCTTCTGTTTTATCAAACTCCGGATTAGTAAAGATCATGCCGGAATTACCGGATCTGTCAAAAATGAAGTCATAACCACGCTCCTGAGCATACGTTTCAATGGCGGCATAAACCTTGTCCTGGATCGGACGTACAAGGCTTTGACGGCGTTTGAACAGTTCTCCTTCCGGGCCAAATTTGTTTTTTTGCATGTCGCGAACCTCTTTTTCCTTGTCCATGATCTCTTCTTCCCTTTGACGGCGGGCCTCATCGCTCATGAGAACCTGTTCGGCCTGATAGCGGTTATACATTCCTTTGATCACATCGTACTCCTGAGCTATTTCCTGACGCCATTGCTTGGCCTGACGATCGAGTTCCGTCTGCGCATCCTGGTATTCCTGGATGCTTTCAAGAACTTTATTGACATCGACATAACATATCCTCTGAGCATTTGCCGTGAAGGCAAAAAGAGCAACCAGAGCAGTGGAGAAGATGGTTTTCATTCCTAAGGTTTTCACTGTTTGTAAATTCATAACTTTATCTGTTTTTATTTAGTACTTTGTAAATTTTTATTTTTGATTCTTAAATATTTCCCTGCTACACATCCGCTAATTTGCAGGCTGCTGCTCTTTTTTTCGTTTCAAAATTACAATAATTTCCATGTTTTCATTTTTTAGACTGTTGCTTCCCGGGAGAAGTTACAGGCTTATTTTTTTGACAAACAAATATTGATTTTGTAAATAGCTGAAAACGAACGCTTTAAAAATAAGGTGTTCCGGGGATATAGGTTGTTTTTTAACTAATGTTTAACGGCTTTCTTAACGCTTTTAACCTGGAAATATTGACCTTCTGACTCTTTGGGTTAAAAATTATTATTTTTTGGGCAATCTCTCAAATACAAGCTACTTGTCGCTAAAGGACTAAAAAATCAGAATTTGTAATGCAATCAAATGCTTTCTTTTTATTTTCGCCGCTGCAGGTGTTTTCACGTGTCCGTAGCCGGCAATAAATCAGCCTTTGATCAAATTAAACCAACTTGATTTTTTTGCGGCATACAAGGAATTATATAAAAGTTATGCATAAATAACTTACTATTGTCCGAGGACTTTTTCAGCACAAAAGATCCAGGTATGAAAAAAACGCATTTTATCCAGTCTGATTATCTGGAACTCGATGATATTCGGGAAATAATCTCCAATGACTTTCTGCTCGACCTGTCGCAAGAGGATAAAAATAAAATTCGGCACTGTCGGGCTTACCTCGACGAAAAACTCGACAATTCCGAAGAGTTGATTTATGGGATTAATACGGGTTTCGGTTCTTTGTGCAATATCCGGATTTCAGATGATGAACGTACCGCACTTCAGTCGAACCTGGTTCGTTCCCATGCCTGCGGAACAGGCGATGAGGTGCCCTGGGAGATCGTACGGATCATGTTGCTGTTGAAGATAAAAAACATGTCTCAGGGATTTTCAGGAGTTCGGATTGAGCTGGTCGAACGATTGATCACTTTTTACAATGAAGGTGTTTATCCGGTAGTCTATCAGCTTGGATCTTTGGGGGCTTCAGGTGATCTTGCTCCACTGGCCCATTTGAGTTTGCCGCTTTTGGGAGAAGGCGAAGTCAATTATAAAGGTCGTCGCAGACCAACAGCAGAGGTGCTGAAGGAATTAGGCCTGGAGCCTTTGACACTGCAAGCCAAAGAAGGGCTGGCCTTGCTCAATGGAACTCAGTTCTCCACCAGTTATGCCTGCTGGTGTTTGATCAAGGGGGAAGACCTGCTTCGGGTAGCGAACCTGACAGCAGCCATTTCCATTGACGGATTTGACTGTGCGCTGAGTCCTTTTGATGAGCGGTTACACAAAATCCGGCCACACCAGGGACAGGTCAGTGTGGCCGGTAAAATTCTGGAATTTCTCGAAGGTAGTGAGATCGCCCAGAATGAAAAGGCCAACGTACAGGATCCCTATGCTTTCAGGTGTGTGCCACAGGTACATGGCGCCAGCTGGGATGCAATAATGCACGTACTTTCCGTTGTGGAGACAGAAGTTAATTCCGTTACGGATAATCCGAATATTTTTCCGGATGACGATGTCATCTTGTCGGGCGGTAATTTTCATGCTCAGCCCATTGCCCTGGTATTGGATTACCTGGCTATTGCGATGGCAGAACTGGGCAGCATTTCCGAACGTAGATTATATCAGTTGATCTCCGGACAACGGGAATTACCTGCATTCCTGATCGCCAATCCAGGACTTAATTCCGGCATGATGATCCTGCAATATACCGCAGCATCCATTGTGAGTCAGAACAAACAATTGTGCACTCCGGCCTCTGTGGATTCCATCGTTTCGTCCAACGGCCAGGAAGATCACGTCAGTATGGCTGCCAACGCCGCAACCAAATTGTACCGGGTGATGCTCAACCTGGAGCGATTACTGGCCATTGAATTTATGGCAGCCGTACAGGCGCTGGATTTTCGGCCATTGAAATCTTCAGAATTGATCGAGGAAATTGCCGCAGAATACCGCCAGATAGTCCCACACCTGAAGGAGGACAGAGTACTCAGTAGGGACATTTATATAACAATTGACTATCTTCGTTCGTTATCTTTACTTTGATATTTTGATCAGGTAATTTTCAGGCCGGAGCGACGGCATGGTGTCTGATCCTCAACAGCTTTCTCTGTTTTAAATTAACCTTTAACTTGCAAACTGTAAAACCATAATTTGAATTAATTATTGAAAAAATAAATTTATGCGTATTAGAAAATTCATCATGTTGAGCCTAATGGCTGCCGTTATTTCCATTTCAGGCTGTGATGTGGCCAAGGAAGGAGGAGGATTCAACCTGTTTACTCCCGATCAGGATATTGAGTTGGGCAGGGAAGTGTCCAAGCAAATCGAAAGTGACTCACAACAATTCCCCATTCTGCCGGAGCAGGGCAATGAAGAAGCTTATCGCTACATCCGAAAGATCACCGATAAAATCCTCAATTCCGGAGCAGTGAAGTATAAAGATAAATTTGTCTGGCAAGTGAAGATCATCAAAGATGATGAAACCCTCAATGCTTTCTGCACGCCCGGCGGGTATATTTACGTCTATACAGGATTGATAAAATACCTGGATTCCGAGGATCAGTTAGCTGGAGTCATGGCCCACGAGATCGCCCATGCAGATCTCCGGCATTCGACTCGTCAGATGACCAAAACTTACGGTTTGTCTGCTTTGGTATCCATTGCTACCGGCAAATCTGAACCAGGTTTGATTGAGCAGATTGCCCTCGGGCTGGTGTCTTTGAAATTTAGCCGTACTCACGAGACAGAGTCCGATAACAATTCTGTAAAATACCTGTGTGGAACAGATTACCGTGCGGACGGTGCAGCCGGCTTTTTCAAAAAGATCGAGAGCGATAAGACACCACCACAGTTTTTGAGTACGCATCCAAGTCCTGCCAACAGGGTTGAAAATATCGAGGCCAAAGCCCAGGAAATGGGCTGTAAGGGCCGGAATACTTATCAGAGTGAGTATGCGCGGATGAAGCAGAAGTTGTGATGTTTTTTGAATGGTGCTGAAGCTCTTTACTTAATCATTATCAGAAAGTTTGTTTATGAAATTAAGATTGTTGATCCTCCTTTTTTTGAGTTTCCCGGGAATGGCGTACAGATGTGAGAAGTCCGGAGAATTAGATGATATTTGTCAGAAGTGGGAATTGGTTTCCTCTACTGACCCCTACCAGGGCGGCACAGTAACCGTTGCAGATCCCGCCAATAAACATTATCGGGTATTTGAAAGAGACGGGACTTATCTGGAATATGACAATGAGAATACGGGCGTTGGGAAATGGGCCTTTAATGCTGATTCCACACATGTTGGAACCGTTATCACTACCCATAATGATCAACCGACCGGAAACGGTACCGCAGTGACTGATTTCAGATGGCAGATTCGGGAATTAACGGCCCAAAAACTCGTTTTGGCAATCCAGGGGAGGCATGGATTTGTAACGCATGAATATAAGGCGGTTAAGTAACCTGTAGCCTGTAATCCGTATTATTAAGATCTATAAACATATGTTTAAATTTCTGTTATTTCTGGTTATCATGGCCTATGCGATCTTTAAAATGATTGTCAATATCATCAATACCCGTCGCAAATGCCTCGATGACAAGACCATCCGGGATTACCTTTCCGGACGATACCAGCAGGGCTCCGCAGAGAGTCGCAGGGTTATTACGCATTTGGGGTCTTGTAAGAAATGCAGAGAAAGAATGACCAATTTCGATTTCAAGGCTTACGCTAAAAAAGCTCTGGAAGCGGAAGATTCAGCCCTTTAAAGATATACGCTAAAACATTTTGTGTTTTGTAATACAATCTTTGCATCTTTGTCGTTCGTCCCAAGACCTACGAGTTTTTTTGCGGGTTCACCTAATTAACCATTAATTGTCCTGTGGCTGAAAGGGAAACCTGAATTAAGAACCACAGCATGTAAAATGCCAAATGTAGAAGTAATAAGATTAAGAATTAGCGTTTTTACATCAGTGCCTAAGGATAATCTTCACTGAAATTTAAATTTGACGAGAAGGTATTGGGTCAGGAATTTTGATTTAACGCTACATTTTACATTTAGCCTTTTTCGCTTCTTGCGTTTTCGCCGAGGTTACGACTTTTTTATTGGAAGCGGTATAAAACCCAGGAGGTCTTAGAGCTAATTTGAATACAAAAAAATACTTAGTCGCGCAATTCATGGGAAAGATCATTTCGTTATTAAATCACAAAGGAGGCGTTGGAAAAACAACCTGTACGATCAATATCGGTGCGGGATTGGTAGAACTGGGCAAGCGGGTTTTGTTGATTGATTTGGATCCGCAGGCGAATTTGTCGTTATCGCTGGGAGCACCTCGTTTACCGAATACTATTTATGAAGCCATTCGCGGGGAGTCGGAACTGGAACCCTATTCGATAAAAAACGGTTTAGATATTGTGACCTCTACCCTAGACCTTTCCGGAGCCGAGATGGAGTTGATCAATGAAGCAGGAAGAGAATACATCCTTCGGGAGTTATTTGAACCGATCAGGGATAATTACGATTTTATACTGATCGATTGTCCGCCATCTTTGGGATTGTTGACCTTAAATGCTCTGACGAGCAGTGATATGGTCATCATTCCGTTGCAGACAGAATTCCTGGCTTTGCAGGGATTGGCGAAGATCAAACAGGTGATCCAAAAGGTGAAGTTTCGCCTGAACAAACAATTGGAAATAGGTGGCGTGATAGCTACCATGTACGATAGCAGAAAGGTATTGAATCGCGATGTCGTGGAGACCATCAAAAAGTATTTTGGCGATTTGGTTTTTGAGACCTATATCCGCGATAACGTAACCCTGGCAGAGGCTCCGGCTAAAAGGCAGGATATTTTTGAGTACAGCCCCAAAAGTATCGGGGCACAGGATTTTTTGGAACTGAGTAAAGAGTTTTTAGGAAGATTTGGTTAGCACCAGTTTTCAGTACCAGTGACCAGCAACCAGCAACCAGTAATGAGCAAAAAAAGATTTTCTGACGGCTTTGACAGTCTGTTTGGGGACGATTTTTTCCAGGAGGAAGAGCAGTCCAAAGAACAAAAGACTGAATCTGCGACAGCCAAACCAAAGGCTGCCGCCCGGAAGAAGTCTGGCTCATCCAAAAAGTGTGCTTCAGGCCTGGAATCCCTTTTGTCCGAAGCATTTGAAGAAGAAATGCAGGATCAGCTATCGGGGAAAAAATCCGAAAAACCCTCTGCCAGCCAACGCAAATCATTTGGGGGACTGGATTCCCTCATCCGCAGTACCATTGATCCCGAAAAGATGCGTAAATCTGATGCCAAGAATCAACGTCGTTTGACCATAATGATCGATGCAGACAAAGTGGATCAACTCAAGGATATCGCTAAAATGGAAAAGACCTATCTCAAGTATATCATCCGCGATATCGTAACTGCTTACCTGGAGAAAATGAATAAGTAGGTATCCGTTCTTATTTATCTCTTTTTCGGGAACCAATTTTGATCAGTTAATGTTGAGCAGTAAATTCAACAAAACAAAATTTGAAATACCAAACTTATGTCGTTAGATTATCTGCAAAAGAACAAAGACTCCTGGAACAAACGCACCGCAGTGCACCTGGAATCCGATTTTTATAATAATGAAGCTTTCCTTAAAGGACAAAATCCGCTGGATGATATTGTCATGAATATGTTGGAGGATATTGCGGGTAAAACTGTTTTGCATCTCCAATGCCACTTTGGACAGGACACATTGCAAATGGCCAGAATGGATGCTAAGGTTACAGGCGTTGACTTGTCGGACAAAGCCATTGAGGAGGCCCGGAAATTTAATGAACAATTGGGTTTGGACGGCAAATTCATCTGTTGTGACATCTATGACCTGCCCAATCACCTCGACGAGCAATTTGATATTGTTTTTACCTCCTATGGTACGGTAGGCTGGCTGCCTGATATGGATAAATGGGCGTCAATAGTATCCAGATATCTCAAACCCGGCGGACGTTTTATTTTCGCCGAATTTCACCCGGTAGTATGGATGTTTGATGATGACTTTACCAAAGTGGCTTATAAATACGATATTTCCGATCCAATAGTAGAGACAGAACAGGGAACTTATACGGATGGTGGCGAGCACCTCACTACGGAATGTGTTTCCTGGAATCACAGCCTTTCGGAGGTCATGGGTAATCTCATTAAACATCATATCGAGATCGTTCGGTTCGAGGAATATGATTATTCCCCCTATGCCTGTTTCAATCATATAGAGCAGGTCGGAGAGCGTAAGTTCAGGATTAAACCTATGGGGGATAAATTACCGATGGTGTATTCCCTGGTTGGCGTGAAGAAAGGATAGAGAAAATTGAAGTCCGGAAGAAAAATAAAATGCCTTGGATATTGGGAGTTCGACATTGGATATTCTGGGGTTCTGGCAGATTTTTTACAGAACCACAGAATATCCAATGTCGAATACAGAATGATGAAGTTTGAAAAACTATAACCGCTTGCCAATTGAAATTCCCAACAAAAGAATAGCTCCTTCACCGGTGGGTTCCCCCTCTGTTTTGACATTCACTTCATAGCCAAAGGCTACGGCAGGTGTGAATATCCAGGATTTACCAAATTTAAGTAAATACCCAAGTTCAAGGGTAGGCTGGACAACCGTAATTTTGGTAGTTCCGGTTAGGTCATCTGCCAAATCAATATAGTCGATCCATTCTACGGTGTTGAACCACAGATCATTTCTGATGCCCAGGGACCATCCCTGGTGGTCGTTTTTCAAATAACGTTTATATCCTATTGAAAATCCCAGGCCTTTCCCTTGCTCTTCATCCTGAACACCGAGGTCTCTGTGATCGAAGATGTTGGCGCCGAGTCTTAAGTGTACGGCATTTTTATCTCCAAAGGCTTTTGCTATCCGCAAACCGGGAATAAGTCCGGTAGGGTAAGCCTGAAATTCAAATGAAATATCCGTTTGGGCATTTGCCCGGAAGGAAGGATAAAGAAAAAGCATCAATATTGTGATGATGCTTACGGGATATTTGATAAGTGCCATATCAATGGAGGTTAATAAAGGATAGCAACAATGTTACCAAACTTTTTTTATCCATCAAAATAATAATGGCTTAAGAATCCTGTCGTTTTTTAGCGATGTAGACAGCTTTGAGGATTTCCTTTCTGCGTTGTACGGAAGGCTTGGTGTACTGCTTTCGCTCGGAGAGTTGCTTTCTCATTTTTGTATCCCGGTGTTTGCGCTTGTAGCGCTTCAGCATACGTTCAATGGTTTCTCCGTCTTTTCTTTCAATTTTAAGCATATTGTAGATTTCAATTTTAAAAAATATGATAAAGTACAGCCTTTTTCAGGCAGCATTTTATTGTTGTGGCTGTTTTCGTTTTGAAGTGATGGTAAATCAACTTCAATTTTCGTTTTGTTATTGTTCGCTAAAGATGACAGTGCAACTGCATGAAGATCTTTAAGGAGGTCTCTGTAAGGCTTAAGCAATCAGCGTAAAAAGAGGGAAAAAGATTCAACCGATGAATTGGTTTTACACCCTCTGGACGTGAAAAAGAAAATCCCTTTGTAACAAGACGGGTGCAAAGGTAACAAAAAGTGAGAACTTTGACAAGTTTTTAAAGAATGTCCGGAGGGGTATTTTGAGAATTGCCTTTTTAATAAATAGCCCGAATAAATTCCGCCAGTACAGTAGTTGCCGAATTCATTCGGCAGGGAAGTAAACATCATTAATCATTTTGCTGAAAAATCAAATCCCTCAGATCATAATTCCAATACAGTGGCCCATACCCAATGTCATAGCTCATCACACCTTTGACATTAGGGTTCATCGGTGTACCGCTAAACAGGCTAAAAAATCCTTGATCAAAAGCTTCCATGTTAAATGAGCATACGGTGGACTCAACAGATCAATTACCTGGTTCTCCATATCAATTTGGGTTGTACAGCAGGCCACATCATTTAATATCAGGACAATATTTTTTCAGGAAGTCAAAAAAAGACAGATCGGTTTCAGGTATGGGTGGTTCATTATTGAACAGTTTAAAAGGTGTGGAAAATGGTGGTTTGTACCTTTTGAAAATACGGGTTTTTACAGAATTGGGAAAAACCGGCATTTGTGATGATCGGGGTAACGCCTTGAAAAGAGGTTTTGTACTATAATTTTTATGGAGAAAGTATTAAATTCAGGAAAAGCACTATATTTAACGATAAATAAATTAACGAATTAACTTAAACTACATATTATGAGATCAACTACACAACGCTTGTTTTTACTGGCCATTACCATTCTTTCATTGAGTAATATTTCATTTAGCCAACAGACCCATACGATTATACTACACGTGGATACTAAAAATTTGACTATGGAAAATGTCGCTGCTGATTCAATCAGCACTTTCACTGCTGAAAACACTCAAATTGAAGTAGCTTCACCACCGGAAGAGTTTACTGTGGTAGTAGCGGATGGATCACACATCGTCTGGGAAGCAGTGTCGAGTTCCTCCCCGGAAGATAAGGTTAAAATCATTATGATAAAAAGAGATAAAGGCCCCAGAATTTTAGATTCTGATGAAGTAATGGGAGATGAAAACGGGAAAGCATCCTCTGTTATTAATAAACGGCTTTTAAATAATCCTTTAAAATACCAAATTTTATTTAAGGTAAACGGGACTGACAAAGTATATACCATCGACCCAAAAATTAAAATAGGATCCTAAAAGCTTATTAAATTTTATTCCAAAAAATGATCCGCTACTTGTATTTAAGAACAATCACCATATTCAAAAAAGCCTATATAGCACTAGGCTTTTTTTTTATTATTTGTTCGGCAGGATTTAGCCAGAATGAAATTATTTCCGACAGTTTGGAAATGGTTTACAACGAGGGGCGTTTTAAGGAGCAAGACCGATTACCCATTTTAAAAAAATTATCCTATGATCATCCGGATCCCGATAAAGCATTGAAATTTAGTGAAGAACTCATTGAAACGGCCGGAGCTCTGGATTCGACGGATTATTTATTTGACGGATTGCTCAACAAAGGGAATGCGCTTATCAAGAAGGGGGATCTCAGCAATGCTTTGGAGAGTTATTTCGAAGGGGCGAAAATAGCCATTGACAAAAATAAAAATGCAGATCTGGGAATCATCAATGTCACCATCGCCGATGTTTATTCTATCATGGAAAATCATGATAAAGCCACAGAGTACTACCGAATTGCTATTGATATTCTGAGGTCGGAGAATGATTCTATAAGTCTTGCATCGGCGCTTTTGAATGCAGGAGATGAGTATTTCTCCCAGGGACAACTGGATACGGCCATTTTATACTTTCAGGAATCTGGTCTCATTTTTAAGGAGATCAATTATTTGTTGGGTACCGCCTATAACCTGGGAAATACCGGGATGGTTTATGCGGAACAGGGAAAGGATGACCTCGCTTTGGACAATATTAATGAGGCGATCAAGATCCTGGAAGATTTGAATGAGTATCAACCCATTTCTGTCTATCTTACCTATATGTCTGATATTTATTTAAAGCGGGGGGATTGGAACAGGGCACTCAGCTATTCAGCATTGAGTCTCGAACTTTCTAAGAAATACGGATTAAAGAAACAGATCAGCGATGCCTACCTTCAATTGTCCAAATTACATGAGCAGGCTGGAAATCTGGAAGAATATATTGAAAATTATAAAAATCATATCAGCTATAAAGATAGTGTAAATAACATTTCAACCATACAGCAGGTGGCTTCTGTCCGGGCAGATTTTGAGATCTCTCAAAAGCAGATGGAGGTCGATCTTTTGAATGAACAAAGAAAGAACCAGCGAATCATTGTGATCGCTATTTCCGGAGCATTGTTATTGCTGGCACTTTTGATTTTTGGACTTTATAGACGCAATCGGTTTATCAGTAAAACCAAGAATATCATTGAGCATGAAAAAAATCGTTCAGAAAGGTTATTGCTGAACATTCTCCCGGAGGAAACGGCCCAGGAACTAAAGGAAAAGGGTAAGGTTGAAGCCAAAAAATTTGAGTCTGTCACGATATTGTTCACCGACTTTAAAAATTTCACGACCTATGCTGAAAAATTATCTCCCGAGGAATTGGTAAAAACCCTGGACTACTATTTTTCAAACTTCGATGCCATCATTGAAAAGTATGGTTTGGAGAAGATCAAAACCATCGGGGATGCCTATATGTGTGTGGCAGGATTGCCATTTGCTATCGAAGACCATGCGATCAAAATGGTAAAGGTTGCTCTTGAGATGGCTGCGTTTGTCGAAGAGGCCAAAAGTAATATTACCGGCACCAGTTTTGATATCCGCATCGGTCTCAATTCCGGTCCTGTGGTGGCCGGTGTGGTGGGGACCAAGAAATTTGCTTACGACATCTGGGGCGATGCCGTCAATATCGCCTCCCGCATGGAGTCCAAATCCGAACCGGGGAAAGTCAATGTTTCTGAAAATACCTTTGCCCTGATCAAAGATACTTTTGATTGTGAATACAGAGGGGAGATTGAAGTGAAACACGGCAAAATGCTGAAGATGTATTTTGTGAATAATTGAGCGGGCAAGCATTGTTTTCATATAGGTTGAAAGTCATTCACTTGTGATGCCGGAGAATCAGGTTTTCGCGCAGATTTCTCAGTTTCATCTTGCTGCCTTCCGGCTTTTGGGACCGTAGTTGGAATTGCAAGCTGTTGAAGACTTTTTAGTAACATCGAAGTCTTTCAAATGATCACAAATTTGCTTATATTGTAGCTTATCATTGAATCATCTGATTCACACCCTTTCGTTGATATTTTCCACTTCCATTTTTTATATTTCGATTTCGAAAACAATTCATATATCCATGAATTTCGACTACCAGATCCACAACTGCCATACCCATATTTTTACCCTTGATTATATCCCCCGGCATTTCCTTTCCGCTTTTTTTCCTACCGAATGGGCAAAAAGTGAAATAGTGGCCAAATTGGGACTGACGTTTTTTAAAAACAAGATCAACCGGTACTCTGCCTTTTTTTACTCAGCCCTCAGAACAAGTCAAATGGAAGTGCTCAAGGAACTTCGGGGGTATTACCCCTCTAATACCCGATTTTCGGTATTGAGCGTTGATTTTGATTTCATGAATGCCGGAAAAGCCAAATTTGATTTCATGTGTCAGATAGACGATTTGGCGCAAGTGGCTAAAATTGTAAACGACGAGGCCGGGGAGCACCTGATTATACCTTTTCTCGGGGTGGACCCCCGGCGGGAAAATCTTTTTGACCTGGTGCAAAAATACGTGGAAGAAAAAGGTTTTCGCGGGTTGAAGGTTTATCCGGCGCTGGGCTTTTTTCCCAATGATAAAAGACTTTACAAAGTTTACGAGTACGCTGAAAAAAATGAGTTGCCCATTACCTCACACTGCATTCCGACCAATAAAAATCATTTCCGTTTCAAGCCTACAGATGTAATGGTAGAGTGTGCTCAGGTACTCAAAAGTTTTAATGAAAAAGACAAAAAGGACAGCTATCAATTTGCCAAATATCTCAACCATCCCTACTGGTTCGATCAATTGTTACAGGATTTTCCAAATTTGAAGATCAACTTTGCCCATTTTGGGGGCAATCTTGAGTGGGATAAATACCTGGATTTGCCCAATAAGAACTTTGAGAAAGATACCAACTGGTATTCCATGATCCGCCAGCTACTAAAAAAATATCCCAATACCTATGCCGATATTTCATTCACCGTGCATGACAAGGGATTGTATCCATTGCTGAAAAATGTGATCAATACCGAATACAAAGACGAAAAAATCTACTCGCCTAAAAACAAAGTCCTCTTCGGTACAGACTTTTACATGTTGCAAAAAGATTATAAGGAACGGAGATTTGGAATTGACCTCCGAGGGTACCTTACTGAAGACGAATACTGGCAAATCGCCGAGGTTAATCCAAAACGCTTCCTGGCTACAAAGTTTGATTAATATTCAAGTTACTTCTTAAGGTAACCCGTACGGAACTAAGGGATATTCCCGGCATTTCCTGCAGAGGACAGGCTCACGGCACGCATTGCCACGATCAGCAACCAATTTCATAACTATTCTCCCAAAGGATCAATAGAAGCTTTGGTTAATCTATCAATAATTTCGTTATTTGTAGTTATTGGAAAAAACACTTCTGTCTCAATAATTTGGCCTAACATGAAATTTTTAGTAAACACCCTTGCCCTGAGTTTTCTCCTTTTTAGCGCTTGCACGGAAAATACCCATTTCCGGGAATACAGGCCATTATCTGAATCACCAGGACCCGGCGATGATGATGACCCCTTGAGGGATTCTATAAAACAAGCCTTTTTCGATCAATTGTATTTCGCTGAAGAAGGATTGAATGTAGATTCCATCCGCCATTTGACCTGGCAAAAAAATTATGCTATCAAGCAAAACAGGAAACGCCAGCTTAATGGCTTTCGGGACATCACGGAGCAGTTTGCTGACGGCAGGATCGAGGCAACATGGCACGAAAGAGGACCCAATAATGAAGCCGGAGATGTCAAGGTGATCGATTATGTTCCAAGCCTGGACAGGTTTTATGTCATCTCAAGTGTGGGCCATCTGTGGAGAGGAACTACAGCAGGGGATGATTGGATCTTATTGAATGATGATATCCAGTTTGCCAAAGACTTCATCAAAGTTTTACCCCATGGGGGAGGCACGCGTATTTTCGCCGCTTATGGTCCGGGCACCGAAGATAAGGAGATCAGATATT
Organism: uncultured Bacteroidota bacterium; assembly: GCA_942492125.1. Lineage (GTDB taxonomy): Bacteria > Bacteroidota > Bacteroidia > Chitinophagales > Saprospiraceae > BCD1. The sequence continues at coordinate 241,131 of CALODM010000045.1, forward strand.
CCGATGATGAAGGACAGACCTGGACTAAAGGTACCGGCTTTGATTTTTACGATCATTGGGGTGCGGGAAGGAGATTGGTTGCTCTGAGTGACGGGATGACCCTTTATTACCTGGTACATACCTGGTCAGGGTCTCCGTGGGGCCAGTTGATGCAAATCTATAAGAGTACCGATAAAGGCGTGACCTACGACCAGGTTCTCGAAACGGGTGTTGGGTATGGTTCAGAGACCATGGATATGTGGAAGCCTTATGATTCGGATTCTATGTTTGTGGTTGATAATGTGTCCAAAGAGTATTTCAAAATGATCCATAATTTTGGGTCAGGCACTACAATTTTTTCACCAACAGTTTCTTACTCTGCTCAAGGTGTTGATAATGGAGGGATTCACGTTTCCGGAAGATATAACTTGGGTGCTTCAAGGTATGATCTTTACATCTGTCATGATAATAACGATAAAGTTTATCAAACCACCAATGGATCGATTTGGAAATATTTGAGTACGGCATCTGATAATGTATGGCGAAAAGGCTGGCTGGCTGATCCAAATAATAATAATTTATATGTAGGCAGTTTTCAGTTGAATAAGACTTCCAATCTGATGGATTGGGAAGAACAATACGCCCAGTGGTGGGAATATTATGGTTCCAGCAAAGATTCCCTGCATGTGGATATTATGAGCCTGGATTATTTTGAAAAGGCCGATGGAACACCATTTATAACTATTTGTAATCACGCCGGTGTCCATATTACCTATGATCATTTTCACACGACGCAAAATCTTGCCTGGACCTCTTTGAACGTCACAACCTTGTATGACCAGTCAACGGCAAGTGATGGTTTTCTGTATTGTGGTGCCCAGGATAAAGGGACGTTCGTCTACGATGGAAACAGCCAGCAAAATTTCAATAGCCTGAATACCCAAAACACCACTACAGGAGACGGCATGATCGGTTCGTTTTTCAACAATGACAATTCTTATTTCAGCATGATCCAGAACGGCCAGTTTGCCTGTGTTCCTGACCGAAGTTCCAGTTATAAATCGTGGTACACCATTCCCGGAAATCACAAATCCGGATGGATCAATCCGATGGTGGCAACACCCAACTTTTCCGATAATAAAGCCTACATGGCAGGCGGAAATCTTTCGGGGGGAAGTGGTTGTTACCTTATCGAAATGGACGTGAATATCAGCAGCGGCATAAGTTTCAACCCCACACAGTTTAATTATAACTTCCGATCCAATTCCAATTCGGGATCTTCGGTGATAAAAGCTATTGGTGTTGCCATGAGTGATGATAATCGTTTGTATGTTGCCACCGAAGACGCCACATTCTTTTACTCTCAAATGCCGGGAGTTCCAACTGGACCAAATCATCTGCTACTCTTCCTGCTTCCATGATCCCTTGGGAAATTATTACTTCAAATAACAATGCCGATTGGGTCATTATCAGCGGTACCGGATTCTCTAATCCCGGGGTCTATATGTCGATTGACGGCGGCGATTCTTTTACGCCTTTGTTTATCCAATATTCCTGCGGCCACTTTTTATGAAGTGATTTTGTCAGACAGTGAAGAATATTTGTTCGCAGCCACTTCTGAAGGGCCTTATGTCTATTCTTTCGAGGAGGCGAAATCGGTACGACCCGATCGGAGCGAAAACGCCATTACTTGATTTTACTTCGGTTGATAATATTGGAAATTCGACGATTAGGTTCAGCACCTATGGTCGCGGTGTATGGGATCTGGAGTTAGGTATCTGTGGTCTTACCGGTCGAGTTGCTTGCTTTTGAGGCAAAGCTGACGGACAACAGGAGATGTCCAACTTAGTTGGTCAATGGAATCTGAAATGAATGCCTGGTGGTTTTGAGGCAGTACAGTGACAATGGTGTTGACTTTACTTCCTTAGGCACCCTTTCTGCCGGTAATTATCAATACAATTTCTTGCACGAAAAACCAGGATGGGATGCTAATTTTTACAGGCTAAAAATTAATAATTTCGATGGCCAAGTGGAGTATTCAGAGATACGGGTGATTTATCTGAAGGCTAATGATGTAAGTGTCGCCTTATTCCCCAATCCGGTATTTAACAAAGGAGGTGATAAATTTGAAATTTTCATAAAACTGGTCTTACGACCAGTATTTTTGATCAATCGGGGAGATTGGTTTTTATCCAAAGCAGCTTGAATGGACATAATAACATTCAACCAAATTTACCGAAAGGTATCTACTTCTATAAGGTTCAGCTTCAGGGTTTGTCAGCTAAATCGGGTAAGTTGGTGGTGATGTAATTGCGGTAAAAAGCAATTGGTCTTACAGAAAGGTTTGTTGGCCTAAGTTTTTGGATTGCCTGGTGGATTTTGTACATTTTTAATCCCTGTAAACATAAACGCATTGATGTTTATTTGATAAGGATTTTTCGAACGCACCAAAAACATGCGGATGAAGGCCATATTATACGACAAAAAACATTCCCCCTTGAAAGTCCGCAGAAGGGAGAGGTTCCCGTGCCCATTCCCAACGATGATGAGGTTTCGGATAAAGTGTAATTTTCGGATGCCTTAATGCCGCAGATTACCGATCCATTCAAATGGGGTTGATAGGCAAAGGAAAGGTTGTTGGATCCGCAGTGTCGGGAGTAGTGGAGTCTGTTGGGAAAGCTGTTTCCAGCTTCAAAACCGGTGATGAAGTATTTGCAGATTTAGCCGATTGTGGTTTTGGCGGGTTTGCAGAATTCGCTATTGCACCGGAAACGGCTGTGGCTCATAAGCCGGCCAATACTTCCTTTGAGGATATTGTAACCCTTCCGGTGGCAGCTCCAACCGCCTTTAAAGCCTTGCGCGATAAAGGAAATATCCGGGAGGGACAGCATGTGTTAATTGTAGGAAGTGCCGGGGGCGTAGGTTCCTTTGCCGTTCAACTGGCCAAATATTATGGTGCCAAAGTGACTGCTGTTTGCAGTACCAAAAATATTGAACAGTCCATTGCTTTGGGAGCCGATGAGGTAATCGATTATTCTCAAACTGATTTCACCAAAACAAGTTCCCGATATGATCTCATTCTGGCTATTAACGGTAATTATCCCCTGCTGAGTTACCATCGTATGCTCAAGCCACAAGGAACCTATGTAATGGTTGGCGGAAAGATGGCCCAGATATTCAAATCCCTGATTTTTGGTCCATTGTTATCCTTTGGTGGCAAAAAGATGAAAACATTATCTGCCAAAACCGATTCAGAAGACCTGGCTGTTGTTGGAGATTTGATGGATAGTGGAAAAATCAAGACAGTCATTGAAAAGCATTATCCCCTGGATAAATTTGAGGAGGCTTTAGCATATGTAAAAAAAGGCCACGTAGTGGGGTGTAAAGTCATCCTCGAAATTCAGCAAGCGCAAGGCTAATTTATGATCAAATATTCGTTGAGGTTGATTCAAAAGTGTAGTAATTAGTTTTGGCGTATGATTTTTTTTGTTGTAACCCTCGGCAGCGGGGGTGCAGGGGGTGGAATGCCGTTCATATTTAAATAAGCAAAGTGTTTTATTGATAATTTTGGAATGAATAAACTCCAGGATATTCTCTTAACACCGTCAGTTTTCTATTTGCCGGATTATTATTTTGGTCAAGCATTTTATTTGTTTTTGATGTAACTTTAAAGCTAGTGTAATTTAAAGTGAAGCCAAATGGAAAAAATGCAAACCTGAAAAGTATCGCTTTTATTGTGGACTTTATTGCTCTGACTGTCCCAACCGCACTGGGTGTTGTTGCCGACCTGGCAAGAGATCTAAGAAAAGAATTAAGGACCTATCGCATCGACAAAAAATCCGAATTATTATCCTCTTTTTACTTTTTTAAAACCTTTGAAAAATACCCGGAATGTTACGAGGTGCTCGGGGCAATGGTCAAATTGAGGTGTGGCAAAAATTGTCGAAATGGCGGCGGGAATCCCAGCTGCAAAATTAAAAATTGTGTCAAAAAGAAACAGATCGACGGCTGTTGGCAATGCGCAGAATTTGAGACCTGTGAAAAGCTCGCATTCCTGGAAGGTAATCACGGTAAAGCACACATCAAAAATCTGAGGAAAATTAAAAAGAAAGGCGTGGAGGAATTTTTAGAAGGAAAAAAGCATTGGTATGTAAAAAAGTAATCTTAACGCCAAACGGACCCATTGATGAAGTCCGGCAGACACAATGCTTTTCCAAGCAAGGAAAAAAAGCCAGAGATTATAGCGATAAATATTGGGGGTGGGGGGAAACTTTAAACAACTTCGTTTTTATACTAACCAATTGTAAAAATCATGAGCCCTGAAAAATCAGCCTACGTTTTTAATTATTACTCTCATTTGATGACTTTGACGGAAAAGGCAGCCTTTCGTAATTTTTTCTTAATCGAGAAAAATCAGGTCTATAAGTCCAGAAACCTGGAGAAAAGTGACAGTCAATTTTATAACAAGAAATACGTCAAATTGTCAAGTGTGTTGGCATTGATGGAAGGTGGATTTGAAGCATTTAGAGACAGGGACTGTGCAAAGAATTTCTCGAGGAACACCCTGACGAAGTTTTTTTCAATTATTGTCCTGAATGTAACAAGTTGGTGAGGACACCCAAGGCGAAACAATGTTACCATTGTTTTCATAGTTGGCATGACCAGAGGTGGTTTTCCGTGGTTTGATAAAGCAGTTTTTTAAATGTAAAAAATGTCTGAAAAAAATATCTCCATTTTGAAGTAAGCCCAACCAATTCTATATATCTTTCCAGAAACAGGCGAAAGCCATAATACAAATCAACATGACTGCATTACCATATCACACCCTTCCAGCTTGCCCGGATCAAATTACCGCACCTGCAATAATCGCCCGCTTTCTGGATGGCCTGGGTTTTCGCTACCGCTGGGCCACCGAAGGTTTGACGGAGGGTGACCTGCAATTCCGGCCGGTAGAAGGCAGTATGGATATGATGGAAGTATTGGGCCACATTTACAGGATCGCAGCTTCGGCGGATCACTTCTTTGATGGTGAAAAAACAACCGAGAAGCCCGAGACTTTCCCGGACGTAAGGAAGCAGACTTTACGACATATCGCTGGCCTGAGCGAAAGGTTAAAATCCATGGAAAGTGCCAAACTCGGCGAGTTCAAAATGACCGGTAATAAAGAGATGGAAGAGATTCCTTTCTGGTACCTGCTCAACGGACATATTGCCGATGCTTTAACCCATGTGGGACAGATTCTTTCCTGGCGAAGGATCAATGGTAATCCTCAACCTAAAGGTGTAAATGTATTTTTTGGAACGGCTCCTACCGGCTAAATTACTTTTTGGCGGTCTCCATTATTTACAAATCGGAATTTAATCAAAATGAAGGGTTGAATGATTTTTGGAAAATTCGTATTTTAGGAACACTTGCTGACCTGATCATCCAATTGTACATTTTCGTATAGCCATAAACATTATTGTTGTTTAAATAAACGTTCTATGGCTCATCACACGCTTAAAACCAGCTATTCCTCCCTCGCCGACCGGTTGAATAAATTCCCGCAGGGCGCACCTCCGTCAGATCTTTTATTTAAAATCCTGAGCATGCTTTTCAGTGAGAAAGAAGCACGCCTGGTCGCTCTTTTACCCATCAAGCCTTTTACGGCAGCAAAAGCCAGCCGGATCTGGAAAATGAACCTGACGGAAACTCAAAAGCTGTTGGATGCCTTGGCTGACAGAGCGATACTGGTCGACATAGAGTATGAAGATGAGATCCGGTATTCATTACCGCCACCCATGGCCGGCTTTTTTGAATTTTCGTTGATGCGGGTCAGGAATGATATCGATCAAAAAGTATTGAGCGAATTGTTTTATGAGTATATGAATGTGGAAGAGGATTTTATCCGGGAGTTATTCACGGAAGGAGAAACACAGCTGGGAAGAACATTTGTCCATGAGCCTGTTTTATCCAATGATAATGGCTTACATGTGCTGGATTATGAACGGGCCAGTGAAGTAATAAAAACGGCAACTCACCGTGGCATTGGAACCTGCTATTGTCGGCATAAGATGCACCATATGGACAAAGCCTGTGATGCCCCTATGGATATCTGTATGACCTTCAACAACTCTGCTTCCTCCCTTATCAGGCACGGTTTTGCCCGCGAAGTGGATGTTTCGGAGGGTCTTGATCTTTTGCAGGAAGCCTATGAACACAACCTGGTTCAGTTTGGTGAAAACGTCAGAGAAGGCGTTAATTTTATCTGTAATTGTTGCGGATGTTGTTGTGAAGCCATGATCGCCGCCCGGAGGTTTGCCATCATGAACCCTATACATACCACCAACTTTTTGCCGGAAATAAATGAAGACAATTGTAATGGTTGCGGCAAATGCGTGAATGTATGTCCGGTAGAAGCCATGACCCTGGTATCGGCCAATAATCCCGACAAACCGAAGATGAAAAAAGCCAGATTGAACGAGGATGTTTGCCTTGGTTGCGGGGTATGCGTACGCGTTTGTAACAAGAACAGCCTCTTGTTAAAATCTCGTAAAGAAAGAGTAATCACGCCACTCAATGGGGTACACCGGGCAGTTTTGATGGCCATCGAACGGGGAAAACTGCAAAACCTCATTTTCGATAACCAGGTATTGTGGAGCCACCGGGCTTTGGCCAGTGTACTGGGTGTGATTTTGAAATTACCACCTGTTAAGCAAATGATGGCTTCGAAGCAGGTGAAATCCCGATATCTGGAAGCCCTGATCCGGCGGTATCAGAATTGAAACCACGGTTTTGACATAAAGATGCTCAAAATGATTTTGGCTTGCCTGTTTGGCAAGCGCCTTTCCCTAATATGTTGTTTTGAAAAAAAATAGTGATATTTGGAGTGTAGATGAAAAGTATTATCTACTATTCTTAACCTTCAAATCACAATACCATGCAGCTCGGAGCTTTTTCCATCAGTTTAGCCGTTAAAGACATTCACGCTTCCAAAAAATTTTACGAAACCCTCGGGTTCTCCGTCTTCGCCGGAGATGTGGCAAGGAATTACCTCATCATGAAAAACGGCAATGCCCTCGTAGGTTTATTTCAGGGTATGTTTGACAAAAATATCCTCACTTTCAATCCCGGTTGGGATGAAAATGCACAGGCGCTCGATAATTTTGAAGATGTCCGCGACATTCAAAAACGCCTTAAAGAACAAGGGGTAAATATCGTCAACGAAGCAGACGAAAATTCTACAGGTCCGGCAAGTTTTGTGCTTATTGATCCTGATGGGAATCCGGTTTTGGTTGATCAGCATGTGTAACCCAGAGGTTTAGTTTCAGGTTGTTTCAATTAGTTCCAGATGGTTCCAGGGGTTTTTATAACAGCCGATTATGAAGATCCGAATCTGGTATATTTGAATTAAAGGTATAAGTCTTGCGAACACCGGGGCTTACTGACGTCCTCTACGGTAAAAAAAACATACAAACCATGACCTTGACACCCAGGCGGGTTTTCCTGATTGACAGCATCGGTGCTTTGCTTTCAGCCATTCTGTTGGGCATTGTATTGGTAAATTTCGAAAAAGTATTCGGCATGCCCTCGCGGGTATTGTATTTCCTGGCGCTGCTGGCCTGTGTTTTTGCGGTTTATTCCTATTGGAATTTCAGGAACCTGAAAGAGCACTGGCAACCGTACTTGAGAGCCATTGCGCTGGCTAACCTGTCCTATTGCTTTTTGACGATAGGATTGGTGATTTACTTCAGCAATGCGTTAACAGTTCTGGGCTTCCTGTATTTCGGCTTAGAGATTTTGGTCATTTTAAGCCTTGTCATTTTCGAATTCCGATTTATCACTTCCCGTAATTCTTAAGTTTTAAAATAAATTTTAGAAAACTATGAAATTAATAACCTATACATTTTTACTCCTCTTTTTGAGCTCTACGCTTTTATCTCAGGATACCTTTTCCATTGTCGCTGTCGATCCTGAAACCGGAGAAGTCGGCAGTGCCGGAGCCTCCTGTGTTGACCTTAATGGTTTTGCTCTGCCTGCAGATTTCCTTGGGCAACTTTTTCCCGGCCTCGGTGCCATCAATACCCAGGCCTGGTATTCCCAATTCAATCAAAACAATGCTGCCAACCGGTTGGAGGCTGGCGATACACCTCAGGAAGTCATTGACTGGCTGGTGGCCAATGATGTTGGCAACAACCCCGCATTGAGACAATATGGCATTGCTGCCCTGATCGACGGAAGCAGCCAGACCGCGGCTCATACCGGTAGTGCCACCGACGACTGGAAAGGGCATCTTGTCGGAGATAATTATGCCATACAGGGGAATATCCTGTTAGGAGGTTTTGTGCTGGACTCCATGGAAGCAAATTTTAATAATACCCAGGGCTCCTTATCCGATAAGTTGATGGCCGCTATGCAGGGCGCCAATGTCGTTGGTGCTGATGCCCGTTGTGCTGAAAACGGAACCTCTTCCTTATTTGCTTTTCTGAAAGTCGCCCAGCCCGATGATGAGCAGGGAAATCCTTCATTGGTGCTCGGTGTAATCACCGCGGATGGGGCCGGAATTGAACCCATTGATTCCCTTCAAAATCTTTATGACGAATGGTCGTTGGTCAATACTTTTTCCCCCGATCAAACCCATTCAAAACAGATCAGTATTTACCCGAACCCTGCGAGTGAAGTACTCAATTTCAGCATTGATGAAACCATGCCGGCATCCATTGAAGTGTTTGACCAGTCTGGAAAATTGAGTTATTTCATCGAAAAACCTGCAACCAATAATCTGAACGTAAGGGATTTGGTACCAGGCATCTATTTTTTGAAAGTAAAAGCTATTTCAGGACAGGTTTATTTGAAACGTTTTGTGGTAGGGCGCTGATAATTCCCGTGTGCTGCTTAGATTATTTTGTACAAAACCGTTTCATATTCCTTAAAACCCTTTATCTTTAAACCAGTCCCTTTGGTAAGCAAAGTTTTTTTATTCAATATCGATGCCATGTTACGATCCTTGGTTTTGCTTTGTTTTTTTCTGGCTTCCCAGTCTTTAGCCTTTGGCCAAAACTATTACGTGGCACTGGTCAAGGGAAACGTATATTACCAGGAGAAGCTGTTAAAGAAAAGGGACAAGATCAAGCTGAAGGGGACGTTAAAATTTACCACTAAAAATGATTACGTAAGAATATCAGGTCCAGGAGGATTGTATACCATTAAACCAGAGCAGGGTATTGAACGCGGAAATGAATTTTTAGTGGCAGTCCGGGAAGAATTATTTCCAACCACAAGGAATATTACCACGGCAGTACATTCATTTGTTCCAGGGATGTCCAACTATTTCAAATTGGATGAGTCATGGACTTATACGTTTTTCAATGAAACGAATTTTTATGAAGCCGTACCTCCTTTAAAAGCCGATGAAGAATATGGTTTTTTGCATTTTACCAATCAGGGATTGATCTACCGGAAAGCCCGGGTTCAAGATTCCCTCTTTGTCATCCGAAAAGAGGATTTTGCATTAGATACATTGGATGGAAAGGCTCCCTACCTTCATAAAACGGCAATGGTTTGGGTTAAGGATAAATCCCGATGGATGGAAGCCATTAAAAATATTGAATACCCTCCTGATTTTCAGAAATACTTTCCTCCCTATGATGGAGAAATTCCGGAATATTATTTTTACGGGGATGATCCCCTGACGGAGGAAAACCTCGCTCATATGAAAACAGCTCCCGGAGCAATTCTGGATGTCATGGGGCCTTCCAGGTTTATCGATAAAGATGATTTTATCGAAGATATGCGTTTTTACAAAAAACTTTTCAAATGCAAAAATATCCTCGAATTAATGCAGATCAATGAGTTTGAGAATTATCTCTATGATGCCTATGGAAAAATTTACCCTCCTGATTTATGGGATTTTTAGAGCATAGCTGCCGGTTTAAGAAAAAGGCTAAAAATTGATCTTTAAAATATTGATTAAACGAGTCATAAAAAAGGTTGCGTTTGTAATACATTTCAATAATGTCCACGATCCTTTTTCTTTAGCTCGAATTCCTTTTTATGCGCCTCAGAAGTAAAGTTGGAATTTTTAAATCCGCGTAAAAACATAGATATTTATACGGCAGCAAATTTTGGTGGAAGGCTTTGAATTGTTAAAGTTACAATAAAAAGAAATCGACTTTGCTGAGGTTTTATCCGCAATGTCAAAAGTGCTGGTGCTGTAATCCTCCCTCGGATATTTCCAAAGTGTTCTTGTCTATATTTAATAACTGCCAATGTTGAAAAAATGAAAAATTTATTAGCACTTTCTCTCTGCGTTTTTCTACTTATTCTGCTCCAAAGTTGTCAACCGTCCTCTGAGAATTACTTGGAAGAAACTCCGGAAGCCTTCGATCAGCGTATGCAGTGGTGGCGCGATGCAGGTTTCGGCATGTTCATCCATTGGGGCCCTTCTTCGGTACCTGCCGGAATTTACAAGGGAGAAGAGATCAACGGGGCGGCCGAGTGGATCATGTTCAGCGCCAAAATTCCTGTAGAGGAATATGAAGAATTCCCTCCCCAATTCAATCCTGTCAAATTCGACGCCAGGGAATGGGTGCGTATTGCCAAAGATGCGGGCATGAAATACATAGTTATAACCTCCAAACATCACGATGGCTTCGCGATGTGGGATTCCAAAGTGAGTGATTATGATATCATCGATGCGACGCCCTATGATACGGATGTCCTGAAAGAACTCGCCCGGGAATGTGAAGCTGCGGGCATCAAATTTTGTTTTTACCATTCCATTCTCGACTGGCATCATCCCCTGGCCAATGGAAGGACTTTTCCGGAGTATCGTGACGAATTTCTAAAACCACAGCTGAAAGAATTGCTGACCGAATACGGAGACATTGGCGTATTGTGGTTCGATGGGGAATGGATACCGGAATGGTCTGAAGAGCAAGGTCGGGACCTTTATCAATTCGTCAGGAGCTTGCAACCGGATATCATCATCAATAACCGGGTAGGCAAGGGACGCCAGGGAATGCAAGGCATGAACAAAGCAGGAGAATACGTTGGGGACTTTGGTACCCCGGAGCAGGAAATCCTCGAAGGGGCTTCCGATCTAGACTGGGAATCCTGCATGACCATGAATACCAGCTGGGGGTATAAAAAGAACGACGACAACTGGAAGTCTGCTGAAACCCTGATTCATAATCTTGTGGATATTGCCGCTAAGGGAGGTAATTACCTGCTTAACGTCGGACCGACGGAGGAAGGCCTGATACCTCAACCGAGCGTGGAAAGGCTGGCTGAAATGGGGCAGTGGCTCAAAGTGAACGGCGAAGCTGTTTATGGTACGGAAAAGTTTGCGACTTATGCCGAACAGGATATCGTGCGGTATACGCGCAAGGGTGCGGCCGTTTATGCTACCTTCCTGGAATGGCCGGGTAATTCTTTTACTTTGAAATATGTAAAACCCGAAGCAGGGAGGGAGATTTTTTTGCTGGGTTACGATCAACCGATGAAGTGGAGTTGGGACGGTGAAAAAGGTACGACCATCAATTTTCCGAAAGTATTGCAAAAGCCAGGGAATCGCCCGGTTCAGCATGCCTGGACCATCAAAATGAAAGCAACTGAAGCCGAAGTGGTTGCCGTACCGGTTATCAGTAGTCCGACTGTTAAAGGTGTCAAAAAGGAACTCTTTGGGGAAGAAGTTAGGGTCACTATTGAATGTGCTACTCCCGGGGCTAAAATATTTTATACCCTGGATGGCAGTTTGCCGGATACTACCGATAGTATTTATCAAGCACCCATTCAACTCACTAAATCAGCGATCGTCAAAACCTTTGCACTGAAGCAGGGGATCATCGCCAGCCCGGTGACCGCAGCGGAATTTATAAGGACTGCCAAATTCAAAAGCCTGGATCTGAGGTCGGACATCAGCCCGAATTATCCCGGACTTGGTAAACTCAGTCTTAGTGACAACGCCCGTGCCGGCGAAGATTTTCACGATGAGCATTGGTTGGGGTTTGAAGGCAATGACCTGGAAGTCGTTTTAGATCTAGGCAAACAAAAAGTCATCAAAAAAATTCGCATAGGTTGCCTGCAGAATATTGGCTCCTGGATCTTCTATCCCCAGGAATTGGAATATGCGCTTTCTGATGATGGCGAAAACTTCAGCACGGTGTACCGTTATGAACACGTTACCCAAAAAACGGACGAAGACGGGATCAGCGATTTTGCTTTTAAACCCAAAAATAAGAAGGCCCGTTATTTGAGGATTAAGGCCAAAAATATGGGCACCTGTCCGGAGTGGCATGGCGGAGCAGGAGGCAAAGCCTGGTTGTTTGTAGATGAGGTGATGGTGGAGTAGTGCTTTTTGAATGTAAAATGCAGAGTGCAGAATGCAGAGTTCAGAATTGGTGATCCCTGGTAGGAGTCAAAATTTCTTTGCGAAACACTGCGCTTCCTTGGCGCAACTTTGCGATATAGCTAAAACTTCCCTCTTCCGTAAAAGATTGGTTGCCAGATGTTTTCGATTTAGTTGTGCCGCAATGTTACGCGGAGGTTATAGTCTGATGCTCCAAATAAATTCCTTTGCGTATCATAAAAATATTTAGCCATAAACAAATACCAATGGACATTCTAAATAACTGGTCAAGCATTATTCAGCATTTCAACCGAAGTTTTAGCACCAATTTCCACGTGTCTATCGCTTCGGTAGATGAAAATAATTACCCGACAGTCACCCCCATCGGATCCCTTTTTCTCAATAGGGACCAAACAGGGTTTTATTTTGAAAAATATCCCTCTAAGCTTCCTGCAAACGCCCGTGGTAATAAAAATATCTGTGTGTTGGCCGTGAACAGTTCAGCGGTGTTTTGGCTCCGGGCTTTGTTCAAAGGCAAGTTTCATAAGTCCCCGGCAGTTAAATTATACGGTCAACTTGGTGAAAGGCGTAAGGCAACCGAACGGGAGCTTCGGAAGCTAAAAAAGCGCATGAGTGCCACCAGAGGATTAAAAGGCCATAAATATCTATGGGGAGATATGGCATATGTGAGAGAAATTATTTTCACAAAAGCGGAACAAATTAACTTAGGAAAAATGACAGTTTAAACAGGATCTTTCGGATTTTAGATATGATCAAAAAGGCGAACAACATGAAATTCAGACAATACTTCATTCAATCTTTGTTATTGGTGATAATTTTTATTTCCTGTAGAAAAGAAGACCCGGGACCACCAATAGATAATACACAACAGGAATATACGCAGTACGGAACGCCATTTGAAAACCTTCCGGCTATAGATAATATTGTAATGTATGAAGTTAATCTGCGTGCTTTTAGCCAGGATGGAAATCTTCAGGGAGTAGTTGGCCGACTGGATGAATTGAAAGCATTGGGCATCAATGTGATCTGGCTGATGCCGATCCACCCGATCGGAGCGATCAATTCTGTGAATTCTCCTTATTCTGTCAAAGATTATAAAGAAGTGAGTACGGAATATGGAACAATGGAAGACCTTAGGAATCTGACAGATGAGGCGCATGCCCGGGGGATGGCTGTTCTTATGGACTGGGTAGCTAATCATACGGCCTGGGACAACCCATGGATCGAGAATGAGATATGGTATACACAGGATGCTTCCGGCAATATTGTACATCCGCCGGGTACAAACTGGCTTGATGTTGCTGACCTTAATTTTTCCAATACCGTTATGAGAACAGCTATGATCGATGCTATGAAGTTTTGGATATTGGAAGCCAACATTGACGGTTATCGGTGTGATTATGCAGTTGGGGTTCCCTATGATTTTTGGAAAGAGGCCATAGATGAGTTAAAAGCTATTCCGGATCGAGATCTCATTTTACTTGCTGAAGGAGACAGAGCCGATCATTATACTGCTGGTTTTGACCTGACCTATGGCTGGAGTTTTTATGGAGCTTTGAAAAATACTTTCAACGGTAACCCGGCAGGAAATCTTTACCTGGCACATCATTCTGAATACAACAATATTCCAGCAGGAAAACATAAATTAAGGTTTACCACCAACCATGATGAATCGGCCTGGGATGCAACGCCGGTAACCCTATTTGGCGGAAAACAAGGGGCTATAGCTGCTTCTGTAGCAACGATCTTCATGGGCGGAGTCCCTTTGTTCTATACGGGGCAAGAGGTAGGGCGTATCGGAAATGTACCCTTTTTCTCTAACTCCCCCATCAATTGGAATGAGAATCCGGATATGCTGCAGACGTATCAGGATATCCTGGGTTTTTATAACGAATCTCAGGTTGTAAAACTTGGAACCAATGTTCCTTATGCGGCGGCTGACGTAGTTTGTTTTAAAAAGATTATTGGGACAGAGGAAGTGCTAATTGTCATTAATGCCCGCAACAGTCCGGTTACTTTTGCATTGCCCGATGCCCTGCAAAATACCTCCTGGCAAGATGCTCTGACCAGCGATATCGTTTCATTAGAGGCGGAATTGGTTCTACAAAATTATGAATTTCTAATCTTGAAAAATCAATAAAAAATTGCGTACTTTTAGTGGATAAGAATACCTCTGAAACTAATTACTGTATGGATCAGTTAACCATCCGAAAAGTTGAACCACAGGACTTCGAAAGTATCTACCATTTTGTCAATGAACTGGAAGAAGAAGTCTTTGACAAGCTCCGTCAGCGGCAGATTTTCATGGAAAATATTGAAAACCCCAATTACTTTTACCTTATCGCCACTTTAGGAGATAAAGCCGTTGGTTTTTTGAGCTGCCATGCCCAGCATCTTTTACACCACAGCGGCCTGATCGGTGAAATTCACGAAATGTATATAGAACCACAGCACAGAAGTCTGGGCATCGGTCAAAAACTGGTAGATTTTCTCATTTTTCTGGCGCAATCGAAAAAAGTGACACAACTCGAAGTTACTTCCAGTAAGCATCGCAAAAAGGCTTTGCAATTTTATCAAAGTGTGGGTTTTGTTCATACTCATAGAAAATTTGTACTCAATTTGAATGGTAAATTACAGATAGACTAGATCCCTGGTTTCAAAACCCTTTTTATGGATGATATCAGCGTTTTTATGGAAAAATCGGAAGTGCCAACCGATGAAAAAGTAGCCGAAAAATTAGGTACGAAATATGGCCTTTGGGAAGCCTTGAGGAATCATGTTATGGAAATTTATCCGGCGGGAAAACAGGAGTGGAATTTCCCCGGGAAAAAATACGGATGGAGTTTCCGGATAAAGGATAAGCGTCGTGCCATTTTGTATTTTTTACCCAGAGAGGGCTATTTTAAGGTGGCCTTCGTTTTTGGCGAAAAGGCACTGGCGGCCATCCTGGAAAGTGATGTGGAGAAAGCCATCAAAACGGATCTGCAAAATGCCCGAAAATATGCGGAAGGCAGGGCATTAGCCTGGATATAAACGAGCCTCAAGACCTCAAGGATATTAAAACCCTTATCGACATTAAAATGGCTTTTTGAAAAAAGGCCGGTCCAATTCCCGAAATTCAAAATATGACATTTTTAGCTCCCGGCATTGATCACCTTATTTTTACCGCGCCCACCCTTGAGCAGGGAATGGATGAAATTGAAAAACGTTTGGGCGTCCGTCCCGTTCCCGGTGGCAGACATCCTGATTTTGGCACCCACAATGCACTTTTGTCGCTGGGTAATTCCACTTACCTGGAAGTGATGGCTCCCGACCCTGACTTGCAAGTTCCGGCAAAAGGGGTACTCTTTCACAATGTTTATCAACGCCCTCCCGGATTAACAACCTGGGTTTATCGTTTCAACAATCTTACCGAAAAGGTTGTCATTGCTCAAGCTTCCGGATTGTCCATTGGAAATGTCGAACCAGGAAATCGCCAAAAACCGGATGGCACGGTACTCTCCTGGCAACTTACCGACCCATATGTTTTTCCCCTGCAGGGGGCTGTTCCTTTTTTGATCGATTGGGGAACAACCATACATCCTGCAACAGCGGCTCCCAAAGCGGGAGTATTGCGAAAGCTTTATATTGAACATCCTCAACCCGACAAGGTGAAGTCGGCGCTGAAGGTGCTCAATATTAAAATGGAGGTTTTTCAGGCAACCCATTTTCGCCTGGTAGCCACCCTCGTTACCGACAGTGGGGAAGTGGAGCTTTTTTGAGTTTTATTCCGGTAGTCAAAAACATTGAGTATTTTGTGGGCTTTATTCAAAAAAAAACAACTTCAAAACAAAGACTTAATCATGAAGATCAAGACCATTGCACTCCTGTTTCTTTCCATGTTTTTTATCCTGGCCAGCTGTAGCGAGGAGTCCAAAAACAAAACCCTGAAAAATATAGCTAAGAACATGGAAGCTGACTTCCCTGACAAGGACCAGGCTACGCAACAGATCCATCAACTCACCAAAGATTACCTGGCTACCCTGAATTATGACTCCACTGATTTTGAAGACAGGTACCCATTGCTTTCTCAAAGATATCTGAATAAATACCAGGCCCTGATCAACCATGCCATGAATTCTCCAAAGACTGTCGTGGAAGCTATGACCATGAGTGACCAACTCCAGGTCTTTAATGTCCGGGAGTTGACTACAGCGGATACGATATCCATGCTTTCCATTAAGGAGGTTTTAAAAAGACTGGATGAAAAATCCATGTTTTTCGGTATGGATGAAGCTACTCTGGAAAACTTGATCTTTTACAATAAAAATGAAGCGGTAGGAGGTGTTAAATCAGCTTTCTCTGTTGCGCCTGTAGCTTTCCTGCGTGAAAATGGTGTTTGGAAAATTGACCCACTCGGAGACCCGTTGCATCAAAAAATGAAAGAGCAAAAGCTGGCCAGTATGCAGCAGAAATCCTATGAGGAATACAAGGCTTATATGCAAGAAATTCTTGAAATTACCGAGGAAGCCTGGGTGCCGTTGAAAGACAGGAAATAGGAAAATGGAAGATCAGGAAAAGGTGCTTGAAAACAGAAACATAACACCAACGGCCATGCGGCTGTTGGTGCTTCAGTATTTGTCGGAACAAAAAATGGCCGTTTCGCTCAAAGACCTGGAAGAAGGCCTCGTCCGGGCGGACAGATCTACCATTTTCAGAACCCTCAGAACTTTTGAAGAAAAGAAACTCATTCACAGCATTGATGATGGCACCGGATCCCTGAAATACGCGCTTTGTTATGAAAATTGCGACTGCGCCCCGGAAGACATTCATTACCATTTTCATTGTGAAAAATGTGATTCCACCTTTTGCCTGGACTCCGTCCGGGTGCCGGGAATAGAATTGCCCCGCGGCTTCCAATTGCAACAAGCCAACCTCGTCATCAAAGGCCTTTGCCCTAACTGCACCTAATCCTCCTTACAAGCAGGCTTCTGTCAGCTTCGAATCTTTGCAACCAGGTTGCACCCGCTTCCCCCTAACTTTGCCCTAAAATCAAAAACATGAAATACCTCGTTCTGATTTCCGTCCTGGCATTCTACGGTCTCGTCATACTTTTACGATCATACTTGCTTTACAGACAAACCGGCATCAATCCCATGAAGCTCAAAAATGACGACTCGCCCCAGGGGTTCGGCGCCAAAGTTTTTGCCTTTATTACCTACGCCGTAACAGGCAGTTCCTTACTATATGCTTTTGGAGGAACCTTATATGAATACCTGGTGCCTATTCCTTATCTCGAAGCAAACATTACCCTCAAATGGATTGGATTTTTCATTTCCCTTGTGGCTATGGTTTGGATATTTGCTGCTCAATTAAACATGCAAGACTCCTGGCGGATTGGCATTGATTACAATGAAAAAACAACCCTGATCACAGGTGGATTATTTTCAATTTCGAGGAATCCGATATTCCTGGGAATTTTGATTTCCTATGTCGGTTTCTTTTTGTTAATGCCCAATGCCCTGAGTTTTGGACTTGGGTTGTTAAGTTATGGGAGTATTTCCATCCAAATACGTTTGGAAGAAGAATTTTTACTCGCCAAACAAGGGGAAATATACGCGAAGTACAAAGATGCCGTCAACAGGTGGATAGGCCGTAGGTGATATAGTTTCCTGTACCATCGATTGTTAAATTTGGTTGGAAACAATTACTTAAGGAATTAATCCTATTTGCCTGTCGGACATTGTTTTTTTTGAATAAATTTACCAAAATCGATTTGATGGGATTTTTTTGAAAATATCAAAATTCACAATTCATGAAAAAGACAGCAAATAACCTAACCCTATTTATTTTATTAGTGGCCATCATGGGGTGTCAGCCTCAGGAATCATTACAACCGACTTTGGAATCACCCGATGAAAATATCACCATAGAATTTATGCTTTCCACGGACGGTAATCCCGCCTATCTCGTAAAACACAAAAAAACAATAGCGATAGATACTTCCCTCATGGGGTTCGAATTTAAGGAGCAATCTGCCTTAGGAGCCGGATTTACCATAAAGCAAGTAGATTTCAATTCATTGAATGAAACCTGGGAAATGCCCTGGGGAGAACAACGGGAAGTCATCAATCATTACAATGAAATGGTTGTAAGTCTCGAAGAAACGCAAGCTCCTAACCGCCCTTTGACCATTTATTTCAGGGCCTATGACGACGGTATCGGATTCCGTTTTGAATTCCCGGAATGGGAGGGCGTTGAGGAGCTTGTTATTATGGAGGAAAATACGGAATTCAACCTGACCGGCGATCATACCTGCTGGTGGATTCCCGGTGACTGGGACAATTATGAATATAAATACAATACTTCTAAGCTTTCAGAGATCGATGCTATGAAATATTTCGTTCCCGGAGATCATGGTGGAAGAGTAAAAATTGTTGAAAATTCCGTCAACACTCCGGTGACGATGAAAACAGCTGACGGCCTGTACTTGAGTTTCCATGAGGCTAACCTGACGGATTATGCAGGCATGACGCTTAAGGTGGATAAGCAAAAAAATGGCTTAAAAAGCAGCCTCGTGGGGTCCGACAGATTAGGATATAAAGTAAAAAGAGCATTGCCGTTTAAAACACCATGGAGAACCATTCATATCGCCAAACGGGCTGGTGATCTCATCGAGTCCAATCTCATCGTCAACATGAATGAGCCTAATCAACTGGGGGATGTCTCCTGGTTTAAACCCATGAAATATGTTGGTATTTGGTGGGAAATGCACCTCGGCGTATCGACTTGGGATTATGAAGTGACGCAAAGTATGAGTTCCTGGGGCGGGGGAGATGCAGGAGATGTTGGTCATGGTGCGACCACGGAAAATGCCAAGCGTTACATAGATTTTGCAGCAGCCAATAATATCACTGGTTTACTGGTGGAAGGCTGGAATACCGGCTGGGATCGCTGGGCGGGATTTGAAGACCGGGAAGGGGTCTTTGATTTCATCACACCGTATCCTGATTACGACCTGGAAGAGGTGGTTCGCTACGGCAGGGAAAAAGGGGTCGAACTCATCATGCACCATGAAACTTCCTCCGCCCCGCGTACTTATGAACAGCAATTGGATACTGCTTATGCCTTGATGCAACGACTGGGAATCCATTCTGTAAAAACAGGTTATGTGGGCTCTATTATTCCCAAAGGAGAATACCACCATGGCCAATGGATGGTTAACCATTACCGAAAGGTGTTGGAAACAGCAGCAAAATACGAGGTCGCGATAAATGCTCACGAACCCATCAAGGCTACCGGGATCCGCCGGACTTTGCCCAATGCCATTGCCAGAGAAGGGTTACGCGGGCAGGAATACAACGCCTGGTCCAAGGATGGGAGTAATCCTACAGAACATATTCCTATTGTTGCCTTTACGCGCATGTTGAGTGGTCCAATTGATTATACACCAGGAGTCTTTGATATTCCAATTAAACAGAAACCGAATAACAGTGTCCGAACAACCCTGGCCCAGCAGTTGGCCCTTTATGTCGTTATTTACGGCCCTATTCAAATGGCTTGCGACCTGCCGGAGAATTACGGTGATCACCCTGCTCTGCAATTCATCAGGGACGTAGGTGTCGATTGGGAACAGACGAAAGTTTTGGATGGGGAAGTTGGTGATTTTGTAACCATCGCCAGAGAGGAACGCGAAACAGGTCATTGGTTTGTAGGCAGTGTAACCGATGAAAATGGCCGGGAGGTCACCATCAAATTCGACTTCCTGCAAGAAGGAAAAACTTATAACGCAGTTATTTATAAAGATGGGGCAAATGCCCATTGGGAGGAAAATCCCTTAAGTCTTGATATTGAAAAGGCTGAGATAACCAAAGGCCAGGAAATGACCTTTAAGCTTGCTCCCGGTGGAGGCCTGGCCATTAGTCTTATGCTTTAAACCAAAAATTCCTTTGCGAAACTCAGCGGAACCACTGCACAGCTCTGCGGTACAACAAAAACGAGTGTCATCCACTATCCAATAAGTTAACGGACACTGAGTATGTTAGCGGTACCGCGGAGTTTCGCAGAGCTGTTCATTACTGAAAAACTCCTTTTCGGTACAACAAGGCATCTCTTTTCCTGAAATACATGAATTTAGCGGCATCAATGAACTAAATCTTTTAAAAAGTGTCATTATGCTATGGTCTTTTCATATCTGAATATGCTTCTCATGAAAATCGACCACTGTTGACTGATAAAACACAAAAACATTGAATAGTGAAACGTATATAGAACTCAGTGGCGTCAGCAAGAATTATAAAAAATTCAAAGCTGTGGATGAATTATCGCTGAAAGTCTATAAAGGAGACATTTACGGATTCCTGGGCCCCAACGGTGCAGGCAAAAGTACCAGTATTCGTATGATGCTTTCCCTGATCAAACCAAGCGGAGGTGCTATCAAACTATTTGGGCAGGATCTGGCATATCATCGTTACCAGACTTTGAGCAGGATCGGTGCCCTGATAGAAAAGCCCGATTTCTATAAATATCTTACCGCCCGTGAAAACCTGGAAATTTTAGGGAAAATATCCGGCGTTGATAACCTCACCTATAAAATAGATGAAACCCTCGAATTGGTAGGATTGAGACAACGCTCTGAAAGCAAAGTAAAAACCTTCTCTCAGGGGATGAAACAGCGTTTGGGAATCGCTCAGACTTTACTGCACGACCCGGACCTGATAATCCTCGATGAACCGGCCAACGGACTTGACCCCCAGGGGCAGAAGGAAATGCGCCACCTTATCCAACGCATCAATGTAGAAAGAGACTTGACCATCCTGATTTCCAGCCATATTCTCAATGAGATCGAGCAACTATCCAACAGGATGGTGATCATCAATAAAGGTAAAAGTGTGGTAGAGGGCAATGTCCAGGAGTTGTTGAATGAAGGAGATATGAAAGTTTCCTTCTTTGTCGATGATGTGGTAAAGGCGGAGGCAGCCATCAAGGCTTCCGGGTTTGCATCGAATTTTGAAGTTGCTGAAAAAGAGAAAATCACATTGTCCATAGATCAGGATCGTATTGCAGAAGTCAATCGGTTTCTGATGGAAAAAGACATTGCCGTCTCTGCTATCAAACCCTTACGTTCACTTGAAGAGTACTTCATAAATATCACCTCCGCATGAAATCATTGAATACCCTCATCAAGATCGAACTGTTCAAGATCTTCAAAAAGGGAAGAACCTATATAGGGTTTGGTGCTATCTTTCTCATCATTGCAGCCATTCAGGCCGGTATTCATTTTGAAGGACAGAATTTGTTTGACTTTGTCATGCAGCAGCTCGATAAGAATTTCCAGTTTGAAGGTAATGTGATCAACGGTTACCTGATCACCTATCTGGTCTTAAATACCCTTTGGATTCACGTGCCTATTTTGGTGGCACTAGTTGCCGGAGACTTGATAGCAGGAGAGGCCAATAGCGGAACATTCCGCTTGCTCATGACCCGGCCCATCAGCAGAACGAAACTGCTCATTGCCAAATTTTTGGCAGGCTGGACCTATACCGTTTTACTGATCTTATTCATGATCCTCATCGGCATGGGGGGAGGATTATTATTTTTTGGCAAGGGAGACCTCATGGTTTTCAAAGAATCTATTAACTTCTTTTCCGCTCATGAATTACCCTGGCGATTTTTTGCAGCTTTCGCCTATGGTACTCTGAGTATGACGGTAGTGGCTTCGCTGGCTTTCATGTTGTCGGCCTTTGCAGACAATTCCATCGGCCCCATTATCGGCACGGTGGCTATTATTATCGGCATAACAATTATCAGTACGATAGGATTTAGTCTGATGCAACCCATTAATCCCTGGTTGTTTACCTCCTATTTGCCCGGATGGCAATCCTTCTTTGAATTCGAATTGGATAAAGCAAAAATCATCCGATCCGTGTTTGTTCAGGTAGCCTATCTGGTACTGTTCCTGGGCGTGGCCTTTTATCACTTCAGGAAGAAAGATATTTTGAGCTAATTGATTGAACCCCAGGGTCAGGGGTTCGTAAGGATGTTTTGAATATAAAAAGAATTAAAAACTATGTATAAACCATTATTGATATCAGGAGTGTTGCTTTTAACAGTAATATCCATTAAGGCACAGGATGCTTCTAAAGACATATTGATGTCGTTTAAGGCCAAAATGGAAAAGGTAGAAAAATATACCGTCGATGCCCTCATCAAAGTCGATGTCGATTTTATCAATATTAAAGACCGGCAGGCGAGAATAACTTTTACGGCTCCGGATAAATTTGATGTCAAATCCAAAGGTTTTGCCTTGTTACCTAAAAAGGGTATGCAGATGGATTATATCAAAATGATGGATGGTGGCTTTACCTCAATTCTCGTCAAGGAAGAAGTTGTAAGAGGGATAAACACAAGCCTGATAAAAGTAATCCCCGATGATATGGAGGGAGACATGATCCTGGCTGAAATGTGGATTGACCCCACCACCTCAATCATGCATAAAATGCGAACCTTCTCTAAAGAGTCAGGCACCTATATCATCGATTTCTTTTTTGAAAATCATCCTTATGATCTTCCGGATAAGGTAGAGGTCTCCTTCAAGGTAAAGAACAACAAACTGCCGGCATCCATTACCGGAGATTTTGAATCTTTAGGCAAAGAAATTAAAAAGGGAGACAGTGATGGTAAAGTGATCATCAGTTATGAAAACTATGAAGTGACAGGAAAATAAGGGTTTTCGTTGCTTAAATTCGTAATATTGAAGTTCCTGAGATAACATAGTTTGTTTCAGGAACTTTTCTGTTTGATAGCCTTAGGATACACGAAAATTCCCAAAGTTTGTTTTAACCAAAATTTGGGATGAGTCATATTTATTATTTTATGTAAAACTAAAATAAATCTATAACACATGCACTGGATATTACTAGCCGTTCTGACAGCGGTCTTTTTTGGCGCCTATAACGTATTTATTAAAATGGCTTCTGGTCATATCATCCAGATTGTCGGGGCTGTTATTTTACAGGTGGTTGCTGCACTTCTGGGAGGAATTGTTTTACTAGGTTTGAAAATTACGGATAGCCCTTTGGAGGTTTCGACCAGAGGTGTCCTATTTGCTGTGCTGGCAGGTATATTTGTCGGATTGGCGGAGATTTCGTCCTTTTATGTATTTTCAAGGGGTATTTCTGCCTCGGTGGGTATTCCAATTATTATTGGCGGATCAGTGGTTGCGGGGGCAATTTTAGGAGTACTTTTCCTGAAGGAGTCTTTGAATTGGACTCAGTTGCTGGCGATAGGAATGATTGTTGGCGGGGTGGTTTTGTTGTCATCAAAAAGTTAATGGTTAATCATGTTCCCACAATTTAACATCCACAGTACACCGCTTCTGATCCTTGTCCTTCAGGGATTGATCTTTGCAGTATTACTGCTTTGGAGATATTACCGGGGAGGTAAAGTCGCTGATGTATTGATGGCTTTGATCCTGCTGCTGATGGTTTATCACCGTACGGCCTACACCATCGGTTTTATGGGGTGGTACGATACTTTTAAAAATACCAAAGTCAATTATTATATTTTTTCTCTTGGATTAGCTGCAGGCCCCCTGATCTATTTGTATATCCGAACAGTATTGGTGGCACCTTTTAAATTCAGAAAGGCAGACTGGTGGCATTTTGTGCCGGTAGCGCTTTTTATCGTTTACCGAATAGCTGTTTTGATCAATGATGCCAGCCAGCCCGATTGGGGAGTCGGCTATGAAGGGGAATGGCACCGGAATTTTCATAATGTTTATGTTTCGCCCATTATGCATCAGGTCCAGTTTAGTTCGGTCTTGTTATACCTTGCCTTTTCCATACAGTTGTTTTTGCAATACCGGCAAAAGATCAGGCAGTTTTTTTCCAATACCTATAAGGTGGAATTGCGATGGATCCAGGTTTTTCTGGTAGTTTACAGTTTCCTGTTTATTTACGGGGCCATGACGGACCTGGTGGATGCGTTGATCGTGGAGTTGAGTTATGCCCATAAATGGTGGATACACCTTTTTTCTGCTATCGCGGTCGTTTTCTTTGGTGTCAAGGCCTACTTTACAGATTTAAGCAAACTGCACGAATTGACCTTTGAAGTGGGCGAGGTGGTTTCCGGAGATTCCGCAGTTGATTCCAGGGATTTTTCCGGGGATAGGGCAAAGCTCACACAATACATGGAAGAACAAAAAGCTTACCTGCAAACAGATTTTACCTTAAAACAACTGGCCCGGGGTATTGACAAGAGTATACACGATACCTCCGAGATCATCAATTCGGGCCTGGGGGTCAATTTTAATGAATTTGTCAACCAATACCGTGTCGAAGAAGTCAAAACAAGGTTGCTCAACCCGGATAACGATCATTTGTCTATTCTGGCCATCGCCATGGACAGCGGCTTTAACAGCAAAGCAAGTTTCAATCGTATTTTTAAGCAAATGACCGGCCAGTCTCCTTCTGAATTTAAAGCGAATCAAAGATCTTGAGCCGTCTCAAATTATGATTTGAGCCCTCTAATCATATTTTGAGAAGTATTCCTCTTGAGCTCCTCATAGATTTGTGATCTATTTCAAAACAATTTCAAACATCCAAAAAAATTGATCATGAAATCACTTACTGTTATTTTACTTACCTTAATTTCATTGACAAGTTGGGCTCAGGTTAAGGGGGATAAAAATATCGTAACCAGAACTTTCCCTGTCGAAAATCTTAAATCCATCGAGGTCAATCTTTATGCAGACGTTACCGTGGATTGCGCCGCCGAGGAAAAACTGACGATTACTGCCGATGAAAATCTGATGGAACTCATTGCCAGGTCTGTTGATGATGGAGGTCGTCTTGTACTAACCCAAAAAGAATGGATACAGGCCAGTCAGCAGATCAAGGTCTCTATCGGAGCTCCTAACCTGGAATTCATTCAGCAAACCACTCATGAGACCACCTATGTCAACAATGTAGACCGGAAAACCTTTAGTGCACAGGCAAACATCGGAAAATTGGTGGTGCAGGGTAAGGCCAACCTGTTAAAGGCCAGTGGCGAGATAGGAACGGTTGATGCACGTAAGTTCGAAGCTCCGGTTGTTGATGTCAACCTTTGGAGCCATGGAAAGATTTCCCTCGGCTCTCCGAAAAAGATTACCGGTATTGTCCGGGAAGACGGCAAGGTGATCTACCTGGAAGGAACTCCTGAAGTAGCGGTGAAAACCCAAAGCGGCGGTTATGTTCAGGACCCTGCGAAACCTGCCAGGAATGAAGAGGCCAGATTTATCAAATTCAAGGTAAAGAACAACTCCATCAACAGGATACAGTGTTATGTGAAAGGACCTAAACCCGATGGCAGTTATTTCAGTTACGGTTTTCCGATGAACCCCGGACAAACCCGGGAAAAGGATTGGAGTGTAGGTTCCAAGGTTTTCCGGGTAACTCATATCGGTACCAGAAAACTGCTGACGGAAATCAAAGCCGACGATGAAGGTCAGGTAGTAAAGCTCTACAGGGATTAATCTTTTTTATTACCTCCGTATCATGGAAGGGCAGGAATGCACGAATACATTTTTAACAACATCGTGCATTCCTGGATTTTTTCCTGTAGTGAAAATGGCCAAAAGGAGAATTTAGCCGGGTTTGTTCCTAAATTTATGTATCTTGTTAGGATAAAAACCTATCATGCATTATGAATAAATATGCCGTTGAACTTGGTTTTTGGGCGTCTTTGACCGCTGCCGCTTGTTTTATCATTTTTACCTTGTGTTTTGCCGGGATCATCCTGACACAGGAAACTGTTTTTTGGACGGATACCGACACTTATCTCCAGGCCATTCGCGGCAATAATCCGGCGTTTAAATACATTTCCCAGACTTCCATGCTTGTGTTTTCCATAGCATATGTAATCCTGTTACATGCCATCGATGCGATGGTCTATACCGGGAAGAAGTTATTCTCGAGGGTTGCAATATCGTTTGGTATAATGTTCGCCCTGCTCATTGGTATCAATTACTTCCTGCAACTCACTTTCGTGCGTTTTAATGTAGATGCCGGGTCTATAGAAGGTCTTGGCAATTGGATTATGTTCAATCCGAACGGTGTCAGCCTTTCTATGGCCATACTGGGCTGGACATTCATGTTTGCCTTGTCATCTCTGTTCGTGGCTCCTGTGTTCCAGGGCAAAGGAAGGCATAGAACCATTAGGATCTTATTTCAGTTAAATGGTGTTTTTTGCCTGCTCGGCGGGTTGGGATATGTGATTCAGAATATACCACTCATCAACCTGGGGATTAATTTGGGTATGGGAAGTGTAGTGACTATTTTAACCATTGTCCTGACCCTTCATTTCCGGCAGGAGCGATACTATTTATAGAAATTTCATTTTAACCACCCGTCTTTCCTTTATTCCACTTTATCCATTTTCCTCATGAACCAGAATTTCTTTGTGGAAAAATTAAGGAATCCCAATAAAATTTTCAAACATACTCTAAGCCAGAAGAGCTAAAGGATAAAACCCTTACAATTAAGCTTCTACCCGGACAGGCTGCCTTTTTAGTCAGTCCGGCCTGGAATTGGTTGAATGGAATGAAAAAAGGCCCTGCCAAAAGCAGGGCCTGAATTTTATTATTCTAAATCAACTTTATTATTCGATCACAATAAAACGTTGTGATACTTTGCTCTCTTCATTTTCAATCACCATGATATAGGTACCACCTGACATAGCGTTCAGATCAATCTGATGCGTATTGTGTCCTTTGGTTACGTAAAGGTCATTGACATTGATCACCTGTCCAACCATATTCATAACCTTCAGGGTTACTTGTCCGTCAATTTTACTTTCGTAATTGATGTTCAATACGTCACGGGCCGGATTTGGAAAACAGATCAACGATTCTTTGGAATCTGTTGATTCCACGCGACTCTGACCAATGCGCGTACCGCCACTCAGACAGAAATTGGTCGTTTCAGAAGAACCGAAAGCTCCTCCTGAAGCCAGGGTACTGCCACCACCGGTTACTGTGTAGGAACCATTGCCATAGCTACAACAAATTCCGTCGCCATATGCATCATTGATGATGAAATCATAACATCCGTCAGGCAGACAATTGGTTATGTTAACGGTTGACCCATCAGGCTGTGAACCGTAAGTTCCACCGGAAGCAACTGTTGTGCCGCTGCTGTTGACAATAGACCAGCTGGTTTCCTCAGGATAGTTGTCTAGAGTGATGGAGACGGTAACATCGGTGCAACCACCGCCACCGCCACCGCCGGAAGCAGAAAGGCTCAGGTCGTCAATTGCCATGTCACCCTGCCATGTAGTACCAGTTGTTCCAAAGAAACGCAATTCAACATTGTCATCTCCCGCATAGGCAGACAGATCTACATTGGCACTTAGCCAGCTGTTGCCCTGGTTTCCTGATTTGGACCATACGGTAGACCATGATCCACCTCCGGTTCTTGCCTGGAGTAATAAATTACCCATGGTTGAAGCACCATACATATGGTACATGAAATCAAAGTTAACGGTACTTTCACCACTCAGATCAATACATGGACTGTTGAGAATGGCTGTTTTGGTGGAATAATTCGGGCTGGAAGATTCCATATAGGCATAAAAAGATCCTTCTGAAGCAGCAGACGGTCCTGTATTGCTGGAAGGTGTTCCACCAGACCTTCTGGTCCAGTCGAAATCATCACCGCTGTCTTGTGTCCAAACACCGAAGCTACTTTCGAATCCTTCGCTGTATGGTAATGAGGTAATACCTCCGGTGCAGCCACCGCCACCGCCGCCACCACCGCTGGTGGAAAGTGCAAGCGCATCAACAGCCATGTCTCCCTGCCATGTCGTTCCTGTTGTTCCGTTGAAACGCAACTCCATGGTTGATCCGGCATAGGCACTCAGATCCACATTGGCGCTTAGCCAGCTGTTGCCCTGGTTACCGGATTTTGACCATACGGTTGTCCAGGTACCACCGGAAGTACGTGCCTGCAGACTCAGACTTCCCATGGTCGTTGCACCATACATATGGTACTGGAAGGAGAAGGTTGCACTGCTTGCACCACTAAGGTCAAAGCAAGGACTGTTGAGGATGGAATTTTTGTTTGAGTAGTTAGGGCTGGAAGATTCCATATAAGCATAAAAAGAACCAGCGGCAGCAGCAGATGGTCCTGTATTGCTGGAAGGTGTTCCACCTGAATTTCTAGACCAGTCAAAGTCATCACCACTTTCCTGTGTCCATTGTCCGAAGCTGCTTTCAAAACCTTCACTGTATGGGAAGGAGGATACCGTAGCGGTGCAACCGCCGCCACCGCCGCCACCAGAGCCACAGGCACCAGAGTTGGCCAATGAACCACGACGAGGGCTGTTGGACAACACCGTCTGCATACGTGCTTTTTGATCATTGGTGTAAATGTTCATACAAGTATCATCCGTATAATCCATATAGTTTTCTACCATGTCTGTAGAGTTACAAGATACATGTCCTGTTGGGCAACCATAATTGGCAGCATCAGAAGTCGGTGTGTCAGCACAGAAGTCGTCAACGGTACAACCACCATCTCCCCAGATATGGCGAAGACCGAAGAAGTGTCCGATCTCGTGTGTAGCAGTACGTCCTTTGTTGTAAGAACCGCCTGCAGGGTTTGGTGTTGTGGTACTACCAGAGAAGTTGTCAGCAAAACAACCCCGTCGGTATTTGCTGCTCCACCGTTGCTGTTCAACCCTCCCAGACCGGAAGAACTTGGGAACTGTGCATATCCGAGGATGCCACAATTGATATCCATTACCCAGATATTCAGGTAATCATCCGGATTCCATTGAGATTGAGGTTTAATGGTTCCTTCAATGTAGGCATCATTAAATCCACCGGTGCAGGAACCATAAGGAGGAGCTGTCCATCCTTTGGAATTACGGTTGATCCTGTTGATGCCGGGTTCTGAAAGCGTGGAGCCTGAAGGATCCAGGGTAGCCGCACAGAATTCGATTTCCGTATCTGCTCCTACGGGATTGGAGTTGTCTCCCGAAGTACCGGCGATCTTGCGGAAATCGTTGTTCAGCTGGGTGATCTGGGCATTGACGTAAGTAGCACTAATGTTATCACCAGATCCGACCGATTCTCCATTGTGGATGATGTGAAAAATAACGGGGATCGTAGAAACCGCCCTCATGGAACCATTTTCCTGGTATTCTCGTACCAGCGGTTCCAGCCAGGCTTCAAAATCTTCAAGGGTGCCCAATTCAGGATATTGGGCTCTGAGTTGAGCATCCGCTTCAGTTGTGTAACAGCGAATGACATCACTTTGCTGAGCTGTCAATTGTGTCACGGACAAAATTGAAATCAGAAGAAGAGATAAGTAGATTCTTACTTTCATACTTTTAATAGATTTGAGAATTAATAAATATCTTCAAACTGTAGCGGTGACAATTCACCTTACAGGCTAATAGTGTAAATTGAAAAAAGAGAAGAGGTCAAATCACTTCTCCGGGGGTTAAAGTTTTTGACAAAAATGTGTAGTTTGAAAATTTACAATGGCAAAAAATCTGGCCATTGTAGCGTGAGAGCGCAAAAATTTGGAGGTTAGTTTTGTCTGCAGAAGCAAATATATAAAAATAATTCAATTACCAAAAAATGATCTTTTAAATCTGTAACATTACTTTTAAAAAAGAATTTTAAATTTGAGATTGAAATAATCGTTAATGCGGTTTAATACGCTGAATATACAGGAAGATGAATTGACAGGTCACCCAACTGTTCCTCTATTGGCACGGCCTGAAGGAAGTCCCCGATATTATCTTTCAAATGCCGAACCTGGAACATCTTAACTTGAAACGGAATTACATTTCATTTTTGCCGGAAAAACTTAAATACTGCGGAAAACTCAAGAAACTGGAATTAGGAACCAATGAAATCCATTCAGGGGAATCGTTAGAAAATCTGCCTCCAAACCTCACCAAACTGGACCTGAGCAATAACAAAATACAGATAATTCCCGGAGCTATTACCTGCCTGAAAAACCTGGAAGAATTGCATCTTGATACCTGTGGGCTAAGCAGAATACCTGCGGATATTAAAAATCTCCAAAAACTCAGGGTTTTAAATATCTGTAACAATAGTATTCGGACGATACCGAGGGCACTTGGCAAACTTTCATCCTTGAGGGAATTAATTATTGACAAAAATAAATTGAGGGAAATTCCGGACGTAATTGGAAACTGCTACCGACTGAGTAAACTTTCGGCAGGAGAAAATAATCTTTCCCAAATTAGCCCTGCTGTCGGAAAATGTGGGGAATTGAATCAACTGCAATTATCGAAGAATAAGTTAAAGACCCTGCCTGATAGCCTCAAGAACTGCTTGACTCTTCAACTCCTGGATCTCTCGCGAAATAAGTTTGAGCAGCTTCCCGAAGTGGTTTTAGAGTTGAAATGGTTGTCCAAATTTTTTTTGAATCATAATGCTTTATCGGAAATTGATTTTAAGGACAGGGTTGGCTGGCTCTCTTTCCTGGACCTCTCCCATAACAACATTGCGTCTGTCCGGAATTTACCGCCTTCTCTTAAAACATTACATTTGGTAAACAATAAGCTCACTGAATTTCCCGAAGCGGTAAAAAATTGTATCAACCTCCGCCGCTTACAACTTAATCAAAATAAAATCAGTCAAATCCCAAAGGATTTTGGTCCAATGGCCGATACACTCGAAATATGGGGGATGGAAAAAAATCCTGCCAAAGCTTCTCCCGAACAACTTTTGCCCATGACAGCCATGGAAGGGTTCTCTGGTTTGATGAACTCAAAACAGCAACTGGCTGTGCTGGCCATATTAAAGGCCTGCCGTCAAAACCTAATACCTGCTTCCGAAAAATTTTTATTCCTCCGCTTGTTGCTGGATGGTAAACCGGAAGGGCAACGTTTGCCACTAAGTAGTCTTATCCCTTTTTTAAACGTAAATTATCCTTCGGTCACTCAAAAAATAAGGAAATATCTGTATCTCAGGTTTGGCATTTCATTGGCGAGAAAAAGACTTAACAAAGGACACCAGTTGGCTATAGTAGGAGAGACGAACTTTGATCTTCCTGTATTAAGAGAACGGCTGGAAAGCCAAGGTGTCAAACTCGTCGAAAAAGGATATACAGAAGCCTCCCACGTATTATTGGGATGGGGGCCAATGGAATGGTCCGGGGATCCACAGGGAAAGGTGATCTTCCTGAGTGAAAAGAGATTGTGCTTGGAGCTATGGCGTCTTGAAGAAGCTCATTTACTCCGAAATCCTGATCCGGAGGTATTGCGTTCTGTTGAAGATTTGTTGCATAGTAAAGAAAAGGTAAACATCCAACTCGGGTTGGAACTGCTCAAAACAGGAGGTGTCAATAATCATTTAATGAATTACCTCATCGGGAACTGGCTAAGGCTTTTAAAGGATCCGGAATTAAGCGATGAATTTCTGCGTATTATTAAGCTTAATTCGGAGGATGATTGGAAATTTCTGCTGGACAGATACAGCAAATCACAGTTTTTCCAATATGTTCGAAATGTGGAAGACCGGAAAGCACCCGAACCAAGGCAAGGGCGTTTGTTCATCAACAAAAAACTGGTTCCTTATTTCAAAAAGAACAAACTCGATACTGCCCTGATAAAAAAAGCTCTATTCAAGAAATGAATAGAGCTAACCATAAAAATATAAAGCTATGAAAACTAAAACTTAAGTTCTTTCGTAGTACGTATTTGTTCCTCCTGTGAATTATATGGCAATCAATATCGGTATAATTCACCAATATTTCAATTTTTTAACGTAATTAACTAAAAAAAGCCGCCAGGGTAAATAGCGAAATTTGCGGATGACCTGGGGGGAACTTCAAGTTACGCCTGAAATTAAGCGCTTTGCTAAATAAAAAAGCCACACCCGGGTGAGTGTGGCTTATGAAAAATTGCTATTACACTATTAAAAGCTTTTTATATCTTAAACCAGCGCTAACAGATGACTGCCAACGGGTATTGATCTATGGTCTAGAGAAAAGGAATTCTCCTGTTTCGGAATTAAAGACGAGGATTAAGCGACCTTCCTCGGTGCGGAAGAAAACATAAGTTCTCACCGGACGTTCGCAGGCGGCTTTGAATTCAGCATCGGCATGATTTTCTTCAATATAAGTTGTGATTTCTGTTGAAAGTTCTTCAAATTCGATTCTCTGGCAGTGGCGCAGACAATGGAAGAGGAAGGTTCTTTCTTCGATGAAAATTCCGTCAGCATCGAAAACGAGTACCAGAGGGCCTTCAATCAATACGACATAATGCTCCGCTCTCAATTTGGCGCGTCTGATCTCACTGTCAGGATAATTCTCGGCAATATATTCCGTGATGTTCTCGGGCAGGTCTTCAATATCTACCAGTTCTCCCCAGTGGTGTCCGAAATGGCAGGGGCCGTGCGGACCAAATTGTCCAAAAGGACCGTTAGGGCCAAATGGGCCGTTGAACATTAGCGGATTTCCATTGCGGTTGAAATAAGCAATGTCGCCATTGCCAAACTGGCATTCATAGCCTTTTTCCGGAACTTCGAAAGCATCTTCAATATAGGTGTCGAAGAAGTAATCGTCCACATATTCCTTAATGGTCAGTGGAAGGTCTGCGGGTTCAATACTTTGGGCGTTTTCAGCGAAGGCGATCTCCTGGATCAGCTGGTCGTCTGTGAGTTCATCCGTAACTTTTTCGCAGGAAACGAAGGCCAGGCTTAGGGCAATTGAAGTGATCAGGAAGAAAAATAACTTTTTCATAATTTCAAGATTGTTTTTTGATGAAAAATGGAATATGTAAAACAGGAACCTTTTGACTCTATGGTGTCAGGTGGTTGAAAAAGGTTGCCTGAAGGACAGGATTTTTTTATAAATAGAGAAGCCGGCTGCTTAAAATGGATGCGAATCCTGTTAATCCCAGGGAATTATTTTCCATTGCCGGATATCCTGTTACTTTTCAGGGGTTGATGTCTTCCACCCACGCCGTCAACGCCATGAATAAAATAATGATCATGGATATGGGGTTGATGGATATTCTTCCTGAAATATCGGCTTTGCTTGTTTTGACTGCGATATATTTTGCTGTTGGCGGTTGGTTGTTTTGGAGAAGGCATATGAAGGTGTAAAGCCTGTTTGAAAAGCACCCTGACAAGCTTTTGTTGGAAAATACCATGCAGGCAATCATACTTTTTTGTTGAAAAAGCTTTATTTTTATAGTGTTACCAACACTTTGACGTCTATCGGTAAATTCTGATTATTTCATTAATAAAATCCTAAAAAAATGTCTGCAGAAATAATTATTATAATTGTAGGTGTAGTATTAATCTTACTTGCGATCGGTGATAGTATCAAGATCAAAGGATCATCCCTTGATTTGTTAAACACCAAATTGAGAATTCCACTGGGCGTAATTGGGGTCTTATTGATATTTTACGGTGGATACTCCTATGGCGCGATTAACCTGCAAGGCCAAATAGAACAGGTAACCGTAGAAAATAAAAAACAAGTAGAATACCCTGTAGAAAGCGTACAGGTAATTTCACCAATAGAAGGAGATTCTGTCAATTGCCGGATTTTAACCATGGGGGTATATCCGGATGATCATGATAAAGATATCTGGGTGCTGTTAAAGCCTTCCGATGAGAAATATTACCCCCAGTCGGATCATACCAACACCTCCTATAAAAGAAACGGAGAATGGCAGGTTATCACCAGGTTTGGAGGAGATAAAGGAGAAGCATTCGATATAGTCGTTTACGAAACGGATGCAGCGGCCACTCAGTTTTTTAGTGCTACTATTGAAAAATGGAAAGAAGCAAATTCATATCCCGGCATTGAACCGGAAGATCTTCCAACCGGCGCTATTGAAGTGGATCGGATCACGGTTTCGATGAAAGATAACTGCAGAGGTGTCCACGAATTACCTGCAAAATAAGTCAGCACAGGATGATTAATAATTCAAAATTATTGTACTTGTCACTTAAAAGCGCTAATATTGCACCGTGGTAAAGATATTAAGTTTATATCTTGCCCATTTATTTTTTAATATTTATATAATGAGTAACGGAACGGTAAGTTTTTATGCAGTAAAGTTTGGATTCATTTCGCCTGATGATTGGCGGTAGGATTTATTTGTACGTATAAACGATTTAGGCGGTGAGTCAATTTTCGAAGGAGACAAGGGTGACATTTGACGTTGAGGAGGGAAAGAAAGGATTAAATGCAGTGAATGTCTCTTTGATATAACACTAGAATTATAATCTAAACATTATACAGGCCTGTTAATTTATTAACGGGCCTTTTTTTTGTGGGTTACGCCTGTTTAAAACCATATCTTTCAGGGGTAATGTTTGAAGGCAGTCCCGACCTGTGTTACAGGATGTCGCATAGCTCCATTTTAAATTGTTTGAAGAATTCGGTTTAACGGCAGCTAAAAAAATCCCGGCGCAAGGTTCCAAAATTAATAATCGAGAACAGCATAGGCTGGATCGTTTTCTGCCTTTAGGTGACTATATTGGAAAATTAATTTTATGAAGTTTAAAAAACTAAAACCGAGACCCGAGTTAGGTGAAAATTCCAAACTGGAGAAAGCATATGCTCAATTCGAAAAACTTCTGGATGAATTGACAAAAAAGAAGTTGCCCGAAGAAATGGTCCATTCCATTAACAACGAAATTGAAGCATTAAACGCAATTACTGATTCAGGGAAATTATTAAAAAAGGCAATCACTAAAAGGCAATCAGGTATTATCAGATTGATTGAAAAAAAGCTCAAAATCGTTCCCAGAAATTATTATCGAAACATGTGGTTAGCACTCGGTATGGCCGTTTTTGGTATTCCTCTGGGTGTCGCTTTGGGTACAAGTCTTGGCAATATGGCCTTTTTAAGCATTGGCCTGCCGATTGGCATGGCTATCGGAATTGGGGTAGGAACCTCAATGGATCAAAAGGCTGCCAGAGAAGGAAGGCAACTTGATCTGGAAATTGAAGTATAAGAAACCTCCTAAAAACAGTTTGCCGGGTGGAGCACAGCTCGACACCCGGCAAGGTAGGTTTTAAAAAAATTTTAAAAAATAAAAAAACTAAAAAACCGAGTAAGGCAAAAAATAATACAAATACAATTTAAAGATCAAACCTCACTCTTTGAACTAAAAAAGGTTGGGAAAAATAAACTCCCAAAAAACTGAATAAGCAGAACAAAAAAAACGCTTACTCAATGCGTTAAAAACGGACAGGAACAAAAAACATTTTAATTATTACTTCCTGTCTAATAAAATAATTAACCTGTATTACGCATGCAATTTAGTCTGTTTTGTTTTTATTGTCAAGTCTTTTTTGATTTTTTTTTGACATAAATTACTGTTATTTTTATTGACTCGAAGATCCATGGCTTTTGGGCAAGAAACGGGGAGGTCAGGATTTGATTTTTTTCGTATAAATTATTGATTATTATGCCTTTACGGTAATTAAATGGTGAAACCCGAAAGGTTTCTATTCGCTCATAAAAAACACCCAATAATGAAAAATTACTACATTGTACTGCTCTGTTTTCTTTTTGGCCAAACACAAGTCTTTTCACAGGGCCCAGCTTCCAGGACCGAAGCACGGATTGACCTCGTACAGTCCCAATATAATTTGACAGGAGAGGGCGTACTGGCCATTGTCCTGGACAGGGGAGTGGATTATACGCATCCTGACTTTATCGACAGTGAGGGCAATACACGGATCGCCTATATTTACGATCTGTATGATGACTCCGGAGCCAATGACCCTGATAACCCTTACGGGATTGGTACCATTTACGATGAAAATGAAATCAATAATTCCCTCCAGCAGGGAGGGCAGCCCCTGGTCAATGATATATTTGGCCATGGTACGGCTACAACAGGGATACTGGCAGGGAATGGAAGTGGTGCGGATGACAACTCCCTCTATAAGGGCGTAGCACCCAATGCCAAAATTATCAGTATTATTGTCACTAGAGATTATGTGCCTCCCTTTGGGAGTAATCCCGGGCAACAAGGTCAATACAATCCTGCCGTATTGCCGGTAGCTTTTGAATTTGCACAGGACATGATCGAAAACTTAGGGATGCCTTCTGTTACTTTATTGAACATAGGCTCTATCGGACAACCCACAGACGCCAGCCTGGAGTTCTGTGAAATCGTTGATGACTATGTACAAAACGGCCATACCTTTGTCTGTGGTGTAGGAGATGATGGCGGACAGGATAATCATGCCATCGAGCAATTAGCCTTGAATGCTACGACCACCTTTGAAGTCCAAAAAGGGTCGGATGGATTTTTGCGTTTTACAGGCTGGTATGACGAAACTGCCCGCTGTCAGCTGACCATCGAACGTCCGGATGGAACCGTGGAAGGACCTTTTGACCCCCCACAAGATGCTAACGGCATTGAAAATGTTTTTTTAGATCAGCTAAATATTTATCACCGGGGAGCCAATGTAGAGTTTGAAAATTCAAGTTCAGACCTTCGCCAGCTTATCATTGATATGACAGGGGCTAGCGGCATCTACAAAATCCGTTTCCAAACTACCGCTCTAGGTACCGATGATGTCATCCGGGGGATGCTCAACCCATCCCGTTATTACAACGACAATAAATTTGTCAATGCGACATCTTTAGGGGGCAATATCAACGGATTTTCAAGTTGTTTCTCAACCCTTTCTCCCGGAGATTATGTTGCCAATAATACCTACGTAGATGTTAACGGTATTACCCGCACCCGAACCGGAGAAGGAGCGCCCGGTGAATTGTGGGTCGGGTCAAGTATCGGCCCTACCATGGATGGACGATACGGCATTGATCTGTCAGCTCCCGGCGAACTGGCTGTCGGAGCCTACAGCATGGATTCTTATTACGGCAACTTTCCTTTTAATGTTATGGAAAACAGTAATGGTTATTACGGCATTCAGAATGCGGTCAGCGGAGCAGCCCCGATTTTATCAGGCGTCGTTGCCCTGATGCTTGAAGTCAATCCGGAATTAACGCCAGAAGAAATCAAAACCATCCTGCAGGAAACAGCCCGGGAGGATAGTTTTACCGGAGCAACGCCTAACAATTCGTGGGGGTATGGTAAATTAGATGCCCTGGAGGCGATTAACGTGGTTTATGAAATGGTATCAGCGGATGATCCACGGGAGGCATCCCTGGATATTGAGGTAAAACCCAATCCTTTTAACAATGAAATTTCCATCCAATTTGCCGAATCCTTTTTGGAGGAACTGGAGATCTCGGTTTACACGCTTACCGGTAGAAAAGTTTATCAAAGAACCATATCAGCCAAAGCGATGTTAAACCTTCAGGAACTGGAAAATGGTATCTATTTCCTGCAGGCTCGATCGGGTAATCGTGTGGGCAATCACAAAATTGTAAAATTTTAATTCCCCTGAAATACAAATTATCTTCTCTTTTGGGAGAAATGTTCAACCGTGGACTTCCACAATGCGACAAACTACACAAAAAGCATGAAATGTTCCTGTCGCCTATTCGGTTGTCCCGACATTGGTGTGAGATCCACTTAATAAACACTTAAATAATACGATATGAAAGTTTTGAATATTTTGTTTTTTACCCTGTTGTGCGTAACTCAAAGTAGCTTTGGACAAGAATATAGTTTTTACTCAAATGATAGCTTGATACTCACTTCTGACAACCTGAATGAAACAATACGGTTGCATTTGCATTTGCCCGAGACCTTTAATTATTCATCAGACTCAACCAGATATCCGGTCACCATTATTTTTGATAGCCAGCATGAACGAACTTATCCGCACATTATAAGTTCTTTTGACTTATTAACCAATGAAACCCAAATTCCTGAAACAATAATCATAGGTGTTCCATTTAACATGAACAACAGATATTATTTTACTTCGGCAGAAAAGAAAGAAAATGATGTCCTGACGGGGATCGAGCGCATGGAGAATTTTCTCTTTTCAGAACTTATACCAAAGTTGCAAAAGGAATTTAAGGCAAATGATTTTATAAGTGTTATTGGCCATTCCAGAACAGCCTTTCTAGTTAATTATCTAGCTGTGAAAAAGTCAAAGGAAATAAATGTTGCCATTGCGCTTAGTGGTTTTTTTAATAATTTACCGCTATCGCTTGATTCCTTTCAGTCCTTCTTAGTAGATTCTACCAACTTCCCTAAACCATTCCGTTATTACTATACCGCAGGAACTACATTGGAAGAAAAACTCTATTTAGATCAATACAAAGAGCTGGATAATTTCGTGTCAAAAACACCATTACCCGCTAAACTGCACATGCATTTTGAAGGGAATTTAAATGCGAATCATATAACCAACTATTGGGTTTCAATACCTACTATATTGATAGATGCTTATTCAGATTACAATGCAATTTTAGATAATTGGTTTTATGAAAAGTTAAAACAAAAAAATATAGAAAATCCCGTGTTGTCCTTTGAATCTGACTTGGCAGATGCTGGTGAAAAAATGGGTTTTAAACCGAATCCAAATCTGACCCATATTTTTTCTCTGGCAAGTCATTTCGGATATGCCAGGGAAGATTACAAAACTGCTTTATCTTTCATCAAATTAGGTTTGAAATACTTCCCTGATTATTTGGATTTTTATATTGAAGGGATTGAATATTACCGTTTGCTGGATGATAATGAAAAGGTTAACGAGTATAAATCAGTACTCAAAGAAAAAGCATTGTCAAGTAAACACTTAAATGACACTGACCGAAACGACCTTCTAAAATATCTTGATAAATAATTCTATAAAACAAAACAATGATCTCACCAGAAACACCCATTACCTTCCCTTGCGGAATCACCATGAAAAACAGATTTATGTTAGCCCCGCTCACCAACAGACAAAGCCATGAAGATGGCCGATTATCAGAAGACGAATTGCATTGGCTGACCATGAGAGCCAAAGGGCAATTCGGGTTGGTCATGACCTGTGCGTCCCATGTTCAGGAAGTCGGTAAAGGGTTTCCGGGGCAATTGGGGATTTTTTCGGATGACCTTATGGAAGGCCATCAAAAGTTAACAGCCAATATTAAGGCACATGGGAGTCTTGCCGTCATTCAATTGCATCATGCTGGTATGCGGTCTCCGGCTGAATTAATAGGTCAGGCACCGGTTTGCCCTTCCGATAATGATGAATTTGGGGCCCGCGGACTTTCCCAGGCCGAAGTAAAACAACTACGGGATGATTTTATCGAGGCGGCAGTCAGAGCTCAAAAATGTGGCTATGACGGGGTGGAGGTGCATGGTGCCCACGGGTACATTTTGACACAGTTTTTAAGCGCCGAACACAACCACAGAAAAGATGAGTACGGTGGCTCACTGGAGCATCGGGCACGAATAATATTTGAAATAATCAATGGGATCAGGGAAACTTGCGGCGAAAAATTCCTGCTCGGTATCCGGCTCTCTCCGGAAAAAGCAGGTATGGATATCATGGAAGTCAGATCGGTGTGCCAACGATTGATCGATGAAGGTAAAATCGACTTTCTCGACATCTCTCTGTGGGACTCTTTTAAACTTCCGGAAGAAGAAAAATATCAACATAAAACGCTGTTGGAACATTTCACCGACCTTGATTTTAAACAAGTAAAATGGACCGTAGCCGGGAAAATAAAATCAGGAAAGGATGTGAAATCTATTTTGGATGCCGGGGTAGACTTTGTTAGCATAGGGCGTTCAGCGATCCTGCATCACGATTTTCCCGTGAAGGTCATCAACGACCCGGATTTTGAACCGGCTCAGATTCCCGTTTCCAAAGACTATCTGCGTCAGGAAGGTCTGGGGGAAGATTTCATTGAATACATGCACCGTTGGCCAGGGTTTGTGGCAACAGATGGTTAAAGAACAAGCCAATAGGAATCCTGTCAAATTTGACTATTCTTAGGCTTATCTCAAAACCACCATTTTCCCAATAGATTAAAACCGAAGACATATGGGACACTGACAGGATCATCGATTTTCACCACGGGATTCATGCCATAACGAAAGTCTATCATGGGAGAAAGGCTAAAATGCTCTGTGACTTTAAAATGGCATCCGGCATTCATCCCGGCAAAAAAGACATTGCGATATTCGATCCCTTGCTGGTTTTCTGAAAAATCCACATTGCCTTTAACCTGATTGTCCTGGTATTTGACCTGGAAGGTCCAATCTGTATTCAGGTGGATCATATCGCTGATAAAAATGCCAACAAAAGGCCTGCTTCTGGAGTCTGGACTGAAGTTGTACCGCAGACCGGTTTCAATATTCAAATAAGCATATCCTACTGTCCCCGCAATGATTACAGGAACATCCGGCTGCACTGGCCGATTAGGTGGAATCGAACCGCTGTCCAAAGCCGCTGTTCCTACATCGTAATTCAATTGAAAAAAATCAATATGAGTGAGTAGCTCCAGGCGATTGCCAAAAAAACAGGACGCACCTATACCAAAGGAGTATCCCAGCGCTCCCTCCTCCGATCGAGCAAAAATGGGGTAATCACTGATGGGTATCAAATTGTCGAGAGGAGCAATTCCGTAGTTGGCCTCACTGTAATTGTACCCGCTTCGAAATTCTAGCCCGTAAGTACTCAACTGGGTGAAAACGACATTTTGAACGAGAAAAATAAAACCGAGGATTATTAGCAATCGTTTATTTTGCATACCTGCTTCATTTTTATTAACAATTGAGTGTCATTTTACTTTTAACAAAAAAAGGAGAGTCTGGTTCAAGGTGTTTCCTGTGAGTGAAAATAATAGTTGATATATGGATTCGAAAGCATCTTTGCAGCAATCTGGTGTTGCCCCAAAAAGAAGGATTTAACAAAATAGATCCCTCCTATTTGCTGTAAGGATGGAATCCGGGATAAGCGAGGTTGGTCAAAAAAAATGAACAAAAGAGTCTCAATCAGGTTGTTAATAATACGGCAATTTCAAAAACAAACAGGCACGGTTTGGGAAGAATTTTTTTAATCTTTCAAAAACCAAGAACAACGAAAAAAATAACATTTACCTCCGGAACTAATACTGGTGCCAGAAACTATAAAACGTACTCATGGCAAACAACAAACTCCTCGTAAACGAACGACAAGCAGATTTGGGCAACTTCATGGTAGGAAGGTTATTACCCTTTCGCAAAAAAAGACAAGTTGGCCCCTTTACCTTCATAGATCATATGGGGCCTGCCAAGTTGGGTAACGGTAAATATGTCGATGTAGATCAACACCCGCATATTGGTTTAAGTACCCTGACCTATCTTTTTGAAGGGGAAATTGAACACCGGGACAGCATCGGTAGCCGACAAGTCATAGCTCCGGGAGATGTAGGTTTTATGACCTCCGGAAAAGGAGTTACACATACCGAACGAACGCCGGAAAATAGAAGGGGAAGTGGTAAGTTCGGTATGCACGGATATCAAATCTGGGTGGCTTTGCCAAAAGAACAGGAAGAAATTGATCCCCATTTCGAATATTATCCTGAAAAAGATATTCCGATGTGGGCCATAGGGCCCCTCACCATAAAATTGGTGGCCGGCAATGCTTTTGGAAGATCAGCCCCTCTGCAGGGGTATTCTCCCCTTTTTATGGTCGATATTTTTTCAGAAGAAACCACTACCTTAAATCTGCGTGGACAGTTAAAAGGAGAGGTGGCTTTTGTCATCGTGAAAGGCGCTATTACGGATAATGGTGAAAGGGTAGAAGCCGGCCAAATGCTTATCAGCAAAACCGACGATCAGTGTCAAATTGGTTTGGAATCGGGAACACAACTTTTGCTGTTTGGTGGTGAACCATTGCCTCAGGAACATTACCTTTTATGGAACTTTGTTTCCCATAGTAAAGAACGATTAAAGCAAGCCAAAGAAGACTGGAAAAATAAAAAATTCCCCAAAGTAGCAGGTGATGATACATATATTCCATTCCCAGGTGTGTAATTCAAAACCAAAATGCATCCTAATAAGGAAATTATTTTTGTAAAACACCGTAAAACAATTGATTATGAAAAAATTGTTACCCATCCTGTTTTTATTAATCTGTTTCCTTACTACTTCTAATGCCACCGTACTCAATGGAGAAATAACGTATAAACAAATCAGCCCACTCGAAATAGAAGTGGAAGTGATCATCTATTATTCCTCCGGAACTGTCAACCTGTCTGATTATTATGCCCGTGACAGTATCTATATTGATTGGGGAGATGATGCTTCAAGTGCCATCTCCAGAATTAATGGGAATGATACAGACAATAACGGTACCCCGGATGGCGAGGCAGTTTCAAACCTTTTT
Source organism: uncultured Bacteroidota bacterium (assembly GCA_942492125.1). Classification (GTDB taxonomy): domain Bacteria; phylum Bacteroidota; class Bacteroidia; order Chitinophagales; family Saprospiraceae; genus BCD1. The sequence continues at coordinate 283,725 of CALODM010000045.1, forward strand.
ACCAAAAATATTTACAGAGGCGTACATGAATACAGTGTTCTGGGGGAATACACCCTTGCTCATCAGCATGTCAACAGGAATGGCGGTATTCTTAACTTGAATTTCCCCAATTCCATGAACATGCCTTTTTACATAGAAGCAAAAGTTCAATTGGTAGAAGCATTTACCAACAACAGATCTCCTGTATTGTTGGAAGCACCTGTTGATTTTGCTTATGTAAACCAACCTTTTATGCATTACATTAATGCTTTTGACCAGGATGATGACAGTCTTGGTTATGCGCTTATCCAACCATTGGTTGACCATGACCAGCCGGCACCAAATTATGTTTACCCCGAAATGATTAATGCCGACCCTGTCAACAATATCTTTACACTGGATCCAGTTTTAGGAGCTATTGTCTGGTCATCGCCTCAACAAAGCGGAATTTATGTGGTTACCATTGAAATTACCAGTTATCGGAATGGTCAGGTTTTTGACAAGGTCATGCGGGATATGCAGATTTTGGTGCTGCCGGAAACAGAGAATAGTTTTCCCGAACTTGTCATTGATCCCTCAATCCAGGATTATCAAATTGTTGAGGTAGGGGATACAGTTAATTTTGATATTTTCAGTACAGATCCGGATGGTCTTCAAATGATTGAGTTACACTCCTCTTCCGGTTTGTATGACTTTTTTGAACAGCCTGCTGAATTTGAAAGTGTCAACAGCTTTAACGAAGCCATTGGGAATTTCCACTGGGTCGTGAAGCCAGAGCATGTAAGACAAAACGCCTATCAGGTCGTATTCAAAAGTAAGGATAACTTTCAGGAAACAGGTTATACCAACTTCAAGATGGTCAGGTTCAAAGTGGTGGATGATTTGATCAATAGTGTTCAAGAGGAAGCACTGAGACAGCAAATAAGTGTTTATCCCAACCCTGTTTCAGAATTTATTAATATCGACATCAAAGACCAGAGGTATCCGTTGAATTTCCAGTTGAGGTCTCTTGATGGAAGATTGATGGTCGCAGGTTTGTTCAATGATGTGTCGAACAGGTTACAAATCTCAGGCATGCCTTCCGGAAAGTATATTATAATGCTCTCTGATAAGCAAGGTAATACTATTACTGATTTTATTATAAAAAATTAATACGAAGAGCCGGTTTGCCTGAACCCTATTTAATTAGGTTCTGGTATCCCGGCCTTGGTGTCTATAATCCGATTATGCTTAATTCAAAAATTGAAAAATTCCTAAATGAAGCAAGGGGCTTTGAAGATAAGGTATGGCTCAATCTTCAGGGGTATCCCTTGTTTCTTTAATTTGATGAAGTATGAAGCGGTAACATTCGAAAGCATCAGCCAAAATCCCACGCATAGAACGGTAGCGGGAATTTGGGAACTTGCAGATTTTGAGGCAAAAGGTTTTGATGTTCAAACAGGATTATTATTGCTCAGTCGATGTAATTATCTTAAGACCTGGAAACATTCAGAACAAATCCAGCATTTGAAGTATCTTTATTCTGCAATTGAAAATTACATACGCCAGAATTTTTCAGCGACCTTTATCATAATAAAAAAATGAAAGCACCACGGATACCGGAAAATGAAGCGGAGAGGCTTGCAGATGTCATTGCGCTTAATTTGTCGAGTTCTGACAAGGAAGAGCATTTTGACCGGATTGTTCTGATTGTATCCAAATGCCTCAATGTCCCCATCGCCTATTTCTCCTCTATCGAAAGTTCCGATCAAATCATCCACAGCTCTTGCGGTATTGACAATGTTACCAGCGATCGGTCAACTTCTTTTTGCGGACATACCATTTTACAAAATGAAATTTTCGTTATCGAAGATACGCTCAAGGATGAAAGGTTTTTTGATAATCCTATGGTCATTAACGATCCCAAAATCAGGTTTTATGCAGGGTTTCCATTGACAAGTCTGCTCGGTAATAACATCGGGGCACTCTGCATCGCAGATACCGTTCCACGAAAACTCGATGAGGAGGAATTGAAAGTTTTCAGAACGATAGGTAAACTACTCGTAGAACGGCTTCGAATGTATAAGTTAGGAGACCTGCAAAGCCAAATCCAGGCTTCAAAGGATCAATTGGAATCTTTGAATAAAGAATTATTACAATCCAAACGCTTTTACCAGCAGTTGTTCGGACGATACATGAGCGAAACACTTTTGGATAGAGTCATTAGTGAGGGCGAACAGCCTGAAATAGGCGGTGAGGAAAGGTTTGTGACCATATTGATGAGTGATATTCGGGGCTTCTCCTCCATGTCGGAAAAATACGAGGCGACTGTAACTGTCGATATCCTCAATTTATATTTTGATGAAATGTTTAACATCATTCACAAACATGAAGGCTACATCAACGAGATCATGGGCGATGGGATTCTGGTGATCTTTGGCGCACCGAATCATGTACAGGATTGTGGTAAAAAAGCCATCCAATGTGCCAGGGAAATGCAACAAGCCATGAAAACCGTCAATGAAAAGCTCAAAAGAAAAAACCTGCCTGCTCTGGAGATGGGCATTGGTATCAATAGCGGTGATTTAATTGTCGGAAATATAGGTTCCAAAAAGCGGATGAAATACGGTGTTGTGGGAGAGGCCGTTAATGTTGCCGCAAGAATAGAATCCTTAACTGTGGCCAATCAAATCCTGGTGTCTGAATCCACTTTCCGGAAAAATGCGGACTGGGTTAACCCTGTGGGGCACATCAGAACTAAAATCAAAGGATTTAAAAAACCCATTGTTATTTTTGATGTTTCAGAAATACATTAAAGGCAAACTGATTTTTGTTTCCAACATAAATAAATTGAATACACCATTTTAATGAAAAGATTGACCACCATCTTCATTGCTGTTTTGTGCCTGGGGTGTACCAGTGTCCTGAAGGTTGACATTCCCCAATATTTTGAAACTGTTAATCAGGCCGAACTGGAAATCTGCTCGGGGGATTACCAGAAATCTGTTAACCTGTATAAATCAGCATTTGAAAAGATCGAAAAACCCTTTGGTAAGGATGTGTTTAATGCGGCGCTGGCTGCTCAGTTATCCGATGATATTGAAGATCGAAATGTATTTTTACAAATCATCATGGATAATTCCAATGAATTGAAATGGGTGGAATCCAAATTCGTGGGACAATACATGAGCGCAGCAGAATGGAATACTTTATTGTCGAAGCAAAATATCGCTTATCAGCCCAACTTGCGTCAGGAAATGAAAGATATCAACAAAAGAGATCAATTGTTTCGACCTATGTATGACACCCACGACGATACCATCAACGCCAACCGGAAAATTAATATGTACAGGATCATGGAGCTGACGAAAGACAACGGCTTTCCTGCTCAAATGGAATTAGGCTACACAGAAGACCTGAGGTTGCAAAACCACTATATCGTTTTACATCATTCCGCCCAAAGAAGAAGTTATGATAAATCTGTAATAGACTTAGAACCTGTTCTTAAAAAGGCAGTAGAAGCGGGTAGATTCGATCCGGAAATAGCGATTTATTATTTGAGCTTTCAGTCAGATCACGATAAAGGTCCTTTCGAAGTGTTTGGAACCTGGCAGTATAAACATCCACTCCTTTCGAGGGAGCTCAACAATAAGCGTTGGTTGCCTAAATTGGATGAACAACAGAAAGCATTGGTGAATGAAGTGAGAAAAGCATGGATGGCCAACTCCCTTGACGACATTGCCGAAAAATCAACATTTTTGGCTAAAAGTAAATTACCTTTTATTTTTACCTCTGTTCATAAGTATACCATGAAAATAGACGAATCTGTAGACGAGCAATCGGCTCTGACACAATATGAATTACTCACTATGAATAGGGTGGAAGCCCAATGATCATTCAAGAAAATCAAGATATTATGTACAGAATAATCGGGATATTCCTAATACTTTTGGGCATTGGTTGTAATTTGCCTCAAGCCTCTAATGAAGTTAATTATTCCTCCGAAACAATTAGTGAGCCGCTACCCTTTGCACAGGGAGTGATTTCAACCGATAGCCACAGTGAGTTTGATATCATGTTTTCTCCGGATGGCAAAACAGCTTATTTTTCCCGCAGGGCACCGGAAGGAAAACAAAAGATTTATGAAACGGAATTTGTCAACGGTACATGGACCGAACCCAGGGTTTGCGCCTTTTCTACTGACCGGGATGAAACAGCTTCTATAACGCCAAATGGAGAGTTGTTCTTTTTTGGTTCTGAACGCCCCATTCCCGATAAGCCCAACCAAGGTAATTTTGATATGAATATCTGGATGATGCGAAATACAGCGGAAGGCTGGAGTACACCGGAACCTTTGCCTTATCCTATTAATGATGTGCAAATAGCAGGTGAACAATGGCCTTCGTCTAATGCGAATTTCCTTTTTGCATTGGATGATGAAACATTTTATTATACCACCATGATGCGTGGGGATACCGCTATTAAATTATTTGAAACCAAATACGTGGATGGCCAGTTTACGGATCCCGTGGAAATAAAAGGACTCTTTGAAGACGAAAAATATTGGGTGTATTCTCCTTGTGTTTCTCCGGGTGGGAATTTTCTGGTGTTCAACTCCTACGGTGCTCCCGGGGGTTCAGGTGGTGAAGACCTGTTTGTTTCCAAGCGTACTGAAAAAGGTTGGAGTAAAGCCAAACCCTTGGGGTCAAAAATCAATTCCAAAAATGAAGAAAGTAGTCCAAGGTTTTCCAGAGATGGAAAGTATTTCTTCTATGCCACTGCGGACAACCTGGGTAATTACGAATATAGCGAATGGCGTATCAATTATATAGAAACGGATTTTTTAGCGCTGGATAAATTATTTGAAGAGGAAGAATCTCGGCAGGTGAGCCAATAGAATAATTTCTGTAAATTCGTGGCCACAAAAAATCATTATAAAATGAAGCAAACCTACAAACTCAAACAAGGGGAGATCTCATTTGACGAAGCCGGCTTTATCATCAAGGACAATGCCGGAAAACTATTTAGAACCCGGATATTCAGTTCCAGTCTATGGACTTTCTTCGGGATCATGTCTGTGTTGAGATATAGGAATACCCAGGATCAGTTTTTATTATGGACCGGTTTGTTTATCGGTATCGCCCATTTTATCATTTTGGTGTTGACGCTCTTTATGAGTTCCAGGCAGGAAATCAAAAGAGAAGAGATCAGGTCTTTGGAGTTAAAAAATAGGTTTGGCAATTACTTTCTGGATATTAAACTGGCGGGCAATAAAATCAGGAGGGTAAACCAGGTTGATGACATTAAAAACGAACTCGAGGCGTATATCAAAACTTACTACAGTGAGGGTTAGTCTTGTTTGCGTAGATTCATTGCGCACCTTGCGACTCCCTTGCGTTTAAAGATTTGAAGACGCCAAACTCCCATGATTGTGGACTTATTTCTGGATCGGGATCTTCTTTCGCAATCTTTCCTCTTCTGCACGCCGCTCGGTAAGGATCGAATCTATACTGGACTCCACCATCGCATCAAAGTTCATGTCGCATATGCTGTCCATGACAGGAGATAACTCCAATATCCGGTTTTTGTAAAGGGTGTCAACCGCCCGCCGTTCCTGGTAACTCAGTTTGATCTCCGGACTGTTTCTCTTTTCATCACATGCGGAGAACATTATTACGATGGTTACACAAAAACTAAAAAAGTATAAAGCAGATATATTCTTCTTTTGTCTCATTTTAACACTTAAAATTAACCCGCAACAAGATTACCTCTCCTCATCCAGGTCAATCACTTTTTTACGCAATTCAAAATGTTTGCCAAGGTAAACCTTCCGCACCATTTCATCAGCCGCCAGTTCTTCGGCCGTTCCTGATTTCAGGATATTTCCTTCAAACATCAGGTAGGCCCTGTCGGTGATGGAAAGGGTTTCCTGTACATTGTGATCCGTGATGAGGATGCCGATATTTTTGGTTTTCAGTTTGGCGACGATGTATTGAATGTCCTCCACAGCAATCGGGTCTATGCCCGCGAAGGGCTCATCCAGCAATATGAAATTCGGGTTTGTCGCCAGGGCCCTGGCAATTTCCGTTCTCCTTCGTTCACCCCCCGACAACATGTCTCCGTGGCTTTTGCGAACCTTTTCCAATCCGAATTCATCGATCAGAGATTCCAGTTTTTCTTTTTGTTCTTTCTTGGAAAGCTCGGTCATCTCCAGGATAGCCATGATGTTGTCTTCGACGCTAAGCTTCCGGAATACAGAAGGTTCCTGTGGCAGATATCCGATTCCTTTCCTGGCCCGGCGGTACATGGGCAGTTCCGTGATTTCTTCGTTGTCAATGAAAACAGCACCTTCATTGGGTTTGATAAATCCCACAACCATATAAAAAGAAGTTGTCTTCCCCGCTCCATTGGGCCCAAGTAGTCCGACGATCTCACCCCGGTTTACTTCAATAGATACCCCGCGAACTACCTCACGCTTTCCATATATTTTAACCAGATTTTCAGCACGTAGCTTCATGGATTTACTTTTTAATATTCCCTTTTCCGTTGACTCCAAAAACTCAGGCAAGCCATATTATTGTTCTAAAAAATAGTATTACTGAACCAGCTCCCTAATCCACATAAATCACTTCCCTCAGGAATCTTAGCCCGAGGGTTATTTCAAAGGTTTGATTTCTGATCTTTCGCTCACTGATAGTCCGGGTTTCTCCGGTATACGGATCCGTGACGTTGGGGATAGCTGGTTGCATATACTGATTGGAAAAATCCGGGTTATAGGTGAACTCCAGCATCAGGCCGAAAAAATCCGAAACCTCAAATTCCAGTCCTCCGCCGGCAATCAGCCCATAGTTGATATCCCTGATAAAGGTCGGTTCATCAAATGGGTATATAGCATAAGCAGGGTTTAGGGTATTAAAATCGGAGTAGGTGGAAAGATTTGTACTGATGGTGTAATCCAGCCGTATTCCCAACATATAAAAGAATTTACTACTTGTGCCAAACTCGAATTTTTGTTTCATTCCTCCGGCCAGCACTGCATTGTTGAATAGAAACTCCCTGGCTGGCGGACGCGTAAATCCTCCCGAGAATGGGTTGACATAAAGCCTGTTCCTGATAGCGCTGCCCTTAACATGGTACCCCAGTTGTGCAAAAACAGCAAATTCGTTATCGGCTGAACGGCTTTCAATAAATAAATCGCCGCAGTATTTCAATAAGGGATCCTGCTCAAAACCATTCCAGTTCTGGAATCCTATCAGTAATCCTCCTTTTACGCCAAAGTAGTATCCTCCCTGGGTAAAGGCAGTCATGCCAAATACCATGAATAATGCCAGTGTAATTATCTTCTTCATCCGCGTATTAATTTGTCAATTATTGTTTTTTCCTATAAACGTTCCAAGCCTTAAGGAGTCCATTTGGGAGATTGAATCAGATGGATAAAAGATTTTGAGCTTTGGCAGGATATCGCATACAGAGTACCGGGAGCAGGAGTTTGTTGAATATCGTCTCCCATCGTTCACTGTCCACCATCCATCGTCCCCCCGCTTCCTTATCTTTCTTTCATCCATTTAAGAATCTCCTGAACCGGTTTGGCGGTCATATCCTCCGGTAAATCAACCTTTTCGTAGTTTTGAAGATCAAAAGCCAGGGGTGTTTTGTCATTATCTTTCATTTTTAATACCAGGTAACGATTATTGGTCGCACTTGCTGGCACATTGGTGTCAATCTCTGCAGGCCTGTCGAGTAATGGATTGATAGAAAATTCATCCTTTTCTATGTCGAATTTAGGCATCAGACATTGGGTGCCGCCATCACTGCTCGGAAACAGGAAGAGGGAGGCAAATGTGGTTTCATTGATTGCGTATTCAGCAAAAGGCAACACATTTTTTGGTGCAGCAGGGTCACGCAGGTCAAAAGCAAAAGTGCCTTCGTCCATGGCGTAACCTATCAGGAATTGCTCCCAAACTTCAATACGCTGAATCATCCCCGATTGGGCATCTTCGCCATAACGTTCTAATTTATATGCCGGGGTGAGCTCCGGTAACAGTTTATTGTTTTCGAGATCGTAACAGAATATTTTGTCAAACCCCCTGATGCCAAGGAGGTTGCTCGAATTGTTATAGTTTATTTTGGCCAGGTAGTATGGAAAGTCAGGGCTATTGTTTATCGGGAGGGTCACTCTTCCTCGTTCTTTACAAGACTCACTGTCGAAAACTACCAATATCCTATGGCTTTCGCCAAACTGTTCATCCCGGGTAGTAGAATCCGCAACGATGTAGGCAATGGTCTGTTTTTCAGGTAAAACGAGTTTGTTACCCGTCAGGAACGATCCCTTGATGGGACAGTCCTTGTTGGAATAAGTAGTCGGAATGTCGGAATCCGATACGTCGATACCTGAGCTGTCCGTATTGTCAGGAGTTACATCACCGCTTCCGGAAGAGGTGGTATCTGTTTCACATCCCATTACAAACAACATGACAACGGGAAGCATGACCAAAAATATTTTTCTCATAATGAATCAGTTTGTGCCACTTTCTCGAACTGGCATATGTCTTTATATATTACAAAGGTAATCCATAAACTTTGAATAGGATAAAAAGCGTGTTGATACTTTAACGTGAACCGGCTGGAAAGTTGTTGGCAAAATGTTAAAAAATCCTTAAATACGAATAAATTCGTACTTTAAATTTGTCATTACGAATCTTTTCGTATAAGTTTGTTCTACGAAGTGATTCGTAATTAAACATTTGTAATTGATAATTAATGAACAAATTACCAAAGCCTACAGAATCAGAATTGGAGATCCTTCAATTGCTATGGGAGTACGGCCCTTCTACGGTCAGGTTTGTCAATGACAAACTCAATGAATCCAGAGAGGTTGGGTACACAACTACCTTAAAGCTCCTGCAGATCATGCATGACAAGGGGCTTGCCAACAGGAATACAGATGCCCGCACTCACATATATTCCGCCGCAGTAGCGGAAGGGGAGACCCGTGGCAGGTTGCTCAATCAGTTTCTGGACAAAGCTTTTCGGGGTTCGGCCATGGACCTGGTCATGCAGGCTCTTGGAAATCATAATGCCTCCCAGGATGAATTGGATGAAATAAAAGCATTGATAGCCAAAATGGAGCAGGAAAATAAAGACAAGTAGTAATAAGTGCTGCATTTATTGCATGATGCTACTGGAAAATTCAAAAGTTAGTAACGCATGAAGTCAATGCAGCAGAGAAAAATACAGTAAAAATGAATCGACTTATATCTGAAGAATTGATAAATGCCCTGGGTTGGACGGTGTTGCATTCTTTGTGGCAGGCCCTATTGGTGGGGCTGGTAGTGGCGGGGGGTATGATTCTTATGCAAAAACAAGGTGCAAGGTGGCGTTATCGCCTGGCGAATGCAGGTTTACTAACCATCGTTATCCTCGCGTGTATTACTTTTTTTATGTCTTACCCGGGTACTGCTGAGGCTGAAGTTGCGTCGGAAGTCGCTATGGGTGAATCAGCAATAATTCCGGTAGCTGAGCAGATGAATTTCTGGCAGGTATTTGAATCCTATTTTAATGACCACATGCCTCTGATCGTAGTAATTTGGTTTATGGGAATGGTCGTATTCTTGTTGCGTATGCTGGGGGGGCTGGCCTATGTAGAATATTTGAAAAATCGTTTTACCGGCGAACTGCCTCAAAACTGGCAGGATCAGCTGGAGCAATTGTCCGATAAACTATCCTTAAAAAGGAAGGTGCGGTTACTGGAATCTGCCCTGGTAACCGTACCTATGGTCATTGGATGGGTAAAGCCAGTGATCCTCATTCCCGTGGGGGCAGTCAATGGCCTGACTATAGATCAGGCAGAAGCCGTACTGGCTCATGAACTGGCACATATTTCCAGGAATGATTTCCTTTGGAATATTATCCAGTCATTTGTGGAAGTACTCTTTTATTTCAATCCGGCGGTTTGGTGGCTATCTTCCGTCATTCGCAACGAAAGAGAAAACTGTTGTGATGATGTTGCGCTTGAATTGTGTGAGAACAGGCTCGTTTATGCAAAAGCGCTCGTTGAGATCCAGGAACAAAATAAAAAGGAAAGCCCTGGTATGGCCCTTGCCTTTTCCAGCCGCCGACGCCAAATGCTCAACCGCATCAGCAGGATTTTAAATCACCCGCAAAATAAATCTAAAATTATGGAAAAGTTTGTAATCACATCCCTGCTCTTGTTGGCTGTTTTGGGAATTTCCATGAGTGAGTACAGGAATACGGAAGAGCCCGAACCAGCAAAGGAACTTACAATTACCTCGTGGACGTCCGACGAGGATCTGCTTGTTGAATTGGTGGTTAAAGACGCTCTCCCGTTGACGGAAGCGGATACCCTTCCAAAAGGCAAAAACAGGCTCATTGTGGAACGCGATGATGAAAAAATGGAAGTTGAAATGGAAGATGGAGAGATTAAATCTCTAAAGGTGGACGGCAAAGAAGTACCTGCAGCCGAGTATGATAAATACACGAAAGAAGTGGAAGAGCTTTGGTCGCTCCAGCCAGAAGACCAGAATACCTTTTTCCGGTTTTCTCCCGGTCGTGAAAATGATTTTCAATTCCGTTCCGATGACGGTGAAACCTTAAAATTCTATTTTGAAGACAAGGATTTTAACTTCGAGTTTCCGGAACTCCCGGAACTCCCGGATTTGCCCGGGATTCATTTTGATAATAAAATGTTATTCCTCGAGGAAGATGGCAGGCGTATTTTAGTAATGCCGGACATCGAGATCAAGCTGGATGAAGCATTGGGGGAAGAGTACGAAGAATATATGGAACAGCTCCAATTAAAGCTGGAGCAAAATGAACTCTTTAATGAAGAGCAGTTAAAAGAACTCAAAGAATCTCAAAAGTTGATCCGCGAAAACTATAACAGGCAACTAAAGGAACAAGGAAAAGCGATGGGTGAATACCGGATCATCATCGAGAGAGACAGGGCAAAGCTGCAGGAGCACCAACGAGATGCACAAAGGGCTTTAAAGCAATTGCATCGCGAACAGGCGCAAAGGGAGCAGCAGGCCATTGTTCTTCGTAATAAAAGCCTTTTTGACAATGACGGCAATGATGTGCTGATATTTGGAACGGGAGGAAAAAACCGTAGTGATGTATTGATTAGCCAGATGAAAGCAGATGGCTTGATCGCTAAAAAAGCCAATGATTACAAGGTTGAATTATCCGGTAAAAAGCTTAAGATAAATGGCAAAAAACAGCCAGAGCATATTCATCAGAAATATCTGGATTTATATGAATCCCTTTCCGGTTTTGAGATGGATGAGAAAAGTAAAGTAGTCATCAATAAAAATTAAAAATCACCCGACATTTTATTTGTTAAATTCGAAGACCGTTGACACAACAGAAAAAATGAATTAGCGTATGTTTAAAAATTTTATAGGGATTATTTAATTTTTACACAACGAAAGGCATAGCGCTTATCCAGACTTTCAATCATCAGAAAATTCGGACAAGCGCTCTTCGGTCTTCCTTTATGAATTAAGTTTGTGAGAAAAAACAAAAAATTATAGTCATGAGAAAATTAAGATTTGTATTCCTTGCCCTTGCTGCCTTGTTTTTGGTTACCGGTAGTCTTGCGGCACAGGAGAAAGTTAAAAAGGAAAAGAAAAAAGTGGTCATCATCAAAGAAACCGTTGATGAAGATGGCAATGTGGTAAAAGAAAAGATCATCAAAGAAGGGGACGATGTAAAAGGAAATGTATGGCACAGCAAGGAAGGGGATGAAAAGGTGGTCATTATCAGGGAAGGTGACGGCACCAAAACGATCAAGGTCATTGTTGAAGGAGATGAAGAGGGTTTTGATATGGAAGAACTGGAAGATGAAATGGAAAAAACGGTCTCCGTGACCGTAGAGGAAGGCGAGGGAAACAAAAATATGGTCATCAGGATCAAAGGAGCCGATGGCGAGGTAGAAACCATCAAATGGCAGGGCGAAGAAGGAGGGATGCCGGAAGGGTTATTGGAGGAACTGGAAGATGAAGGGATTCGTATCAATATCCTTCATGAAGACGATGATGAACATATGTTGTTCTTAGGATCTGATAAACCTTTCCTGGGAGTGGTTGCCAGTCAGACCAAAGAGATATCCGTTCAAACCGATGAAGATGGAGAAGTTGTAGAAGAGATCGTGGAAAAAGGGGAAGATCGTGGCGCATTGATCAGTGATGTAGTAGCAGGTAGTGCCGCCGAGGCTGCAGGACTCAAAGGAGGAGATGTAATTACCAAAATCAACGATGATGAAGTAAATGATTTTGGCGACCTGTCAGATGCCATGGAAAAATACGAGGTGGGAGATAAGGTCACTATCTCTTATCTGAGAGATGGTAAAGCGATGGAAACTTCCGCTACGCTCAAAGCGTATTCAGGGTTACCTGAGGATCTTGATTTTGAATGGACTGATGAAGAAGATGGGCATATTTTTATCAGAAAAGCCGGAGAAAAAGGGGAGAATATCTTTATTGAAATAGAAGAGGAAGATGGCGTCAAAGAGAAGAAGGTCATTATCAAAAAGAAAAAGAAGTCTAAATCCAAGGAAGATTAAGAAGCCTGACTAACCCTTGAAAATCCCGGCATTGGAGGTGACTCCAATGCCGGGATTTTTGTTTTTACTATTGCATGTTTCATCGAAAGGTGGAATCGTGAGAAATAAGCCAGGCATTTGATTTTTTTTTCGCCATAATCCTATAGCATTTTGAAAATTTTAGCGGATGTGTCAAAATTACACTATCATTATTTGTTGAGAATGGCTCAAAAAGGGGGACTTGTTAAGTTAATTTTAATTGATAATTGTCACAAATTTTGTTTTATTTTCTAATGGTATTTTATTTTATAATTTAATATTAAGTATTGTAAATTAATGGTTTAAATTTTTTTAATTTACTTTTTGATTAGCCTTGGATTTTAAATTTATTGTAAAATTCATTTTTGTTGTGTCACAACTTTTGTTTTTTTTACATTTTTTTATTGGTTTTCTGTTTTTTCTGTTTTTTCTTTGCAGCAGAAACGCAGATTTCCCTTTCAAATTTCTACATCAAACGCCCATCAAACAAGATATATAATTCTTGTTTTTTAGGTCATTGTACTTTCCCCCTAATTAGTTTTACCCTCTTTCAAAAATTTCACATTTAGGCTGTAATTATTCATTACAGGCACTGGCGTAGCTATGTCTGTATATTTCAATAATTGGTTTGGGCCTGATTGACTTCCTGTGAGGTATGCACCATGCAGGACATTGTCATTTTATGTCCAAATCTAACATAGTGTTTTCATTAGTGATGGGGCGAATAAAATCAATTTTATATCAACGGATTCCGGGGAAGCTTGAGAGGCTATCACCCTTGTCTGTTTCTGTATTGAAACAAACACCACAAACTTTAAAAAAGTACAACATGGAAAAGCTTTACACCAATGTTTTGATTGCTTTTAATAGCGTAAGAAACCTTGACCGCTTTAAAAGTCCAACGAATTCAGCAAAAACGCTGTTCATTTTCGTTGGACTTTTGTTTTTTATGCCAGCAATACTCGTGGCTCAATCTATTCCAAACGCTTCAAGGCCTGTTAAAGACGACGCCGAATTGAAGTATTTACTTCAGGATATGGCTTTGCCCAGTACGCTGCCTTATGAATGGTTGAAGGAAGAAGGCAGGGATGCAAAAATGCTAAATGGTTCTGGCGAGGAATCCTTAGACGGAAATGTAAAGTCAGATGCCCCGGATGTTCAGGGAGCTCCTCCACCGGATTGTGATATTGTGGTGTTTGCAGGAGCGGATGTGACCATTTGTAATGGAGATGCTGCCGTTTTAGTGGCTATCGGTTTGCAGGGAACCTTCCCTTATTCATATGAATGGAGTACCGGGGATCTTGGAAATATTCTTATTGTCTTCCCTTCTGAAACAACGGAATACACTGTAACCATCACAGATGCTGATGGATGTACTGATACAGATCAGGTCACCGTTCGAGTCAATGACGGGATCATTCAGGAAAAATGTGTTCTGATCGATGATTTCACAACAGGTACCGGGACAGAGACCAATATTGAGGTGACTGATGAGGATCCAGGTCCGGTTATTTTTAATGATGCGAATGCTACAAACGCAGTGGGCGGCTATCGTCAAACCATTCTTAATCATATTTATGGCGAGGCTTTTATAATTATTCCTTACGATGATCCCGAATTTACCCATAGTAATAACTTCTCCTCCATTTCTACTTCCCAGCTTTGTTACAATGGTAATGGAAACGGAATTGATTTGAATTTAAGTGGACTGGAATATTTGAGTTTCCGCGATTTTGGTGTTGACCATTCGGGAGTTGATGTGGTGATAACTTTGTCCGATGGTACCAATGTTGCAACTTATTCGGCTCACCTCTCCGGTTTGGGAGCCGGTTTCCGGTATGATCAGTTTTTCTTTTACAGTGATTTTGTGAATATTGGAAGTGTGGACATGTCCTCTATTCAATCGCTTTGCTTTGATTTCAGTTTTACGGACGAAGCCGTAGACTTTGGATTTACCATGATCAATACATGTGGGTTTGAAGATTGTATTGTTAATGCTGGTGATGACGTTACCATATGTGAAGGGGATGAAACTCAACTTATGGGATCCATCAGCTGTTCGGATGAAAATTATAGTTATTCCTGGAATAATGGAGCTGGAAATGTTCAGAACCCTACAGTCGCACCTACCGTAACAACGCAGTATACTTTGATGGTCACAGATCAAAATGGTTGTTCGGAAATAGATAAAGTGACTGTTTACGTAAATCCTAAACCCACCATCCTTGGTAGTACAGCAGACCAAACCATTTGTATAAATGAATCTGTCATGCTTTCCATTTCTGCTCAGGGGGATGTTAGGTATAAATGGAGTACTGGCGAAATGGGACCTGTTATTACGGTTTCGCCTACAACAACGACTACTTATACCGTTACCGTAACAGACAATAATACAAGCTGTGAAATCGAAGAAGATTTTGTGGTAACGGTTAACCCCTTGCCATCTGTATTAACAACCAAAGTTAATGCAACTTGTGGCGATAACAATGGTTCCGCCACCGCAACAGGTAGCGGAACAACTGCACCTTACACCTATGCCTGGAGTAATGGCGGAAATACATCGACCATTACAGGACTAGCACCGGGAACATATACCGTCACGGTAACGGATGGCAATGGATGTACAAAATCTAAAAATGTTACCATTATAAATATTCCCGGACCGCAAATTGAAATCAATACGGAAGGGGAACCTGAAATTTGTTTTGGTTCGGATATCGAGCTGACAGTTGGTATTACCGGAGGCACGCCACCATTTACGTACGAATGGGATACGGGGTCCACAGCCTCTTCTATCGTTGTCAGTCCAAACAATACCAAGCAATATTCCGTAACAGTAACAGATGGTAACGGCTGCACGGATGAGGATGTTATTCAGATTGTTGTCAATCCTGCCGTGAATATTACCATCATCTCTGTAGTGGATGAAATATGCGGTAATGAAGAGGGGATGATCACTTCATTGGCCTCTCAGGGAACTCCACCATATACTTATACATGGAGTACGGGTCATGTAGGGCCGATGCTCAATAATGTCGGTGCGGGAACTTACCATGTAACTGTTGTGGACTCCAAAGGCTGTTCAGCCTCTACCAGCGCAACGGTTGGTAATGAGATCCAGACACCCGACCTGTCAGTATCTGCTTCTCCTTCGGAAATATGTGTTGGATCAAGCAGTACCTTAACGGCTTCTGCCAGTGGTACCACTGGGCCCTATACTTATTCCTGGAGTGATAACCTGGGAACAGGATCAACTAAAAACGTAACTCCCTGCCAGTACAAAAACTTATCATGTAACAGTAACAGATCACAATGGATGTACCAATTCAGCAAGTGTTACCGTAACGGTTAATCCAAAACCCAATTTTACTTTTACCAAAACCGATGCTACCTGTGGTGAAGATAATGGTACAGCTACGGCAAATCCTTATGTTGGAGAAGCACCTTTTATTTATAGCTGGAATACTGGGGCAACAACCCAGACCATTTCCGGTTTAGCAGCCGGTACTTATTCCGTTACTGTAACAGACGCCAACGGTTGTAGCAGATCTAAAATTGTAAATATCCTGAACGTGGCCGGACCAGGTTTGACCGTAACGGCTGACCCGGAAGAAATTTGCGAGGGATATTCCACCACATTAACTGCGTCAACTAGTGGAGGAACCGCACCATTTATCTTTGAATGGGATAATAGCCTCGGAACCGGAGATACCAAAGTCGTGTCTCCAGGGATCAACGACAACTTATGCTGTAACCGTTACAGATGCCAATGGCTGTACTGAAGAAGGTTCGGTGACTGTAACAGTTCACCCCAATCCTTCCGTTACCATTTCCTGTTCTGCAGATACCGGTGACGGATGTATTTTGTGTGCTGGTGAAAGTACGACATTAACAGCTAATCCTGCTGGAGGAACAGGACCCTATACTTATGTATGGAGTAATGGCCATGATTCTCAGCAAGTTTCCGTCAGCCCTGCCGTAACTACTGATTATACGGTTACCATAACGGATATCAACGGTTGTACAGCCCAGGAAACCATCACCGTTATTGTTCATCCGACACCCCATGTTTCTATCTCAAAAAATAATGCTACCTGCGGTTTCGATAATGGTAGTGTCGTAGCATCGGCAACCGGTGGAACTGCTCCATTTACTTATTCTTGGAGTGATGGTCTTGGCAATGGTGCTAGTAAAAATGACCTTGGTGCAGGAACATATACTGTGACTGTTACCGATGTTAATGGTTGTACAGATACAGAAAGCGTAACCATTATTAATATTCCAGGACCGGGTTTAGATGTTCATGCTTCTCCCGCGGAGATTTGCGATGGAGGAAGTACTGATCTGACTGCCGTAGTAACCGGCGGAACTGCTCCATTTACTTATGTATGGAGTAATGGTCTTGGCAATGGTCCGAATAAAACAGTATCCCCCAGTATAACAACAACTTATTCAGTTACCGTTACCGATGGTAATGATTGTACAGAGACAGCTGCGGTTACGGTTACGGTTAATTACCCGCCAATCGTGAGTACATCAACTACAGATGCTACTTGTGGTGGTGCCAATGGCTCCGCAACGGTAGTGGCTTCAGGTGGTGGAGAACCTTATACATATCTTTGGAGTAATGGCGCAACTACAGCCAATATTGTGGGTATTGTTGCCGGCTCTTATGACGTAACCGTTACCAATACCTACGGCTGTATTACGGAAACTAGTGTAACCGTGAATAATATCGGCGGGCCTCTGGTAAGTGCTGCGGCATCCCCTGCAGCTATCTGTATTGGAGAAACTTCTATACTTACTGCTACTGTAAACGGCGGAACACCTCCATTTACATACGCATGGTCCGGTGGGGGAAGCGGTTCTACCAAAAACGTAAATCCAACCACGACCACAACCTATACAGTTACTGTAACAGATAATAATGATTGCGAAGCAACAGCATCAGTGACGGTCACGGTAAACCCACTGGTTTCCGTAGAAATGGATGGAGAGGATGCAACATGTGACCTTTCAAACGGTTCCGCTTCTGTATCTGTTCTGGTAGGAACAGCACCTTTCAGTTATTTGTGGAATACAGGTGCCACCACTGCCCAGATTGATAACCTCACGGCGGGAACCTATTCAGTGGTAGTAACCGATGCTAATGGCTGTGCCGGCTCCGGAAGTGTTGTCATCGACAACCTCCCGGCTCCCGATGTAGACGCCGGCATTAACCGGGAAATTTGCCTGGGGGATGAAGTTACTTTAGTGGCCAATGTGGTAAGTGGAGGCACAACTCCGTTTTCTTATCAATGGAACAATGGAGCCGGAAACGGAGTGTCCGTAACCGTTAGCCCTGCTTCAACCACAACCTATACCGTTACCGTTACGGATATTAACGGATGTATGGATAGTGACCAGGTGACCGTTATCGTCCACCCCAATCCTACGGTTAGTTTTTCCAAGACTGATGCCACCTGCGGTGCATCCAATGGATCAGCAACCGCTACCCCGGCCAATGGATCAGCTCCTTACGCTTATCAATGGAGTGGTGGATTGGGTACATCAGCAACAATTTCCAATGTGCCTTCAGGTACTTATACTGTTTTAGTGACAGATAATAACGGCTGTCAGATTTCTGGCTCTGTTACCATCGAAGATATTAATGGACCTACCGTTACCGCAAGTCCGGATGTGGAAATATGTTTTGGAGAAAGCACAACACTCACTGCAATGGCACAGGGAGGAACACTTCCTTATTCCTATGCATGGAGTAATGGTGCCGGTTCTGGTTCCAGTGTTAGCGTATCACCAAATACTACGACTACCTATACTGTTACTGTGACTGACCAAAATGGTTGCGTTGCTACTGATCAGGTTGTGGTTACAGTAAATCCTGCTGTGTCCGTAAATCTTGGACCGGACAAGGATCTTTGTGCTGATGGATGTCTCGTACTGAATGGCTCTAATATTACCGGTGGTACCGGACCATTTACTTATGCATGGAGTACAGGTGAGACGAGTTCAAGTATTGTTGTATGTCCTTTAGGTACAACTACATATACCCTAAACATTACAGACGCAAAGGGGTGTACGGCAACAGATGATATCACGATAATTGTGCACCCTAATCCCGTAGTCACTTTAGTGAAAACAGATGCAAGTTGTGGGGCCTCAAATGGTACAGCCACTGCCTCTACTACAGGTGGTACCCCTCCTTATTCCTATGCATGGAGTAATGGAGCTGCAGGTGCAGTAAATGTCAATCTCGCTCCGGGAACTTACGTTGTTACCGTGACCGATGGTTTTGGTTGTTCAGATTCAGAAGTAATTCAAATCAATAGTCTTGATGGTCCAACCATTCAGGTGAGTCCTGATGCAGAAATATGTCAGGAACAATCTGCAACACTTACGGCACAAGTAATTTCAGGAGGAACACCTCCGTTTACATATGCATGGAGTAATGGCGGCAGTACGTCAAGTATAACGGTAAGCCCAAATAATACAACGACTTTTACAGTAATTGTAACCGATGCCAATAATTGTTCTGATAATGGACAAGTAACCGTTATTGTTAATCCAAAACCAGCAGTTAGTATCACTGCTGCTCCGGAAGAGATTTGTGTCGGGTTTAGCTCAGTATTAACAGCTGCAGTAACCAATGGAACGCCTCCATATACCTATAGCTGGAGCAATGGTTTAGGAAATAGCGCCTCACATACGGTATCGCCCGTTACGACAACCACCTATTCTCTGGTTGTTACCGATGCAGAAGGTTGTGTAGCAGATGAAACTACCGTTACCGTTACTGTAAATGAGAACCCAACAGCGACCGTAACCGTAAATGCAAACGAATCTTGTGCTGAAAATGACGGAAGCCTTACTGCTAATCCTTCAGGGGGAACTCCGCCATATGCTTATCAATGGGATGATGTGAATAACAGCACCACACAAACCATCAGTGGTTTGATGAGTGGTAGTTACAATGTTACCATAACGGATGCCAAGGGTTGTGTTGTTTCAGCTGTGGGAACAGTAGCGTCAAGATGCTTTGATTTGGCTTTAAGAAAAACATTTTCCAGCGGTGTATTACTGCCGGGCGGTAATGTTACCTTTAATATTGAGGTAATCAACCAGGGAACTGTAGATGCTGCCAACGTTCAGGTTTCTGATTATATTCCTAATGGTTTGACTTTGAATGATCCGAACTGGTCTGGTAATGGAACAATTGTGACAAGAACAATTTCTGTGATACCGGCCAATACAAGTGCTTCAGTGTCTATCAGTTTTGATATTTCAAGTGATTACCAGCAATCAACTATTGTTAATTATGCTGAGATCAGTGGTGCATCTAATACATTCAATCTTACAGATTACGATAGTACACCAGATCAAAATAATGCTAACGATGCCGGTGGTCAGCCTGACTCGCCAGCGGACAATTATGTGGATGGTAATGGTACAGGGGGTATTGGGAACGGTGTGGCATCAACAGATGAAGATG
This sequence comes from uncultured Bacteroidota bacterium, assembly GCA_942492125.1. Taxonomy (GTDB): domain Bacteria; phylum Bacteroidota; class Bacteroidia; order Chitinophagales; family Saprospiraceae; genus BCD1. The sequence continues at coordinate 303,770 of CALODM010000045.1, forward strand.
ATCACGATCCGGCATTGATTAACCTGCAGCAAACATTTGACCTGGCTTTGAGAAAGACGGTCATGAGTAATGGCCCATTTTCGCAAAACAGCATTATTGTATTCCAGATCGAGGTGTTTAACCAGGGAACTGTAGATGCAACAAATGTAGAAATAACGGATTATATCCCTACAGGCTTTACATTGGTAGATGGAGCGTGGAACCAATCTGGTAGTCTGGCAACGCGCACCATCGCCGGGCCAATTGCTGCAAACGGCGGATCAGCTACCATCTCCATTAGTTTCCAGGTAGAAAGTACCTTCCAGGGAACCAGTATAGTTAACTATGCTGAGATCAGTGGAGCAACCAACCCTCTTGGGTTATCTGATATTGACAGTAACCCGGATCAAAACAATGCAAATGACGCAGGGGGGCAGCCAAACTCTCCTGCCGATGACCATATCAATGGTGATGGTTCAGGAGTTATTGGAAATGGTGTGGCTTCTACAGATGAAGATGATCACGATCCCGCTTTTATAAGTATAAATCAGACATTTGATCTCGCCTTGACGAAGACGTTGACCAGCAACGGTCCATTTAATCAAGGCAGTCAGGTTAACTACGATATCGAAGTAACCAATGAAGGCAGTCTTGATGCCTTTAACGTAGAAGTCACGGATCATATTCCAACCGGCATGAGCTATGTAAGTGGTGGCTGGTCAGTAAGTGGAAGTGATGTTACCCAGATAATCCCAAGTTTACCACAGGGCCAGAGTGTAACTTTAAGCATCACTCTTCAGATCGATCCGACCTTCCAGGGCGCAAGCCTGACCAATAAAGCAGAGATCACCTCAGATGACGGCGATGATACAGATTCCAATCCAGATACAGGAGAGGACGTGGATGAAGATAATGATGGTAATGGAGACGATGATGATGAAGACGACGAAACAATAACGATAAACCAAACGTATGACCTGGCTCTGACGAAGACATTGACGAGTAACGGGCCATTCAACCAGAACAGTTTAGTGAACTACAATATCGTAGTGACAAACGAAGGTAGTTTGAATGCGTTCAACGTAGAGGTTACGGATCATATTCCAACCGGCATGAGCTATGTAAGTGGTGGCTGGTCAGTAAGTGGAAGTGATGTTACCCAGATAATCCCAAGTTTACCACAGGGACAGAGTGTAACTTTAAGCATCACCCTTCAGATAGATCCGACTTTCCAGGGTACAAGCCTGACGAACAAAGCGGAGATCACAGAAGATGACGGCGATGATACAGATTCCAATCCTGAAACAGGAGATGATGTTGATGAGGATAACGATGGTGATGGAGATGATGATGATGAGGATGAAGCGACCATTCCTGTCAGCCAGGTTTATGACCTTGCCTTGACCAAAACTTTAACAAGTAGCGGACCATTCAGCCAGGGCAGCCAGGTTAGTTATGATATAGTCGTCACCAATGAAGGAAGCCTTGATGCCTTTAACGTTGTTGTTACGGATCATATTCCGCCAGGAATGAGTTATGTAAGTGGTGGCTGGAGTGCAGCAGGAGGAAGTGATGTTGCTAAAAATATTCCAAGCTTACTTCAGGGGCAAAGTGTTACCCTGAGTATCACCCTTCAGATAGACGCAACCTTCCAGGGCACCAGCCTGACGAACAAAGCGGAGATCACAGAAGATGACGGAGATGATACAGATTCCAATCCTGAAACAGGAGATGATGTAGATGAAGATAATGATGGTGATGGAGATGATGATGATGAGGATAAAGCAACCATTCCTGTTAGCCAAATATTCGATTTAGCTTTGGTTAAAACAATGGTAAGCTCTGGACCATATGTACAGAGCAGCACCGTTACCTACCAGATTGAGGTAATCAATCAGGGATCACTGGACGCTACTAATGTAGAGATCACCGATTACATTCCAACAGGCCTTAACCTGACGGATGGCGCATGGACACAGGCAGGAAACCTGGCAACAAGAACCATAACCGGCCCAATAGCTGCGAATGGCGGAACAGCCACAATCACAATTACCTTTGAGATTGATGCGAACTTCCAGGGAACAGGTATAGATAACTATGCAGAGATCAGCAGTGCAGATAACGCACTTGGTCAGGCAGATGTAGATAGTACACCAGATCAGGATAACACCAATGATACATTGGTAGACAACGAGATCAACAATGGTGGTGGTGATGAGGATGATCACGATATCGAGCCAATAACAGTAGAGCAGGCGTTTGACCTTGCCCTTCGTAAGACGACTATCAGTGCCGGTCCATACACTCAAGGCTCAACCGTTACTTACCAGATTGAAGTAATCAATCAGGGAAGCTTGGATGCAACAGATGTAGAGATCACCGATTACATCCCAACAGGTCTTAACCTGACAGATGGCGCATGGGCACAGGCAGGAAACCTGGCAACAAGAACCATAGCAGGGCCAATAGCTGCAAATGGCGGCACAGCAACAATCACAATCACATTCGAGGTTGATGCAAACTTCCAGGGAACAGGTATTGATAATTATGCAGAGATCAGCAGTGCTGACAATGCACTTGGTCAGGCAGATGTAGATAGTGCACCAGATCAGGATAACACCAATGATACATTGGTAGACAACGAGATCAACAATGGTGGCGGCGATGAGGATGATCACGATATTGAGCCAATCGATATCAATCAGACCTTTGACCTTGCTCTTCGTAAAACGACTATCAGTGCAGGACCATATACTCAGGGATCAACAGTGACTTACCAGATTGAGGTAATCAATCAGGGATCACTTGATGCTACAGATGTAGAGATCACCGATTACATCCCAACAGGTCTTAACCTGACGGATGGCGCATGGACACAGGCAGGAAACCTGGCAACAAGAACTATTGCCGGCCCAATAGCTGCGAATGGCGGAACAGCAACAATCACAATCACCTTTGAGATTGATGCGAACTTCCAGGGAACAGGTATAGATAACTATGCAGAGATCAGCAGTGCAGATAACGCACTTGGTCAGGCAGATGTAGATAGTACACCAGATCAGGATAATACCAATGATACATTGGTAGATGACGAGATCAACAATGGTGGCGGTGATGAAGATGATCACGATATCGAGCCAATTACAGTAGAGCAGGCGTTTGACCTTGCTCTTCGTAAAACGACTATCAGTGCAGGACCATATACTCAAGGATCAACAGTGACTTACCAGATTGAAGTAATCAATCAGGGATCACTTGATGCAACAGATGTAGAGATCACCGATTACATTCCAACAGGTCTTAACCTGACTGATGGCACATGGACACAAAGTGGTAGCTTGGCAACAAGAACCATACCTGGTCCAATAGCTGCGAATGGCGGAACAGCCACAATCACAATTACCTTTGAGATTGATGCGAACTTCCAGGGAACAGGTATAGATAACTATGCAGAGATCAGCAGTGCAGATAACGCACTTGGTCAGGCAGATGTAGATAGTACACCAGATCAGGATAATACCAACGATACATTGGTAGACGATGAGATCAACAATGGTGGGGGAGATGAAGATGATCATGATATTGAACCGATCACAATTGATCAGACATTTGACCTTGCCCTGGATAAGACCTTGCTCAGTGCCGGTCCATTTGTACCAGGCAGTACGGTATCATACACGATCAGTGTTACGAACGAAGGTACCCTTGATGCGACGAATATAGAGGTAACCGATTACATCCCAACAGGCCTGAATTACGTGAGTGGTGGCTGGACAGTCAGTGGCAATCAGGCCACACAGACGATAGCGAGTCTGGCCAAGGGAGCAACGGCGACGTTGACGATCACCTTTATGGTGGATATCGACTTCCAGGCGACTTCGATCAATAACTGTGCAGAGATCAGCGGAGCGAACAATGTACTCGGTCAGCCGGATGTGGATAGCACACCGGACCAGAATGACATGAATGATGTTGCCGGAGAGGATGACTTTGATTGTGAACCGATCACAATTGATCAGACGTTTGACCTTGCCCTGGATAAGACCTTGCTCAGTGCCGGTCCATTTATACCAGGTAGTACGGTATCATACACGATCAGTGTTACCAACGAAGGAACATTGGATGCGACGAATATAGAGGTAACCGATTACATCCCAGCGGGTCTGAATTACGTGAGTGGTGGCTGGACAGTCAGTGGAAATCTGGCGACGCAGACGATAGCCAGTTTGGCAAAAGGAGCAACGGCGACGTTGACGATCACCTTTATGGTGGATATCGACTTCCAGGCGACTTCGATCAATAACTGTGCAGAGATCAGCGGAGCGAACAATGTACTCGGCCAGCCGGATGTGGATAGCACCCCGGACCAGAATGACATGAATGATGTTGCCGGAGAGGATGACTTTGATTGTGAACCGATCACAATTGATCAGACGTTTGACCTTACCCTGGATAAGACCTTGCTCAGTGCCGGTCCATTTGTACCAGGCAGTACGGTATCATACACGATCAGTGTTACCAACGAAGGAACATTGGATGCGACGAATATAGAGGTAACCGATTACATTCCAGCGGGCCTGAATTACGTGAGTGGTGGCTGGACAGTCAGTGGCAATCAGGCGACGCAGACGATAGCCAGTCTGGCAAAAGGAGCGACGGAAACGTTGACGATCACCTTTATGGTAGATATCGACTTCCAGGCGACTTCGATCAATAACTGTGCAGAGATCAGTGGCGCGAGTAATGTACTTGGCCAGCCGGATGTGGATAGCACACCGGACCAGAATGACATGAATGATCTTGCCGGAGAGGATGACTTTGATTGTGAACCGATCACAATTGATCAGACGTTTGACCTTGCATTGGATAAGACCTTGCTCAGTGCCGGTCCATTTGTGCCAGGCAGTACGGTTGAATACACGATCAGTGTTACGAACGAAGGCACCCTTGATGCGACGAATATAGAGGTAACCGATTACATCCCAATGGGCCTGAATTACGTGAGTGGTGGCTGGACAGTCAGTGGCAATCTGGCGACACAGACGATAGCCAGTCTGGCAAAAGGAGCGACGGAAACGTTGACGATCACCTTTATGGTAGATATCGACTTCCAGGCGACTTCGATCAATAACTGTGCAGAGATCAGTGGCGCGAGTAATGTACTTGGCCAGCCGGATGTGGATAGCACACCGGACCAGAATGACATGAATGATGTTGCGGGAGAGGATGACTTTGATTGTGAACCGATCACAATTGATCAGACCTTTGACCTTACCCTGGATAAGACCTTGCTCAGTGCCGGTCCATTTGTACCAGGCAGTACGGTATCATACACGATCAGTGTTACCAACGAAGGAACATTGGATGCGACGAATATAGAGGTAACCGATTACATCCCAGCGGGCCTGAATTACGTGAGTGGTGGCTGGACAGTCAGTGGCAATCAGGCCACACAGACGATAGCCAGTCTGGCAAAAGGAGCGACGGAAACGTTGACGATCACCTTTATGGTAGATATCGACTTCCAGGCGACTTCGATCAACAACTGTGCAGAGATCAGCGGCGCGAGCAATGTACTCGGCCAGCCGGATGTGGATAGCACACCGGACCAGAATGACATGAATGATGTTGCCGGAGAGGATGACTTTGATTGCGAACCGATCACAATTGATCAGACCTTTGACCTTGCATTGGATAAGACCTTGCTCAGTGCCGGTCCATTTATACCAGGCAGTACGGTATCATACACGATCAGTGTTACCAACGAAGGAACATTGGATGCGACGAATATAGAGGTAACCGATTACATCCCAACAGGCCTGAATTACGTGAGTGGTGGCTGGACAGTCAGTGGAAATCAGGCCACGCAGACGATAGCGAGTCTGGCCAAGGGAGCAACGGCGACGTTGACGATCACCTTTATGGTGGATATCGACTTCCAGGCGACTTCGATCAATAACTGTGCAGAGATCAGCGGAGCGAACAATGAACTCGGCCAGCCGGATGTGGATAGCACCCCGGACCAGAATGACATGAATGATGTTGCCGGAGAGGATGACTTTGATTGTGAACCGATCACAATTGATCAGACCTTTGACCTTGCCCTGGATAAGACCTAGCTCAGTGCCGGTCCATTTGTACCAGGCAGTACGGTATCATACACGATCAGTGTTACGAACGAAGGTACCCTTGATGCGACGAATATAGAGGTAACCGATTATATTCCAACGGGCCTGAATTACGTGAGTGGTGGCTGGACAGTCAGTGGCAATCAGGCCACGCAGACGATAGCCAGTCTGGCCAAGGGAGCAACAGCGACGTTGACGATCACCTTTATGGTGGATATCGACTTCCAGGCGACTTCGATCAATAACTGTGCAGAGATCAGTGGCGCGAGTAATGTACTTGGCCAGCCGGATGTGGATAGCACACCGGACCAGAATGACATGAATGATGTTGCCGGAGAGGATGACTTTGATTGTGAACCGATCACAATTGATCAGACCTTTGACCTTACCCTGGATAAGACCTTGCTCAGTGCCGGTCCATTTGTACCAGGCAGTACGGTATCATACACGATCAGTGTTACCAACGAAGGAACATTGGATGCGACGAATATAGAGGTAACCGATTACATCCCAGCGGGCCTGAATTACGTGAGTGGTGGCTGGACAGTCAGTGGCAATCAGGCGACGCAGACGATAGCCAGTTTGGCAAAAGGAGCAACGGCGACGTTGACGATCACCTTTATGGTGGATATCGACTTCCAGGCAACTTCGATCAATAACTGTGCAGAGATCAGCGGAGCGAACAATGTACTCGGTCAGCCGGATGTGGATAGCACACCGGACCAGAATGACATGAATGATGTTGCCGGAGAGGATGACTTCGATTGTGCACCAGTCACAATTGATCAGACATTTGATTTGGCATTGACCAAGTCCTTGAATAATTCAACAGTACTGCCCATATATCCTGGCGGAACAGTAACCTTCGATATTGAAGTGACCAATCAGGGAACCCTTGATGCCACAGATATTGAGATTACAGATTACATTCCTGCCGAGTTTATTTTGGCAGATGGAAACTGGAGTCAGTCTGGTAATTTGGCAACAACTACGATTGCAAGTTTGGGATATGGCCAATCGACCACGGTGACCATTACCTTCACGATTGATACTGATTATCAGGGAGGAGATATTGTCAACTTTGCAGAGATCAGTGGAGCGACCAATGTTCTTGGACAACCAGATATAGACAGTACCCCAGATCAGGACAATACCAACGACGCGGGCGGACAACCCAACAGTGCTGCCGATGATTATATTGACGGAGACGGAACAGGTGCCATTGGAAGCGGCAACGCTGCTACTGATGAAGATGACCACGATCCGGCTTTAATCAGTATTGATCCGTTAATTGACCTTGAGTTGGAGAAATCAGTAAGTGATCTGACACCGACAGTAGGAGATGTGATCACCTTTACGGTTGCGGTAACCAACCAGGGACCAAGTGTTGCGACGAATGTATCGATTCAGGATAATTTGCCTGACGGATATAGTAATGTCCAGAATATCACAGGAGGAGGACAAAACTTTAGCAATATACTGCTGTGGAGTAACCTTACCATCGGAGTTGGGCAGACACTGACCTTTACCTACAATGTGACCGTTGAAGCAGAAGGCGGCTATCAGAACTGTGCAGAAGTAGTAATCGCCAACGAAACCGATATTGATTCCACACCCAATAATGGTGTGGATACAGATGGTGACGGAGAGACCATCGATGATGATGGAGACGAGGATGATGGGGATTGTGAAGAAGTTGATCCGGAACCACTCATTGACCTGGAATTGGAGAAAACGGTTAATAATTCCACTCCGGATGTAGGAACCAATGTGGTATTTACCCTGACGGTTATCAACCAGGGGCCAAGTACAGCAACAGGGGTTATTGTCAATGACCAGATACCTAGTGGATATGATTACCAGTCCTCTAATGGCAATTACAATCCAGCGACAGGAGATTGGACTATAGGAACTTTGGGAGCAGGGCAATCTGTGTCATTAAACATAGTAGCAGAAGTATTAGCAAGCGGTGAATATGAAAACTGTGCAGAGGTAACGAATGCGAACGAAAACGACATTGACTCTACGCCGGATAATGGGGTATTTGTCGATGAAGATGATGACGATTGTGAAGTGGTTGAACCCAACCCGATCATAGACCTTGAATTAGAGAAGTCAGCCAATGTAGTTGCAGCCTTCCCCGGTGATGAGATTGTATTTACTATCGAAGTAGTGAATAATGGACCTAGCGATGCCACAGATGTGGTGGTGAATGATTTCCTGGAGAGTGGATTTACCTATGTATCCCATATTGGAGGAGATTATGATCCGGCCACGGGAGCATGGAATATAGGAGACCTTGATGCAGGAGCTTCGGTTGTACTTGATATCTCGGTAGAGATTAATGGAACAGGCGAATACGGCAACTGTGCAGAGGTTATTGCAGCGACCCAGGACGATTTGGACTCAACGCCAAACAATGGGGTTGATACAGATGGCGACGGACAGAGCATAGATGATAGCGGAGATGAAGATGACGGAGATTGTGAGGAAATCATCGTATACTGTGATGTGGATGTTACGATCCTGAGTGTTGATTGTGAGATCAATGATCCGCTTGATCCGAACGACGATTCCTACACCTTTACCATGACGGTTTCTGGTTCAGGTATAGGTACGAGCGAAGGCTGGACACATAATATCCCCTACCTGGCTGCAGGTGTATATCCATATGATACGGAAATTACGGTTTCTGTACCAAGTGTGGACATAGACATTAACAGTCTTGCCTGGGATGTTGACAATGGATCATGCCGTGATGGTGTAGAAGTAGAAGCACCAGGGCCTGAGGATTGTATCGGAGATTGTGTTTTCCAGGCGATTCTGACTCAGAACTTTGCGTGTAACGACAACGGAACTCCGGGAGATCCATCAGACGATTATTATACTTTCCAGGTTACGGCAACCAGTGTATTTGGCAATGCATGGACAGCAACGCTGAATGGAGAATCTTTAGGCAATACGTCCCCTTACGGATACTGGTTTACGACCCCTGGATTTGCCCCTGGAACAACGGTTGAAGTGTATATTGAAGATGTTGAAGATCCTGATTGCAATGGTACAGTTACGGTTACCTTACCGGAAGAGACTTGTTCAGAAGATTGTGCGATGCTCACCCAGGTAGGGGAAGTGGTTTGCGATCCAAATGGCACCTTGAGTGATGCTTCCGATGATTTGTTCGTGTTTACAGTGGACATCATAGGCAACAACACGAGCGGCGTTTGGGAGGATACTTATGGCAATACAGGAACGGTTCCCGGATCATTTACTTACAGCTTCCCGATTGCGGAAGGACCGGTAAGTATTACCATCTATGATGCGAATAGTGCCAACATATTTGAATGTGATATCTCAACCTTTACGGTAAACCCACCGGCGGAAACCTGTTCAGATGCCTGTGAAGTATCCGTAGCTTTGGCAGGAGAGCCCGTTTGTGACGATAACGGCACACCGGCTGATCCTGCAGACGATCAATATTTCTTTACCCTGAATGTGACGGATGTGAATAATGCAGGTGCTGCCTGGACCGCTACACTGGTTGACGGAACGGTTATTGGAACAGGGATTTACGGAACGGATGTTGAATTCGGACCTTACAACATCGGTAACGGCAACCCGGTAACCGTATTTGTAACGGCTGATAACGATGAGGAATGTATGGATCAGATTACCATCACACCTCCTCAGGATTGTTCACCAGAGTGTGCAATCTCTGTAGTGCAGACAACCACACCTGGATGTAATGATAATGGAACGGCTGCTGATCCTACAGATGACTTCTGGTCATTTGAAGTTGAAGTTGCCGGAAACAATACTTCAGGTGGATGGACCGCTACCGACCAACTCGGAAACACTTACAGTAGCGCCTATGGACAAAGTACAATTATCGGCAACTTTGATGCCCTGGTTACTTCCATTACCCTGAATATCCAGGATGCAGAAGATGCCAATTGTACAACAACCATTACCATAGCAGCTCCTGAAATGCCTTGTTCGGAGGAATGTGCGATTGAAATCGTTGTGGTCGATGTGTATTGTGATGATCAGGGTACACCATACAATGGTAATGATGATCAGTACTTCGCGATCATTTATGTTACTGGCTTCAATACCAGTGGACAATGGGTGGTAGCTGGTAGCAACACAACCTACAATTACGGACCTAACGGAACCGCTATCCTGCCAATGGGTAATGCCAATACAGATGTACCAGTCGCCATTAGTGTTCACGATGCTGATGACCCGTCTTGTGAAGCTTCTACTTTTGTTACTTCCCCGGGGCCATGTGATGAATGTGGTATTGAAATCGTACTCGGTGAAACTGTTTGCGATGATAACGGTACAGCTACCGAAGCGGACGATACCTATACGGTAGAGGTAACAGTAGTATGTTTGAACAACTGTAGTGCCTTTGGCTGGACCCAGGTGGGCGTTGCACAAGGTTTGAGCGGCCAATACGGAGAAGTGGTTACTTTCGGGCCGTACTCTGTATTCGAAGAACCTACGATCAAGGTTGCAGACCAAACGACCTTCCTGAGCTGTAGAGCAGAAGTGGATGTTGTTTCACCGGGACCATGTTCTGAAGGAGAGGATTGTGAAATCTTTACGGAAGTGGTAAATATTACTTGTGATAATAATGGAACAAATTCAGATCCGACAGATGACTTTACCGTATTTACCGTGAACATTAGTGGTAACGGTACAGGAAACTGCTGGACAGCAGATAACGGAGATAGCGGAGTGTATGGACAGACAGTCTTTACATTCCCTGCAGATGGACAGGTTCACACAGTGGTAATTACCGACTGTGAGGACCAGCAATGTCAGACTATACTGCAATTGCAGTCAACATTACCTTGCTCAAATGGTGGAGATTGTGAGATCGCTGCAGTCATTTTGGAGAAACATTGTGAATTGAACGATATGGAGGATCCTTCGGATGACAGTACGGTATTTACCATTATGGTAACGAGTACTTCGGAGACAGTTTGCTGGACAGATGGCATTGGAGGAAGCGGATCTTTTACTGCTGGTGTGATTCAGATCTTTGAATATGAATCCAATGGAGCTATCATCAACTTTGAATTCTTCGCTTGTGATGATGAGACTTGTTCAACTACACTGGAAGCACAGACTTTCGTAGAGCCATGTAATATTTGTCAGACAGGAGTTGACCTGGTCAATGTATGGTGTGACGATCAGGGAACGACGAATGATCAGACCGATGATGTGTTCTACTTTACGCTCTTCATCGTTGATAGCCTGGGTAACCAGGGACCAACATGGCATACCGAAGGCTTGCCAGAGGAGTATACGGGGAATTACAGCTTCGATAATCCGGTTACTTTCGGACCATTCCTGATTTCAGATGGACCTGCTAACTTTGATATTGTTAGTGATTTGACAGATGATTGTCCTATAGTCGTATTCATTACACCACCATTGACTTGTTCTTGTGGACTTGAAGCGAATATCGAGGAAGTCGATTGTAATTTTGATGGTACCTTTAATGTAACGTTAACCATTGATAATGGCCCAAGTAATGGATGGTTTGCAGAAGTGAATGGAGAATCTGTTGGTTTCGGATTCTATCCTGCAACGGAGACCTTTGGACCGTTTACCGGAGAAACCACCATCGAATTTTATGACTTTGGAGATGACAATTGTAATGAGTCCCTTACCATTGATCCTACGGAATACTGTGGAGAATGTAACCTGGTACCTGTAATAAGCAATGTGACTTGTCAGGATAACGGAACACCGGGCAATCCGGATGATGACTTCTATACCTTTGATATTTCCGTAACCGGAGGATCTGGTACCGGATGGACTTCCACCATTGGTAGTGGCGTTTACGGTGTGACTTATACCTTTACTTCTGAGAATGGAGAGAATACGAACTTTAATCTATACGACAATGAAAATCCGAATTGTGGCGTGTCTGTATTCGTACAGTCACCGACACCTTGCTTGCCGGATTGTGATATAACGGCTACAGTTTTATCCGTAGAGTGTAACGATAATGGTACACCGGAACAAGCAGAGGATGATTATTACGCAGCGACAGTACTCGTAACGGGTGACTATTATGGTCCTGACAATACCTGGGTAGCTACCTGGGATGGTGGTCAGGCAACCGGAACTTATGGTGAGCCGGTAGAAATCGGTCCATTTACCAGTGAGACAATAGTTACCATTACGGATTCCAATTTCGCGGATTGTAGTGATGAGGTCACCATTTTACTTCCTGAACTGGTTGTAGAATGTCCGTTGAATACACACTTCTGTCCAATCATCGAGGAGGACATTATGTTGTTCACTACAGATCCTTGGGTATGTACAGGAACGGTAGAAGTGCCGATGCCGAATGTTTCCGGCAGTACTTGTGCACCTGATCTTTCCTGGACAGTCATTACCGAAATCTGGACTTTGGATGAATCGGAGTTGATTGCAGTACTTTTGCCTGGTGATGACAGAATACTGTACGAAATGCCAGTGGGTGATTACATCGTTCGTTACAATGTAACTGATTTCTTCGGCATGACTACAACGCTGGATTGTTACTTCCGCGTTATGGATCTCGATAATCCGGTAGCTGTTTGTGATGATGGAATGAATATTTCACTCGGCGGGTTCGGTCTGGCCAGGGTTTATACTTTCATGGTAGACAATGGCAGCTATGATAATTGCGGTATCGACAGTATTCTCGTTCGCAGAGAATATACCCGTGATCCAATGACCTGTGATACGATTGTTGACCCAACGTGGTCAGATTGGGGTGAGTTTGTAGAATTTAATTGCTGTGATGCCGGATTGTATGTAACTGTTCAAATGAGAGTAGTTGACATCTATGGCAACGAGAATATTTGCTGGACGGAAGTGCTGGTAGAAGACAATACATTACCGTTGTGCTACGGCCTCGAGGATGTATCGGTAAGTTGTGATGAATTGCCAATTGAGTTTGACGCTTACGACCTCGGACATCTGGCTTCTGTATTCGGAATGCCGGTAGTAGTGGACAACTGCTCTGCTGAGACCGTTGAATTTGAACCGATCGTCAACTTGTCTGATTGTGGTGAAGGAACGATTATCCGTCGCTTCCAGGCAGTTGATGCAGTAGGCAATTACTCAATGGATATCTTCGAACAGATTGTTACCATTATCGGTGGTATCCGGTACGAGGTTAAATTACCTCAGGATACTGAAACGGATTGTATAGACAATGCTTACACGGTTGAATTGTATCATACAGGTTGTGATTCCATAGTAGTCACGCATGAAGATGTATTCCTGCCTGTTGAAGGCGAAGAATGCTACAACGTATTGCGTACTTACCATATCATTAACTACTGTGAATGGGATGGCATCGCTGATCCGGTCAACATTAGCCGCGACGAAGATTGTGATGGTGTGGAAGGAGAAGAGCCGGTCTGGATTATCCGAACAACAGATACGACCTTTGTGGATCGGGATAGCTTGTATTTCAACATGATGCCGGTTGCCGGAACCAAAGGAACCGACTGTGATGGAGAATCGAATCCTGAGGGATACTGGAGAATTACAGCCTCTACAGGATACTGGACCTATACTCAACATTTGATTATCCGGGATACCATTGCGCCAGTGGTATTGTTCGATATTCCGGAGGCATTCTGTACAGATACCGCCGACTGTGAAACGATGGTTTACTATCCGTTTACAGTGTCAGAGAATTGCATCGCCGATAATATCGACATGAGAATATTGCTCGATGCCGGAGCGGACGGTACCATTGATCTGGACCTCACTGGTTCAGGTATCCTTCAGGGAAGTTATCCGGACTTCATGCTGGTAGGCAGTTATCCGATAGGCAGTCACGAGTTTGAAGTGGTAGTCGATGATGGTTGTGGTAATATTACAACGGTACAAATGCCATTCGAAGTAGTAGATTGCTACATTCCTGAAATGGATTGTTACAGCGGACTGATGGTAGAACTGGAAGCTGTTGAACCTGGGGTTGATGTCAATGGAGATGGAGAAGCTGATGATGGGTATGCTGTCGTTTATGCTTACCAACTGGCTTCTTGCCAGGTAGAGGATTGTTCTGCACCATTGAGCTTCTCCGTGAACAGAATAGGAGATATGCCTCATCCGGATTCAACGAGTGTAATAGTCACTTGCGACGATCGCTACAGCATCCAGTTGGAGGTTTATATGTGGGATACAGCCTTTAATCCATACTCAGTGCAACCTGATGGAACGATTGGAGGACCTAATTACGATAATTGTGAAGTCACGGTATTTGTTCAGGATCCATTGGAAGTATGCCCGGATTGTTCTGAATTTGCAGATCTGCAGGGTAGAATTGCAACCATCCAGAATAAGCCGATTGAAGGAGCGATGGTTACCTTGACCAATGCAGCAACAGACTCCTTCATGGACGAAGTTGAAACGGATGAAGAAGGCATTTATGAATTCGAGGATGTGGCACTTGGTGGAGATTACACCATTACGCCTGAATTGGATGTGGACTATCTCAACGGAGTAACCACGATGGATTTGATTCTCATTCAGCAGCATTTGTTGGGTGGCAACCCATTAGCTTCACCATACTTACTCCTGGCAGCGGATGTTAATAATTCCGGTTCTATCACAGCGCTGGATCTTATTGAGATCAAGAAGCTGATCCTGGGACAGATTAGTGAATTTACTTCGGTTGATAGTTGGATATTTATTGATGCGGCTTACGAATTCACGGATGAAACAAATCCGTGGGCCGAAGGGTATCCGCAAACTATTACACTGCATGACCTGGATGGATGTAAATCCGACCTCGATTTCATCGGAATCAAGATGGGAGATGTCAATATGACGGCTGATCCGTCGATCTATGGTAGTGTTGAAAGCAGGAATGAGAATGGACAATTCAGATTTGGTGTCAAAGATCAGGCTGTAGAGCCGGGTCAGGAGTACACAATAACCTTTACAGCGCCGGAACTGGCGCTGATAAAAGGATATCAGTTTACCTTGAATTTTGATACCAAAGTCCTTGATTTTGTTGATGTTGCAGCAGGTATTGCTCTGGATGATAACTTTGGTTTTGACTTTATCGGTGAAGGACTTATTACAACAAGTTGGTATATTTCCGATGGAAATAGTATCTTTGTAGATAAGGACGATAATCCGGAAATGTTCAAACTGACTTTCCGGGCCAAAGATTATGCCTCTAGCCTCAGTAAATTGTTGACTACAAGTTCTGATTTCACTCCAATGGAAGCCTATGGAGTAGACGGATCAATACTTGGTGTCGGCATTCAATTTAATATCTCTGCAGATCAGTTGACGGAAACGGGTTATGTTTTTGAGTTGTACCAGAATACGCCTAACCCATTCGGACAAACTACCAACATCGGTTTTGAACTGCCTTACGCGGCAGAAACAACACTGATGATCAGAGATGTTTCCGGTAGGGAGATCAGCAGAATTTCAGGTAGCTACGAAAAAGGCTATAATGAAATGACGCTGGAAAGAGGTAGCCTGTCAAGTGGGGTCTATTATTATACCCTCACTACCGGCGAGTTCACCGCAACACGGAAAATGATTGTAAATGAATGATCTGAAAAGATCTAAAGATATTTAACTAGTAAATTTGTTTCATGTGAAGAAGGGGCGGAGCAGTTAGTTCTGCTTCGTCCCGTTTTTTTCTTGCCTTTACCTTACTTTATCAAAGCGTTGCCAAAAGTTTTACACATTAAAGAGCAGGATCAACACACCTTGTTGGTTTCGGTTCTGTTTATCAGGAACTACTTAAAATTCAGTTTTTAGCCATAGTACGGCCCTGAAAATTTCAAACTAAACGAAATTGGTTTTCAGATGCTTAGGATTGACCTTTGGTTTTACCTAAGGTCAACAAAGTAATCTATTAACCATATCCTAAGAAAAGCCCATGAAGTATCACTTCGGGTTATGTCCCTTTTTAATTAAAAAATCCCGGCGGAAATTTTTCCGTCGGGATTTAATAATTACGAAAGATGTTTTACCGGTAAATTTACACCCTTAACTGACACCTATTGTGTTTGGATAAAGGGTTATCCGTTTCCGTTGCCACCGTTTCCGTTGCCACCGTTTCCGTTGCCACCATTTCCGTTGCCACCGTTTCCGTTGCCACCGTTTCCGTTGCCGCCATTTCCGTTGCCACCATTTCCGTTGCCGCCATTGCCATCACCGCCATTAGGGCAAATACCACTATTGCCATTGCCACCGTTTCCGTCACCGCTATTAGGGCAAATACCACCATTGCCGTTTCCACCATTGCCATTGCCACCATTGGGGCAGATGCCACCATTTCCATTTCCGCTATTGTTCTGAGTGAAACATAGACTTCCACCCCGTTCTCTTGGGCTACTGACAATTTCTGTAAATAACTCAGGAGTAATGAATTGAGCAGTATAACTTGCCTCAACCAGGGATAGTTGCCTGTTAAAAGCACGCAGGTGATTTCTGGAGCCTTTGGTCAATTCGTTGAATACGGCAATGATATCTTCATTGTCCATGGCTTCCGTTAGATCGATCAGATCGCGAATGTCAACGTCTTCAATGGCAGCACCTGCCAGGAATGCTCCTTCCAGGCTTTCGCTACCTTGTTCCGTTAAACTATTATATAAAGATTGAAGCTCCTGGTTGACAAAAACTCCGGGGCCATTTTCCCCCACTGGATCGTTGAGGTCGTACTTTTCGAAAAGACATGCGAGCGCATCCATGTGTTTTTGCTCCGATTTCGCTATATTGTTAAAAACCCTGTGATCCCAAAGTTGGTACATTTGCAGGTAAACATCTCTGGCCATTTTCTCTTCTTCCCGCATCAACATTAATGCATTGATCTCTTCAGCAGATAAGGTTTCCAAAGGGTAGTTGTCGAAAAGGCAACTGCATTGTGATTGTTGTGTGGCAGTGGCTGCAGCTTCATATCTGAAGTCTGTAATTTCATCAGCCAGCTCATTATTGTTGATACCTGCTACTTCTGTTTGACATTGGGTAGTAAAAAGGCCGACAACAGCTAATAATATCATGCCAATTAAGCTTTTCCAAAAATGATTTTTCATAACCTTTTTTTTCGTAGTTAAAATGAATATTTGTTTACTTTCATTGGTTACTACGCGAATGGTTATGGTTTCTTTCCTTTTTTTAAAAAAAATTATTCTTGTCTGCCTTTTTTGCCCTGTGCACGATTTTCACGACCTCCCCAGGGGCGTATTTCTTCTGCTTCAAAGGTTCTTTTGTCAATAAGTTTTCCGACCAGTTTTATCTTTTCGCCCGGTTCCAAAAGAACCCTGGGAGATACAAAGGCATCCTGATATTGAATTTCCCATGTATTTTCTTCAAAATCTTTGAGTTGAAGGGAATTGCCGGATTTAGTATGGACAATGGTGCCCGAGAGAAAACCCTCTTCAGTGTTCATCCATATCCTGACTTTTTTCTCCTGAAGACTTTGGTAAACTTCCACATTTACAGCGAAGGCATTTTCCAGCTTTTCGCCTCCACCTGCAATAAAAAACAAGGTGCCCAGCAAAATACTTAAGGCCGCAGATATGGCTACAAGACGTGAGACAGTGAATTTATACCCTTTTCGGGAATACTGCACGCTGAAAATGGCCAATATCAAAAATAGAACAAGGGTTAGTATCCAGAAAATAGGCAGCAAGCCAAGGAAAAACTCCAGTTTGGAATGGGACATGTGCGTCAGTAAATCAAATTCAGACTCCTGGATGCTGAACAATACGACCGAAAAGGCCAGGGCACCCAAAACTACTGCCAGCGAAAATCCAGTCCAGACAGCACCGTTTTTTAACAAAAACTTCCACCGGGGGATGGGTTGAATATTCTCGGATTTAATTTTATCTATGATCTTCTTAGAATTGTCCATTACTTTATTGTTTAAAACCAGGAAAAATGGTTTTTCCTCCTTGTTGAATAAAGGCTTTTTTTGCTCTGTTAATTCTTGTGGCTACAGTGCCTTCCGGAATTTTTAAAACATCGGAAATTTCCTCATAACTCATCATTTCTAGAAATTTTAAAACAAGTATTTCCCTGTACTTAAGCGGTAACTGTTGCAGGATCTCATCGATCTTTTTCGAAGAAGATTCCTGCTCGCTTTCTTCATCGAAAAATTTTTCTTCATTATCGAAAAGATCCTCGGGCAAATCAGCCATTTGATCCTTTCCATAGGACGTTTTTTTGCGCCAGAAGGAGACCGTTTCATTGTGTACGATTCGGTATATCCAGCTCGATAGTTTCAGATCCTGATCAAAATCGTGAAGATTACGCCAGATCTTTATAAAAGCTTCCTGAAGAATATCTTCCGATTCTTCCCGGGTTGAATAGGAAATCCTTTTAATGTACCGCAGTAATTTAGGTTCGTACCGACTGTACAAACAGGCAAAATACTCCACATCCCGGAGTGATCGGCGGACGATCTCCAGGTCGCTGAGTTCTTGACAAATTTGCTCGGTTACATGCATGAGTTTACCTTAGCGTATATCTGTAAAATGAATTCATGTCTTGTCCAAATCACACATTATTATTCTAAATGGAATGGCTGGAAGAATGAAAAGTTGATTAATGGTTATTCGCATCCTCAATTCCAATATTCCCTTTTGACCCGATGATTCTATTATTTTCCAAATTTTTCGATTGCCCGTTCATTAAAATTTAAAAAAATCTTCAGTCAGGATGAACTTTAGGAAAACAGATCACCACGGCCGGGGGTCTTTGTGGCTGGAAGTTAAGTTTTTTATAAATAAAATTTTAAAAATGAAAGAAAAGAAATCTGACTGCGTAGTAGAAGATGAAAGACAGTTCAAAACGGACTGTTGTTGAACAAACATAAAAATATAAACTTATGAAACGTCAATTTAAATTAAATGGGTTCTACACCCTGCTGGTGCTTTCCCTTATGATGTTTGTCGGAATGGGAACTTCCTTTGCACAGACCGGCCAGGGAAACAAAAAAGCTCAACGCTTTACACAATGTGACAGAAACGGAGATGGTTTTGTTAGTAACAGTGAATGTCAGAATTTGCAATATGCCAATTTCGATAAGGATGGTGACGGCCTTCTGAACAGGAATGAATACCGTACGATGAAAAAACAGCAAAATAAAAATCAAAGTGCTAATCGCAATGTCAACAGAACCAATAAGGGGCAAGGTATGAACCAGAGAGGTAATGGAAACGGACAGCGACTGAGAGATGGTTCAGGAAGCGGAACGCCACAAAGACTGAGAGATGGCAGTGGTAGTGGAAGACAAATGAATGGAACTTCTCGTTCTGGCAATGGCGGGGGGCGTAGAGGTTAACCTGGAAGATTTAACTGTAGAGATAGTTTAGTATACGTTTTGAGAAGGATGGTTCCCTGCGGGGAGTCATCCTTTTTTAACAGGGATATGCTATAATTAGCGGAGCCTGTAATCCTATAACCCGTTAAAAACCAAAAATATTTGGAATATTGGGCACTTCCTTAAAAGATAGACATCCCGGTTTTGGTTGTCAATAATTCCAAAGCTTTCATACCCAAAAGTGAATTGCCCTTTTTGTTTAGCCGGGGACTCCAGACCGCAACGCTGAATTGCTGAGGATAAACGGCAACTATGCCGCCGCCAACACCACTTTTCCCGGGCAATCCGACCTTGAAGGTGAATTCTCCGGCCTCGTCATAAAAGCCACAGGTTTGCATGAGGGCATTGAGTCTTTTTATCTGACTCGAGGTAAGAAACTCTCCGGTAATACTCAACGCTCTGCCGTGATCAGCGAAAGGCAGAAAAGCCTGGGAAAGCTCCCTGCAGGTCATTTCTATGGAACAGATGTGGAAGTAGAAATCCAGTACTTCTTCTATATCGTTGTGGATATTTCCAAATGATTTGAGCAGGTTAGTGATCGCAGCGTTCCTGTGTCCCCAGTTCTTTTCAGAAGCAGCTATTTGTTTGTTGTATTGGATATTTTCTGTTTGGGCCATTCGGCGCACAAAATGGAGAAAATCTTTTTGGGGATATTCCAGGTGAGAGATAAGTATATCTGCAACGACCAGAGCGCCGGAATTTATAAAGGGGTTTCTCGGGATACCCGCTTCGTATTCCAGAAGTGTCAGGCTGTTGAAAGGATGACCCGAAGGTTCTACGCCCACACGTTTCCAGATTTTTTCGCCGATGATGGAAATGGCCAGGGCTACTGAAAGTACTTTGACAATACTTTGAATGGAAAATTTTTCCTCGCTCTGACCTATGGCAAAAGTCCTCCCATCCAGAAAGGTCAGATGGATACCGAATTTTTCAGGATCGACCATACCCAATTCAGGAATATAATCCGCCACCTGGCCCTGACCGGCAAAGGGTTGAACCTCCTCATGAATCTCTGTCAAGATTTGTTGAAAATCCACGGTTGTTAATCTGCTACGATAGCAATTTTGTAATCCGGGCTGATTGCCAATCTGGAAATATTGCGAATGTCATAGTAGCGCAGGTCAGCGATCTCTATCCAGTCTTCATCTGTGAATTGATTAAACTTGAACAGCTTGCTTCCACGCCCCATCACAAAAGTACCATCGGGGAACATGGCAAAATCTTCACAACCCTTCAGGGTTTTTACGATAGACCTGGGTTGCTGATTTTTGTTGTAGAGATTTTTTTCCATCAGGTACCAGTTGTCGCTGAATTCGCTTTTTTGAACATAAACGAGGTTGCCGTTGGGAAGCTTGGAAAAACATCGACCTACGTTGGTGGCCACTGGAGTTACATCATCGGTGCGTGTATTCGCTATGGCCAGGTAATTAGGGTTTTCAACGACAAAAACGGCAACTTCAGAACCATTGATCCAGTGGTAATAACCGACGTTTGTCAGGTACTTAAAAACAGGTTGACCATTGGTCAGCCGGTCGATAGGAAATTGCCAAAGGCGCAGTAAAGTGTCCCGGCCGGTATACTCCTGCCGGATGGCCGAGAAGCTGTAATAATCCAACATGCGTTGGGGAGAAAATTCAGCCTCGGCAGTTTGTGTTACTTTGACTTTGGTCTTTTTATCCAGGTCCATCATGACAAGATCACTCTGGCTGTCATTGGGTGTTTGCACGCTGATGTATAATTGGGATGGGCTGAAAAAGGCTGGCTGGTTGTTGTAGCCGTTTTCATTGAACTGGGTCAGCCATTTGGCATTATTGAAATTGTAAGCGCTGTCTGATACCTGCTGGACTTCAAAAAGGTAAATATTGGATTTTGGTAGTTGGGCTCCTGCCTCTATCCAAAGGGTCCCAGCAAGCAGCATGGTGGTGAATATTCTCAGCATGATCTTATTTTTATGGGTAAAGTTAGCATATTTTACGAAATTGCATTTATTGAAATAAGCATAAACTTTTTTAGACATCCCATTTGCTGAGGATTGAAAAAGTTCAGGGAAAAACGGACTGATCCGGTCTGCCTTTCTGGAATCAGCAGACGGGTTTATACCCAAAAGCATCCCTTGATTTTTAAAAGAATGAAATTTTCTGCAATCAAAAATTGATATTGTCGATTATGCCTTTTAAAATGCTGAATGGGACGAAGTTTCTTGCTCAGCAATTCAGCAGGAGTATCTGACTTTTTGAAGTATTTCATTTACCTGCGGCAGAAATTGCTTATATTGCACAAATTGAAAATCAACTTTTTTAACCAAACTTAATTATTATGGGTGGATTTATTTATTTCATTCTTGTAGGAGCTCTGGCAGGATGGCTGGTAGGTCAGCTTTTTAAAGGCAGCGGTTTTGGTGTCTTGGGCAACATCGTTGTTGGTATTGTTGGTGGCATCCTTGGTGGCTGGGTATTTGGCCTCATGGGGATTTCTACCAGCGGAGGACTTTTAGGGTCTATCATTACAGCTGTAGTTGGCGGCGGGCTGCTGGTTTGGCTTGTAGGAATTATCAAGAAGTAAAGTGCTATCCATCTTTGATTGATAATTTGCAGAAGCCCGATCAGAAACATTTTTGGCCGGGCTGTTATTGTTATAAAAGAGAGATCAATAATTGAAAATTTCCGTAAGTTTACATTATGTCAAACGTCAAACCACATTCGCTTTTTTCTGACTATGATCTTTATCTTTTCAGATCAGGTAATCATTTTCGCGCCTACAAGAATATGGGCAGTTTTCCCTTGTCGGTAGATGGTGAAAAAGGAGTTCATTTTTCTGTATGGGCACCCAACGCCCGTCGAGTTTCTGTCATCGGAGATTTTAATGAATGGAACCCCGAAACCCACAAACTTTTTCCAAGGCTTGATGAGTCGGGTATCTGGGAAGGGTTTATCCCCGGACTTGAAAAAGGTGCCGTTTATAAATACCGGATCAAATCCAATACCGGGCAGGAACTGGACAAGGGAGATCCATATGCCCGCTTGTGGCAGGTGCCTTCCGAAACAGCCTCCATCGTCTGGGATCTGAACTATGAATGGAAAGACGAAAAATGGATGAACAGCAGGAAAGCTGACACGGGTTTTTCGGTTTATGAAGTCCATATCGGTTCCTGGAAAAAGAAAAATAACAACGATGAGTCGCTCACTTACCGCGAAATGGCGCGGGAGTTGGTGCCTTACGTTAAAAAAATGGGCTTTACCCATGTAGAACTGATGCCTGTTATGGAACATCCGTATTTCCATTCCTGGGGGTACCAGGTAACAGGATATTTTGCTCCTTCCCACCGCTTCGGTAAACCGGAAGACCTCATGTACCTGATCGATAAATTCCATCAGGCAGGTATTGGCGTTATCCTGGATTGGGTGCCTTCCCATTTTCCAACGGACGGCCATGGCCCGGGTTGGTTTGACGGGACACATCTGTATGAACATCCCGATCCGCAAAGGGGATTTCACCCGGACTGGCAGAGTTTTATCTTTGATTATGGCAGGCAGGAAGTCCGCAATTTCCTGTTTTCCAACGCTATGTTCTGGCTCGAGTATTACCACGCTGACGGCATAAGAGTAGATGCCGTAGCTTCTATGATACACCTGGATTATTCCCGGGAAGAAGGAGAATGGACGCCCAACAAATATGGGGGTAACGGAAACCTGGAAGCCATTGATTTTGTCAAGGAATTGAATATGGCTATTCACAGGGAATACCCCGGAACGGTGGTCATTGCAGAAGAATCCACGGATTGGCCCGGGGTCACGAGGGATGTGGAATGGGATGGCCTTGGTTTTGACCAAAAGTGGATGATGGGCTGGATGAATGATACCCTGGAGTATTTTAAGATAGACCCGGTATTTAGAAAATTTCACCAGAATAAGATCACTTTCAGTTTTACCTATGCCTTTTCAGAAAAATATATGCTCCCGCTGTCTCATGATGAGGTAGTACATGGTAAGGGGACGCTCTTTACCCGTATGCCGGGAGATGAGGGACAGCGTTTTGCTAACCTGCGGTTGTTGTTTGGTATGCAGTGGATGCACCCTGGATCCAACCTGGTATTCATGGGAGGAGAATTTGGACAAACCACAGAATGGAATATTGAGGTAGGTCTCGAATGGCACCTGCTGCAGTACGATTATCATAAAGGGGTGCAAAAATGGGTCCGGGATTTGAATGAATTGTACAAAAAAGAACCTGCGCTTTCCCTCCATCAATTTGATTACCGTTCCTTTGAATGGGTGGATGGAACCGATCATCAGCAGAGTGTGATTTCCTTCCTGCGCAAAACAGAAGACGACAAAGACACACTGCTCATCGTATGTAATTTCACCCCGGTTGTGCGTCGTGGTTACAAGATCGGTGTGCCCCTTGCCGGTAAATGGAAAGAGGTCCTCAACAGTACAGATGAAGCCTATGCCGGATACGGAATGGACGGTAACGGAACAGTAGAAGCCCTGGAAGAGGAACAACATGGACGGCCCTATTGTGTCGAGTTGACTTTGCCGGCTTTGAGCATCCAGGTTTTTAAAAACCAGCCTGTTAAAAAAACGAGAAAAAACACTAAAAAGTAGGACGGAGGGTTATTTCTGATATTGGCATGTTCAAAATTTTTATTGGGATTCTTTTATTTTCCGCAAAGAAATTCTAATTCATGAGGAAAAATGGATAAAATGGGAGAAAGAAAAGGAGGAAAAAGATTATGCTCGTCCAATTTTCCAGTCATTCCATTTTTCCAGTATTGCGGCAAGGAATCTTAGGTAAGATATTGATTATCAATTATTAGGAAATCCAGACAAGCTCTCTAAAATAGAACAAAATGATCAAACGACTGCTTCAGGTTTTACTCGTGCTTTTTGGAATAGTATTCATTTTAGCCTTGCGACCCATTTCTGTCAGTAATGAAAGTGATTGTAATGTCACTTCCGGTATTGTGGTTAAACTCCACGAAGGTGGAAAAAACGATATTGTTTTCAGGTTAAAGGACAATCAAAAAATTTATTATATCAATCGGGGACTTGAATCCGGGTTGACCTTCGAAGGGCTGCGGGAACAATTACTGGATAACCAGGTTACCATTTGGTCAGCCAAACACTGGACGCCGCTGGACCCAAAGGGGAGGATGAATCACATCTGTAAGGTTACTTATAAGGATGAGGTGATTTATACGGAGTTTGAATAGTAATGCTGATCAAGGGGTGAAACTGACCCTTGTTGTTCGAAGTTTTTAACTTCGAACTCATTACCTAATGTTTCAATGAGCCGACCAACCGTAATTCTATTATTTAGAGAAAAAGGTTCTGCTATTGCTATTGACCTAACTTTGCTGCAATAAACCCCGTCGTCCAGGCTGCCTGGAAGTTATATCCTCCTGTAATACCGTCGATATCCAGCAGTTCACCGGCGAAATAAAGGTTTTTACAGACGGAACTTTCCATGGTGTTGAAGTTGATGGATTCCAGACTGATGCCGCCACAGGTGACAAATTCTTCCTTGAAAGTTGTTTTGCCCCGTACGGAGTAGTTGTCGTTGGTGAGCAGCGTGACTAATTTGTTGACTCCCTTTTTACCCAGTTCGTTCCATTTTTTCTTTTCCGGCAGATCTCCTTTTTTTAAAAGAAATAACCATAACCTTTCGGGGAGAAAATAAGGACGTACATTGGCTAGTATTTTATTGGGATTGGTTTGGACAATTTTTACCAATTCACCTCGTACTTTTTCGAAATTTTTTTCGTCTACCCAGTTTACCTGTACGGTAAAGGCATAGTTCATTTCACTGAGGAGTTGTGCCCCAAAAGCAGACAATTTCAGAATGGCCGGTCCGCTCATTCCCCAATGGGTGATCAATAAGGGACCTGTTGAATGTAACTTTGTGCCCTGGATGCTTACCTGGGCGTTTTCCACCACAATACCCATGAGCTGTCGGACACTTTCGTCCGGCATATTAAAGGTAAACAGGGAAGGTACCGGGTCTTCAATTTTGTGGCCCATTTTTTCCAGCCATTCCAGGCCTTTTCTCTTTGGGGAACCACCGGTGGCGACAATGACTTTGTCAAATGTAAGTGGGGCCACATCAGAAAACCTCAACTCCAGTTGTGCACCGACCGGCTGAATAGCTTTTACTGCCTGGCCGGTAATGATTTTTATACTTTTTTTTCTGGCAGCATCCAAAAAACAGTCAATGATGCTTTGCGAATCCTGCGACTTTGGAAAAACACAATTATCCTCCTGAGTCACCAGGGGAACGCCTCTGGATTCAAACCATTGTATGGTATGCCGGGTATTAAAAACGCTAAAGGCTTTTTTAAGTTTTTTCCCGCCTCGGGGATATGCTTCGCTTAATTTTTTGATTGATGTACAACCGTTGGTGACATTGCATCGGCCTCCGCCCGAAATTTTTACCTTTGACAGCAGTTTTTTCGATTTCTCAAAAATCACGACCTGTGCCTTTGGGAAATTTTCCTTAACGTTTATCGCTGAAAAAAAACCGGCTGCTCCTCCACCGATGATGGCAACGTTCATACTGCTGTTGATAGTTTTTTGAATGATTCTTGAAGGCAAACATAATCAATTCTTTAAACACTGGTGTGGGGATAAAAGAAGTTTCCAGTTGTTCCTGATGGTTTCCAATAGTTCCAGGTGTTTCTCCGTTTTAGACCTTGGTGAATCTTACTGTTTCCTTGTAAGCTTGCGGTTAAAAAGTCAATAAGTAATTAGCCGGGACAACTCCATTATTTTTGTTTGAATTTACTGCATACCAATGCTGTACTCCTATGTTCTATAAACTTGTCATTTCACCGCAAACCTGATTAGCTCCTTAAAACCGCTCTGCTGAAATTCCAGTATATAAAATCCCTGGCTCAGGCTGGAAATATCAAAGGGTAATTCGTTTCCTCCCCTGGCCGGCAGGAAAGTCTCTCCGAATACCCGTTGACCGAAGGCATTGTAAATATTAATAAATACTTCAACTTCCTCATCAGTTTTAAATTGCAGGTTAATGACACCGATCGCCGGATTGGGAAATAACCGGATATCACGCACCTCTTTTCCAAATTCAAAAGTGATTTGGGGGCTATACTGGAAACTACCATCCTCATCTATCATTTTTAACCGGTAATAATTAGTGCCGTTGTCCGGTTCCGTATCGGAAAAAGTGTATTGGTTGGTACTATCAAAACTCCCCGCAGCACTCACCGCTCCAATCGTTTTGAATGCATTGGCATCATTAGACCTTTCGACCTCAAAAGTATTGACATTCAATTCATTCATCGTGCTCCAGGAAAGGTCAATCCCTTTTTCCCGGGCATCGCCGGAAAATGATAAAAGGTTCAGTGGAAGCGGGGCTGCCTGTGTCAGGGTGAACCGATACGGTGTTCTCCAGCTATTCCCTGAAACATTTTCGTGGATAATGCGGAAGAAGTACCTGGAACCGGGGGAAAGATCATCTGCCGGGACATTCAGCATGATGGTACCTGAACCTGGAGAAAAGCTGGTCCAGTAATGCCCCGAAGTGTTCATATCGGCGTATACCGAAGGGCTGCTCGTGAAAAAATCTATACGCCCACCGAGGCTGGGGTTAGGAACGAATTCGATATCCAGCCCGCCGGAAGAGAGGGTTTCCAGGGTGAATTTAAACCAGTCAGGATCGGTATCATAGGGCCCGTCCGGAGCATAGGAACTCCTTTTCTGAGGCATTCCCGCAAATTCGATTGCAGGTCTGACATCCCAGCTAAACCTGGGGTAATCCCCTTCATCAAGTCCCCGGAGCACTGTGTTTATATCACTGTTGACCGACAGGTGGGTTTCAAAGGTCAATAAGGAATCCGACAATAGGAAAGGCGCTTCGTCAAAAGGCCTGGGTATACTGCCGTCAAACAGCCATTGTCTCGACCAGGCGACGACCCCGTCTCCACTATCGAAGGAAACATCTGAGGTTATCCAGGTATATCGGATATCCCCAGGTAAAGGCATGGAAGGATTGTCGTAAGTGCCATGCCAGGGCTCTGAAAACCCCTGTTGCTGGCCATTGATATTGATACCGATGATGTTTGGGTTATTTTCATTGCCATCGCAATCTACATCTGCATTGGCATAGAACCAGGTACCGATATCATCCTCATCCCCGCCAAACAGATAATTGCCGGGGCAATCGTCCAGATCCAGAAAACCGCAGCCGTAACTGTATCGGAGGTCGCGGACTGCTTCCGAGGTCAGATCCGGCAATCCGTCCCGGAACTCATCTTCTTCATGGCCTCCGAAATCACTGATGTTACCCATCGTATTACTGCCCCTGTGTGGGGTGCTGGTTGTTACGAGTTTGGCAACTTTATGTCCGTCTCCACTGGATGGGTCCACCCACCATAGGTGGTTTCCACTGGCATCGGTGCGTTGCAGGTATTCTCTGGACTCCAGCCCTCCCATAGAGTGGGCCATTAGAATGACTTTTTCTTTTCCGGGATTGGCAGCCAATACTTTTTTGATCATTTCCCCAAGGGCATAACCCTGTTTGTAAATGGCTGATTCATTACTGTCAGATGCCCAAAAGGAAGGACTGCCGCCATCGTGGATATAGATCTGTGGGTTGGAAGTATTTTCATTCCAGTAATTATCCAGGTTGATGGCATACAAACAACCGGGAGCCAGGTCATTCGTTTCATTGGAAAAAGAGACCAATACGTCATCATCATTGGTATGTGGAATGCCGTCATTACCCCAGATATGGGTACCTTCCTGGGCGTTTACCACCGCATGGAAGACGTCGGCAAGACCTCCCCATACATTTTCGAAATCATTGTTGTTATAAACATTTCCGAAAGAACTTTCCGAACCCGTCCAGCCATGTAAAAATATGACAGGATAGGGACAATCTCCAGCCTGGCTGAAAAGCTTTCCGGAAACAAAAAGGAAGAGGGTCAGAAAAACAGGGAGTAATAGTCTTTGCATCTGCTATAAATTTTTGTCTTATGGATGTATCGGCAAGGCAACGATTTAATGTTGTTATGATAAAGATAAGAGAAAAAACGAAAGCAGTAAAGACAGGCAAATGTGTTAAGGATGTATTAAATTGAATTGTATTCCCAACTATGCCGGAAATGCCATTGGTCTACCCTGGTGGAATGGGTACTTATTTATGAATACGTACGCTGATTATTTAAACAAAACCTATTGACAAATGAAGAAGATATTGCTTGTTTTTTTAGCGGTCTGTATGATCGGACTTTCCGCGTGCACTAAAGAGGGCGGTAAAAATACATTTGCTTACGGCAAAATATTTGAACTGGATTTTGGAATGTTTAAAACCTCGGATGATGGATTGGTGAAATTGTCCTTTGATACGATTGAAGATTCCCGCTGCCCCCTGAATGTGATCTGTGTCTGGGAAGGTCAGGCAGAGGTAACTTTTAAGGTCACCATTTCCGATGAAGAACCGGTAGATTTGAAACTGATCAACCGGGTGGGTTATCCCGAACTGGGTGTTGATACCCTGGGGAATTTTATCTTTACGCTTGAAGAGGTACTACCTTATCCCGAAGAGCCGAATCAGTTGGATGATGAAGATTATCTGGTGAAGATGAAGGTGGAGGAGTTGTGAAAAAATAAGGCTTTTTAACGATCCATTAAAATGAGGCTGTCTCCTAAGTCCGGTTCCGCAAATGGAATTTTCCAGGACCGCAAGAAACCTTGCTTGTGAGACAGCCTCTGTTTTTAATATAATTTTCGGTTGAAATATTCTGCTTTGATCAGGTAGAATACCTATTCAATCATTATTTTTTTCGTTAATCTTTCTTTAGCTGACAGCAGTTGTACGAAGTAAAAACCTTTGGCCAGATCGGGCAATCGGACGTCGATATTGGTCTCGGTGGATTTTATACTCCGCCTGTGAACAACTTTCCCGGTAGCATCAGAGATCATCATTTGTACATCAGTGGATAAACCCTCCAGCCTTACATTGAATATGCCATTGTTAGGATTTGGAGCAATGAGCATCTCAACAGATTCAGGATCGACTTCATTTATTGGCGTATTCACTATTTCTGTAACAGAAATGCCAAATTCACCGACTGCTCCGGCGTATCCATCCACCATGATATAATAAATCTGACCGGCGGTCAAGGTGTTTGCCTGCATCCAACTGTCATAATTTGTTGCACAGCTATCCGGGCCATCATCATTGGCTCCGATTAAAGCATAGGTTGAAAAATCATCGCAGTCGATAACGCTGTATAGTGCCAGTTGAGTATCAAAATCAGCCAGGTCGCAGGTACTGATCTCCACGGCTCCTGAGGTAGGCGCTGTAAAGGTGAACCAAACGGAGTTTTGCACTTGTCCGATACCCGCATTCAATTCTTCTGCACACCAGCTGGTTCCACAGCTCGTAGCTTCAGGGGCAATGTCTTCTTCACCATCAGCGGCCGTAGCATTTACATTGGTATTCCCTGCATTCACAGAGCCGTCAGCTGGAATATGGGTGGCGTTGCAGGCGTTGTCGTTGCCCGGAGCCAAACACCACATTCAATTCCGAGGAAATACGCAAAGGCAGAACCGGAGTAGGAGGTGAAACCTGCGGCAGAGGAAGGAATAGGGTCACCAAAATTCAAATCTCCGTAATAGATCGTATGTCCGGTATCATCGGAGTCTACATAAATATGACTTCCGTCAGCATCATATACTGCCATTACCCAGTAGGTTCCTGGAGCCAGCTGCGTGGAATTTACTGGTAAAGAAACAACGCCTTGACCAACGGTTGTTACGCCAGTTGATGCTACCAGATTATTTGGCACGCCATTATTGTCATCAAAAACGGCCATTTGTACCTGTACACCGGTATTTGTACCAACTAAATTAACGGACTGAAGTATGCCATCTTCACTAAGGTCAAAACTAGAGCCTAACAGGAAGTTGGCACTAAAATCTTCCGTCTCAAATCCTGTTATATCCTGATTACCAATATTACAGGTGGTGCCACATTCAATTCCGAGGAAATAAGCAAAGGCAGACCCGGAGTAGGAGGTGAAACCTGCCGCAGTCGAAGGAATAGGGTCACCAAAATTTAAGTCTCCGTAATAGATCGTATGTCCGGTATCATCGGAGTCCACATAAATATGACTTCCGTCAGCATCATATACTGCCATTACCCAGTAGGTTCCTGGAGCCAGCTGAGTAGGTGTCACCGGCAAAGAAACAACGCCTTGGCCAACGGTTGTTACGCCAGTTGATGCTACCAGATTATTTGGCACGCCATTATTGTCATCAAAAACGGCCATTTGCACCTGGGCACCGGTGTTTGTACCAACTAAGTTAACGGAATGGAGTATGCCATCTTCACTAAGCTCAAAACTAGAGCCCAACAGGAAGTTGGCACTAAAATCTTCCGTCTCAAATCCTTCGATATTCTGATTGCCGATATTACAATCCTGTGCGTAGGTAATGGATGAAATGAGTATTACGAGAATAAATGTCAATATTTTTTTCATACATATGGGTTTTGGTTAAAAAAGGATGTTATATATCACTGAGATGAATATATGAACGCCTGAATATAGTGTAGTGTAGCCAGATATGCAATCTTTTAATTAGTATTCTAATGAAAAAAATATTGCAATCGATCTAAAGTGCCAAATAAATTATCATTTATAGTAAAAAATGTTGTTGAATATTTTATGTTTTAATTTAATTACACCGTTGGAAGTTTTTTAAAGCAGAAGCTAAGGTTAAGGTATTGTATTTGTCCCTAGCTTCTGCTTATACTTTAGTTGGAGTGTCACTTCCCGGCCAGGGTCTTCCCGGACAATTCCTGTGCCTGATCGATCAATAGGATCATCTCTCCACGATAGCCGTTAGCATCCTTACCTTTGGATCTTATAGCCATGTTTTTAAGGCTCTTCCAGTTGGATTTTCCTTTATACTTTGAATCGCGCAGTAATAATCCAAATTCTGCAACCGAAGCTGACCAGCGGAAGTTGTCAGAACTCTTTTCCAGCGGAATATTCATATCTTCCGCTCCTTTTTCCAATAACTGACTTATATGGCCGTCAGGTTTTTTGTATCGAAACTTGATGTGCACCATATCTTTTTTAGCACCGCTGAAGGCCGGCACAGGTTCAACCTGTTGCTGAGAGTCCTGTACATCTGCGATATAAGGCGTTTGATAATTGGCCGGAATGATCTCGTAAAGGGCCGTAACGGTATGTCCGGCACCCATTTCACCGGCGTCTTTGGTGTCGTCATCAAAATCCTCATCTGCGAGCAGGCGATTTTCGTAACCGATCAGTCTGTAACCTTTTACCTGTTCAGGATTGAATTCCAATTGCAATTTTACATCTTTGGCAATGGCGAAAATGGTGCCGCCAAATTCATTGATAAGTACCTTTTGGGCTTCACCGATATTGTCGATGTAAGCGTGGTTGCCATTGCCCTTGTCAGCCAGTTTTTGCATTTTTCCATCCTGGTAATTACCCATGCCAAAACCTAAAACGGTCAGAAATACGCCACTTTCCCGTTCCTTTTCGATTAATTTTACCAGATTGATGTCACTGCTGATACCAACATTGAAGTCACCATCAGTTGCGATTATTACCCTGTTATTACCCTTTTTATTGAAGTTTTCCCGGGCGAGTTTATAGGCCAGTTCTATGCCTGCACCTCCTGCGGTAGATCCGCCGGCACGTAACCTGTTGATCGCATCTTTAATAACTTTTTTGTCGGTGCCATTGGTTGGATTAAGTACTACTCCTGCCGAACCGGCATACACTACAATGGAGACAAAGTCTTGTTGACGTAAATTGTCGACCAGTAAATTCAGAGATTGTTGTAAAAGCGGTAATTTGTTGGGCCTGTTCATACTTCCCGAAACATCGATGAGAAATACGAGGTTCGAGGCTGGAAGGTCTTCTTTGGCAAACCGTTTTCCCTGCAGGCCAATGTGCAACAATTTATGGCCTTTTTGCCAGGGGCATTCCGAAATTTCCGTAATGATCTCAAAGGGATGTTCTCCCTTAGGTTCCGGGTAGTCATAATTGAAATAATTGACCATTTCCTCAATGCGGATGGCATCTTTAGGCGGTAAGGAACCATTGCTGACGAAGCGGCGCATATTGCTGTAAGATGCAGCATCCACATCGATGGAAAAGGTAGAGAGCGGCGTTTTTGTAGCCTGGAGAAACGGGTTTTCATAGATTTCGTCATAGCGTTCTGCTGAATAATCTACAATAGAATCCTTAGGAACGCTGGTGGTATTTTTTACATCTTTCTTGTCAGCGACTTTGGCTTTATCGTCAACGGCAGCGATTTTGGGCTCCGCCTGCTTTGAAGCTGGCGGAATGGGGGCAGGTGTTGGCGTTGGCTCAGCTGGTTTTGAAATGGGTTGGGCTGGAGATGGCGCCGGTGGTGCCGGCTTGCTGTTTATATGCTCTTACTTCCGCCGGCTCAGAAGGTTTGGGGGCCGTTTTATGGTTAGCTTTGCCTTTGACACCATCGACGTAGTGATCGGTAGTTTCCGAACGACTGCCTCTTATTTTTGCACGCTGCGGTGCTGCTTTGACGCCAGCCACTCTTCCGGAAAGGGCATCCTGGTAAGCCCCTTCTTTTTTCCTGGATTTTTTGTTCCGTTTTGGTACGCTGGCATATCCTACGGAACGGGCTTCTTTACGAACCCCCATAGCCGTAACGACACATGCGTCAAGCGTAATCCCTTGTTGGAGAACAACATCAACAACGTTACTTTTACCGAGGTGAATTTCCTGTGTGGAAAATCCTGTGTAACTGATTACCAGGGTGGCCTTTTCCCGGGTAACTTTCAAGCTGTATTGTCCATCAAAATCAGTAATGGTCCCATTGGTAGTGCCTTTCTCCAGAATACTGGCTCCGATGAGGGCTTCCCCGCTCTCGTCGGTTACTTTTCCTGTGATGGTAAAAGATTTTGCCGGTACAATAATGGCTCTTTTTGACGTTGAAGCATAAGGGGAAACAAAAGCTGCTGCCGAGAACAACAACGCGGCAGCAGTAATAAAATAGAACAAATTTTTCATAGCTTTACAATTTTAGTTTTAGTTATTCGAAGGATGCAGCATCTCTTTGGATTACACACAGGCATAACAATTTTTTTGAACAGTTTTCCTAAATGCTTAAAATCTGGCGCCGAAATAAGGATGAATTCAGCGATGAGGAATTGCTGGATCTGTTTTTGAAAAGTGACGACTTGTCACACCTTGGGCTATTGTTTGAAAGGTATATGGAACTGGTATTGGGGGTTTGTCTGAAGTACTTAAATGATGAGGCCCTGGCAGAAGATGCGGTAATGAATATTTTCGAGGAGGTGGCAGAAAAGGTAAAAAAACACGAAATTGCAGCATTCCGCGGATGGCTTTATGTATTGAGCCGGAACCACTGCCTGATGCAGCTCCGAAAAGATAAAAAACATTTAAATGCAAATATTGCCCCCGAAAATATGTATTCCGCAGAGGAAATGCATCCTTTGGATGAACCTTCTGAAGAAGAGGTTCGGGAACAACACTTAAAAGAATGTCTGGAAACCCTTTCGGTACAACAAAAAGAGTGTGTCGATATGTTTTATTACCAGGGATATTCTTATAAGGAAATTGCTGCAATGAAAACCGAAAACGTCGGTAAAATACGTTCTCATATTCAGAACGGCCGACGCAACTTGAAGAATTGTATTGAAAGTAAAAATTAATTACGAATTTTAACCAGTAACCAGGTAATTACGAAAAAGGAAAGGACATATCATTTAATGGAGAACCTGCGCCGTTGGTTGCGTGGGGAGACCCGTCGGGCAGAGGAACAGCAACTTGAACAGGCTGCTGGGAATGATCCCTTTCTTGCTGATGCTTTGGAAGGCTATCGACAATTCGCTGAGGGTGACCATGAGGCTACCCTGAACCGCCTGCGGGGAAGGCTTAAGGATCGCGGTAAAGATCGCCGCGGAGGTTTTTTGCTTTGGCGGGTGGCTGCGGCCATTGTTTTTGTCATCATTGCGGGGGGGATTTTCTGGATGGTCAACGACCGGTTTACTCAGGGCAATAAGGATATGGCTTTAGTGCCAACACCTGCTGTAACCGAGGAGTCAAAAGCAGAAACTGCCAGTTCTGATTCAGAAAACGATCCTTTGGCTTTTAATGAGGATAAAAAAGAACGAATGGTTCCAAAACCTTCGTCCATTGAAAAGGCAATCCCCGATGTCAGGATCGAACGGCCGGTAGCAGATATGCCCATACAACCAGAACTGAATGATGCTGACCAATTGGCCGGTCTGGAAAAAGAAAGCAATGCCCCACCTGCTCCGGCCATCGTCAAGGTTGATGCCCCGGTGGAACCTGACCTGGAAATAACGGAAGAAATAGTTGTGATGAATGAGGCGGCACCAAAGGAAGCGGCTGTTAAGGATTCAGCTGTTTTCACCTGGGCAGATGTGGAAGATGAATTTTCGAATGATTCCCTCCATGTGGTTTTACCGGAGGAAAGGCAGTACATTGTCGGTACGATCCTGGCAGAAAATAACGAACCTTTGATCGGTGTGAATGTCTCCGCATTAGGGACTCAATTAACAACGATGACCAATATCCGGGGACAGTTCAAAATGGAATGGCGGCCTGATATTCAAAAACTGGAGCTTCTTTACAACGGTTATGAAAAGACCCTGACGGATGTCCAGGGCCCCGGGAGCCTGAGCGTGAAGATGGCACAACTGGCTAACCTTGAATTGACTGATATAGCAGTAACAGCAGAACCCACGCCTGCCAGAGCTGACGCTAAAAAAATCTTTATCAGTCAACCCAATGTTGTTCCTGTAGGAGGGTTTGAGGCCTTTGCAAAATACATCCGAAAAAACAAACAGTTGCCAGCCAATCTCGACGAAGGAGAGGTGTTGCTACAATTCGTGGTTAAACCGGATGGCAGCATCTCCAATATTAACAGCTTACAATCTTCTGATAAAACCCTGGAACCAGAGGCCATCCGCCTGCTCACTGAAGGCCCTCTATGGGACAACCCTTCCGGTAAAGACCAGGTCATGGAATATGTTGTGAAATTTTAGGAAAGTAGCCAGCATTCAGCAACCTATTCCCCCAACAACTCCTGAAGTTTTTTCATTGTTTTTTGATTTTTCTCAGACCATACTGCATCCAGGACGTTGCTTTTATCCCTTGAGGTAAGGTGGAAGGAAACAGGAGCCCTGGGGATTTCTTCGTCTACCGTATCATAATAGAAACGTACCAGGTCGAAATTATCCTTGCCCAGCAGGTCAATGATGAACCCAATGTTATTATCCTGTTCAAAACCCTGCAGGGTAAACAACAGCCCGGTAAGGCCGAGGGGTTTCATGAGTTTTTCAATACTTCCCTGATCACGATCGGGCAGGATGGATTCAATCTGCTCGGTACTCGTGATCTGTACCAATACCACCCCGCTGGTATTTTCGAGGATCCAGTCTTTATAAACCTGGAGGAACCTCGTGGCTGAAAGGATACCAAAATTGTCGCGTATACCTGCATCCATGGTTTCGATGACCGGAGAGGTGGGCAGATGGGGACTGGGCAGTACATAGGGGTAGGTGGCATTCATGCGCAGAGCTGAAGTAAAATGAATGGTTTCCGGGTTATGGTTTTTGAAAAGCCATTGGTAATCTACAGCATCCAGTTGTACATCTCCTGTTAATTCCATCCCCACTGGAGAGATCATCATAAAGGACACGCCCTGTGGCGATATGATGAGTCGGCGGGCATCGTTGATGATGGTTGGGGTGATGTACATCATGGGGATTAAGGCTTCTGCTTCTGGCTGCTGGTATTCCTCCAGCCTTTTATCCATCACAAAGTGGGTGTTTTCGTTGAGTTGTCTTTCAAAAATATACCCCCTGTCTTTAAAATACGTCTGCCCTTCGGTTTTGAATTGGGCAAATGGCAGGAAAAGGTCATTGGTTACCCAGGTAAACGAGATGGAATTGAGCAGGT
Source organism: uncultured Bacteroidota bacterium (assembly GCA_942492125.1). Taxonomy (GTDB): domain Bacteria; phylum Bacteroidota; class Bacteroidia; order Chitinophagales; family Saprospiraceae; genus BCD1. Next base: position 340,245 of record CALODM010000045.1, read on the forward strand.
CCCTGGAGATGTTTCTCAGGTATTGTTTATCGTAGAGGTTGATTGAGTCTCCCAGTTGCTTACGTAGATATAATTCGCGAAGATAAGCAGTACCGATAATGCCTCCGGAAGCTCCGGTTATCAGGACGCTGCTCTGCAGCAATTTTCCCCGGGTCAGGCTGTCTGCCACTTGTATGTTCCGGAAGGCCCAGGTAGCTGCTTTGAGTCCGCCCCCGCTCACACATAACAAAGTGAGCTTGGGTTTTTGACCATTGCCCGGATCATTGCGCTGTTTCCAGTTGTCCAGAATCTTTTGGGTGGCTTCAATATCCTGGCTGATCAGTTCTGTATTACATATCTCTGCCAATACTGAAGAATTGTACTCAACGGGTTTTTCCAGGTAATTCAGTCCATAAACAAGGTTGTCCCGATGCAGGAGGTCGAACGAGGTAAGATAATTGATCAAAAAAATCAAACCGATAACAACCGGGATGCTCCATTCACTGAACCAGTAAGTGATAGACCCGAAAAAAGCTACAAAAATACTCAGCATGATAAAAATACTGGCTCCCGCGGGAATCCTCGATGCCGGAAAGTCGATGAGTAGCCCCAGCAGGATTAGCCCAAAAACCGTTAGCAGTTGAAATATCAGGGCGTTGAGGTGATTTTGTTTGAAAATCCTTTTGATCAGGATTGATTTGTAATGGGCGACACTACGTACAATTTTTGGTCGCATATACTCATTGAGGTAAATTTGTACCCTTTCAGAATGGTCCGGCTGTTTGATGTAATCGATATCAACATTCCTCCTGCCTGGAGTCATACCCTCAAACAAATGGGGGAGCCGGTGTTGCCTTTTTTCATAATAGGAAATATCACGGTTGGTTAGCCTGAAATATAATCCGTACAATACCAGCGTTGACAAAATACCAGACATCAGTCCCAGGGTGTATAAAATGATATCTGCTGCCCCCAATTCACCGTAGGTTACCTGGAAATAGGAAATTTCGGTTACGTAAAACAGAAAGAATGCCGCGGGTATGATAAAGTTGTTGATACAGAACTTGGTAAAGGGCCGTGACAGAGATGCCAGGAATGGAAAGTGGTGGGCTGTCAACAAATAGGTGGCCAGGTGCCAGCTAATAAAAAACTGGGCAAAACTTGCTCCGATCAGGAAAAAACTGGTAAAACCCACTTTCCCGAGATATTCCGGATCAAGAAATAAACTTGGAAATCCAAACCGGTCCCCCAATACTCCGGTAATGAACAATGCCAAAGCAATCCAGAGTCCGAGAAAGATCATCTGACTCCTCAGGTGCAAAATGGCTAATTGAATAGGAAAGGAAAAGTATATGTTACTCAACCATTTTTTCATAAAGGGTATTGATGGGTGCGTCCTGGTATTGAGACATTCCCGCTTTTGTTGGATAATATACGAAAACTAATCACATTGAGAATTATTCCAGACGACAATTCCGTATTTTTATAGTAGGATGAAAGAAAATATGGCCCTAAAATAAATGGAGAAATCAGTTAAATCTTTTGTAACCTTTCCTGCTCCACATAAGCGCTCCCGGCTTTACTCAAAATTAGTGTCTTCATGACTCCAAAATCCCATCCTTTTCCGCGGAAAATTTCGTAAATTTGCAGGCCTTAAATGATGACGCATTAAAAAATAACCTATGAAAATTGCAGTTGTAGGAACAGGGTACGTGGGGCTGGTTACCGGTACTTGTTTCGCCGAAACGGGTAATAATGTTACCTGTATTGATATTGATGAAGCCAAAGTGGAAAAAATGCGCAATGGCATTGTCCCCATATTTGAACCAGGACTTGAATTATTATTCGAAAGAAATACCCGCCAGGGCAGGCTAACCTTTACCACGGACCTGGCGGAAGGCATAAAAGGTGCCGAAATCATCTTCCTGGCCCTGCCCACCCCTCCGGGGGGTGATGGCGCTGCGGATCTCTCTTTTGTTATGGGGGTAGCTGCCGACCTCTCAAAAATCATCACGGATTATAAGGTCATCGTCGATAAAAGCACCGTACCGGTAGGTACTGCCGAAAAGGTACATGCTATTCTGGCTAAAAACCTGGATGAATCGCTTTTTGACGTGGTAAGTAACCCTGAATTCCTGAGGGAAGGAGTGGCTGTTGATGATTTTATGAAGCCTGATCGGGTGGTTGTTGGGACCAATTCTGCGAAAGCCCGGAAGGTTATGGAACAGCTGTACAAGCCTTTTGTCCGCCAGGGCAATCCCATCTATTTCATGGATGTAAGATCCGCAGAAATGACCAAATATGCAGCCAATTCCTACCTGGCCACAAGGATTACTTTTATGAATGAAATAGCCAACCTTTGCGAAGTGCTTGGAGCAGATGTTGATATGGTGCGCATGGGTGTTGGTAGTGATTCCAGGATTGGGAAACGTTTCCTCTTTCCGGGGGTTGGATTTGGTGGAAGTTGCTTTCCCAAGGATGTACAGGCGTTACACAAAACGGCTAGGGAATCCGGGTATAATTTTAAAATACTCGATGCAGTGCTGAATGTAAATGACAAACAGCGGCTCCTGGTTGCCGAAAAAATAATCGCCTATTTTGGTGGTGATCTGAAAGGTAAAAAAATTGCCCTTTGGGGGTTGGCCTTCAAACCCAATACCGATGATATCCGGGAAGCACCCGCATTGTACACCATTGATAAATTGCTGGAAGCCGGTGCCAGGGTCAGTACTTTTGACCCTGAGGCAATGGATAATGTCCGCGAAATTTATGGGGATAAAATCGAATACGCTGAAGATCAATACGCTGCTTTGCGTGGTGCAGATGCGCTGGCTATTGTAACGGAATGGAGTGTCTTCCGCACCCCTAGTTTTGCTGCCATGGATGAATTGCTGAAAAACAAAATGATCTTTGATGGCAGAAACCTCTATGATCTGGATCTGATGGCGGAAAGGGGTTACTATTATAACTGTGTGGGAAGAGCAGTGGTGGAAGGTTAATTTGAATTATCAACTTGCCTCCTGACGTCGTCAGGTAGGTTACGAATCAGGAGTGTGAAGTTGCTGGTTCCAAGTAGAGGTTTTTTTTGTAATAAAACCTTCAACCTGTAACGTTGTAAAGGTAAACCGCCTCCAAAAAATGAACTCTTCATACATAATGAACGTTTTCAACCAGTAACCAGTAACCAGTAACCAGTAACCAGTAACCAGTAACCAGTAACCAGTAACCAGTTCATGCTCCAATTCAAAGAACTACCCAAAGGAGAATATTCCATTGACAGGCCCGGAAGTTATGCCATAATGTCCCGGGGGGAGGAGATCGTATTGGTACGCATAATCAGTTGGGGTAAATATTTTTTGCCCGGGGGAGGTATTGAAGCTGGTGAATATCCGGAAGAGGCATTGCTGCGGGAATTACAGGAAGAAACCGGATTTCTGGTGTCTGAGCTGGAAAAGATCTGTGAAGCTGCCGAGTATGTCTATTCTCCTGTAGTGGGAGCTTACCTCAATAAACAAGGCTTGTATTATACAGCAAAGATTATTGGTCAGGATACCAGCCTGATTATTGAGGATGACCTGGAGCTTGCATATCTTCCTGTTGAAAAAGCCATAGAAGTTTTATATCTGGAAAGTCAGCAATGGGCTGTTCAGCAATGGATGGATACAAAAAATGGAACAACCACCGCATAAATCAGAACTTGTTCGCTTTACTACCGCAGGAAGTGTCGATGATGGCAAGAGTACCCTCATTGGGCGGCTGCTGTACGACACTAAGTCTGTTTTTGAGGATCAGCTTGAGGCCGTCAGATCAGCCAGCGAACGTCGTGGTGAAAAAGAAATCAACCTGGCCCTCCTGACAGATGGCCTGAAGGCCGAGCGCGAACAGGGCATTACCATTGATGTGGCCTACCGGTATTTTTCCACGCCCCAACGTAAATTTATCATTGCCGATTCACCGGGGCACATTCAATACACCCGGAATATGGTCACGGGAGCATCCACGGCCAATGTCGCCCTCATCCTTGTCGATGCCCGCAAAGGTTTGGTGGAACAAACCCGAAGACATGCTTTCATTGCCTCATTGTTACAAATACCGCATTTGCTGATTTGTATCAATAAAATGGACCTGGTGGATTATGATGCTGCAATATTCGAAAGGATCAGCCGGGAGTTTGCCGATTTTGCCATTAAGCTAAACATCAAGGATCTTCAGTTTATTCCTATCTCTGCCCTTAGGGGAGACAATGTTGTTCATAAAAGTGATAAAATGCCCTGGTATGATGGCAGTACCTTGCTCTATTATCTCGATCACGTACATATTGCCAGTGACCATAACCTGATTGATTGCCGGTTTCCCATCCAGATGGTGATCCGGCCTAATTCGGATGCGTTTCACGATTATCGTGCTTACGTCGGGCAGGTAGCCGGAGGTATATTTAAAAAAGGAGATGAGGTGTTATTGCTGCCATCAGGATTCTCTTCCAAAATTGCCGCTGTTGAAATGGCAGGACAGACCATTGACGAAGCTTTCCCGCCTATGTCAGTTGCCATTCAATTGGAAGATGATCTCGACCTCAGCAGAGGAGATATGCTGGTGCGTCCCAATAATCAGCCTCGGGTAACCCAGGATATCGATGTGATGGTATGTTGGTTTAGTTCAGATCTGCTTCGGGAGCGAGGCAAATATTTGTTGCTGCATACCACCCGGGAAGTGCGTTGCATGGTCAAGGTCATCCGTTATAAGCTCGACATCAATACCCTTCACCGCAACCAGGAAGACAAGCAAATCGGCATGAATGATATCTGTCGTCTTCAATTGCGAACGACCCAACCATTATTTGTGGATGCCTATAACAAAAACCGTATCACCGGCAGCCTGATCTTCGTCGATGAGGCTACCAATGAAACGGTGGGTGCGGGTATGGTGATTTGATCTGCAGGGATTGCTTCTTCCCATTTGAGGGTTGACTTTTAATCTACCATTATGCCGCCTATCTTGATGGCACCATCCGGTGTTTCATTCAGTTCCAGGGTGATGAGTATAGCCTCTTCTCTAGTTCCATAAACCAGCTGAGCCACATTGCCGGAAAAGTCTTCTGTCGACAATTCAGTATCCTTGAGATCATTGTGGAATTGGCGGAAAAAACCGAGGTGTTCGGACATGGAAACGAAGTCTTTCAGTTCATCGGTAAAATAGGTATTGATGAATGCTTCCCACTGGGTTTCGTCAGATTGGGCAATGACAGTTTTAAAGGCATTGACAATGTTTGTTACCGCTGCTTCATCCAATTCAATATTTCCACCTTCAGGATATGACGGTTTAAAATCGGGAACGAGGATAATGCCTGCGATCTGGCTGGCGATACGTTCTGCATAACGATTGGAGCTGTTGCACATCACGATGATGGTAAGGTCTTCTTCCAGGTAACGCCAGAAATCTGCAAAAAATACACCATTGCCTCCATTGTGCGCAATGAGGTTGGTCTTGCGCGGTGTTGGGAAGATGGCCCAGCCGTAAGCGTAGAAAGATTCAGCACCTTCGCCTTCCCGCACATGAGGTTTGTAATATTTGGCTTTGGCTTCAGCCGAAAGGATATCGTCTGTAAGTAGAGCTTCATGCCATTTATACATGTCTTTTACTGTTGATAAGATGCCACCATTGCCTTTGAGATGCCAGGACACTTGTCCGGAGGTCCACTTCTCCGTGGGTTTCCCCCAACGGTTATTGTTTCGGTAGCCGGTGGCCATGAGTGATCCGTTCCATTTGGGGATCAGGTAACCGGTGGACTCCATGCCAGCGGGGAGGAACAGATTTTCCCGCAGGAAGTTTTCATAGGACTGTCCGCTGACCTTTTCGATGATGATGGCCAGCAGGCTGTACCCCACATTCGAATAATTGTAATCACTGCCGGGAGTAAATCGCAAGGGCGTATTCAAAGCCCGGGAAATAAAGTCTTCCGTAGAAATATCTTCATAATCATCCCCAATACCTCCCGGGAATCCGGCACTGTGGGTGAGCAGGTGATGAAGGGTGATGTCCTTTTTGTCATCGGGCACATCGTCGAAATATTTAGACATCAGATCCTCGACGGAAAGTTTGCCATTCATTTCCAGCTTCAGGATTCCGGCAGCAGTAAATTGTTTGGTAATGGATCCTATATCAAAAATAGTGGAGTCTGTGTTGGGGATATTTTTGTCGATATCACTCAGTCCAAAACCCTCTGAAATAATATTCTTACCCTCCTGTACTACCAAAACAGCACCGTGGAATCCCTGGTGTTCGATAGTGGAGAGGTATTCTGCTACTTTTTCAGGATTGGTTTTTTCTGCTTCAGGATCGGCGGGCGTGGCGCAGCTTTCAAAAATAATACAGCCGAGCAATACGATTAAAAGGAATTTGAATTTTTGCATGATGTAATTTTTTACTGCAAGTTTAAGGCGAACTCCGGTACAATTCAATAAAATGTGATGAATGGGCCTGTGAGGGTATGAACATTAAAGTTACGGATTTAATATTTTCTTTATACCATAAAACGCCCGTTCATCACAAGTTTTAGGATGGACGGTGAAAACGGTTTATTTTTAAAGCAAAAATAGCGGTGGGCAAATACTTCGAAATATTTATCAATGTTCTCTTTTGGTTTCTAACGGCGTGGGTGATCTCTACCATGGTGGGGTTCAACCTCACGGAGGTGGAGATCATTTCGGAAAACGATCTTTACAGGGAAGTGCGTACGCAAGGGCCGGTAAAGGTGATCTCTTTTGCAGGAATACCGCCACGAGCGATCTTGTTTTACCTGAATACTTTTTTGCTCATTCCACTTTTTTATCAAAAACGGAGTTTCCTGCGTTACGTGAGCATGTTGCTGTTTGTCATAGCCGCTTGTGTGGGTATTGAAATGCTGATCCTGTATTTTACCGGGCAGTTATTCGACGGGCTTTATCTCCGGCTTATATCCATCATATATGGGTTTTATCTCGCCGTTTCGATCGCCTATGGAACCATCAGGCATCAGCTACGACTCGAACACCGGCAGCAATCCCTAGCCAGGGAAAAACTATCTGCTGAGTTACAATTGATGCGTTCACAAATCAATCCGCACTTTTTGTTCAATGCCCTCAATAATCTGCTGGCCATTTCCGAACGGTATGAACAACCCCAGATTTCTGAAGGTATTTCACGCTTGTCTCATTTACTGAGATTTATCATTTACGATACACAATCAGCGTTCATCCCTCTGGAACAGGAGGTCGAGTTCATTCGGGACTATATTCAACTGAATGGATTGCGCTACAGTAAAAATGATCCGGTAAAGGTTACTTTTAAAGTTTCCGGAGCTATAGGTGCCGGCAAAATAGCCCCGGCATTGTTGGTTCCCTTTGTCGAAAATGCTTTTAAACACGGACTGGATGCCGGCAAAGATTCTTTTGTTAACATTGCGCTGGATGTCAATGGAAATCATTTGGTATTCAGCACCACCAATTCTATCCATGGGCAGCAGCGGAAAAATATGCCGGACCAATACAGTGGCGTAGGGCTGGAAAATGTACGCAAAAGGCTGGAGTTGATCTATCCGCACAAACATACCCTGGCGGTGGAGGAAGAAACGGGTATTTTTAAAGTCGCATTAAAACTGGAATTAACATGATCAGAGCTATTCTTGTGGACGATGAGCCCAATGCCCTGGAACTGCTCGAAAGGTATATAAGCAGGATACCCTTTGTCAGTTGTATTGCTTCTTTCCGGGATCCGTTAAAGGCTTTGGAATTTCTGCAGGATAATTCCGTAGATGTCATCTTTCTGGACATCAATATGCCGCAGCTTTCGGGCATGTCTTTTTTGGAAACACTGGAGGATCGTCCTCCTGTTATTCTGACTACGGCCTATTCTGAATATGCGGTTAAAAGTTACGAGTTTGCTGTGGAGGATTACCTGCTCAAACCCATTACTTTCGAGCGTTTTCTGAGATCTGTACATCGCATCAAAAAGTTGGCATCAGCAGAGGAAACACCTGTAGTGCAACAGGACTTCCTTTTTCTCAAAAGTGGTTATCAGTTATTGAAAGTCGCAGTGAAAGACATCCGTTACCTGCAAAAAGACGGCAACTACATGACCTACCATATGGAGGACAAGAAAATCCTGGTTCGGGAGAATGTCAGTCAGGCCCTGGAGAACCTTCCGGATGATTTTTTGCAAGTGCACAAATCATACCTGGTGCCTGTTTCAGCCATCGAGGCGGTCGAATCCGGCCGTGTGCGGGTCGGCATTGATTGGGTGCCGGTAGGGGCTGCTTTCCGGGAGGAATTGATCAGACGGATTGGGTAAACTGGCACAATGCCATTATCGATATGAGTGTATGGATTTTAAGCTGCAAGTTTAAAATAATGCTTTTTTTATTCCAAAGATCATCCCAATCAATTCAAAACACCAAACTTCCCCACCGGAAAAACATAAGTCATATTGATCTCCGGTTCCACCAGGGTGTCGCGCTGACCGGAAGGATACTGGATGACGAGGGAGCGGACGTCGGTATCTGGGCCGAGGCCGAAGGTGATGGTGTTCGTCTGGTCAGAGGAGAGGCCCTCGCCAATGATGTAGACGTCGGAGCGGCTTTGGCCGTCGGCCATCGTGAGGGTGGCTTTGGTGCCGGCATTGCCGCTGTTCTCCAGGAGTTTTACCTTGAGGTAATTGTTGTTGCCGCCTTCATTGAGAAATGCCCGGACGGGGCCGTTGAGGTTGACATAGATCAGGTCGGGATAACCGTCGTCGTTGAAGTCGCTGGTAAGGGGAGTTAGGGCGTAGTTTTTATTGACCAGACCTGCTTGTTGCTCAACCGCGGAAAAGGTGCCGTCTTCTTTTTGCAGCAGGAAGCGGCAGGGCAGTTTGAACGCTTTATGGGGCAGGAATTTGATGGAATTCTCCGCAACCGCCAAATCCTGGCGCCCGTCGAGGTTGAAGTCTTCCAGCACGGAACCAAAGGCAAATTCAAAATCTGATACTTTTACTTCCTCGGAAACATCGGTGAAATTAAAATTCCCTTCATTGCGGAACATCAGCCAATGCAGTAGCAATTCCTGGTCATCTTCCAGATCGCCTTTGGCAATGGATTTAGGTACGGAAGAACCAGCGTTGGTGAAAAACAAATCAATTTTGGTGTCATTATTGAAATCCCCGACACCAATGCCCATAGGGTAGGCAAACCTGCCTGTTAACGGATTGGCTGTTGGTATAAATTTTTGACCTTCCAGGTTGCGGTATGTGCGTGCTTCTCCCGTGTCGTAGGCCACTACCAGGTCCAGCCATCCATCTTCATCCAGGTCTACCATAACCGATTGGTGGGTATTGTGAACATAGGTCAGTCCAAATAATTGTGTAGCATCCCGAAAGGTATTGTTGCCATTGTTGAGCAACAGCAGGCTGGAAGCACCATAGGTTACATCATTGAAAATACGTTGTTTTTTCTTTTGCTCCAATGGGAGATAGTTGCACAAAAATATATCAGTGTACCCGTCCCGGTCGACGTCTCCGAGGGAGAGGGAGACGGGCGTTGACTGGTCGTTTAAATCAATATCGATCATGCCGGGGATGAATTTGCCCTGCCTGTTTTCCAAAAGCCAGACACCATCGTCCCTGGCCACGATCAGGTCTGTGTGACCATCATCGTTGAGGTCGAAGGAAACAGCCCCAAGCGTCACGGCATCATTTTTTTCCGGCAGGTTCACCAGGTCGGAAATATCTTCAAAATAACCGTTTTTGTATTGGAACAGTACGTCTTGTTGTTGATTGCCTCCACCAATAAACACTTCATCTATTCCATCATCATCTACGTCGATGAGGCAGCTTCCGAGCAAAGGGAGCGAATTTTGGGGGTCAAAATTGTGATAAAAATCAAAGGGAACTTCCCTGAATTTAGGAATGGTGTTTTCAGGTACGCTGTGATCAACATCTCTGACATAGGGGTCCCTGGTGTCCTGATAGAAGTAATATCCTAGGCCGGTCACGGTTATTATGAACAATAATGCTAATCCCTTTATCGACTTTTTGATGATCATACAATTATTATGGGTACAACAATGATGCACAATTCTGTGTATTTGCATAATACGGGTGGCACCAAGGAACCCTGTTTAGTGTGGAATCCTTCCGAAAAAGTAAGGAGTTGAATGCGGATTTTTTGCGTCGGGTATGGAATTCTGTCTCCGCATCTGCAATAATACGGATTAAAGGGGGTAGGGTTGCGAGATTGAGCAGATGTTTTATAGGGGAATGTGTTAAAATAGACTAAAGGACTGAGGATCGGGCAGGAGCATGGTAGGATACTTGATGGGGTTGGATTGGGGGAGATTGGATAATCAGGGGCGGGGAGGCATACAATTTTACGGTGTTCGCGAATTTAAACTTAAAGGAATCGATATCTTTGCCGCTGGAACGACCTTGAATGTCGTTTATCGGAAATTTAAAACAATGATCAATAGATATATTTTGTGTTTTGGCCTGTTGCTTTTTGGGGTTTCTTTGCAGGCTCAGTTTGCACCGCCGGCGGGCCAGGAAGGCAGTACAGCGATTGCGGCAGATGATCCTCAGATCATAGGTTGGGCCACAGGATGTGAAGTTGACCTGGGGTTACAAAATATTTTAATGGTTGAGCTCGGTCAGGTGACGAATGGCCAACCCGAAAATGTTCCCGGCCCTGCCGATAATCTGGTGGTGAGCCTTGGCGACGCCGGCCTGGCCACCCTGACTTTTGAGCATCCAATTCGCAATGGAGAGGGTTGGGATTTCCTGGTTTTTGAGAATGGGTTTGACGATGTTTTCCTGGAATTGGCTTTTGTAGAAGTGAGTAGTGATGGTCAGCAATTTGTGCGTTTCCCTGCCACCTCCCTTACCGATACCACAGAACAAACCCTGACCTTTGGGGTGACGGATGCTACCAAGGTCAACAACCTCGCCGGAAAATATCGCGGTGGATACGGAACCCCTTTTGACCTGGAAGAACTCTCGGAGTTTTCGGATATCCTCGATTTACAAAATATCACCCATGTACGGCTCATCGACGTTATCGGTAGTATTGATCCCGCCCTGGGCAGCAGGGATTTTTACGGGAATTTAATCAACGACCCATTCCCGACACCTTTTCCCGTCGGTGGTTTCGACCTGGATGCCGTAGGAGTCATCCATCAAAATGTGGATGTTGCGGCAGATGATCTGTTTTTGAACGGGTTAAAAGTATTTCCGAACCCTGTTGTTTCTGGACAAACATTGCGTATAGAGCATGAGCGTAATCAAAACTTCAAAGCAATCCTGTTCATGGACCTTAGTGGCAGGGTGTTAAAACGGTTGGAAACGGGCAATGAGGCAATCAAGATGCAGGGAATAGCACCCGGGCTGTATTTTTTGAGTTTGGAAGGGGAGGAAAGGGTCGTTCGGAAGGTCGTTGTTTGTGGCGGATAATTCCCATTATGGGCTTTTAATTTCTTATGGTTTACAAAAAAGAGTGTTCTGATTGATCGGGATAGCTGAAAGCCACGTGGCAGGAAAACATTACTGGGGTTTTTCGTTTTTTCTTCTTGGCTTTTGTAATCATACCATGTCCGGCTTTTGTTAAATTTGTCTGATTCTATAAAATTTTCCTACCTTAGAGTTTATTAATCAATCACCTTTAGGCATCCAAACGAACCACATTGAAAAACCTTTATTTAACGGATCGTTTTTTTCTATACTTCGGAGCATTAATTGCTTTTTTCGCTGTTTCCTTTTTTGTGCCGGCCTTTTTTACGCTTGCACAAATAAGCCTTGCCTTGTTTGGGGTAGTCCTGATGTTTGACATCATAAGGTTGTTTCGAAAAGACGTCTGGGTGCGTTTGAGAAGACGATTACCCAAAGTACTGTCCCTGGGGGATGACAATAAGATTCATCTTGACCTTCATAATAAATCTGAATTAAAGCTCCATATTTCAGTGATTGATGAATTACCTTTTCAACTCCAAAAGCGGGATTTTTTGGAAAAACTGACACTGGATCCCGATGAAAAAGGAAGGATAACCTATGAAATTCATCCGGTGAAGCGTGGTGAATATAATTTCGGGGCGGTAAATCTCTATCTGGCATCTACCCTTGGTTTGGTTGAGAAAAGATATAAACACGAATTCCCGATGATGGCGCCCGTTTATCCTTCTATTCTCCAGATGAAGGAACTGGAGTTGCGGGCATTTAGCAAGATCAGTTATTTTGAAGGCATAAAAAAAATCCGGCGCATTGGCCATAGCTACGAGTTTGAGCAGATAAAGAATTACGTCCAGGGAGATGATTACCGGGCTATCAACTGGAAAGCTACCGGAAGGAAGGCTACTCTGATGGTCAATCAATACGAAGACGAACGATCGCAGCAGGTTTACAGCATCATCGATAAAAGCCGTTCCATGCGCATGCCCTTTGAGGGGTTGAGCCTGATGGACTATGCGATCAATTCTACGCTGGCCATCTCCAATATCATCCTGAAAAAACACGATATGGCCGGGTTGATCACTTTCTCCGATAAAATCGGAGCCACGGTAAAAGCGGACGGTCGGCCCTACCAATTGCAAAAGATTTTACAGGCACTTTACAATGAAAAAGAACGCCACACCGAGGCGAATTACGAAATCTTATATCAAATAGCCAGAAAGCTGATTACCGGGCGTAGCCTGATCATGCTGTACACCAATTTTGAGAGTATGTACGCCCTGGATCGCATGCTGCCGATTTTAAGGAAAATCGGGAAGGTTCATTTGCTGGTGGTTATTTTTTTTGAAAATACAGAGATACAGGAATTCGCCTACAAGGAAGTAGATACCCTGGAGGATATTTATCATCAGACGGTGGCCCAAAAGTTTTTGGCCGAGAAAATCCAGATGGTCCAGAAATTACGCAACTATGGTATTCAGGCAGTACTCACCAAGCCACAGGACCTTTCTCTCAATACCATAAACAAATACCTCGAACTAAAAGCCCGGGGTCTTATTTAGATTTATTTTATTTAATCGTTTTTTGAAACCTTTTTAATTACCTTGCGTAAAACGTTAAGGTTAACTTTTACCTGTTCCCTTTTTAATCCAAAGGGTAAAAAAAACAGGTATAAATACCTATTTTTTAAACATTTATTCTGTCGATCTTTGTTTGGGGAAATATTTCCCGCTTCCTATTTTGAGAATTGTCCCCGGAAACCTGTATTTCCATACCTAATATTTTTAAATTTTAAAAACCCATATTGATCATGAAGGAAAAATTACTATTCCTGTTTTTTTGCTGTTTTCTGGGATTTTCCGGGACTGCCCAGTCCTTTGAGCGTTCGGTGCTCGCCAGCGATGGCGCTTCCAGTACCTTGGGAGACATTACCCTCGATTGGACGTTAGGCGAATTGGCTACTAGTACCTTGGTTACCGAAGACGGTATGCTAACCCAGGGGTTTCACCAGCCTGTATTATCAGTTACCAGGGTGCTTAGATACGAAAACCTTGAAGATTATTATACCATTCAGGTGATGCCCAATCCTGTATCCACTATACTGAACATCGACATTCAATCGGATAGGGAGGATCTCCTCTCTGTTGAATTGCTCGATCTCAATGGGAAGGTGCTCAATCAACAGGTTTTGGAATTCCCATTCCAAAAGTTCCAGTTCGAGATGGGCAATTTTCCCGGCGGGTTGTACTTAGTTCGGGTTAAAACAGCGGACAACAAACCTGTTGGTTTATTCAAAGTTAATAAGTTAGACTAATCATTTATTTTTATTATTGTTCCTCTTGAACACCTGAAGGTTCCCTTTCAGGTGGATACCTTTTTTTGTAAAAATCATAAACTAAGAAATAATGAAAAAAGCTTCCTTACTATTGACATTCTTATTGTTGGCGACCTTATCCATGGTCGCCCAAAATGTGCCTGCTGGCATGAAATACCAGGCCGTTGCCCGAGATGCCAACGGCGAAGTACTGGCCCTCAAAAGCGTCGGTTTGGAAATTCAATTATTGGCAGGTGGCCCGGACGGGAAAACTGCCTTTTCCGAGGTTCATCAGATAACCACCAATAATCTTGGATTATTTACCATTACCATCGGCGAAGGGAAAAATAAATCCGGAATTCTGGGGGAAGTACCCTGGAGTGAATACGAAATTTGGATGAATGTTGGGCTTGATCCGGAAGGAGGCGAGCAATTTTCCACCATCAGTACAACAAAGTTGTTGACGGTGCCTTATGCCTTCCATGCAGGTACTGCAGATCAAATTGGATCAGGTACCGGGGCAGAAAAGACTGGTCCTTTTTGGAAAGTTACCGGAAATAGCCTCACCTACGAAAATTACCATTTTATTGGAACCGACGATGCTAAGGATCTGAATTTCAGAACCAATGACAAGGAAAGAATGGAGATTGACAAGGACGGAGACATCTTTATCAATAACAGCCTTGGAATTGGAGCGAACCTCGATGTAGGCAATGATGCACACATCGGTCGTGATCTTGATGTAGATCGTAATGCGAATATTGATTTTGACGTACATATTGGCCAGGACCTCGATGTAGACCGCAACGCGAATGTTGATTTTGATGTAACTATCGGTCAGGATTTGTTTGTGGATCGTGATGCTGAAATTGGAGATGACCTTACGGTCAAGAAAAATGTAAATCTGAATACAGAAGGTGGCCAGACACTCAATAATGGTGACTTTACGGTGACCAATCTGAAGTCGACGCTTTTGTCCGGTACATTAACAGTTGACCTGGCAACGGATCTGAACGCCTCCCTGAATGTAGACGGACCGAGTAATCTTCAAAGTTCGCTTAGTGTAAACAATGGCAGCTCAACTACCTTGTCAGGAACCCTACTGGTACAGGATGATGCGACATTCAATCAGCAGGTTTTACTCGACAATCCAGCCCTGAGTTCTACCTCTGTTACAACAGGAGGATTGGTGGTTAACGGTGGTGTTGGTATTGGTGAGAACCTGAATGTAGGAGGAGCTTCTGCTTTTGGCGGCCCGGTAGATTTTGCCGGTGCGGTTTCCATTACCGATATTACAGAGTCTACCAGTACGACCACTGGTGCTTTGAAAGTTACAGGTGGTGTGGGTATAGGCAAACGACTCAATGTAGGAGGCGCAACTGCTGTTGAAGATGGTACGGAATCCACCAGTTCTACCTCAGGTGCCTTTAAATTATCAGGTGGAGCAGGTATTGTAAAACGACTTAATGTCGGCGGAATAACCACTGTCGAAAATACTACAGAATCTACCAGTGCGACCAATGGAGCGTTGAAAGTTGTTGGTGGAGCAGGTATAGGCAAACGACTCAATGTAGGAGGCGATAACCAGTCAACAAGCACAACAACAGGTGCGGTAACGGTAGCAGGTGGTGTTGGTATTGCCAAAAATCTTAACGTAGGGGGAATAACCAAGGTTGATGCCGTTGCTACGGGAGCAACCGCCTTTATTGTAAGGGGTAGTATTGCTGCCGGTGGAGGCGTTACCAGTAACCCTCAAACAACAGCCAGTCAGCACATTGCCAATTTTGAAAATACGGCTAACGGTCATGGAATTTCGATTAAAGTCGGAGCACCTATTCCACACAACAAAAACAACTTCATTACTTTTTACAATAGCAGTAACGGAACAGTAGGTAGAATTGAAGGAGAAGACAGTGACGAGGGTTCCGGAGATTTTGACAGAAACCGGGAATATAAAGACACAGAAGCCTTTGCGATCACTGATATCGCTTTTGCGACTTTAGATATCGTAATCGCTGGTCTTGAATCTGTTCAGGCAAGTATTGACTTGGCTGCAGCAGCATCATCTTCCACTGCTTGTGCCGGCCTTGGTGTTTGTATTACCACGCCTATTCCATCATTAATTATTGCTTCTATTGCTGAAGTTGCATTGAAAGTTGCAAATATCGTATCTCTCGGCGGAAATCTTGCCGAGGCAAGTGCGGCTTTAATTGTTTTTAGAAATACGCACAAAGCACTGGAGGGGATAACTTTTGCTTCAGGCGCTGAAGATTATGCCGAGTATTTGCCAAAATTGAATCCTGATGAAGAATTTTTACCAGGGGATATTGTCGGTGTGAGAAATGGATATATATCCAAGAATACAAATGGTGCAGACATGATCATGGTTGTTTCACTTAAGCCTGTTGTGTTAGGAGGTTTACCTCCTGATGGCGATGTTTCAGGTTTGGAGAAGGTTGCCTTTATGGGACAGGTTCCAACCAGAATTATGGGTAAAGTAAGTCCTGGAGATTATATCCTTGCCAGCGGGTTTAATACTGGCGTTGGAGTTGCAAAGAGCCCTGACAGGATGAAATCTTATGATTACAAAAAGATCCTGGGTGTAGCATGGGAAGGAAAGGATAGTGAAGGTATTGATTTCGTAAATACAGCTATTGGGTTGAATTCAAATGATATGGTTGACCTGTATGAGAAACAAAACAGGGAAATTGAAGCATTAAAAGATCAGATAGAGAACACAAATGATATTCTTGCGAAACTGGTTCCGGGGTTTGCTGAAGCTGCAAATATCGAAACAACGGATGAAGCTATTGATCATGATCATGATCATGCTGAGCATGAAACTAGCTCTGTTTCTGCAATTGAAGACCAATTTCTTGATCATTCATCCGCAGACCAAATTGTATATTTTCCCATTGACAGAGAGCAATTGGAAGCAGGTTTAAGATTGGCAGAGCAAAATGCCAGAAGAGTTTATGAACAAAATGGTTTAGATATTATGGATCATCCTTTCTGGAACAGATTATATACAGATCCAAACTACAAGGAAGAATTGTTTGATAACATTAAGGAAGAATTAAAGTATTCTTTCCATTCGCACCAGGATATTAATGATAGAATTATTGAAAAGAAATAAGGAAAACAGATATACTGATCTCATTTTTTCACTTCTGAGTGTAATCCTTATTGATAACTTTCATAAACAGGAAGAATTAAATAAAAGAATAAGGCGGTATTTAGGTCAAATTAAATACCGCCGGCTTCTTTCATTAAAACGCTCAGTATTTCAATTTCAATAAATGAAAAATCATAAATATATGAATTCGCTAATGAAGCGATTCATGCTCATGACCATGGCTATTGCTTTTTTTGCATGGCCTTCTGACGTGATGGCACAGTTGTCTCAACAAGTTGCACTGCCTACAGATGGGTCTTATTCATCTGAAGTTATACCTCAGGGAGCACTTCGGTATCAACGTCAACTCTATTTAATCACACCGGAAGAAATGGCGGAATCCGGAATATCGGCCAATACAGATTTTAATTCTATTGGCTTTACCCTGGCTGCAGCACAAAATGATACAACCCGGGCTGGGTTTAAGTTGTACCTTGAAAATACAACGGATATGGAAAGCCGTCTGGATCTTGATTTTTCGGACAGTATTTCAACAACGAATTCGTTGCTTATTGAGGCTTTGCCTCCTGGCGATTATGAATGGCAGGTACAGGCGGTTTGTGCCGGAGGTAATTCGGTTTTTACGGGATTACAGGAGTTTTCTACTTTGGATCTTTCCGGGTGTAATCGTCCGATCAATTTAACGGTTGATAATATTACATCCTCTTCGGCCACTTTAAACTGGTATGCACCGGACTCTCCCGGATTTTCCTATTACCGCGTAGAATACAAAACCTTTACCGATGCCAACTGGACCGCCGTTAGTCCGGATCCGACGACATTGTCTACGGCCATTTCAGGCTTGGATCCACAAACAAATTACCAGTGGCAGGTCAGGACATTCTGTGCAGCGGATTCTTCTCAATTGAGTAGTGGTACATTTACCACACTTAGTGAGGATAATTGTAGCGAACCGGCCTCTCTGACAGCAACAATTGATTCAGATACGTCAGCCAATCTGACCTGGACAGCAGCTGCAGGTGCCAACAGGTATGATATAAGATACCGCAGGGTAGGTACTTCTTTTTGGAATACGACCTTATCCTTTTCCAATAGTTTATTGCTGACATTAGGTCTCGACCCCGGAACCACTTACGAATGGGGTGTCAGAACCGTTTGTGATGCCGGCACGGGAGCCTACGTTTCAGGCACAAATTTCCAGACCTCAGGCACGGTTCCTTGTTATGCGCCCACCAATCCATATATTGACAATTTATCGGCTACCACAGCTACTTTGAACTGGACACCAACCGACGGAGCCACATCGTATAATATCCGGTACCGGTTGAAAAATTCCATTTCCTGGACAAATGCGATTTTGCCGATGACGCAGATTGCCATTACCAATGACAGTATTATCGTGCCGGATAGTATTGGCGCTTTTGTGGTACCGTTTGACGGAGCAACGACCTTTAACTATACAGGTCAGGGATTGTATGTAGCTTTTGAATATCAAAGAGTAGCAGGCCCGCTAACAACACTGAATAATGCATTGGCCACAGAGCGCAATTCAGTGGAAGTTGATGAAAATGGCATTGAAAGTCAGATTGTACTGAGTCTTAACGGATATAATAAGACAACAGTTACTGCTCTTCCGGAGGTATTGATCGCTGCCAAAAAGCGGCCCCAGACAACCTTTGGGTCCACTGCTTTTATTGATAGTGTTGCTGTAGAGGCCGTTTATGCACTGGGACATTATTCGACCAATTTTTCCGGCGACAATGAGGTGTCCGCTTTGATTTCAAATTTTGCGGATGTAGCACGTACCTATACGGTTAATTTTAACGTCACCGGAGCAGAAACTTACACTGCTTCGCAGTCGGTCACAATTCCCGCAGAAGACACCATGCTCGTTAGTTTTACGGGTTGGTTGCCGAGTGTACACGGACTGGATACCCTATCCGTAAGCATAGCCGGATTGCCGATGGAGAATGTGCTGGATAATAATGAAGCCTTTTATTATACCAATGTGAATGCTTCTGTTCACGGCTTTGCTGACAATGCTAAAAAAGCCAGCTCCGCCGGCTTTGGAGCAGGGGCAGGTTTGATCCTGGCAAGACATTCCATGAATGGATGTGGAGCGGTGAACGCTGCACAGGTATTCATAGACTACTCGGCAGAAGGGGATACCCTTTACGCTGTATTGATGGATGCCGCAGGAACTTTGATTGACTCATCAGATATTTTTATTCCAACAGGTGAAGAAGTCGATGCTTATCATTCATTCTTTTTCCCTAAAAGACTTTCTTTTGTCAACGAGGAGTATTATATAGGTTTGGCTCAGGTACCTACTGTACCGACCAAAACTTATTACCCGGTAGGTGTACAATGGGAAACGAATTACATCCGGGAAGATGCTTATTACCGGGCAAATATTGATGGAACGATGTTGGTCGATCACCCGCTTCCCGGGAGGTTGATGATTAAGGCTGAGATTGTCCCAGGTGGAGAAACCCCTGTAATTAACGGAGATCTCACCCTTTGTGAAGGAGACATGAATACATTGACTGTTGCCAGCGCGAATACCCGTTATGCAATCAGAGTGCTCAAAGCCAGTTCCGAATTCAACGATCCGGGTTTGGCATCGAAGCAAATATTGGGTATTCCCGATATTTTTCCTGGATATGGATTAGTTACCGGTCAATGGATTAATGACGCACCAGATAATCCAAGAGAATATGTTGAATTGGAGTTTGCCAATCCTTCACCGATAAACTTTATTGATATTTACGAAACCTTGAATCCAGGGGCGGTGGATACGGTATATGTTAAAGATCCGGGTACTGGGAATTTCGTGATGGTCTACTCCGCTACCGCTTCCCCGGGGCAGCAGATAGCAACAAAAAATCACATTACCTTCCCATTGACATCTTTTGATGTGTCGGAAGTTAGAATTGCTATGGCTTCAGATTCTGTTATGGGATATAATGGTATTGATGCCGTAGGAATTGGAGAGGAAGTGGCACCGAGTTTTACCAGTTATGCCTGGTCGAACGGAGATTCGGGTTCTTCTACATCTGTTGATATGGCAGGAACTTATGCCGTAACGGTAACCGATGCGGGTGGATGTGTCAACTCCACAAGTGTCGTTGTAACCAGTCCCGACGAGATCACGCCTACAATTTCTATATTGGTGGGCAGTGCTTCTTTCTGCGAAGGATCCAGTGTGACGCTGTCTTCAGACCAACAATCGAATATCGTTTGGAGTACAGGGGAAATGACCCCCAATATTACAGTTTCTACATCAGGATCCTATACGGTGGAGTATGATGACGGGACGGGTTGTGGAGCGAAACCCTCTGATCCCATTGTTGTCACAGTGAATTCCTTGCCGACGGTAAGCATTACCGGTGATTTAGCTATTTGTGATGGCGGGTCAACTACCCTTGATGCCGGAGCTGGATTTGCAAGTTATAGCTGGTCCAACAGCGCAACATCACAAACGATTAATGTTAATACAGTTGATACCTATACCGTTTTTGTAACAGATGCCAATGGTTGTAGCAACTCAACGGAAGTGACTACTTTCGAAGGAGCACCCCCGTCACCGGTCATTTCCGGCAGCTTATCGTTTTGCCAGGGAGCATCAACCAATCTTGATGCAGGTGCCGGTTATGCCAGTTATAATTGGTCTACCGGAGCTATGACTCAAACGATTCCGGTCAATACGGAAGGTGTCTTTTCTGTTACAGTTACAACCTCTGCCGGGTGTACTGGTTCCGTAAGTACCTCTACCGTCATTAATCCGTTACCAACGCCAACAATTACCGGAGATACCGGATTTTGTCCGGGAGAAACAGCAAACCTTGACGCAGGAGCAGGTTATGCTAATTACAATTGGTTTAATGGATCATCCTCACAGAGCGTTGCTGTCAATGCGGCAGGTACTTATGGCGTTACCGTCACGGATGGCAATGGATGTACCGGATCTGATAGTCAGATTGTTTCGGCCTTTACGCCACCTATGCCTCCTATTATTTCAGGAGGATTATCCTTCTGTGGAGGGAATACAACCGTTCTGGATGCCGGAGAGAATCTTTCCGCCTATCTGTGGTCCACGGGAGAAACAACCAATACCATTGTTGTGGGTACAGTCGGGACTTTCAGTGTTACCGTTACAGACAATAACGGCTGTACGGGGATCGATCAGGTTACGACCACGCTCGATGGTGAATTACCGGCTATTCCGGGTCCTGTAACAGGTCCTTCTATGGGTTTATGTGGAGCAACCAATTTGACTTACTCCATTGCTCCGGTACCGAATACTGATTTTTATGTGTGGACCGTTCCGGATGGAATGACCATTACCAGCGGACAGGGAACCACCAGTATTACCGTCGATGCCATTCCGAACTTCACTTCGGGAATAATCGTGCCTAAAGCGAATAATTCCTGTGGACAAAGTCCTACTTTCGGTCAGTCATTCTTATTGGTACAAGGATATCCTGATATCCCGGGTACCCCTCAGGGGCCGACAGAGATAGCTTGCCAGTCTGCGAATATCTACACCATTGATCCGGTTGCTGGTGCTGATTCCTATATTTGGACCGTGCCACCCGGCGCAGCTGTTGTACTGGGACAAGGAACAAATACGGCCTATGTGAAGTTTTATAGCTTCAGTGGTTCTGGAGATATCTGTGTGGATGCTGTAAACAGTTGTGGTGTCAGTTTATGTTGCTTTGATAACTGTATAACGGTAACTTGTAGCGACATTATAGATCTTGCTGAACCCGGGGAAACGCAAAGCGAAACCTTCTCGGAGTATATCCAAAAAGATGGTGTTGAACTTATTGAGAATCTTGGAGTATATCCAAATCCAAATAATGGACAATTCCGCATGGAGGGTTACCTGCCTGAAGAAGGAAACTTTGAATTAACGGTCTTCTCAACCTTAGGAGATATGGTTCATTTCGAACCCAGAGGGCATAAAAATGCAGGTCTGTTGAAGGAAGATATCGCTCTTCCGGATTTGTCCGACGGTACCTATATTTTGAAAATTAAAGTAGGAAAGACGATATGGAACAAAAAAGTGGTCATCATGCGTTGATCCATATTTTCTGATCTTCATTTATAAGTATCAGTAGTAAACATGAGTTATCCCAAATTTTGGCTTAGGCCAAAATTTGGGATTTTTCGTGTACCTGGTTGATTTTCAATCTTCCCGGCGAGGGAACTAACGGCCTTATGGATTTTTGGGTAACAATTCTTAGTGAAGATTTTGAGCGCTTCGAGAAAGCACCCATGTCTGAGCCTGACGAAGGAAGAGCGAGCCTGCTGGCTGACAGGTTTGGGTGGGTGTACAAAATCGAGCTTAGAATTGTCCAAAAATATCATACAGCTTTGATTTTTTAGTTTCTTTTTATCAAGACAAAAAGAATGTAAATACCTGAAAAACAAATAGTTAAATAGCAATTCCGACATCAACCTCTGAAAAATAAATCTACCTTTTTAATTTTCAAAATGTGGGATGACTCATGTTTTTATTCCGGCAATCCGGTTGGAATACCTTTCCGGACAATGTTTTCCAAGATATCCTCGTGCTTAAATGGCAGTAATGAATGCAGTACGAAATATTTGATCTGTTGTTTTTTTTGTTTCAACGATAAATTACAATATATTTAGTATTTAATTATGGTTGTTCACCTAATAATTAATTGACAAATAGGTCAAAAACAGGTAAAAATACCCTATTTTTAGTCGTGAATTAATCCGATCTTGCTTTCTGGCGTTCCATGTGTGCTTGATTTTGTGTGGCTAAAACTTAGAAAAGTTCCCCAGACAGGATTTGCCTCCTGTTTTGTAAAACGGCCTTTCTGATACTTATTGCTAAGGAGATTCTCCGTAAGATTTGCCATTTTTCAGGCAGTATTTTCACTTCCGGGGGAGCATTTTCTCATATCCGTGAAAAACATGATCAATTATGAATAGACTATTTTACAAAGGTCTTAATTACCTTTTTGATTTTAAAAAGGTTACCCTTTTACTCTTGCTATTAATGGCAGGATCGGCCGCTGCCCAGGAGATAACGGTGTTGCCCTGGAACGGCTCCTTTTCCCCAGGAAAATGCTCCCCAGGGAGGGTTTTCGTTACCAAAGAGCTTTATTTTTAATCACCCCGGATGAAATGGGGCTTACTGAACTCTCCGCCGGATCTGTACTGAATTCTATAGGGTTTACTTATGCCCAGGCCCAGGGAGATACGACTAAAGGTGCCTTTAAGGTTTACCTGGAGAATACCCTGGATGTGGAAAGCCGTCTTGATCTGGCTTGGACCACGGTTACTGTTTCCATGAACGAATTGGTTCTGAGCGATCTTATTGAAGGGGAATACGAATGGCAGGTTAAGGCAGTTTGTGGTGGAGATTCTGATTTTTCAGCACTCACATCTTTCCAGGTTGAAGACTCCCTTGATTGCAGCAGACCTTCTAATTTAACAGCCTTGAATGTCTCTGATTCAGAAGCGACCTTGAGTTGGAGCAGTCAATATGCCACGAATTTCACCTCCTATGTGGTCGAATACGCTAAAGCCAACACCAGCACCTATACCACTTCGACCACCACCGATACTTTTTTGGTAGTCAGTGGTCTTGCTGAGAATACCAATTATCAATGGCGGGTGTACACCCTTTGTGCCGCAGATTCCTCGGCTGCCATTTCCGGCGCCTTTAAGACAGGAGAACCTGACAATTGCAATGAGCCCATGAATCTGGGTGTCGGGATACTTACTGATTCCTCGGCCGTAATTACCTGGGCTTCAGGAGCCGGGGCTACTTACCACGAAATCAGGTTCCGGCGGATAGGTTCCACAACCTGGACGAGTGGGGTCGGTGTGGGAACTGCCACCACGCTAAACGGATTAAATGCCGGTACTCAGTACGAATGGCAGGCCAGGGCCGTATGTGGTGACGGAAAGGGGAGTTTTGTGACTGGCCCCGTTTTTACCACCATGGGGGACATCGCTTGTTACCCTCCGGAAAAATCAGCCACCTATGTCCTGAATGATACGACTGCTGTAATGACCTGGATTCCTGTTCCCGGTGCTGCGTCCTACGAAATCAGGTACAGGCTGAAAGATGCCATTTCATGGGGTAATGCCATAGCGCCGATGACCCTGGTGCACAATGACAGTATTGTGTTGCCGGATACCATTGGGCCTTTTTCCATTCCCTTTGCAGGAATGGGGGTAGACCCTTTTACTTATGATGGCGGCGGCGTTTATGTTGCTTTTGAATGGTCTCGTTCAACAGGAGGGTTACCCGTTAATAATGTTGCCCTGGCCACCACAGAAAATACGACTATCCAGGATACCCTTGGCATTGATTCTGTACAATTGGTTTTGGGGTTAATAACCCAGACGGATACCACTGATCTTGAACAGAGAGAGATTTTATTTTCAACCAATTTGAGGCCTGAAACACGGTTTGGATCTTCCAGCGTGAAAGACAGTGTTGAAGTTGCCGTTGTTTACGGTTATGGATTTGTGGCAGAGCCCTATGGGACACCGGTTTCGATTGCTGCCGTGGTGGTCAACCATTCCCAGGATACACAAAATTATGAAGTTACCCTGGAAATAAGGGACCAGCAAAGCGGGGAACTAAGGTTTATGGATATGCAATCCGTTGAGATAAGCGGGGATACGAGTGGCCTGGTTACTTTTGCCGGATGGACCCCATCTGTTAATGAAACGGATTCAGTGATCGTCAGCATTCCGGGACTGGGGGATGAAAATGCCCTTGCCAATAACACTAATGTTTATCTCAGCAAGGTCAATCCTTCTGTTCAGGCCTATGCCGATCAGGGGGATCAGGCCACAGCGGCCGGTTTCGGTACAGGGGATGGCTTGATCTTAACCAGGTATAAAATGAATGGCTGCGGAGCGGTAAATGCCGCCCATGTTTATCTGGATTATTCAGCAATTGGAGATACGTTATATGCTGTGGTAATGGATGCCGCAGGTACCTTAATTGATTCTTCTGATGTTTTGATCGTCAGTGCAGCCGAAGTCAATACTTATTATTCCTTTTATTTCCCGGAGGTTCCTTTATTGATAGATGAAGACTATTATATAGGTTTGGCGCAGGTCGCTAACCCACAAGATCCATATTTTCCGGTGGGAGTACAATGGGAGACATCCTTTGTCAGAGACAGTGCCTATTATCGGGCCAACATGGATGGGACGGGACTTGAGCACCATCCGCAACCAGGCAGGTTGATGATGCGCTCAGAGATTGTTAGCGGAGGAGAAACTCCGGTAATTAACGGCGATCTCACCCTCTGCTCCGGGGATTTGAATCCTTTGTCGGTAGCCAGTGCCAACACAAGGTATGCCTCTCAGGTTTTGGAGGTGAGTTCCCAGTTTGAAGACACAAATTTCAAAGGCTCCCAGATATTGGGTGCGACTAATTTTTATCCGGGGTATGGTACAAGCCCGGGGCAATGGTTAAGCAGTTCTCCTGATGAACCGAGAGAGCATATCGTTCTCGAATTTTCTAACGCTGCACCCATTAATTTTATTGATATCTATGAAACCCTGAATCCCGGGGCCATAGATACCGTTTATGTGAAAAACCCGGGAACGGGTAACTTTGAAATGGTTTACAGCGGAACCGCCTCGCCGGGGCAAGAAGTCGGTACAAGAAATCACATTACCTTTCCGCTTACCGCCTTCAATGTTAGTGAAGTTAGAATTGCCATGGCTTCTGATTCTGTTTCAGGATATAATGGTATTGATGCTGTAGGCATCGGAGAGGAAGTACCTGCTGCTTTTACCAATTACGCCTGGTCAACATTAGCATCAACCCCTACCATTGAAGTAGGAACTGCAGGAACTTATTCGCTGACAGTAACAGACAGCGACGGATGTTTGAGTTCTTCGAGTGTCGTGGTGACCAGCCAGGATCAGGTAACACCTTCTATAAGTGTAATGAATAATGCACCGACTACCTTTTGTGAAGGGGGGAGTGTTATCCTGACGGCTAGCGAAAACAACAACATTGAATGGAGTACCGGAGCTACTGCACCGAGTATTTTGGTGAACGCCTCAGGCTCCTATACCGTTAGTTTTGATGATGGGACAGGCTGTGGGATAAATTCCTCGGCTCCAGTTGTCATAACGGTAAATCCGTTACCGGAGCCTGTGATTGCCGGAAGCCTCGGTATTTGCCCTTCAGGTTCAACAGTTCTGGATGGAGGAAGCGATTATGTAACATACGCATGGTCTGATGGTTCTGATATGCAAACCATAACGGTTTCTTCTGCAGGCGTATTTTCCATTACCGTTACGGATGCCAATGGTTGTGAAGGTAGTGCAGGTGTAACCACCTACCTGGCGGATAATCCCAGCCCGGATATTTCCGGAGATACCGGTTTCTGTCCCGGCGAATCTGCCACCTTAAATGCAGCTGATGGTTTTGCATCCTACAATTGGTCGACAAGTGCAGGCACACCATCCATAACAGTATCCACCCCCGGCACTTATTCGGTGACAGTTACTGACAGCAACGGTTGCTCAGGTTCCGGAAGTCAGTTGGTGGAAGCTTTTGTTCCTCCCATGCCTCCAATCATCATTGGAGAACTTACCTTTTGTGATGGTAATTCCACGGTTTTGAGTGCCGGGGAAAATCTGGTCGCTTATCAATGGTCAACAGGAGAGACCACCAACTCTATTGTGGTCGACACCTTAGGTATTTTTTCTGTGACGGTTACGGATGCCAACGGATGTGTCGGTTCCGACCAGGTGACCACCAGCCAGGATGGCGCGCTGCCAGATATTCCGGGCCCTGTTACAGGACCCTCCATGGGATTGTGTGGAGCCACTGATTTGGTTTATTCCATTGATCCCGTTCCCAATACAACACATTATGTATGGACGGTTCCTAACGGGATGACGATTACCAGTGGCCAGGGCACGACGAGCATCACCGTCGATGCGGTGCCTGATTTTACCTCGGGAATAATTGTTCCCAAGGCTTCCAATTCCTGTGGCCAGAGTGCGACGTTCGGTCAGTCATTCCTATTGGTTCAGGGGTATCCCGATATTCCGGGAACGCCTCAGGGGCCAGCTGATATTGCCTGTGCTTCGGCGCAGTATTACACCATTGATCCTGTATCCGGTGCAGATTCCTATAACTGGACAGTTCCGACTGGAGCAAGTATTCTTTCCGGACAAGGGACCAATACAATTCTGGTCAGTTTCTTCAACTTCTCCGGAGCCGGAGACATCTGTGTTGACGCTGTCAATAGTTGCGGTGTAAGCATCTGTTGCCTGAACAACTGCCTAACCATTACCTGTACCAACGAAGCCATAGATTTTACCGGTCCTGAAGGTCGGGCAGCGGAAGGGGATATCGAGGGTAGTTTCAAAGGAAAAGCATCGCCTGCCTTATTCGAATCACTTGGCGTTTATCCCAATCCAAACAACGGACAATTCCGCTTGGAAGGATTGATAGGTGCTTCGGGAGCAATGGAAATCAGCCTTTATTCGCTTTTAGGTGATTTGATCCATTTTGAAAGAAAAGGAACGGTTTCCAAAGGAATATTTAAAGAGACAATAGTAACGCCCAACATCCCTTCGGGAACTTATTTGCTAAGGGTGAAAGTTGGGGCAGATATCTGGAATACTAAAATAATTATCATTTAGAAACGACCTTAAATAAATCAACATTAGTAAATAACTATTAACTATATTATCATGAAAAAAACATTATTATTAGTTGCTTTTATATTTTTTTCGGTGGCTTCATTGCTGGCACAAGGGGTTCCTGCTGGTATGAAATACCAGGCGGTAGCCAGAGATGCTGATGGCAATGTACTTGGTTTGAAAAAGGTAGGATTGGAGATCCGGTTGTATGCCGGAGGCCCTGCTGGTGACCTGGTTTTTGAAGAGACTCATCAGGTGACGACCAATGTTCTGGGGTTATTTGATGTAACCATTGGGCAGGGGGTTGCGAAAAGAAACACCCTGGAGGAAGTCAACTGGAGTCAATATGAGGTATGGATGGAAATAGGGATAGATGAGGATGGCGGAGAGCAGTTTAAAACCATTAGCACGACAAAACTGCTTACAGTACCTTATGCTTTCCATGCAGCCACCGCCGGCAATATTGTTGCCAGCCCAGAACAACAGCTTCAATTTCCCGAACCTGATTGTTCAACGGATCCCTGTGATTGCGATGGAGCCTATTCGGAAGTCAAGGTGTATTATTTTGGCGAGAATGCCGTTGATATTGAGGTTTATGGCAACAGTTCTCTCACAAATCTAATCACTACTTTTTCCGGTGTCAACAAGGGAGACCTGCTGACCATTGATGGATCGTCTACTTCGATAGGTACCCTATACAGTAAAACCTATTTCAGGGTTATTAACCTGGCCGGAGAGACCTGTATTACCTGGTTTAGAACCAAATGTCCCACCAATTCATGGCCCGGAGCTACAGACGATAACCGGATTGTCGGTTTAACTTTTGGCGATTTTACCGTTTTCTCCAGAACGGATAATGAAACCGGTACTGAATGTTCAATTTCAGATACCAATCAGGACTGGCACGTAGGCGGTAATGTCGTTGAAGCAGATAATAACACCATGGGTACCCGTAATAACCAGGATGTCAACTTTATTACCAATGACATCCCCCGCGGGATACTCACCAAAGACGGAGATTTGGGGATTTTCAATAATGTTTACCTCAATACCTTGGGTGGCAATACCATCAATAACGGGGACTTTACCGTCGCCAATGAAAAATCGGCCTTATTCTCCGGAACACTGACTGCCGACCTGGCAACAGACCTGAATGCTTCCCTGAATGTGGATGGGCCTACCAATTTACAGAGCTCCCTGAATGTCAACAATAATAGTTCAACCGTGCTGTCAGGTTCCCTGCTTACTCAGGGAAATGCCACTTTCAATCAACATGTTTTACTGGATAATGCCTCGTTGAGCTCCACCAACGTGTCCAATGGTGCTTTGGTGGTGAATGGTGGTGTAGGTATCGGGGAAAATCTCAATGTTGGGGGAATTGCCAAATTTGGCGGTCCTGTAGAATTTGGCGGCGCAGTGGCTATAACCGATGTGACAGAATCGACAAGCTCTGCAACAGGAGCATTGGTTGTTTCAGGAGGGGTTGGAATACAAAAGCGGCTCAATGTCGCTGGTGCCGCCCAGGTAAACAACACTTTTAAAGTCGAAACCAACAACGTTGTAAGCATTCCGGGAGGTTATGATGCTGGTTTGACCAATACTTCCAAAGTTGGTACCGGGCATATTGCTCACTTCCGGAATTCGGGAGATGGTAGTGGTATTCTGGTCCAGGTAGGTTCTGGAACGCCCCAAAATAAGAACAACTTCCTTACTTTTCTCAATAGCTCAGGACAGATTGTAGGTAGAATTGAAGGAGAAAGTAGTTCATCAGACCTGGCCAATAACCTTGGATACCAGCAGGACCTGGAATTTGCAGAAGAGGATATTATCCTCGAAAGTACCGCAATGGCCATTGTCGTAGCAGAAGGCGTTATGCAAACCATTGAATTGGCAGGAGCCATTGGCTCTTCCACCGCTTGTGTTGGATTCGGTGCTTGTGTAACCACCCCTTCGCCTGGTGAAATTGCAGCAGCAGTAGCCATGGAGGTGATCGCTATCGCCAATATTGCCCTGCAGGCAGCAAACCTCGCTATTGCTGTCGAGAATAAACAGCAGTTCATCTCTCTCTATATGGATGAAATAGGCGTGACTTTTGCATCCGGCGCCGAAGATTATGCCGAGTATTTGCCCAAGCTCAACCTGGAGGATGATTTTGCTCCCGGAGAAGTGGTTGGTATGAAAAACGGATATATTTCTAAAAAAACCTGGGAGGCTGATCGCATAATGGTCATTTCTCATAATCCGGCAGTATTGGGCGGTATGCCTGGTACAGGAGAAGAAGATAAATATGAAATGGTAGCTTTCCTTGGCCAAATACCAACAATGGTAATGGGTAAAGTTAATCCCGGAGATTATATCCTGCCGACCGGAAACGGAGACGGCCTGGGTATTGCCAAACACCCGGACAGCATGCGCCCTGAAGATTATAAGCAAATTTTAGGGGTAGCCTGGGATGGTTCCAAAGAGGGTGGACTTAATATGATTAAGGTTGCCGTTGGTCTGAATACCAATGATTTAACAGATTTGGTCAGCAAGCAAAATGAGGAAATCGAAACTCAAAAACAAAAAATTGAAGATCAGCAGGAAGAGATCGAATCGTTAAAAGATCAGATGTCGATCCTGGCGGATCTGGTTCCTGGTTTCCGCGAAGCTGCAGGTATTGAAGCAACACATCAAGGTCATGATCATACCACAGAAGCCCTTGCTTTTGAACCCGGAAGTATTGAGCAACAAGCCATCGATGCTTCGGCAAACGGAGAAGTTATAATGATCGAAGTCACCAGGCAGCATTTTGAAGAAGGTCTTGAATTGGCCAGAAAAAAACTGGTAGATGCAGGTGCAGACCTCGAAAAACATCCTTTCTGGATGCAAATCGATAACGATGCTTCCTATAAAGACTCTGTTTTCAAAAGGGTTAAGTCCCAGATGAGTGAGTCATTGCATTACCACAATGATATCAACAAACGGATGGGTCAGGAGTGATTTGAATGCAGAGTTAAGAGTTAAGAGTGCAGAGTTAAGAGTGAAAAATAATTCTGCACTCTGCACTCTGCATTTTTCACTTCACCACCACAAAAAACTTCGTCAGACTCCCGTTTTTGGTAACCAACCTTATCAGGTATTGTCCTTCGGAATATCCGCTGACATTAAGGTCTAGTTGATTGGCCGTGTCCAAATTTTCCAATACCTGGTAGTTGAGTACTCTACCGCTTGTGTCAGCAGTGATTAGCAGCGCTTCCTCTCTGGACGAAGTATTGATTTGAATATTTAATTTATCCCTCACCGGATTGGGGAATAATTGTAATGCACCATCCGGAAGTTCCTCATCATCGGTTTGAAGTACGAGATCCAGGTTTAATCTCAACAGAGCAGCATTTTTCTGGCCGAACCCTTCCAGAGACCATTGGTCCACAAAAACGATACTCGATACCTGATCATAGGCGATATCTTTGTCACTGCTGTGCAGGATATTGTTAGCTGCTCCTTCATAGGCTGCCGCCAGAATATACCTGGCGCCTGGCTCAAGTACTGGTTGCCCGCTTCCGTTTAAATTGTTCAGGCTCACCTCTGCCAGTTCAAAATTCTGATATCCTTCCGGAAAAAGAAAGGTGTCCCGTGAAATAAGTTCCAGGTCATCCTCCTGCCCGATGGAAGTAAGGTCGAAGTTCGACCAATCCGGTAAAACCTCTGGGTTGACTTTGAATAACATCAGGCTTACCTGTTCTCCTGCCAGGGGTCCGAGAAGGTTGTTTCTGGAGGCGGAGAAAAGAGCGGAAGCTGCCTGGAATTGTCCGTCGATCAATTCGTTCGGACTCATTTCATAAACATTGCCAATCATCCAGTCGGCATCCTGGCCAACACCTTCCAGTCCATTCCCGTCCTCTTTGGCAAAGATGGTTTCGGTTACCGTAAAATTAGCCGCATAGGAATTGTCATCCATCGAAATGTCACTATCCGGATCGTCGAGGCTATAGACGAAATAGTGGACGGTATAAATTTCCTCCACGATAAGATCCTGCGGAATGAAAACGTTGTTAACAGATACCGAAAAGTCTGTTGTTCCGGCAGGAAGTTCCGCCACAATGGTACTGTCCTGAAAAAGGATATCTCCCCCTAAATTACTGATCCAGGCTTTGAGTACAACGTTGGTCTGATCCTGGCTGCCGAAATTGGAAATGTCCGCAAAGAATTCCAGCGTATCGGTGCTGATTTGGGACTCAGGTTGTGCATAACTGGAAGGAGGATAATGGACATTGGAGCCCAGGGCAAGGTTATTGGCGGGCGTTTCGATGAACTGCACATCATCAATAAGCCAGAAATAAAATCTGCCATCCCAGGTAAAACGTATCTGAACACTGTCCTGCCCGCCTGCAATGTCGGAAATATCAATCAGTTGGACATCATCGGGGGCCGAAGCATTATTCAAAACGATGTCACCATTAATGGGAATATCGGTCCAGGAGGATCCTCCATTGGTACTCAGGGCCAGCAGGGTGGAAACCGCCGCTCCGTTGGCATGGGCGTATTGATTGAATTTGAGGAAGACATCTGCGTGCTCGCTAAGGTCGACCAAAGGAGAAATCAGGCTGCCGGAATGCTGTCCGGGGAAGGGGCCGCCGCCGAAGCCGATCCCGCCTGTATCATATACATCGGAATTGTACATGGCTGCTCCATTGTTCATGGAGGGAGACTCGATGGGGCCCTTGTCGTTCCACAGTAATGCAGAAGTGGGCTCCAACAGCATAGCACTGTCGGCTCTGCCGGAGGCACTCCACTGCCAAATAGCTCCTGCGGGAGCCCCGGGGCCAATGGTCCACGTTTCCGGAATACCTCCGTCAAACTGTTCTTCCCAGATGATGGTTTGCTGGGCGTGGGAAAAAGAAAAAGTCGTTAACGACAAAAACAGTAATATTAATCTAGTCATGGATATGGGTGTCATTAGTTGAAGTTGATCAAATGAGTTTGGTGAAATTTTTTTGGGAATATAGGAAGAATAAAGAAAAGTATGAAAATTGGGACAGGATTTTCCCACAAGCCTTGGTGAAAGTGAAGACTTCTGTTCCTCTTAGGCCAAGGTGACTCCTTGAAATGCTCCGCCTCCACGCCCTGTAGGGGCGCGATCCCGGTATCCCCCGGCTGAGACCCACGCTGTTTGGTGCCGTAGGTACCTCATGTCTTTTGAGGCAATTTATTTTCTCCGGAAAACAAAGTAGCATCTTGCCAAGGTGTCACCTTGATGTGTCCAAGGTAACGCCTTGGCATGGCAGGAAATTTAGATATCCAAAAATTCCTGCTTTTCATTTTTCTCCCGTATTTTCACAGGATATACTTTTGTCTTTGAAATACTTAAAACCAACAAACAGATGCCTCAGGAACAAAATGCTCCCGTGAAAAATGACTGGAAATTCCTGCTTCGACAG
The DNA here is from genome assembly GCA_942492125.1 of uncultured Bacteroidota bacterium. GTDB lineage: Bacteria > Bacteroidota > Bacteroidia > Chitinophagales > Saprospiraceae > BCD1. The sequence goes on from CALODM010000045.1 coordinate 373,213, forward strand.
CTCAAACGCAAAAAAGCGGTGCTGCTGCTGGGGCCGGAAGTAGTCGTGGCCGGTAGAAAACCTCATAAAATGCTTAAGCAAACCTTGCAGGAGTTTATCCGCAAAGATCTGCATGGGCGATTAGGGAAGGAGGTTCTCGACCGAATCGAATATTACAGTGAAGATGGTTTTTTCTTTTATGAAGAAAAGTACCGGCCACATATTATGGATAGTATCCTTACTTTTTATGAAGATTTAGAAGTGACAGAGTTATACAGGAAAGTAGCTCAGTTGCCCTTCCATTGTATCCTTTCACTATCACCGGATGACTTGATCTGCCAGGCGTTTGATGAATTGAAACTGCCTTACACCTTCCATTTTTACAATAAAAGCCAGTATGATAAAAAGCAGGACGATGAAAAACTTGATTTTACTCCTTCTGTGGATAATCGCCTGATCTATAATTTATTTGGCTATTACGAACAGGACGAGTCGTTGATCGTTTCCTACCAGGATCTTTTACCTTCCTCGGAAAGATTTTAATAATCATTCTCGCCCAAGACCGCCCGAGATACCTTAGAATACGCCGAATCCTTTATTTTTATCGGCTTTGATTATGGTAAATGGTATTTAAAACTGCTCTTACGCATGCTCAATATTCACGAAAAGGTACAGGTCAAATACGGTATGGATGCTCCGGCAAGACCCGCGTCGAAAGCTTTTTTGTGAATGAATTTGATATGAATTTTACCGGGGTGGGCGCTATGGATTTTGTGGAAGAACTTTATGACCAATGCAAGGCTGCCAACCTGCTGGTCAGCGCTGAAAATGTAAGCACGGTGCCGAGTAGCATTGCCCCTGAAATTTGTGCAGAGGCCAGAAGCCTGATTAGCGACAGCAAGCTGGATAAAGCATTTCAACTGCTGCTGCCCCGGGACGGAAAGGCCATTGCGCCACAGGCTTTTCCGATGCGGCTATTCTGCTGTCCAGCCGCTGGAAACAACTGAAGCAGGAGAATACCATCGAGGGCGTCGTGCGGTTTGAGGATTTTAAGACGGAAACCAACAAGATCATCAAAGGCTTGCTGGCATTGCTGACCCAAAATTGTGACCGATGAAACGTAACAGATATCCCGGTACTCAGTCCTTCCAACAGCAAGATGCCGATATTTTCTTCGGAAGAGACGACGATAAACGCAAACTCTGCAGCTCATCCGGCTGGAGGATTGCTCGTGCTTTACGGTAAATCCGGACTGGGAAAAACTCCCTGCTCAATGCCGGTGTGTTGCCTGTCCTCAAAAAAGACCATCGCCACCACCGAGCGGAGGCGCCATGCAGGAAAATCCGGGCCCATCGAAGGCGCTTCCACGCCTGGTATGAAAAAAACGGAATTCACACCTTCAGACGTTTTTGGGAGGCAAATAACCGATGGACAAACCATAGACCCCCTCCGACAAAAATGCCGGAGGCAGAAGGCTGGTGGTACACCCTCAAAAGCCGACAACTGGCCATGGAATCCGCTCCGTATTCCTGCTCATTTGACCAGTTTGAAGAATTCTTCACCTACCCAAAAGATCAGGTGGATGCCTTCAAAAGGACTTTCGCGGATCTCGTGAACGCACAGATGCCCCGGGAATTCCGGAAAAGCCCGTCGGGAAAAATACGGCAAACCCGGACTGTCAACGATGAAGAACGCGAACAACCTACGGCCGCGGAGTAAATCCGTTTTCAGTTTCGTTCCGATCGCTCAGTCTGCTGGACCAGATGACAGACACCCTGCCCAATATGCTGGTGAATCTGTTGAATGAAACCGTCAACAGAGATCAGGTCAATCAGCCATCGTTGCCCGCACAAAAGGAAGACAGCGGATTTAAAACCGGAAAATTCGATTACAGCCCCGCAGCGCTGACCGCATCTCGACCATCTTCCATGACCGCGAAGAAGTGGAGCCCTTCCAGATACAATACATCTGCGAATATGCAGAGGATGTCATCAAAGCCAGGAAAAAAACGATCATTGAAAGGGAGGATCTCGGCGACCTCGGGCAATTGTTCCGTAAATTTATGAAAACAAAATTGCCTCCATCAAAGATCCGGCCTGGCCGGATGAGGCCCGCCGCCTGTTAGAAGACCGACTGATCTTCAACGGCATCCGCCTCTCCCTGCTGAAGGCGATGATCACCGATAAAAAAGGTACAATACCTGCCGGCCTGCTCGATGAACTGGAGGTATGCGCCTGCTCAGAGCCGAACGGAACGACCAGGTCTAACGAGTCTCCCACGACACCCTGGTGGCGCCCATCCTTGACTCCAAAAAGGAATGGGAAGCGGAGCAAATGGCCATCGCCGAGGAAAAAGCACGCATAGAACGGGAGAAATCGAAGAGGAGCGAAAATACAGGCGGCGGAACTGGCGAAGCCCAACGAAACGAAGGCGGGCACGATGGATAGCTGTTTGATGGCCATTTTAGCCATCGCATCGATCGGCAATGATGGATGCTTTCAATCAGCGGATGGAAGCACGTGCACAAACTCAAATAGCTCTGGTTAATAAAACCGAGGCAGAATTGGCTAAAAAGGAAGCCCAGGTTCCGCAAGAGTGGCACGGAAGCCAGAAAACTTGCTTTGAACAATGAACAACTGGCCAAAGATAACGAAGCCGGGCGCTTGAAGCACAGCGCCAAACCAACCGACTTGAACGAGTTGGAAACGGCAACAGCTAAATTTAAATCGATCTGACGATGCCAAAGAATATTTCAAACTCGAATACGACAAAGCCTGAAAATACGCCGCCGCGCCAACGGATGCCGGAAACCCGAAATGCAAAGGCTGTGGAGATCTTTCCACAGCGAAAGCAATGTGAGAGGCAGGAGCCATCTGGAAACCACTGCACAGTTTGGAAAAACCCGGCTTGCCGGTGGATGCAGGCTGGGAGAAAAAAAGGGCAGCCAGGGAGTTTTTCCGGGTAAAATAAAAACGCGGTCACTAACACCCTGAAAGACGGTTTCCGTAATGATCGCTATCCTGGGGGACTTTACCTGGGGTGTGATGATGTGAGTAGGAGAGGTGAATCCCCCCGCCGAGGTGACCTCAGTGTTTTATGGCGGAGACGGAGACGACATGGCTTTTGCCGAAGCAGGGTGGGGGAAAGAAATGGTGGTGGACAGGGAACTCCTGCCTAATGGAGGTATGAGCTGTGAGGGATTCCGTACGGGTTTGATCTCCGGCAGGTCGACTTTATTTGTTAATGGAAAAAAAGTTTTTCGTTTACTACGAGAGCTGAATGGGAGTTTGGCCAGGGGTGGCGAAAAGCTGGGGGATTTCGGATTCGTAGGTTTTGGAAGGAAGGATGGGTAACGAACGCTCCTCTTTGGAAAAAGGTTGGTTTGTTTGATATGAGCGGTTGTTTGGGAGTGGTGGTGTGGTGTGTTTATTGCCAACAGACGGTCGAAGTGGATCCAGGATTTGGGGTGGACCGCGGCGGCGGTTGGAGGGAAGCCACCGCCAGGCGACCGCAGGGACCTGGTGGGGTTGGTTTGGGCACGGGGCATGGGACGCGGGTCGCGAGCGCGACGGGAGAGAGGTGGGGGGCGAGTTTATCCACAGTTCAGGTTTTGAGCATACGGAATGCAATGAGCGGAACGAGCAGGGAGGTCCTTAAGCGAGGGACGGGAGACGGAGGTGAGTGGAGAGGGAGTGTAACGGGTGGGGTTTTCGCAAATTTTTTTTCATCAAGGCGCGATTTGGGCGGGCATTTGAAATTCCCAAAATTGACGAGTGCAGGATCACAGTTAGCCTGCCTGGTAGGAAAGGCAGCTGATAAAAGGAGATAGTTTTTAAAACGGTCCGCGAAGTGTATTTGCCAGGTGTTGACTATTGTCCATACATGTTCGCAGTCGGGCGGAGGGTCAGACTGGCTCAGCGTTGGCAAGGATTTGTTTTGGGTTTGGTTTGTAGGAATTTTATTGAAGCGGCTGTAAATGCTCTAGTTGGGTTGATTTCTGCATTCTGCGGCTGTTTTCCTTCGTTGGCTTTCGCCAGCCGGGGAGATAAGGGATTTGGCTCACTCTTCTTCCCAGACGGGGAGTTTTTAAGCATACCCTCGTGGCGAGGAGCGTATTCTTATCCACGGAGCATGCTTTTTTCTACACGAAGATCCCTGTTCCGTACTCACTGCTACATTCCGCTGGGTCTCCTATGCCTTTAAAATTCCGCCTCTGTGGAGCAGACAAGGTTGTTTCTGGTTAGTTTCCCGGGACCAAAACCCTCTGCGGTTCATAACATTCTACATTAACATTCTGCATTCTACATTTTTACTTCCCCTACCTTCGCGAGATCATTTAAAACCAAAGTCATGAGCAAAAAAATAATCGAGTGCGTGCCCAATTTCAGCGAGGGGCGCGATATGAATGTCATCAAACAGATCACCGATGTCATCGAAAGTGTGGATGGCGTAAAATTGCTGGATGTCGACCCGGGAGCAGCTACCAACAGAACCGTTGTAACATTTGTAGGGGAACCTGAACCGGTGATAGAAGCAGCCTTCCTGGCCATAAAAAAAGCTTCGGAAGTTATCGATATGAGCAAACACAAGGGAGAACATCCGCGCATGGGGGCTACCGATGTTTGTCCGTTGATCCCCATTGCCAATATTAGCATGGAGGAAGTTGTCCAATGGGCTCACCGGTTGGGAGAGCGTGCCGGTAAAGCACTGGATATTCCCTTTTATATGTACGAATCTGCGGCTACAAAACCAGCCTGGAAGAACCTGGCGACCGTGCGTTCCGGAGAATACGAGGCATTGCCAAAGAAGATGTCTGATCCTGCCTGGAAACCAGATTATGGTCCGGCCAAATTTAATGCCAAAGCTGGCGCCACAGCGATCGGAGCACGTGATTTCCTGGTCGCCTACAATGTCAACCTGAATACCACCTCCGCGCGGAGAGCGAACAGCATCGCTTTTGATGTGAGGGAGAAAGGCCGGGTAAAAAGGGAAGGCGACCCCGTTTCCGGAAAAATCGTCAGGGATGAAAACGGAGAGCCTTTGAGAGTCCCGGGAGCCTGTAAAGCAGTGAAAGGAATAGGCTGGTATATCGAAGAATACGGCGTAGCCCAGATATCCATGAATCTGACGAATATCAGCATTACCCCCTTACATATTGCCTTTGAAGAATGTTGCAAAAGTGCAGAAAGTCGTGGGATCAGAGTGACAGGTTCTGAACTGGTGGGCCTTGTGCCGTTAAAGGTATTGCTGGATGCCGGAAAATATTTCCTTAAAAAACAACAACGTTCTACCGGAGTTGCTGAATCAGAAATTATCAAAATTGCGGTAAAAACCCTTGGGCTGGATGAGTTGGGGCCTTTTGATCCCAGGAAAAAAATTATTGAATATCAATTGAAAGCAGAACAGAGCGCTCCGTTGATCGCCATGCCATTGGACAAATTTGCAGATGAAACTGCTTCGGAAAGCATGGCGCCGGGAGGTGGATCGATTTCAGCCTATGTCGGAGCATTAGGAGCTTCCCTGGCTACCATGGTGGCCAATTTGTCTGCTCACAAACGTGGCTGGGACAGCCGGTGGCAAGAATTCTCCGACTGGGCAGATAAGGGGCAAAAAATTAAGGATGCCTTGCTGCATATGGTGGATGAAGATACTGCTTCCTTTAATGGTATTATCGACGCCATGCGAATGCCTAAGTCTACCGATGAAGAAAAAGCCGCCAGAAAACAGGCCATTCAGGATGCCACCAAATATGCTATTGAGGTGCCTTTCAAAGTGATGGAACTGGCCTATGAATCCTTTGAGTTGATCAAGGCTATGGCTTCCATCGGAAATCCCAATTCCGTTACTGATGCCGCTGTAGGAGGGCTTTGCGCAAGAGCCGCCATAAGAGGGGCTTTTCTGAACGTTCGTATTAACTCAGGAGATTTGCAGGATAAAGCCTTTGTCGAAGCAATATTGTCCAAAGGACAAAAGATCGTTGAGGCAGCCGAAACTGCAGAAAAAGAACTGATGGACATTGTGGAAGAAAAAATGTAGGTAATGACGAACCGGCCTCCTGACGACTTCAGGCAGGTTACGGATGAAGGATCAGGGGTGACGCACTGGGAAATTTGACCTTTTGATGGATGGATGAAGGAAATGTAATTTGATTAGATGGGAATAAAATACTTAAAAAATCCTGATTAAATTTATATTTGCATTTTAGTACACTGAAATTGAATTCACCAAAAAAAACTACGGAAAGATGTCTGACGAAATAAAGAACCTAGGAAAGAAGGGTAATTGTTTGCTTTATTTCTTTGTTTTTCTCATACTTTTTGTTGCCTTAGTGGTTTGGATCTATAACTATAACTTCAAGTTCTTAGGGTAACCACGGTATTGCAAAACGAAAAACAAAAGGAAACTGCATAACCAACAAACCGGCAGTTGTCCTATGCCTGAATGCTCAAATAAGGTTTTGAATTATTATTCAGTTTGATTAACTGTCAAAAGCTGGAAAGGACTGGAAGCAATGAAAGTTAAAACCATTGCATTGCCTCCGGTCCTTTCTTTGTTTTCCTGCGATTAATTTGCTTTGGCAACCAGTGTTATGTCTAAAGCGACCTTGTCGTTAATGATTTTGTCCTTGGCTGTTCCCAGCATTCCTGATCTGTACTTAATATCCCATTCTGTCCTGTCTATCACAAAACTTCCGGTACTTGCGTTGATCGAAAAACCTGATGTCATCAGCTTTGTGAAAAATTGTATACTCCTGGTAATTCCTTTAATGGTAAGATTGCCGGTAATGCTTTGTCGTCCGTTATCGTTGGCAGACTTGGGCAAAGCTTCGGTGATGACAAATTGTGCCGTTTCATGATTGGCGACATCGAAAAAGTCTCCACCCTTAAGGTGAGTTTCCAGGTCTTCCCTGTCATTTGGGTCTTTCAGATCAAGAACGGAAATACTATTCATGTCAATGATGAATGAACCGGCAACAATATCTCCATTGTCAACATGTACGGTTCCTGAAGCAATGGTAATGGAGCCGTCATGACCTGCTCCCGCCAGTTTGGTAGCTTTCCAGGCAATTTTACTGGATTGACTATCAACGGTAAAAGCTTTGGAGCCTGCAGTGGGCCTGGCAGCGCTTGCTAAAGTTGTTGCCTCTCCCGTCTGGTTGGCCTCTGCGGAAGGTGCGTTATTGCATGCCATGCAAAAAAGCATGATTGAAAATAAACTAAAATAAAGGATAGATTTCATAGAAATTTGCTTGTTGTTGTTAATGCAAAGATACTCGGTTAATATAAATTCAAATGTTAAAGATTAAAAAGTTCTTTTCTCCCAATGAAAACACCACAGGGCTGGTCGCTCATTCCTGTTTTTATTTTGAAGTGTCTGCTGTCAGGTGGGTCCGGAGGGGAAATTTGCAGCGATTTTGACATAAGGTGAAAAATCCCCGTTTTTGACTCGAAATTTTTTCCGGGAACGCTTGATATTGCTAGAAGTATCGATTTTTTAATTAATTTTAGCTTTTATTCTTATTTCGCAAAGTTTATCTAATAAGCAACTAACTATGAAGTGGACTAATACAATCTTTTCTGTATTGCTCTTTTTTGCCGGACTTTTTGTCGCCAACGCACAAGTCACCTGTGAGTTCACCCTTGAACTTTCCGATACTTTTGGAGATGGGTGGAATGGTGCAAGTCTGGATATTGAGTTAGACGGAGTGACAACCAATTATACCTTTGATTTTTCAGCTCCGGATCCGAGTTTTATTACCTTCCCTGTGCTGGTGAGTGGAACACAAAGCATTAATATTACCTACAATTCAGGATTTTTTGACAGTGAAGCGTCTTACCGGCTGCTCGATCCTGTAGGACAGGTTATTTTTGAAGATGGTAATCCTCCGCTTGTTGGTCTGGCTTTTTCCGGTGAGGTGTCTTGCCCGACATGTCCTCCGCCTCCGCCTTCTTCCGTTATCATTTCCGATATTCGTGCCTTTTCAGCTGATGTTTCATGGGCAGGGTCTGTACCAGATGGTCTTTATCTGCTGGAATACGGCAGCCCGGGGTTTACGCCCGGAACAGGTGAGGTTATTTCCACTACGGAAACAGATTATACGCTGACCAATCTGGAGCAGGATACCGAATATGAATTATACCTCTCTGTAGTTTGTGAAGGTCCTGATACCACAACCCTGATTAATACCTATTTTTTCGAAACGCTTGTGGCTATTGATCTGGGTATTTCGGGTTTGATCAATCCGGTTTCAGGTTGTGCTCTGGGGATGTCAGAAAAGATGACCATTCAGTTGCAGAATTACGGTGGAGCTCCACAGACTTTTGTACCGTTTAATTATAGTATTAACGGTGTTATTAGCAATATCAATCAACCAATTGACGGTGTTTATACAGGGGTATTGGGTATCGATAGCACAGATATCATGGATTTTGATATGAATTTCGACTTCTCAACCCCCGGAGAGTACGAAATCCTGGTGTGGACAGAAATGGAGGGCGATACGGTCTTTACCAATGATACTTTTGCCATTACTATTGTCAATACTCCGGTGATTGCCGATTTGCCTGTGTATGAAACCTTTGAGACAGAGGAATACAGCGGCTGGTCATTGGGGATGGAAGGACAAAACCAATCCTGGCAATTTGGACAACCGGCGAATACGGTTATTTCCAATGCCGCCGGTGGCGTAAATGCCTGGGTAACCAACCTGACCGGTTTTTATAATAATAATGAGGATTCTTTCCTCGAATCTCCTTGTTTTGACTTTTCCCAATACACAGAAGATCCAATTATTGATTTTGCCATGTTTATTGAGTCAGAGTCGAATTTTGACGGGATGTGGCTGGAGACAACCATTGACGGAGGACAAACATGGACCAAACTTGGCCTTGTAGGAGATGACGCCGTCAACTGGTACAACCAGGTAGATAATATTTATGGTGACTGGTGGAGTGGCCAGGGCGTATTCAACGGATGGGTAATCGCTTCCCATGTCCTGGATGGAACAGCCGGCTCGGAGGATGTTCGTATTCGTTTTGCTTTTGGATCTGATGGTTCTGTTCAACGGGAAGGCGTTGGCGTGGACAACATCTATATCCACGAAGCACTGACCAATGATGTTTCCCTCTTTGGAGGTACCAACGAAAGCCTTGAAGAGTGCGGTGCCGCAATAGACCACGTTGTTGTTACGCTATTCAATCACGGTACAGACACTTTGAGTAATATTCCGTTGTACTATCAGATCAATGACGAGGACATCGTCGAAGATCCGGGTAACGGCGTTACCTTAGCGCCGGGAGAGCAATTGAATTACACCTTTGTGATTCCGTTTAATTCTCTTGACCTGACGGATTATACCATTACTATCTGGACAGATCTGGCAGATCAAAATTTAGAGAATAATGAAACGGTATTTGTCTCTTCAGCCTTAATTGATCCGCTGCCTTTGGCGGAAGATTTTGAAGCAGGGGTAGAGCCTGCCGGCTGGACTTTTAACCAGACATTTGGAAATATCCAGTTCCCTAACGCACATAATAATCCTACCTATAATATTGGAGATAACCTGTATTCTTTTAATCCGCTTTTCAATGTAACCACACCGTGGTTAGGGACTGTTGAAGAAGGTCAGACACTTTCTTTTGAATACAGATATGTGGATTACTTCGCAGGAATAGATTCCACGATATTGGGGTCAAACGATCGGCTGGAAGTTCAGATTGCAACCTTCTGTTCTGATATTTTTACCACTATTTATACCATTGATGAAAGTAACCACATACCGACAACTGCATTCACTGTGGTGAATGTCGATTTGGCGGATTATGTTGGCGAAAGCATCAAAGTACGCCTGCAAGCCAGCTGGGGCCAGGGAGATTACTGGATAGATATCGATAATATCAATATCTTCCGTTGTCCGGAATCTTTGGATATCGCTTTTGAAGTCCTTAATGCATCTGCTGAGGGGATGAATGATGGAAGTATTACCATTGAGCCTCAAGGCGGTACAGGACCTTATACTTTCCTTTGGAATATCGTCGGGGAAACATCGAACACGCTGACAGACATTCCTGCCGGAAATTATGCAGTAACCGTTACAGATAATTTCGGATGTACTGATGCCATTGGAGTATTGGTTGAAATTGGGGTGATTGCTGTTGATGATCCCGAGTTGATTAAAGAAGTAACATTAATGCCTAATCCGACGAACGGCCTCACCACGCTGCGCGTGAATTTTGCCGAAGCCAGTGATGCACAAATCCGCGTGATGAACTTACTCGGCCAGCAGGTCTTCAGGCTGGAAGATGAAAATGTACTCAGTGGCGAGTATTTATTGGATATTGCCGGACAGGCAGATGGCGTATATCTGGTAACTATAAGCAGCGGAGGAGAAGTCAAAACTTTGAAGTTGATCAAATCTTAAGCAGCGCCATTTGATTATGTTCCATTCAAAAAGGGAGTGCATCAGGCATTCCCTTTTTGTTTTTTAAAGGACATTCTTTACTCGGGGTTAAGTTTTCTTGATCATATTTAAACAATTTTTCTTTTCTTGCATTTAATCTTTGAGCCTAATGTGCCCGAGCAAAGTTTTGCTCTGACATTTTATGTGCTATCAGTCGAAAGGCGCTATTTGAATGTAAAAGAGAAATAAGTTACCAACAGCTATTGGATAGGTGACTCCTTTGCTTTCATTAGGGTTGTTTTTTAACAGCATAAAAACTGTATCAATGAAAATAGGAATTGTTTGTTACCCGACTTTTGGAGGTAGTGGAGTTGTAGCGACGGAATTGGGGTTGGGATTAGCGCAGCAAGGGCATGAAATTCATTTCATAACCTATAAACGTCCGGTTAGACTCTCGGCCTTTCATGAGAATATCTATTTTCACGATGTAATGACCAGCGACTACCCTTTGTTTGAGTATATGCCTTATGAAACCTCCCTGGCGAGTAAGCTGGTGGATGTGGTCAAATTTGAAGGCCTTGATCTGTTACATGTACACTATGCAATTCCTCATGCGGCAGTGGCCTATATGGCCAAAAAGATCCTTATTTCACAAGGCAAATATGTACCGGTAGTAACTACGCTGCACGGAACCGATATTTCTCTTGTTGGGAGAGACCGCTCCTTTGCCTCTGTTGTGAAATTTTCTATTGAAAAATCCGATGGGGTTACTGCCGTATCTGAAAGCCTCAAACAACAGACCTATGATCATTTTGGAATTAAAAATGATATCAGGGTAATCTATAATTTCATTGATTTCAATCGTTTTGCCAAAACCAATAAGGATCACTTCAAAAAGGCGATTGCCCCTAATGGTGAACGTATCCTGACCCATGTTTCCAATTTCAGGAAACTCAAACGCGTCGATGATGTGATCCATGTTTTCCATAAGGTTAATAAGGAGATTCCGAGTAAACTTTTGCTTATCGGTGACGGTCCGGAAAGACAAAATATGGAAGACCTTTGCCGCAAACTCGGCTTGTGCGACGATATACGTTTCCTGGGGAAACAGGATGCCGTGGAAGAGTTGCTGGCTGTTTCTGATCTTTTTATAATGCCTTCAGAGTCGGAAAGCTTTGGCCTTGCCGCTCTCGAAGCTATGGCTTGCCAGGTACCTGTGGTTTCTTCCAATGCCGGCGGACTTCCGGAGGTGAATGAACATGGGGTGACCGGATTTCTCAGTGAGATCGGCGATGTTGCCAGTATGGCCAACAATGCGATTACCATTTTGAGTAATGAAGAAATTCTGGCTAAATTCCGGGCGAATGCACTGGCACAGGCCAAGCGTTTCGATATTAAAAATATTTTACCTCAATACGAGGCCTATTACGAAGAAGTGCTCGCCAGATCAAAAGCTAACAAGCCACAAACAGTGCCTGGTGTAGAGTGATTTTTTTCAATTGGTTTTGCTTGAAGTTTTAGCGTTATAAAAGCTAATCGTTAAGAGCAATTTTATGGCTCCTTCATTTTTTTCTACAGCTAAAAAAACGAAGCAAAAAAAGCCGCTGCTGTGGTGTATTTGCCTAAAATCTTCCTCCATTACACTGCACAAAATAAACTCGCCATTGATTTTATTTCCAGGCCCAGGAATTTTGGTTATCGTGTTAGGTGATTTGCTGATAATCTGAGGTTGGCTCCTACAGAATTTTGTGCTACCGATTCAAAGCCACAAAATTTTGAAAGTGTCCAGCATTCTTATCCGGTTTAAAAAAAGTCGAGGACTTAGAAAAACTGAAAATACACAGCGGCCCCAGGAAATATAAGGCGTAAACGGCTTCGAGAAGTGGCATTAGCCCAATAAAATATCTTATCCTTTACATCCTTTTATATCTTCACCAAAAGCTCCGCAGCTTTTTCGAGTGTTTCCGGTTTTTTAGCAAAACAGAACCGCACTACGCTGCTCTTTATCGGTTGGCCGTAGAATGGCGAAACAGGAATGGTAGCCACGCCATATTCTTTGGTAATGCGTTTGGCAAAATCTGTATCCTGTTCATCACTGATGTCGCTGAAATCGTACATGTGGAAATAGGTGCCTTCACATTTTAAGGGCCGGAACCGGCTGGATTGCATCAGGTTGAGGAAAAAGTCCCTTTTCTCCTGGAAGAAATTGCCAAGGCTCAGATAGGTCTGAGGATCTTCCATATAATCTGCTAAAGCGAATTGTATAGGTGTATTGACGGAAAAAACGTTAAACTGGTGCACTTTTTGAAATTCGATCATCAGTGCTTCCGGACCGACAGCATAGCCCATTTTCCATCCTGTGTTGTGGAAAGTCTTCCCGAAAGAAAAAGTGGCAAAACTTTGCTTTCGCAGTTCAGGGTATTGTAATACGCTCAACGGCTTTTTACCATCGTACACCAGGTGTTCATATACTTCATCACTCAATATGAGAATGTCTTTCCCGCGAACGAGGGATTCCAGTTTTTTATAGTCTTCGTCCTTAAGCGTCACTCCGGATGGATTGTGGGGACTGTTGATGATGATCATCCGGGTACGTGCTGTAATTTTACGGCCAAAAGCTTCCCAGTCGATAGCATAATCAGGACTTTGGATAGGGTAGGGAACAGGAATGCCGCCATTGATCAGGATACTCGGTTGGTAAGAATCGTAGGCAGGCTCGATCAGGATTACTTCGTCGCCGGGGTTGACAAAAGCCGAGATGATCGTAAAAATAGCCTGTGTCGCTCCCGCAGTTATCGTGATTTCCTTATGCGCATCCACCTTCACCTGGTGTACCCGCTCGATTTTTTCGGCAATACGCTCCCGTAGGGCCGGAACGCCAGCCATTGGTGCGTACTGGTTGTAGCCTTGGCGCATGTATTTATGAACCAGCTCATTCAATTCCTGTGAAGATTCGAAATCAGGGAATCCCTGGGCGAGGTTGATGGCATCAAATTGCCGGGCCAGGGCTGACATGACGGAAAAGATAGACATCCCTGTGGCAGGGAGTTTTGATTTTATTTGCATTGTAATTAATTACGAGTTTGAATTTACGAATTACGAATAAAACATATTCATTTCGTAATTCGTAAATTGCCCAGCGACGTCAGGAGGCTGGTTGCAAATTCATAATTATCTAAAACGCCCAATTATATTTTTCGAGGTCGACTACGGCGGCTTTCAGTAATTCCACACAGCTCATGATGTCTTCTTTGTGAGCCATTTCAATGGTTTGGTGCATATTTCTCAGCGGGATGGAAATGGCACCTGAAATGGCACCTTTTTTCCCGTAACGCTGAATTCCGGCGGTGTCCGTACCTCCGGCCGGAAGGATTTCCGGTTGCCATTTTATGGAATATTTTTCGGCTGTTTGCTTGAGGTATTCCACCATTCTGTAGTCGCTGATGCTGGTCCCATCCATGATTTTGATGGCAGCGCCCTTGCCAAGGCTGGTGATCCGGTCGTGTCCGTTAGAGCCGGGGACATCAAATGCGATGGTCACATCAAGGCCAAAACCGAAGTCCGGATCTATCAGGTGGGCGGCAGATATGGCACCCCGCAAACCAACTTCTTCCTGAACGGTGAAAACGCCGTAGATGTCAAAAGGTACTTCCTGTTCCTTCAGGGATCTTAATACCTCGATGAGTATATAAACGGAAACCCGATTATCCAGGGATTTACTGTTGACACAATTGCCCATCTCAATCAATTCCCGCTCCCTGGTGATCGGTGCGCCAATGTGAATGATCTCTTCAACTTCTTCTTTGGACATGCCCACGTCGATATAGTATTCATTGATGGGCAGTAGTTTGGTGCGCTCTTCCGGTTTCATCATGTGTACCGGCTTGGAGCCCATGACGCCGATGATATCTTTTTTACCATGCACGATAACTCTTTGGGAAGTTAGCGTTTTTGGATCAAATCCCCCCAAGGTATGGAACCTGATGAATCCTTCATCGTCAATATGGGTAACGATAAAGCCAATTTCGTCCATATGAGCCGCAATCATCACTTTTTTTGGGGAAAGCCCTTTCTTCACGGCGATAAGGCTTCCAAGGTTGTCAATAAATATTTCGTCCACCAGCGGTTTTACTTCTTCAATGATGGCCTCTCTGATTCTATTTTCAAACCCTGGGGCTCCGGGAATCTTGCATACTTTTTTTAATAAGTCGATGTCTATCATTTCGATCTATTTGTCAATAAATTTGACTTTATTTTTGCATTTATCAAGCGAAATTATCATTAATTTGCTTCGTAAAGAAATTTTTCTAAGCTTTATGAACACTTAGCAGCGGGAAAAATAATCTTGTTTCGCTGGAAGTAACATTTGATCTTTATTTAAACAATGCAGGGATAAGGACGAAACGGATAGTTTAGGGGATTAGTAAAGTAGCCATTTTTTCAACGCATGAGTGTTCCGCAAGCCTGGATTTTGAAAAATGGGTGAATGTTTGATTTTTACACAATGAATAATTTGCCCTGTTACAATTATGTCTAAACAAGTCAAACGATTAGCGAAGGAAACGGTCATTTATGGCATGAGTAACATTCTCAGCAGGTTGCTCAATTTTATCATAGTCACGCCATACCTGACTTTTAAATTTAATGATGCTTTAGGGGAGTATGGCAAACATGGGATCATGTATGCCTATGCTGCTCTGCTCATGGTGCTCATGACCTACGGGATGGAAACGGCTTTTTTTAGATTTGGAAATAAAGCGGAAGACCGGGATCGTACTTTTTCTACGGCAGCCATAAGTCTTATCATCAGTACGATTGTTTTTGTAGGGGTGCTGGTTTTGCTGTCCCGCCCGATAGCCGGCTTTTTGTTAAAGCCTGAGGATTACCTCTTTGTGATTTTGTTTGCCATGATCATTGGGTTTGATGTGCTTGCCGCTATTCCTTTTGCCAGGTTGCGATTAGAAAACAGACCTGTCAGGTTTGCTGTTTACAAACTGATCAACGTAATTATCAACCTGATTTTTCTTTTGTTTTTTCTCGAGCTGGTACCCTATTTGGCTCAATCGGGCAATGCGTCTGCGGCTGAAATATATAGTCCGGATAAGAAGCTGACCTTCGTTTTTATTGCCAATTTGATAGCCAGTTTTGGAGTCTTCTTATTGTTGGCTCCCATGTATTTCAGGAGGACGAAAGACTTTCGGAAGGATGCTGCCACCACTCCTGAATTTACATTTGTCTTTGATAAGGAACTATGGAAGAAAATGATGTTCTACGCTATGCCGCTGGTGGTGGTAGGCATTGCCGGCATGGCCAACCAGATGGCTGACAGATACCTGCCGCTAAGGTTGTTATCCGGTACATACGAAGAGAATATCGCCCAGGTCGGAATTTATAATGCTTGTGTGAAAATTGCTGTGCTGATGAGTTTGTTTACCCAGGCTTTTAAGTTTGCTGCGGAACCATTTTTCTTTCGCCATGCGGGGGAAGGCGGCTCGAAGCAAGTGTATGCGCAGGTGGCTCAGGCGTTCACTTTTGTCGGCAGTTTGTTTTTTCTGGGTGTATTGTTATATCTTGATTTGGTGCAATACCTCATTGCCAGTAATTTCCGGGAAGGGCTGAACATTGTTCCTGTCCTGTTGTTGGCTTATCTGGCACTGGGAATTTATTACAATTTCTCCATTTGGTATAAACTGGAGGATAAGACGATGATCGGCGCTTACATCGCCCTCGCCGGGCTGGTTATTACCCTTTCCCTGAATTTTATCTTCGTTCCTAAGATCGGGATTATCGGTGCAGCCTGGGCGGCATTTTCCTGTTTTACTTTCATGGCTGTCCTGGCGTATTTTACCGGTCGTCATTATTACCCGATTCCTTACCGGGTACCAAAGATGTTGTTTTATGTATTGTTTGCAGTGGGGATATTTTATTTGAGTGTGCTGGCGAGGCCGTTGCTTGGCGAGAATTTGGTAAATATTCTTTTGGTAAATACCTTGTTGATGCTAGGGTATTTATTAGGGGTGATGATTTTGGAGCGGAAGTTGGTTCGGGAAGTATGGAAGAGCGTAAAGAAAATAAAATAATATTTTTAATTTTTAGCCAAACTAATTGTCATAATTAGGTAAAGTGCTACTTCTGGGTGATAAAAATCATTGGACTTTGTTTTAAAATAATGGATATTTCTTGGGTTATTATTTTGTTTAACTCTTAAAATCCAAAAATTATGAAGTTCAGTAAAAAATTATGGTTTATCCTGCTATGGATATCCATTGGCTTCTCAGGATTAACCGCACAATCCGCCATTGTTCCTATTGGTGGAAGTGTGACAAACTCTAATGGTAGTGCCAGTTTCACCGTTGGTCAAATTGCCTACCAGCAAATAACGACGAATGAATACATGGTGATGGAAGGCATCCAGCAGCAATCCGCCTTTTTTTTCGTCGGCGTCAATGACAAGACCCCCCTGCCGAATGTATGTAGATTGTCTCCCAATCCCACTACCGGAAATATTACTTTAGAAATCGAAGATTTTACAAAGAGTGATTTCCATTATCGATTATTCAATCTTCAAGGACAACTCCTTTCACACGACCAAGTTCGTAGCGCAACCATGACCATTCCTACAGGTTCGTACCCTGATGGACCCTACTTTTTGCGCATCGATGACGAGCAAGGAAATTTTTCAACCTTTAAAATTTTAAAAACCAAATAATCATGAAAAAAGTATTTGCCTTTTTTATATTCCTGAGTTTTTCCCTTGTAACTTTAGGTCAGGCACCGGATATGATGAGCTATCAGGCAGTAATTCGAAACAATAACGGTACCCTGTTGGTGCAAAGTAATGTTGGCGTCAAAATAACCATACTTAAAGGTTCTATTGTAGGAACGACCGTTTACGCTGAAGTTCATAATGAGCAGACCAATGTACATGGGGTGATAACCCTGGACCTTGGGGATGGAACTCCCGTTACAGGTACGTTTTCTTCCATTAACTGGGAGGATGGGCCTTATTATCTGAAAACCCAGTTTGATCCAAATGGAGGTACTTCTTATTCTATGAAACGACCAATCAACTCATGAGTGTACCGTATGCATTTTCCGCTGACCGAGCCGGTTTTGCCAACAACGCCAATAAAGCGAATCATGCCAATAACGCCAACTTTGCTGAAATGACCGATGAAGCTTCATTTGCGGAAGAGGCGCAGTTGGCTTATACGGTAAGCAATAATTCTATTACCAACGCAAAAGTTCATTCTAATGCCCAGATAAGCATCTCAAAGATTCGCGGAGATGTTGGAATAGAATACTCTTTTCCGACCAACTATCAGGGATGGGATATTGGGCAATATGGAATGAAAACGCTTACCAGTATTACTATGACTATCCCTCAGAGTGGATTTGTACAATTGACCCATACCGGATATGGGGTGTTTTTTGGACAAGGACGGACCATGTCTGTAGGTGTAGGTTCCAGTTCGTCTTCAATGTTACAGGATGTAGATTTTGGATACCTTGACGGATCCAATTCGTTGCGTTATGAATTGCCTTACACAGTTACAGCTGTCGTTCCGGTTTCCCAAGGAACCTATACTTTTTATGCCTTAGCTGAAGGCAATACTACTTTCAACGATGCTTATGTTAATATAGTACCACAATCTTTGATTGGTGTATTTTACCCCAAACGGTATTGAGCTGAATTTAACTGCTATACTTGAATATTGAGGAATATTTTTTGAAAAAAGCATAAGGACCGCAAATTTCAAAACCTGTTTGGAATTTGCGGTTTTTTAAATCAATCCTCCTGATAAAACTCCAGTATCTCATCCACATACTTGCGGTCATTGGCCAGGCGTGGCACCTTATTTTGTCCGCCGACTTTGCCGCGCGCGCGCATCCAGTTGAGGAAGGTGCCTTTGGGCAGGACGGTCATGCGGAGGGTTTCCAGGGCCATGTCTTTGAAGCGTTTGGCTTCGTAGTCAGAATTGACCTTTTGCAGGTTGGCGTCCAGGAGGTGCATGAATTCTTCCAGGTTTTCCGGAGCTTTTTCAAATTCTATAAGCCACTCGTGACTTCCTTTTCCGGTGCCTTCAAGATAAACGGGAGCTACGGTGTATTCGGCGACGATAGCGTCCATGACACTACAGGTCATGTCGAGGGCTTTGTCTGTATTGGCAACCATAACCTCTTCGCCGAAAGCGTTGACAAACTGTTTGGTGCGCCCCGTAACTCTGATTTTCGGTGGGTCAATGGAAGTGAAAGTGATGGTGTCACCAACCTGGTAACGCCATAGTCCGGCATTGGTACTGATGACGAGTGCATAATCTTTGCCCATTTCAATCTCGGCAAGTGAAACAGCTTTTTGATCGGTTTTACCCCATTCTTCGATAGGAATAAACTCGTAATAAACACCGTTATTAAGCAACAACAACATGGCAGGATCCGCTAAATCATTTTGAACGGCAAAGTAACCTTCGGAAGCGTTGTAAATTTCCTGGTAACTTACTTTGTCGGAAGGGAAGAATGCTTCAAATTGTTTTCGGTAAGGATCAAAGCTAACGCCGCCATGGATATAAACCTGGAAGTCCGGCCAAACCTCGAGCATGTGATCTTTACCCGTTATTTCCAATATTCTTCTCAGCAATAAAATCGTCCAGGTAGGTACACCGCCAATACTTACCAACCGGGAGTCTTTGGCACATATCTGGGCTATTTTTTCCAGCTTTTCCTCCCAGTCGGGAAGGATAGCCGTTGCTATGTCAGGCGTAAAGAACATTTTCCCGATGGCCGGCAAATTGTGGATCATGATCGCTGAGACATCGCCGATAAGGGTTTTGGGATAGGGCTCAAAGGGAGATAAACTACCACCCATCAGGAGCGTGTTTAATTCAAACTGCCGGGCATCGGGGCGGTTTTGATAAAACCACATCATGCTTTGCCAGCCGCCTTTAATATGACACTTATTCAGGTTGGTGCGGCTGACCGGGATGAATTTACTTTTGTCATTAGTCGTTCCCGAAGATTTAGAATACCATTGGACCTGGCCATTCCAAAGCACATCCCGCTCCCCGTGCATCATACGATTGATGAAGGGTTTGAGACTTTCATAATCCTGGATCGGTACCTGGGTAGCGAATTGCTCCGGGGTGCGAATGCTGCGATAACCATGCCTTTTCCCCCAATCTGTATCTCTGGACGCCTGGATCAATTGTTTCAATACTTCCCGTTGTGTTTTTACTGGATTGCGGAGGTTTTGCATCTCCCGGTGGTGTAGAAAAGCTGTGTATAACTTGACCCCCTTATTGATCCATTTCCTCATGAAAGTCGGTGTTTTATGGCTTGTTTGTATTCAAAGATAATAGATTTTCAAGAGGTCTTGCGGAAATTTTAAAGAGTTAACCTAAAAAAAACATGGATTATAGAGATTTATGAGGGTGAAAATGTGATAAAATCCTATGTTCCGGATTGAACAGTGTCAGCCAGGAGGGCCTTATTAAATACAGGATTGATTTGTTGGTAATTATAGATCAAAAATTACCTGAGGACTGAAGAAGGTAACGGAAGAGGTTCCATTTTAAGAATCCATCCTATCCCCTCCATACCCCAAGGGCATAAAAAAAGCCCGCAGCCAAAGGCCCGGGCTTTCATCATCTGTTTTTAGTAAAATCAACTCTATTGACTTCGATTGATTGTATTAGATTCGTTTGTTGGCAGCAGGTGTCCTTGTCAAAGGAATTCTGCCGGGAACGTTTAGTTCAAAAGCTCGTTGTCGATTACTTGTTTCAGTTGTGGCTTCATCAAAGCACCAACCTGCATCATAGGTTGCTTGTTTTTATCCATTGTTGGAACAAACAGCATGGTAGGAATACTTCTGATACCAAAAACACCGGCCAGTTCCTGCTCTACTTCCGTATCACATTTGTAAATGTCAATTTTGTCACCGTACTCTTCAGAAAGTTCTTCGAGAATAGGTGCTACCATTTTACATGGACCACACCAGTCAGCATAAAAATCTATAATGGCAGGAACATCAGGTTTGTAATTCCAGTCTTTTTCCGTCGTGTAGTCAAAGAAAATTTCTTTGAAAACCTCTTTAGTCATTTTTTTTGTTGGCATAAATTCTGATTTTTTTCAACCTGTCTTCCGACAGGCAATATTCGACTACAAAATTATATTAGTTTTTAAAGCAATGATGTGATGATGGTCACAATATTGTTTTTGTTGTGCCTATTACATAAATAACTGCAAACTTGAACAAATAGTTCTGAAATGCAAAGGTGAAGCTTCCCGCCCCTTGTTAAAAGTAAATAGAATTCCGGCTAACTGTCCTGAAGGGGACTTTAAGTGACGATAAACCAGCAATGGAGCACAGTGGAGTAAAGCCACAAACCGTACATGCAATGCCGGGGACAGGCTCGCCCGCCTAAGTACCCTGGACCTGCAACCCGTTCCGCCTGCCTGGCAGAACCACAGAATACGGATTGTAGAAAAACGAAGTCTTATGAAAACAACACCGTTTTGGCAAAGCCCTTCATTTCCCTCACTTTTTTTATGTCGTTATGTGAAATCAGTTGAAAATTTGTATTTTTAGCACTTACACGAGTATTCACAATGGAGCCCGGAAAATTTTTAAAACGGGCAACAAGACAATTTTCTAAAAAACAATACCAAAGTTATGACAGAACAGCGTCCCTGGTTGAAAAATTATCCCGGAGGTGTTCCGGCAAATATCGATCCTGAAGCCTTTTGTTCGGTTGTTGAAATGATGGAAGCGACGTTTGAAAAATACCGCAGGCAAGTTGCTTTTTCCTGTATGGGTAAAGGTTTGACTTTTGATCAAATTGATAAAATGTCCCGGAATATCGGGGCCTATCTTTTATCCAGAGGTTTGGAACCCGGGGATAAGATTGCCTTGATGATGCCTAATTTATTACAGTATCCCATTGCTCTTTTTGGGGCCTTGCGGGCCGGACTGGTCATTGTGAATACCAACCCGCTGTACACCCCCAGGGAAATGAAACACCAGTTTTCCGATTCCGGGGCCAAGGCTATTGTTATTGCTGAAAATTTTGCTGCGAACCTCGAGCAGATACTTGGGGAAACCAACATTAAAACGGTCATCGTTGTAAGTATCGGTGAGATGCTGGGAGCGATAAAAGGAACCATTGTCAACTTCGTAGTTCGCTCGGTTAAAAAAATGGTTCCCAAATATAATATTCCAAATACCGTCAATTTTTTAGAGGCACTCAAACAAGGCAAGAAATTCTCCTTGCCGGAACATGCAGGAGAGCCCGATGAAGTCATATTACTGCAATATACCGGAGGGACCACCGGAGTTTCCAAGGGTGCTATGCTGACCAACAGGAACCTGGTGGCCAATATGCTTCAGGTGCGCGCCTGGATGATGCCTTACCTCGAAGATGGCAAGGAAATTGCCCTTTGTCCATTACCCTTGTACCATATTTTTGCCTTTACCGTTAATTGTCTCGCCCTGATGAGTATCGGAACCAAAACGATACTGATCACCAATGCCCGAGACCTGCCTTCCGTGATCAAAGCCTGGAAGGCAGAACCGGTATCTTTGCTGACTGGAGTCAATACGTTGTTTAATGCACTGTTGAATCACAAGGATTTTACAAGCGTTGATTTCAGTTCCCTCAAAATAACCGTGGGTGGCGGAATGGCCGTGCAAAGACCCGTTGCCGAAAAATGGCAGCAGGTTACCGGTTGTACCCTTGCCGAAGGATATGGTATGACGGAAAGTTCACCGGTAGCAACCATTAACCCACTGGATAAAACGGCCCACGTCGGTTTTATCGGGTTACCCATCTCCTCAACAGATATGCGGGTAGTGGATGATGAACGAAATCCGATCGAAACCGGGAAAGTCGGCGAACTACAGATCAAAGGACCTCAGGTGATGAAAGGATATTACAATCGCCCCGAAGATACGGCGGAAACGGTCATCGATAACTGGTTGTGTACGGGTGATATCGGCCTGATGACAGAAGAAGGGTATTTCAAGATCGTCGATCGCAAAAAGGATATGATCCTGGTATCCGGTTTCAATGTTTTCCCGAACGAGATTGAAGAAGTTGTCGCCGGACATCCCAAGGTGCTCGAAGTAGCGGCAGTAGGTGTACCTGATGAGAAGTCAGGAGAAGTCGTGAAAATATTTGTCGTCAAAAAAGACAAATCACTGACTGAAAAAGAAGTTATCGATTTTTGCCGTCAAAATCTGACGGGATACAAAGTCCCCAAGCAGGTCGAGTTTAGAAAAGACCTGCCTAAGACGAATGTCGGGAAAATTTTGAGACGGGAGTTGAGGGATAAGTAGAGGTGAACTGGTTGCCATCCCCGTATTGCGTGCACGCGGATGTCGCTCCGCTCCAGTTGCAGGTTTTTTTTTAACAGATGAAAACAAGTTTTTCAAATCAATAGAATAGTTTCATTTTGCCTGATGCACTGCATTGGAATGGGCTGTTGATGGCCACGAGCAAAAAAGTAAAAAAAGTAATATCTTTAAGTAAAAAATTGTATGAAATCGCAAACATTTGGGGAAAAGATAAAGGAGCAAAGAATGGACTTGAATTATTCACTCAAGTTTGTAGGGGAGAAGATAGGCTATAATCCAAGATTGTTGAGCAAAATAGAGAGGAATGAAATGAAACCCCCAGAGCGTTTAATCAAGGAGTTGTCAAAAGTGTATGGTGTTCCATATAAAGAGCTGATGGTTAAATATTTATCAGAAAAAATTTATTATCAACTTCGAAATTCAGCGTTTGCAGATGAAATTTTGAATACAGTCGAAAGAAGATTGAAGAAGGAAGGTAAAGGCACTCAAACGAAGATAAGTAGAGATAAAATATTCGAATCCATTAAAAACTATTTTTCTGATAAGCCAATTGAAAAGGCATATGTTTTTGGTTCATTCGCCAGAAATGCTTCGGTTAGTATGGATAGTGACATTGACATTTTGGTTGTCTTTAAGAAGCCGAATAAAATCACTTTGTTTGACCTTATCCAAATGAAAGAAGAACTTTCGGACAAGACTGGTAGAGAGATAGATTTGGTTGAAGAAGGCCAAGAATTGAAATCAATTAAAAATGCCATACATAAGGAAAAAGTCTTAGTTTATGCCAGCTAAACCTACCGATCTGGAAAGAGTTCAACACATGATTGAAAGTATTAACAAAATTTTCAGCTATACCGAAGATTTAGGTTATGATGAGTTTTATAATAGTGAATTAGTTCAAGATGCTGTCGTTAAAAATTTTGAAGTAATTGGTGAAGCTGCGTACCAAATCACCTCTGAGTTGAAAGATAATTACGATAATATTGAATGGAAAAAAATCCAAGGATTGAGACATGTTTTAGTTCATGACTACTATAAAGTAAATCCTGAAATTTTGTGGAATACGAAAGACGAACATCTACATGCCCTGCTTATTGATTTGGAGGGCATAATTGAAAAAGAAGAGTCTGGCGAAGAATAAAAACATTGTTAGCAATAGCGAACAAAATGGCAATAGTCCCCTTCGATTGCTATTGTGTTTGCACGATTCGTTGTACCCAGAGGAGAAATTTCGACGAAATTTAAGGGATAGCTAAAATAGACATCATGAAAATACCACTTAAGTCAATAATACGGATAGTTGGGGCCATCTGTATTATTGGCATTGTAGCGATCATATACATCGATGAATTTGTGGTAAGTGCCGCTACGGGGAAGTTGTATGATTCGGTAGCCGAAATACCCTCCAACAAAGTCGGATTGTTACTGGGGACCGGTAAATTTGTGCACAAAGGCAGGGTAAATTTATATTATAAATACCGCATCGAAGCAGCCGTTGCATTATTCCAAGCCGGAAAAATTGAATTCATCCTGGTCAGTGGCGACAATGGCAGGAAGGAATACGACGAACCCACTACGATCAGGCGGGACCTGATCTCAAAAGGTATTCCAGCAGCAAAAATATTTCTCGATTATGCCGGTTTCCGTACCCTGGATTCCGTCGTTCGCAGCAAGGAAATTTTTGGTCAGGAAAAACTGACCATCATCTCTCAGCCTTTTCACAACGAAAGAGCTATTTATATCGCTTACAGGAAAGGCATTCAAGCTATTGGGTTTAATGCTGAAGATGTTAGTGGACGCTATGGTTATAAGGTAATGTTGCGTGAAAAACTGGCTCGCAATAAAATGATGCTTGACCTGGTTTTTGGTAAAAAGCCAAAATATCTGGGAGAGAAAATGGTGATACAATAATCAGGTAGCCACGAATGCCCGAAAGATTTTTGGAGGTTAAATAATTTTCGTGCATTCGCGGCTTTAAGTTGAAGTTGTTTTAAAATACAACTCACCTGCCCGATCTGGTCACCAGGTTTTTTACCAGATTGTTGAATTTTTCCGCTTTTTTCAGATCTTCGATGGTCTGGAACATCCTGTAACGCCATTTGTGCCTGACATTACTCGGGTCATTGATCTGCTCGAGGTGGGTTTCATTCCAACGAAAATCGCCATCCATGGCCAGGAGGTCCTGAATGGGGAAGATTGTCCACATCGCCGGTGAATACAAATGCTGAACGATCATCTCTTCGCAAACCCAGGGTTCTGCAAAGAAAGGAGCCTGCCCGTAATTTCCCAGCTCATTATTGTAGAAGTCCTGAATCGTTTCCCTGTTTTCTTCCCACCATCCCCGAATGGTTGGCATATCGTGGGTGGAGGTAGTACATACCGACAGATAAGGCGCATCTGCCGGGTGAGCAAACCGGACTCTTGGATCTTTTGACATACGCTGGATCTCAAGACTGAGAATCCCTAATTGATCCATCACCGGAGGGACACAGTCGGGCACCATGCCGAGGTCTTCCCCGCAAACCAACATATTACTTGCCGAGATGATCGCCGGTAATTTTTCCATCCCTTTCTGGTACCAGAAATCGTCATGTCTTTTATAGAAATAATGAATATAAAGCGCTTCCAGCTGATGCTTGATGTGCCCATCCAGTTCTGCAAAAGAGGAGGTGCTCTGTAAGCTGATCCTTGGATGCCATTCGTCCACGCCTGTCTCGATAAACAGAACATTGCCAATAAGCTGGAATAAACCATCCCGTATCTTCCGTTCCTTGTCGGTAAGATCTTCCTCTTCCTTGTCTTTGAGGAAATGCTGGTTGACTTTGAGTTGGGAGTCAAAGGCAGGTTTCATTTTGTAAACGCCAAAGCCCTCTGCATTTAGAAAAACGTGGATGACTTCTTCTGTATGAGTACCGAAAATTCCTGCGAGGTGATGGTGACGAATATAGGGTTTTACCATTCTTTCGTAATTAAATGGAATACCAAAGGATTCGATTTCCCGTGCTGTCAGTGGAAGTGCAGGATTAAAATAGCCCAGGGTTCCTTCTACAGCCTCCAGCGGAATTTCCCAGATCCTGAAAAAGCCGAGGATGTGGTCTATGCGGTAGGCGTCGAAATAATCGGCCATTTTCTCAAGCCGGTTTTTCCACCATGTGAAATTTTCTTTGGCCATTTCCTGCCAGTTGTAGGTCGGGAATCCCCAGTTTTGCCCTTTTACGGCAAAATCATCCGGCGGGGCACCTGCTTGTGCGTTGAGGTTGAACAGATGCGGTTCTGTCCATGCTTCTACACTGTTGGGACTGATGCCAATCGGAATATCTCCTTTTAGTACGATTCCGTTGGTTCGCGCATATTCAGCGACCTCCTTCATCTGCTTATCCAGATGGTATTGAATGAAATAGTGTATGGCAATGTCTTCCCAGGCCCTGGACTGAGGACTCGATAATTTTGCTATGGCCTCTTTATCATAAACACTGTATTCGCCCCATTGTCGGAAATCCGGACTTTGCATTTTATCCCTCAAATAGACAAAAGCGGCATAAGGCACCAGCCAGGATTTATTGATTTCAAAGAAAATTTTAAAATCGGTACCTTCGAAAAAAGTATCCTTTTCCTGGTCGAAAAGTAATTTGAAATAGGCTGACTTGACGTTGGTTACTTCCGGGTAATTGACATACAATTCGCTGTTCAGTTTTTCCTGAAGCATTTTAAAGGAATCCATCTGTTTTTTATCCTTTAACTTTCCCATGGCTTCGAGGTTGAGATACATGGGGTGCAAAGCCATTACGGAAATGGACTTGTAGGGGTAAGAATCGAGCCAGTTATGAGATGCGATGGTTTCATTAATGGGCAGGATTTGGACTATTTTCAAACCTGTTTGTTTCGCCCAGTCAATGAAACCTTTGAGATCCCGAAATTCACCGACCCCAAAACTTTTTTCAGTTTTTAAGGAGAAAACGGGGACGGCGACACCGGCGCCCTTCCAATTTCCTGACAAATGCCTGAAACCTTCATCAGATTTGATGTATAGAAATTCATTGGCTTCAATCCTGGGTTCGGTAATAAACCGGTTGAGGCCTTCCTCCAGGCTGATGACTTGTTTTTTCGAGACATCGTAAATGCCGTATTTATATTCCAAAGGGAATTTTATGTCGGAAAGGCTTATGCTGCCCTTCCAAAGGGGGAAGTCGCCTTCGCCATCCAGCAACAATGGTTTTTGATTACTCCAGTTGCCCAGTTTAGGGGTATTTCCCAGGACACATACCTGGAATCCGGGTTCAACCCTTGGTACCTGGATGCGGAATTCCAGTTGTTTTTTTCCTAAAAGGAGGGATGGCGTTTTGATCAATTTACCCGGGCGCATGATAACGTTGGTAAAGGCAGAGGTAAATAGCGGTTTTTCTGCTTTAGAGGGGTTCCGCCATGTTTCATCAGCATGAATGATCTTCGATTTTTTACCGGTAAGTAAAATGACTCTGTTTTCTCCCCATTCCCATTCGACATTACCCTTGTCGTCCATCATCACGTATTTGTATTCCAGCAGGTTGGTTTTTTCCAGGAGTTCTAAGGTTACCGACCAATGCCCGCCGGTGCTGTAATTCATTTTAAGGGCATTGGATAAATTCCATTGTCCAAGGGTCTTTGATTTACCACATACATAAATGTTCTGACCGGGAACGGTGTTGTAGTGTATTTTAAGGCGTAATTTCATTAAGCAACAGTTATTTTGAGCCTGATTGATGGCTTGTTGGCTTTTACTTATTGTACAAACTACAAATATCTAAATAATGGTGTATTTGGATGGTATTTTATGATGGAATTTAAAACAACAAAAAAATGGTGCCGAAAAACTCCTGCTTTCGACACCATTTCTGTTTATATAAAAACTATTGATTTTTCGATTTCGTTTTATTGCGCCGGTTCAAATTCTGGTTTCTTTTTGTCTTTTGGAGCTTCCGGAGATGTTACAGCTCCAACAGGTTCTCCTTTAGGCTTAGGCGCATTGGTGAAATACATAATAATGGCAGCCACGATACAGGTTGCTCCGGCAATGATGAATGGCGTCATCCATATTTTAGGCATAAATCCACCACCGGCAGCATCTTTAAAGAAACCTGCTAATTGTGGTCCGAGGATACCGGCAATACCATAGGAGATGAATACGAAGCCGTAGTTTTTACCGACGGTCTGGTTGCCAAAGAAATCCGCAGTAATGGCCGGGAACAAAGCAAAGTTACCACCAAAGTTGAATCCTACTACGGAGGAAGCGATGATAAAACCGGTTACCAGGCCAAAGCTGATAAATCCGTGGTACATGGCCAGCATGACAACACCCTGGAGTAAGGCCATGGTGATGATAGCTCTTTTCCTGCCAATACGGTCAGATACGGCACCCCAGGCGATTCTGCCCAGTCCGTTAAAGATAGCGTACCAGGCCATAGCGGTACCTGTGATGACCCCGGCATTTTCGACACCATTCAGCTGGAGGGCATCGATGCCAAACAATTTTATGCAGTAAATAACCATTAAACCGGACAATGCAGAGAACATGAAAACCGTAAATAAACTGTAAAACTGTGGTGTTTTCAGCATTTCCTTAGGTTGGAAAGTGGTACTGCCAAAGGAACTCGTTTTTGTTGGAGCAGGAGGAGTCCACCCTTCCGGGCGATAGTCTTCGGGAGGATTGACCATTACAAAACTTCCCAATACGACCAGGATTGCGAAAACGATTCCGTAGATGAAAAAGACACTTTGTGCACTTGGCAAGCCAAGCACATTAGTGGTGTTCAATAATCCGCCAAACCAGGAACCGGCCAGTTTTACCCAAATGGTTGCTCCGAAACCAAAACCCGCAACAGCCAGTCCTGTGATCATTCCCTTCTTGTCGGGGAACCACTTAATACCCACAGCGATGGGAACGACATAAGCCAATCCAATACCAGCTCCGCCAATGAACCCGATGTATATCAATTGTTCGATAAAAGTATCTCCGAATAAACCTCCCAGGATATACCCAATACCCAGGATGAGCCCTCCGAGAAAAGCGATCAGTGTAGGTCCCGTTTTGGCCTGCCATCTGCCTGCTAATATCGTCATGGCTGCAAAAGTGACTAAACCCAACGAAAAAACCCATGCTGTCTGGGATGCTGAAAATTGATATATTCCTTCAGGGTCTGTGAGGATTTTGGTGAAAACAGACCATGCGTAAATAGCTCCTAACGCCAGTTGGATCATAACGGCTCCAACAACAACCAACCATCTGTTTTTGACTTTTAAACCTTTCATCTTTTATGGATTACGTCTCAGTTATATGTGGCAACAGGACAAGTCCTGCCTGCTTTTCGAGGTGCAAAATAGGGTACTTTCAAGGGGTAAAAGATGATTTACGTCATAAACAGGGGATGATTTAGGTCTTGTTTTTTATTTGGCAGGGATACATGAATGATGCTTCAATTGAATTAAAATTTTATGTTTCACAACGAAAGTAGTCTTTCATTTTGTTTGTCTTGTAATTTGAAGTTTATGGTAATATTTTTTTTTAACAGGCTGCAAGAATGTTTGCTTGCTCCGGTTTGCCCGTTTGTTCATATGGTTAAGCTAAAAGGTGGTCGTTGAGTCAAACTTTCCCTGCCGGTATTTAAATTTTAATCTTTATAAAGGTTACTTTTGCATAAAATTTTACTGATGCAACACGATAAAGTTATATTTGATCTTATCCAACAAGAGTTGGATCGTCAAAGAGAAGGCATTGAATTGATCGCCTCCGAGAATTTCACCAGTAAAGCTGTTTTGGATGCCATGGGCAGTTGCCTTACCAATAAATATGCGGAGGGTTATCCCGGCCGTCGTTATTATGGAGGCTGTGAAGTAGTGGACCAGGTGGAGCAATTGGCCATTGACCGGCTCAAGGAACTATTTGGCGCTGCTTATGCCAATGTTCAGCCTCACTCCGGAGCCCAGGCAAATGCTGCGGTTTTCATGGCCGTTTTAAAACCGGGCGATTCTATTCTTGGATTTGATCTTTCTCATGGAGGACACCTTTCTCATGGGTCTCCCGTCAATTTTTCAGGCAAAGTTTACAAACCTCACTTCTACGGGGTAGAAAAGGATACCGGGATCATCGATATGGACAAAGTGGAGGCTAAAGCCAAAGCCGTGAAACCCAAGCTGATCATTTGCGGTGCCTCAGCTTATTCCAGAGACTGGGACTATGCCAGGTTCAGATCCATTGCTGATGAAGTAGGCGCATTACTGCTGGCGGATATTGCTCATCCCGCGGGACTTATTGCTGCCGGCATGTTGAACGATCCTATGGAGCATTGTCATATCGTGACATCAACGACCCACAAGACCCTGCGTGGTCCGCGTGGAGGGATTATCATGATGGGTAAGAATATTGACAACCCCTGGGGGAGAATGACCAAAAAAGGAAACCCTCTTAAGATGTCTGCTGTTTTGAACAGCGGTGTTTTCCCGGGAATGCAGGGAGGGCCTCTGGAGCATGTTATTGCCGCCAAGGCAGTCGCTTTTCATGAAGCTTTACAGCCGGAATTTAAGACATATGCACAGAAAGTTATTCAGAATGCCCAAGCCATGGCAGCCGAATTTGTCGATAGAGGATACCATATCATTTCCGGAGGAACAGACAATCATATGATGTTGATCGATCTGCGCTCAAAAGGGGTAACGGGGAAGGAAGCAGAGAATGCTTTGGTGAGGGCTGGAATTACCGTCAATAAAAACATGGTACCTTTCGATTCGGAATCGCCTATGGTGACCTCCGGCATCAGGATTGGTGTTGCGGCGGTAACCACCCGTGGATTTGACGAAGCAGATTGCGCCAGAGCGGTGGAATGGATAGATGCCCTGATCAATGATATTCACAACGAGTCGTTGATCAACAGTACTGAAAAGGAAATTCAAAAATATATGGAACGATTCCCCTTGTATAATGGGGTAACCGTGAGTTAAATTAAAATACCCAGCCTATGCCTAAATACCGGAGTGCGGAAATGCAACAGCTGGCCTCGCGGCTGGGTATGGACTATGCGGCAAAGGATGAGTGGGGGATGTTGAACTTGCTTACCGATTTTCGATTGTTTCGCCGGGGGTATGGTAAACGCATTACCAATTTAATTTCCTTGAAGGATACCATGGTCAATTCCCACTTGCGGATTTTTGATTATAAATTTACCATCGGCGGAGGGAATTCTACCCGGCGGATTAAGCAAACCGTTTTTTTTGTGGATTCCAGGGAGCTGGGCTTGCCCCATTTTTCCATGCAACCGGAAAATTTTTTCCACAGGATAGGTGAACGCCTGGGCATGCAGGATATTGATTTTGTGGAATATCCTACTTTTTCTAATCAGTATCTGCTCAAAGGACAGGACGAGGGGCTCATCCGCAGCATCATGAGCAAAGATGTGCTTCACTTTTTTACTTTGGAGAAATACTGGAGCATGGAAGGAATGAATTATTTTTTTATTTTTTACAAATGGAATAAAATACTGCCAGCTGATCAGGTACTGGAGTTGCACAAAAAAGGGCTTCGCGTTTTTGAAATGATGAAAGATGCCTCCTTTTTTCCATAAATTACTGATTGATAGAAAAATAAAAGCCTAATAATTTCGAATTATTAAAAAAAATGCGAAATTTGCACCCGCCTTGAAAGAATTGGGGTGTGATTTCATAACTATCTAAAAACCAACCAATAAGAATGAGAAAAGCAGATTTGGTTGCTATCATTGCAGATAAGACAGGAGTACCGAAAGTAGACGTATTAGTAACATTAGAGTCCTTTTTTAGAGAAGTGAAGGGCACACTAGCCAATGGCGAAAACGTTTATGTCAGAGGATTCGGTTCTTTTATTATCAAAAAAAGAGCCGAAAAGGTAGGTCGTAACATTAAAAAGAATGAGTCTATCGTAATTCCTGAGCATTTTATTCCTTCTTTTAAACCTGCAAAGGTTTTTGTAGATCAGGTAAAAGAAAACGTGGATTCATTGCCCAAAGAGGATAAATAAATTAAATTAACCATAAAAAATTAATATAGTATGCCTTGTGGAAAGAAGCGTAAGAGACATAAGATTTCAACGCACAAAAGAAAGAAAAGACTCCGTAAGAACCGTCATAAGAAGAAGAAATAATTGACAACGGATTAAGTGGAATTTATCACGCTTTGTTTTCCGGGGGAGAATCCTGCGTGATAAATTCTTTTGAATTCCTGCAAGTTTTAGCATCATCGCTCGATTTTGAAGGAAATTTATTTTTGTCACATGTAGTAAACGGATTGGACTTGTTCATTGTAAAAGTACCTTATGACGCCAAACCGTTTTTACCGTATAAGAGAACAGATCGTTTCCCGGGGTAAAACCTGCTGATTCCTTTTTTGAAGCGTGATAATTTCATAGCGAAAAGTCCTCGAAAAACCCAGGTGTTTTCACAAAAAACAGAAAAGCCAATATTGTTTGTTGAACAACAATTTGATGAAATAACAACCATAGTATCAGTGGAGGCCGGATTCGTGCCGGAATAATCCAATGATTTTGACAAGCCCTGTAGCTCAATTAAAACCCTTTTTATTGTGTAAATCACTTTCTTTTCGCTTAAATCACAGACTATATATTGGTTTTATCTGTTGATGATTTAGATTTTTACTGTCTGTTCTACTCATCTTTTTCCGGTCAAAAATGTATTTCCATAGTTGAGGACACCATCCTGGTGCCGATGTAACGTTGCAGGTGTCCGGCTCCTTGAATTTTGTTGTGATTACCGGCATCAAAGCTCTTGAGCCACATCATATATACCCCCGTAAAATGCAATTCCTGTGGAAAAAGAACTTATCATCAATTCAAACCAGTCAGATGTTGAAATAGCCCTGTTGGAAAATTCAAAGCTGGTTGAGATCCATTACCAAAAAACAAATAATAATTTTTCCGTCGGAGATATCTTCCTCGGTAAAATAAAACGCCTGATGCCCGGCTTGAATGCCGCTTTTGTGGATATCGGCCATAATAAAGATGCCTTTCTGCATTACACAGATCTGGGTCCAAAACTCAAATCTTTATTGACCTATACCGACCTTTCGGTTAAAGGTAAACTCAGTACCCATAAACTGGATAATTTTAAATTCCAGCCGGAAATTGTCAAAACCGGAAAAATTGACCATGTGCTTAGTAAAAAGCAAAATGTCTTTGTCCAGATCCTCAAGGAGCCTATTTCTACCAAAGGCCCCCGCCTGAGTTGTGAGATCACCATACCCGGAAGATACCTGGTGCTGACACCCTTCTCCAATGTCATTGCCGTCTCCAAAAAGATTGCCAGCGCCGCTGAACGCAAACGACTCCAATTACTCATCGAAAGTATCAGGCCTAAAAATTTTGGCGTCATTATCCGTACGGCTGCTGAAGGTAAAAAAGTGGGCGACCTCCTGGAAGAGCTGAATCTGATGATGTCTAAATGGGAACATATCTTCAAACAACTTCAAAAAGCACAGGCTCCCGCTAAATTGCTCAATGAACTCGACAAAACATCCAGCATTCTCAGAGATATCCTGACAGACTCCTTTAACAGGGTCATCGTCAACGATAAAGAACTGTATCAAAATATTAAAACCTACCTCGGAGCTATAGCACCTGACCAGGTTAAAATAGTCAAACTCTACAACGGGAAACAGCCCATATTTGATACCTATAAAATTAATAAACAGATAAAGAGTTCCTTCGGTAAAACGGCTACCATGCCCAGTGGTGCCTATCTGGTGATCGAACATACCGAAGCCATGCACGTCATTGATGTCAACAGTGGTCATAAGCTGTCGAGCTCAAACCAGGAAGAAGCGGTACTCAATGTTAACCTAGAAGCGGCAGAGGAGATCGCCCGCCAACTCAGACTCCGGGATATCGGTGGCATTATCATCATTGATTTTATTGATATGCGCAACGCCGAGAATAAGCGGGAACTCATGAAGGCCATGCGCCAGTTCATGAAAAAAGATCGTGCTCAGCATACCATTTTGCCACTCAGTAAGTTTGGCCTGATGCAGATCACCCGTCAGCGGGCAAGACCGGAAGTTAAAATCAATACCGCAGAAAACTGCCCTACCTGTGGCGGTACCGGTAAGATCAATGCTTCCATTTTGCTGGAGGATGACATCGAAAGAGACCTCAATTTTATCCTGCAGTCCAGACCTCAGGCTAAAAAGATAAAGCTCTACGTTCATCCCTTTATGGCAGCTTACCTCAAAAAAGGAATCCCCAGTATCCGTTGGAAGTGGTGGATGAAATATCGCCATTTGCTGCATATCTCGGCTAAAGAGAACTACAATATGATCGAATACCGCTTTTTTGATTCCAATGACGATGAGATCCGCCTGAATTATCCCATGAATAAGGTCGTGGAATAGAACGGATTCTGTTCTGACGCTGAGGTAGATTTGGGGACTAAAAAATATGCTTTGTCCAAGCTGCGTGATAAGAACCTGGTGTCAGATGATCTTCTGGGCGTTCGGTGAAAAAACATTGTTGGACAAAAGCAATGACAGCAGGCTGGTAGCCTGCCTGATTTAAGAATAAACAAAAACTACTTTAAACCTTTTGAAGCGGCCCCCTTTTGGCCGCTTTTTTTTTGCCTTTGGGAGGTCCACCAGATTTATACCTCAATCATAACAATGGATTTTGAGGAACTATTCCCTTTTGGATACTTATGGAATTATGCAAGATATTTATCAACCAATACCCGGCATTCCCATTGTTTTTCCTTGATTTTTTCCGGAGTGATATATGATTTATATCAATTTTTCTTATTTAAAATCGATATAAATAAAAGGTTGCCTTTGTTTTTTTTATTTGGAATGATGGTTTTTAAATAAGGTTAATTAGTTTTTTATTTTGTTTTTTAGGGCGTTTGGGTTTTTTTATTTCATTTGCATTGCCACTATTGATTGTTTATGTTGAAAATGCCGGAATTTCAAAACAAGACTTTTCTTTCCAAAACCCTTCTTTTTTACAATCCCGTTGTATTTCCTTTATATGGGGGCGATGGTATGACGAAAATCATCTTTTTACTGACATTTGTCATATTTTCCGTAATAGGTTATTCTCAAATTTGTACGGCAAGGTAATCCAAAAGAGGTTACTTATAACGAATGGGGAAACCCGTTTTTTTTACCATAATACATGAATAAAGTTTCATAAGTTAATTTATTCAGATTCAAAAAAAAGATTTTGGCATGGGTAGCAGAAGAGATTTTATAAAAATTTCAGGCCTTGGGCTCGGCGCTATCGGTTTGGCCGGTTGTTCCACGAACCTCGGTTCAAAGAATGACCTGTTTGGTGCCTTATCAGAAGATACTTTGACGAGGGTGCCTACTTATTGCGAAGTGTGCTTCTGGAAATGTGCCGGCTGGGGTTACAAGGATAAAAACGGTCAGCTCATCAAGATCATCGGTAACGACGATGATCCACATTGTAACGGTCGCTTTTGTCCACGCGGTACCGGGGGTATCGGGATGTATTACGATAAGGACCGGCTTACCACACCGTTGATCAGAACCCAGGTAAATGGCAAAGATACCTTCCGCGAGGCTTCGTGGGATGAGGCGCTGGAACTGGTAGCTCAAAAATTCGGAGAGATCAAGGAGAAATACGGCCCGGAGACGGTAGCCCTTTTCAAACACGGATCTTCCGGGCATCAGTTCGACCATTTGTTAAGTGCCTATGGTACGAAGAATCAAACGGCTCCTTCCTATGCACAGTGCCGCGGACCTCGCGAAGCAGGCTTCAAAGCGACCATGGGGGAAGCGATGGGATCACCGGAACCTACCGACATTCGGGATACACAATGTCTGGTACTTATTGGTTCCCATATTGGTGAAAACATGCACAATGGTCAGGTACAGGAAATGTCAGAGGCGATTGATAAGGATGCGACCATCATCACGGTTGATCCTCGATTCTCCACTGCTGCCAGTAAATCCAAATATTGGTTGCCAATTAAACCGGCAACTGATATGGCTTTGTTGTTGGCATGGATCCATGTACTCATTTATGATGAATTATACGACAAGGATTTTGTCGAAAATTATACCACCGGATTTCAGCAGTTGAAAGCACACGTCAAAAAAATGACTCCGGAATGGGCTTATGGTATTACGACCATCAAACCTGAAGTCATTCGCAAGACAGCTAAAGAGATGGCCAACGCTGCCCCTTCGGTTATTATCCACCCCGGGCGTCATGTAACCTGGTATGGAGATGATACTCAGCGGGCAAGGGCAATGGCTATTTTGAATGCATTGCTCGGAGCTTTTGGACGCAGAGGCGGTTTCTATTACCCCGAAAGTGCAAAACTTCCCCAATTCCCTCACCCGGAATATCCCAAACCAAAGTGGGCGTGGAAGGATTTGCTGGATGGTAAATATCCCTTTGCCGGATTGTCTGTAGCCAACGCGTTGATAGATGCTTCCATCGAAGGCAATGTGGATGAAGACCACAGAATAAGAGCCTGGTTCATTACCGGAACCAATCTGCCTTTGACCTTACCTCAAAAAGATACCTTCCAAAAGGCGGTAGATGCCGTAGAATTTGTGGTGGTTTGTGATACCATGCCTATGGAAGTTACGGGTTATGCAGATGTGATTCTGCCTGAATGTACCTATCTGGAGCGTTATGACGAGATCCGTACCTCACCCCACCGTGAACCATTCCTGGCGTTGAGAAGCCCGGTCATGGAACCATTGGGAGACTCCAAACCGGCGTGGTGGATCGCTAAAGAACTCGGTAAGAAAATGGGATTAGGAGACTACTTCCCCTTTGATGATTATAAGGAAGTATTGGACTGGCAACTGAAGCAGGTAGGTTCTTCCCTGGAGGAAATGGAAAAGATCGGCGTCAAGAGATTCCCAAGAAAATCCAGCCTCTATCACCGTGAAGGAGAGCCCTTTATTTTCAGGACCCCTTCCCGAAAAGTTGAATTTTTCTCACAGGAATTTAAGGATAAAGGTTTTGATCCTATGCCGGTGTTTACCGCACACCCGCAGCCGGAGAATGGTTTTTACCGACTGATATACGGTCGCGCACCGATGCATACCTTCAGCCGGACTGCCAATAATCCAAATCTGCATGATTTAATGGAGGAAAACAACATCTGGATCAATCCGAAGGTTGCCAAATTATGGGGGCTCAAAAGCGGTATGGAGATCTGGCTGGAAAACCAGGATGGGGTCTATGGCTCCTTCCCTGTAAAAATCAGGGTTACGGAAAGAATCCGGTTTGATAGCGTATATATGGTGCACGGCTTTGGGCATGACAATAAGAATTTATCGAAAGCCTTTGGACGCGGCGCCAGCGATAGTGAATTAATTACGAATGTGATGATAGATCCGCTTATGGGGGGAACGGGAATGCGTGGAAACTTTGTCACATTTCATACAAAGAACCCAAACAAAACAGCTGATATATGAGATACGCAATGGCAATAGACACTAAGAAATGTGTCGGGTGTAGCGACTGTGTGGTTGCTTGCCAAACGGAGAATAACGTTCCGGTAGGGTATTGCAGGGATTGGGTAACAGAAACTGTTGACGGTACTTATCCGCTGCTGGAGCTGGAGCTCCGCTCGGAACGCTGTAACCACTGTGCTGATGCTCCTTGTGTACGTTGCTGCCCTACAGGAGCCAGCCATATCGTTGAAGGCGGCGTGGTTTTGGTCACTGATTACGAATGTATCGGTTGCGGGGCCTGTATAGAGTCCTGTCCGTATGATGCCCGATTCTCGCATCCGGAAGGACATGTTGATAAATGTACTTTCTGTATTCACCGGGTACGCGATGGTCTGAAGCCTGCTTGTGTTTCCGTATGTCCTACGCATTGTATGTATTTTGGTGATATGGATGATCCGAACAGCGAGATTGCACAAATTCTCAAAAAGCGCAAATACAAAGTCCTTGCTCCCGAAGCAGGTACAGATCCTAAAGTTTATTATTTGATTTAAAAAGCGATTAAAATGAACGAAGAAATAATCATCAGTGGTAGAAATATTCCGGGTATTGACCCGAGTCTACATATATGGCACTGGCCGATTTCGCTGTATCTGTTTCTGGGAGGCTTGTCGGCAGGAATTTTGTTCTTTGCGGCTTATTATACCATCAGAGGCAAAACGGATGAGATGCCGACGGCCGTGAAATGGGCAACGTTTATCGTACCCTTTGCATTGGTTATTGGTTTGGCGGCATTGATTTACGACTTGAAACATCCATTGTATTCCTGGCAGCTGTACACCACTATTCGTCTGGAATCTCCGATGTCCTGGGGTGCCTGGACTTTGATGGCCATTACGCCATTGTCCATAGTTTGGGCAGCCAGTTTTATGGGAGAGTTGTTCCCGGGGTGGGACTGGAAGTTGGATATACTCAGGAAATTTGAAGCCCTGGTCATCAAATACAGGGTTGCTATCGCGTGGGTAATGATTGTGCTTGCGGTAATCCTGGGGATTTACACAGGTATCTTGTTGTCGGCTTTTAATGCGAGACCTTTATGGAACAACGCCATCTTAGGGCCATTGTTCCTCACTTCCGGGTTATCGACAGGGGCGGCAGCTATTATGTGGATGTCCAAAAAACACGAAGAGCAAAATGTTTTCCGCAGAATTGATTTATTGCTTATAGCAATAGAATTATTCTTCATCATCCACTTGTTCATGGGATTCCTCGCCGGGCCGCAGGTGCAGCAGGAAGCTGCCGAGTTGTTTCTTGGCGGTGAATATACCGTACCGTTCTGGATCTTCGTGGTATTCCTTGGACTGATCTTTCCCGGTATTCTGGAAATAATGGAACTCAGGGGCTATAAAATCCCTGTTGCCTTGCCCGCAGCTTTGATCCTGATCGGCGGATTGATCTTCCGGATCATCATGGTGGATGCAGGACAGTTGACCAGATATTTGTATTAACCGGGTTGCCAGCATTTAGAAATACTATTTTCCTGAAAAACAGCATTTCTTTTCATTCAGCAACCAGCAACTAATAAAAACATGACTAATAACGATAAAAAACCGGCTCCATTTCTCAATCCTTATTTCGGTGGGATACTTTTGGGCATACTATTACTGATGACCTTTTACATCACAGGTCGTGGTCTGGGAGCGACGGGAGCCATCAAGAGTTCTGTTATAGCATCGGTACAGGGTATTTCTCCTCAACATGCTCATGAATCCGATTATTACAATTTGTTTATTCGGGAAGACAGGAATACACTCAATACCTGGTTGGTTTTTGAAGCCATCGGATTGCTCGCCGGTGCATTTTTGTCCGGTGCATTATCCAGAAGGTTAACCTGGCGGGTGGAGCACTCCCCAAAGATCTCCTCACGTACCCGATTGATCTTTGCCTTTATCGGTGGCGGGTTATTCGGAATAGGAGCGCAATTGGCCCGGGGCTGTACCAGCGGGGCGGCCCTGAGTGGGTCAGCGGTGCTGGCCACTTCGGGATTTTTGGCCATGATCACGATTTTTGGCTCCGCTTTCTTTTTTGCCTATTTCGCCAGAAAACTCTGGATTTAGGTAAAAAGATTCACGAATTAAATAACAAAAAAACAATCAATTATGGGACCTTTAATTCCTAATGGTTTTATAGAAGAAGGATGGGCATATGCCATTGCAGTGGTGTTGGGATTCTTGTTTGGAATGATATTAGAAGCATCAGGTTTTTCAACCTCGAGAAAACTTGTAGGGTCATTTTATGGTTATGATTTTACGGTAGTGCGTGTTTTCTTTACCGCTTCTGTCACAGCCATGGTTGGTATCTTATATTTCAATTATATGGGCTGGGTGGACATCAGCCGGCTCTATGTAATGCCAACTTACTTTTGGCCCATTGTGGTAGGTGGAGTGATCATGGGACTTGGATTTGTGCTTGGAGGATTTTGCCCGGGGACGAGTATGTGTGCTGCAGCTATCGGTAAGATTGACGCTATCGTATTTGTACTGGGTTCATTTGTTGGGATATTCCTGTTTTCTGAAGCTTTTCCCCTCATTGAGGACTTTTATTACAGTTCAAACATGGGCAGGCTCAGAATCCATGAATCATTGGGTATTTCAAGCGGACTGTTCGCTTTCTTATTCACGATGATTGCATTGGCGGTATTTGTTATCGCTACTCTGATCAAAAGACGTGTCAAGAATGTAGAGTATTAATAGACGGTAGACGGTACGGCTGACGAAGTACGGTAGACGGCTGACGAAATACGGTAGACGAAGTGCGGTAGACGAAATACGGTTGACGAAGTGCGGTTGACGAAATAGGGTTGACGAAGTGCGGTTGACGATAAGCGTGAACTGACGGGGCGATTTGATATGACGAGGCATTGAATATTGAATTCTTTTGTTAAAATGATGTGATTGACCATTTGAAATTATCGATCACTGTATTTATAAAGATCTTTTAAATAAGTAACAATGAGTAAACCATTTCATATTAGGAAGCGGTATTTATTTCTGATGGCGCTGGCAATTGTTCTTTCCGGGGGATTGCTCTTTTTGCCGGAAGGCACACAAACCAAGGAATTATCTGCCGATAAATTATTGATGGAGTTGGATGACAATACCCGTTTTCTGACGGCAGACCAGGTAGTTGATATGATCATCAATCGTGATCCTTCTTTATTGCTGATAGATCTGAGAAGTGCTGAGGCGTATCAGAAATTTTCACTGGAAGGGGCGATAAATATTCCTTTTGAAGACATCCTGAAAAAGGAAAATGATGAGTACCTTGGGAGAGGTGAAATGCAAAAAGTATTCTACGCCAACAGGGATGAGATCAGCGAACAGGCATGGATATTATTGCGCAGAGCTGAATACAAGAATATTTTTGTCCTCAAAGGCGGGCTGACGGAATGGGTGGAAACGATCATGAAACCCGTTATGCCATCCGAAGAATATTCACAAACAGAAATGGAACTTTATAACCGACGAATGGCAGCACGCAGGTATTTTGCCGGCGGTAGTGTGGAGATCGTTCCGGATGTTTTTACCGAAAAACCCAAGCCGGCTCCTGTCGCTAAGAAAAAAGTAACGGTTATTCCTAAAAAAGTGGTTAAAGAGGTGGAGGAAGAAGAAGGGTGCTGATTGAGTCGGCTCCCGGTACCTTGTTTACGGAAACCTGTCCGCGGTAAAACTTGCCTGGATGTCAGGTGCCGGGTGGAGTCTTCAGTCACAGGATTTTAGGATTGAGATAAAGCAAATTTTGAAAAACACGGAACACATAGCGTGTAACCAAAAACAAAAAAATCATGCCAGACAAACCATTATCAAACATACGCAGATTGACAATTGCCGTAGCTGTTTTTACAGCCATCATTGTCATTGGTTTATTGACTATCGGTAGACCAAAGTTTAAATATAAAATCAGTAATGAGGAAATGCTGGAGCAAATCCGGCAAGGATTGTATATCGTGGATTCCGAAGAAGCCAGGGACTTACTGGCAGCCGAAAATGGCCAGGTAAAATTCGTAGATCTTCGTAATAAATACGATTTCAATATCGGACATTTGGATGGGGCATTAAATATTCCAAACCACAACCTTTTGGATAAAGAAAACCTGGAATTGTTCGATGACAAATCCATAACTTATGTATTATATGGGCAGGAACATCTGGATGCCAACGGCCCCTGGATGGTCTTGAAGCAACTGGGGTATGATAATTTTAAAATCCTTCAGGGCGGGTATGCAGGGCAGATGACCGACAGTCTTCTTACCTATGGAGAGGAACCGGTTTATGACTATAACAGTATTCTCAAGGCTGCCGAAAAAGAGATATATGATCTGCAAAAAGTATCAGAAGCTCCACCGCCGCCACCGAAAGCAGCCAAGAAAAAAGTGGCAGTTGTACCTAAAAAGGTAGTTAAAGAGGTTGAGGAAGAAGAAGGGTGTTAGGCAATACCGACAATATCGAACGACCAACCTTGCCTGCTAACGCAGTAAGGCAGGTATAAAATGTAGCAGGAGCGGAAAAGCGTGGTTGTTTGTATTATTCCATTGAAGATAAATGTTTGAATAGAAAAAAGAAACCGGCCTTTATGCAAGGGCCGGTTTTTTTTTGGGGATTGTTCAATTAACCGTGTCATAAAATCAATAAGTCCTTGATAATCAATAATAATGTCGGTAAATTGTGCTGCGCATGTTGCCGCTGCTCCATTTGAAGGTGCAACCTGGAACTATGAACAGTCCCTTTTTTAACGGAACTAAAATTTTTTGTGAGCGGTTTTTATTTTGAATGTAAAATCTTTTAAAGATGAAATACAGCAATCAATGGCTCCAACAACAAATCGACCAGGGATTAACCCCGAAATATATCTTCTTTTGGGGGCATCAACCCCGACAGGACGGGGCTATTGGACAGTCGTGCTTCAGCCAATGGTTTGAAAGAGGCTTCACCTGGAAGGGAATCAATTACCCAACCGCCGAACACTGGATGATGGCTGAAAAGGCACGCTTGTTTAAGGATGATGAAATCCTGGAACGCATTCTCGATGCCCGGACGGCCCCGGAGGCTAAGAAATTGGGCAGAATGGTAAAGGGATTTGATATTCCAACCTGGGTACAACATTGCGAAAGCATCGTCCAAAAAGGCAATTATCTCAAATTTACCCAACACGAAGACTTAAAAGCATTTTTATTGGGTACCGGTGACCGCATTCTGGTGGAAGCCAGCCCCTTTGATAACGTCTGGGGAATAGGTATGAAAGCCGGAGATGAAGGCATAGAAAATCCGCAAAACTGGAAAGGTAAAAACCTCTTGGGATATGCATTGATGACCGTCCGGGATAATATTCGGGAGGACGGAGAAACGGAACAAGGATTGTGACGGGGTAAACGGATTAAGGGAGATTTAAGAAGAGGGTAAACACAGTTCATCCCGAAATTTGTGAATCAATCAATTTCGGGGCTCCGCCGCACAAGTAGCTAATAATCAAAATTTTATACAGTTATTTTATTTTAAATGTTGTTTTCTCCCGCCTGCCTTCCGTTGCGCAGCAGGCAGGCGGGAGAAAAAGACATACTACGAAATGACTATTCCTTCATAACCTTCCTCACCATAATGCCCTCTCCGACTTTCAGTACAACAAAATACATGCCAGCCGGGAGCTCTTCCATATCCACTTTATAGGTATGTCTGGAAGCAATCAAAGTGTCATTGACCAATTGTCTTAACCTGATGCCCTGGGCATTCATTAAGGTCAGATCTACAAGCGTCGTCTCTTCAAGATCCAGCTGTACGATTGTATTGTCATGTGTTGGATTAGGCGCTACACCCAATCTGATATTCTCCAGTTCAAGATTATGGATTCCGGTAGTCGTAGTATCTTCCACTTCGTGTGGAGGCAATACGATCTCATCGATAAAGGCTGCATCCTGACCATCAGAAACCCATTGGTCTTTGATGTAGTTCCAGGTGACCGTGTGCATGCCGGTATCAATGGGGAATTCCAGATATTCCCATGGTTCTTCTCCACTCCATTTCCCTAATTCCTGACCGTCAATATAGAAAA
Source organism: uncultured Bacteroidota bacterium (assembly GCA_942492125.1). Taxonomy (GTDB): domain Bacteria; phylum Bacteroidota; class Bacteroidia; order Chitinophagales; family Saprospiraceae; genus BCD1. The sequence goes on from CALODM010000045.1 coordinate 416,481, forward strand.
ACAGGTAATCCCAATCCGCTTCAGTACTCGTTTTACGGTAGAACCCTACAAAGCCTTCTTCGGTTACGTCCAGCTCGATGCTGAGTGCTGTTTCCTGGTTATTATTGATGTTGCCGGATTCAGAACAGTAGGCACCTGCGTAAGGAGCGTTGGTAGAAGTAAACCAGGGTGAATTGGATTCATTGACCCAGGAGAATGACTCAAAGGTATTGGTTTCCCAATCTTCAACGATGAGATTGATGGCTACGGTAATGGTCGTTTGGGCCGAATAATTGCCAGCAACGACTTCATAGGTCAGTTCGGCAGTCGCCCCTGTAGGAACTTCCTGCGCTACTTCAATGGTATATTCGGCCATGGCAATGGTGCCATCCCAGTTGAGGGAGCCGAGGTTTATATTGTCACTGGTCATTATTTCCAGATACGGACTTGAAGTACTCAAGGTGCCGATAGCAGCGGGGGAGTTGCTGTGACCGTCATTCAGATTTGGAATACTGAGAGTCACCATTTCTCCACCATCCAGACGACCATTGCCGTTGCCGGAAGTAGCATCATCAAAAGAGGCTGCTTCCACTTTGAGCTCTGGTGCCAGGACTTCCACATAAATGTAGCCGTTCCAGGAGTTGGTGTCAGAAGTTATTTCCAAAAGGAAATCTACAAAATGGCCGTCTACGATATCATCGGAAACTTCAAATTCAAAGGCTGCGATCATCGTCATGTCGGTACTGTCTTCCAGATCTCCCCAGGTAGCTTCATGACTGGTGATATTGATCAGTTCGTCTTCAGTAGAAATCGTGGCTACAACGCCCGGAGCGATCTCCAGACCTACATTAGCCAGGTTAACATCCAACTGAATGGTTTCCTGATAATCTACCTTGCCATTGGCGTTTCCTGCCATATCATTAATTACATAATCATTCAGGATTACAAAAGGCCCTGCTGAAGGAACCACGTTGATTACTCCCTGGTAGGGTAGCCTGTTGAAAGCCGTTACGGTAACGATGATTTCCCCCGGGAGGTGCAATGTTTCTACAGGGATCGTAGCGATGCCGTTTTCAACGACAGCAGAACCGAGGTAGTCGTTTTGGTAATAAAGTCCAACCAGGGCTTCTTCCACATCACAATGGACGATTATCTCCGGCGTACCGATGAAAACACTTGGTTCGTGGGCAACTTCCATACCTTGCGGGAAAGCAGTTCTCAATTCCACGGAAGGGTCACCGAATAAATTCCAGGTGTCCATCATTTCATTTCCGCCGTTTCCGTAGTTGTCGATCATGGAGCCGGCGCCGTGAATGAGAATACCCCCAAGGGTATGGCGGATATTGTAGATCGCCTGCTCCGTAATCAGTTTATTCATTTCATCCTGAGCTTCCATTGGCGGTGCCCAGCTCTGTAATACACTTGAGAATGTTCCTCCGATACCACCTGTGGGGGCTCCTGTTTGGTTATCCGTAGCTTTTATCCAGCGCTCTCCAAAACAATCTCCGTTGCCATAAGTCTCGTCAAAATCACCCACACAACAAGCCACGGCAATCAGGAATGGATATTTTCCGGAATTGGTGAGGTTATTCACGGCATTGTTGTTGAATCCACCGGTTACCAGGATAGAGTGATCACCATGGCCGACATAATTATAAAGGCTTATCCATTATTGACAGCCGCTGAAATAGCCGCTGTCGGTGGGTTGCCTGGCTGGTCTACAGACACAGAATCTTCCGGGGAGGGAGAATGTTGGGCCTGGGAACCATCGTAGAATTCGTAAACGCGCTCATAAGTGAAATCCAGCAAGTCGATCTTGATATTGTTCAGATGTTCAAAATCGTATTCTCCATCATCACCAGGGCCTTCGTTAGAACCGGCCCCGAGTGCTGTGGCGAACCAATTGCCCTGGGTAGTGTCCGGATAAATTTCGTATTCCATGGTTTTATCCAGGATAGGCTGCAACTCGGCAAGATCATGGGAGGGAAAACGACCAACAAAAAATTCCGGGTAATGATCATTTCCGGAAATGTAGCCATAACAATTATCACAAAATCCGTCACCACCGCCATTGGACACAAAAGTGGAAGGCACCTGGCTTTCGTCACCGATCAACAGGAGAAAGGTCAGTCCGTTTTCTTCATAATAAGCTGCAACATAAGCCTGAACATCTTCGGCCGTTTCGCCGATTTCACTCATCATCACCACTTCGGTTTTGATACCTTTCTGTTGTTTCCAGTCAACGAAAGGAACGATGGCATCCGCATATTCTTCATCGGTAATGATGAGCATATTGCCCAATTCATCCAATCTGTCGTAACGGTCATTCTGTTGCCCGTAATTGACAAACCTTCTGTTGTAGAGATCCTGGAATTGTTTTTCAACAGCAGGTTTGGCATTTGCCCGGTTAAACGCATTAACTGCCTGTCCATCGGTATGGACTATTTCAACGATAATTTCGGAATAAACACGAAGGGTGTTGGTTACCGGATTGTATTGAACAGGGTTTACCGTTACCGTTTGTCCGCGGAAGTCCCGGAAGATAAAAGGATCTTTCAGACTGGCCATTGCTTCGGGGAAGAAGGCATCCTGTTCGTAGATGGGGCTGTATTCGAACGGAATGGTGGCCGGGTCTATATTTCTGTACAGGTTTCCTTTGGAAGAAGCTACTTCGATATTGGGAATGTCTTCATAGGTTGAAGAAACGATCCTGATGCCGGTACTGACCTTGTCAGGAATGATGATGGAAGCCGCCAGTTTGGGTAAATCCGGTGCTCCTTTTTTCAAGATAGGGGTTCCTTCATCAATATTGATAATAAAAGCTTCTCCGGCTTCTGTATTGACGGTTTTGGTAGTAAATCCATCAAGTTGGAATTTCAACCGGATCGCCTGGTCTGTTTCACTGATAAACTGAACGTTACTGATGCTGCTCGTTTGTGCAAAGAGGCACATAACGGAACCCAGCAAGAGCATAGTAAGTAGGTGCTTTAATTTCATGTTGCGGTGAATATTTAGTTGATTATTGTTTGACTATTTTTTGAGTTCCCAACAAAGTATCTTTAGCAAAATACTGAAGCAGATATACACCACTTTCCAGGGAAGTTGTATTGACCTCTTTTTGGTCTTGAGCAATTATTATAAAAGCATCAAGCACTTTTCCGTCCACGGTTGTCAGCCTGACGGAAAGTTGTTGATTGCTGTTGTTTTTTAGTTGGGGGTTATTTTGTGCAGGGTTTGGCCAGACGTTAACCGACTCAAGGATCAAGTCCTGGGTTGCAGTAGTTTCCCCGGCTGTAATGGTGAATCGCATTTCTTCATAATCATCCGGGTGTCCTGTGGGGAAGATCAGAAAAACAAACTCCATAGTGCCGGTTATCTGGAATGGATTGACCACTAATTTGATGAACCCATGATTGTCGCCAAAAATAGGGTAGAAGTCGTTTGAATTGGGCAATCCTCCATAACAGGCAACATTGTCACACAGGCTTATTTCCCAGCCTTCCGGAAAGGTCTTTTCAATCAGTCGCCAGGTGAGTTGCAGGGTGTCTGAAGTTTGGTTGAGAATATCGATTTGATAGACGTTGTATTCGTCAAAAGCGGCCTGGTCTTCGATCGTTCCCCCCGGATCAAAAGAGAAGGTTTCCTGAGCGTTGAGGGCTAAAGAAAAGAATAGGAAAAGACAGATGAATAATCTGGACATAATGTGTAATAGAAATTCCAAAAAGTTGGTTATTGTGGTCGGGTTTTTTAGAGCAGGTACAATAATACCTTTTTTCTGTTAAAATGACCCGATTGCGAATTGATTCCCCTACGGACGAATTATGACGATTTGATAACAATATCACGTTTTTGGTAAGTGCCCGACATTTGGGGGAGTACCAGTCTACAGTCTACAGTACCAGGTGGTGGATTGTGAAAGATTGAATGAGATTGATGAGCCTTTAAGATTCTTCCGGTATTGGTTGTTAAGTTAATTGGTACTACCATTATTTTATTACCATTTATACGGTGGATCAATTGAGGTGATTATCATTTCCAAAAATTTTGAGTAAATCAATGACGTGGAAACACAAATCTTCCTGGCCAGGACGAATTGGGGTTCTGTGTCAGAAGATATATTGGTCATCAATTCAAAACTTGCCTCTCCTAATTTTTTCTACGCCGGTTATAACCATTGTATATTAGACATCACCCCTGCTTATCATCTGGGGTGTTATGAGGACGACACCCTGGGGGCTGTTCAAATCAGTGAAGAACCAGGCGATGATATTCAGTTTATCTTGGGCACAAAAGAGGTTATCAGAATAAATAACCTTAATCTTTTCCCCAATCGGAAGCCCACAGCCCAAAAAATGCCCCGAAAGCCATTCCCAATTGATGCAAAACCTTTACGGCTGCCAGGAAATAACTTTCAGGGCAATTATGAAATCACCTTAAAGTAGTTTTTGGTTTATGTGTCAGGCCATTTCCATTTTATGTTGGATTCGATTTTCGGCCTTTTATTACCTGTTTGTTGCGGGTTTCGAGTTACTCGTTACAAGTTGCTTTTTAACCAGTAACAAGCAACCAGAAACTAGTAACCCTTATATGAAAATTATCTGTGAACCTTCCTCCTGTGCGCGGTTATAGAAATCACCTACTGTGAGTACACCGTCGAGTTCGTCGACCAGGTCTTTCTCTTCGAGGTGGAACATGTCCATCGCCAGTTTGCAGGCCCATAATTTCGCTCCTGAATCGGAAAGGATCTCAACGAATTCCTCCACATCGGGAAGGTCGAGTTTTTCCATTTCTTTTTTCATCATTGACGTAGCAAAGGCTTCCATGCCTGGCAAACCACCCAACATGGTTGGAATATGCATAGCCGGATTACCTACAGTGGCCACGTGCAATTTATTCATTCTTTGCTTGTGGATAGCTTCCAGGCCGAAGAAAGTGAAAAAGATTTCAGCTTCAATACCTTCCATGCGGGCACCGTTAGCCATGACGAAGCAAGCGTAAGCGGAGTCGATGGTAGCTTTAGAGAGGATGAAACACATTTTTTTGATGTTCTTCTTTTTCTCTACTTTTTTAGTTTCGGATTTTGATACTGTTCCTGCTTCCATGATATATTTTTTAATTGATAGCGTTTTGAAATTTAATCAGAATAAAGGCTGATTAGTTTGTTCTTTTAATTTAAAGCAATTACCTGGTTTAGACACAGCTCGCCGGCTTGGGAATACCTGCAATTTTTGTCGATATTTTAAGCGGTCCCCCTGGGAATAAAGCGTAAAATTCCTTGATGTCAACTACGCCGCTTTTTTTGATCCGGCGAATGGATAAAGCTACTTCTTTCTGGTATTGATCCTGAAGATAATCAATCACTTCCCAGTGCCTGTCTGTCATTTCTATACCTTCTTCGGCTGCGATATTTTCTCCTACAGATTTGTCCCATTGGCTAAAATCAGTGAGATATCCTTCTTCATTGACGTCAACTGCTTTGTCATTATACGTTTTAACTGACATGATAATTTTAGTTTATGTTTAATAATAGAGGCTGTTTATTGCCCGATTTTTAATTGTTTACTTCCTGTTTTGATAAGCTTTTCAGGAAAGTGATGAAGAATCCGATGCCTTTCTTCATTTCCGGAGACCTCATTTCTTTCATTGCTTTCCACATAGAATATTCCGGAATGTTCTCCATGTCTATGTGTTGATAGATGGAAACAGCGTTATTCATGGCTTTCAGCATATCCGGCTGGGTCATATTTTTCACAGTGTCCAGTATCATGACAACATTGTCAGCCAACAACCTCATATCTTCTTTGGAGTAGGTTGTTACAATATTGTCCATGATCCTGCCACTTTCGCGCATAAATTCGAAGTAACCTTTTTCCTCGAACTCATGGAGGTATTTTATAGCGGTCAACCCGGCATCCTGAACGATAGGTCCGGCATCCTTGATAAAGTCATTGGCACTTTCGAGGGCGTCGAACAACTGGTAGAAGGTTTTTATGTTTCTCAAGGCCTTAAAGCCCAGTCCCACCAATGCTTCCGTATCCAGTTCAACTCCGGCTTTATCCAATTCGACAACGGCTGTTTTAAACATATCATTACCGACGATGGACAAATCCTTGACCAGGTCTTCTGTTTCTTCCCGCTTTTGCTGTTGAAGTTTCATGCCTTCCAGCAACATATCCAGTTTTTTGTTGATCGTATCAATCTGGCCCTGGATGTCCTGTCCGTTTTTTACTTTAATATCTTCCATTTCCTGCGATTTAGATTTTAATAAATCCCGGCCTAAACATACATGCGTTTACCGGCCATGGTCATCTTGGAATCAATAGGCATTTCCTTGCCTTTGAGCAGAATGTGCCAGTAGATCCACCGGAACATGAGCTTGCCGTAGTGGTTCATCCTGGATTCTTTGAGTAAGGCAAAAGGCCCGATTCCGGGGAATGGAAAATGACCTGGCAGCGGCTCTGTATCGTAATTAAAATCGATCAGTGCCCCTTTGCCATGTCCTGTTTCGATATAACAGTTGGAGTGTCCGTCAAAGGAGGCAGTATAAGGCCTTCCTTCAATGGCACAAAGTAGATTGTCGAATAAAACTTCCGCTGCAAAGTGTACTACGGAGCCTGCTTTGGAAGTCGGTATATTGGAAGCATCTCCCAATACGAAGATGTTGTCGTATTCCTTGGATTGTAAGGTGTGCTTATCGGTAGGGATGAAACGAAGATCGTCGCCCATGCCGCTTCTTTCCACCATTTCGTCCCCCATATTGGTCGGTACGGTGACGAGACAGTCAAAAGGCACTTCTTGATCCGCATAATCCCGGATAACCATCTTTTCGTTGTCAACCTCCGAAATGGAAAAGTCAGGAACGATATTGATGTTTTTATCCGTCATTAAGCCTCCGAGAACTTTGGAAGCTTTAGGTTTGGTGAAAGCATCTCCCAGCGGCGTAACGTAGGTAATGTTGACCTTGTCTCTGATACCTCTTTCGGTGAAAAATGCATCGGCAAAGAAAACGAATTCCAGTGGAGCTACAGGACATTTAATTGGCATCTCTACCACATTGACAACCAGGTTGCCTCCCTGCCAGGTTTTGAAGAAGTTTCCAAGAGCCACAGCTCCTTCAATGGTATAGAAATCAAATACTTTTTTATACCAAAGTTCCCCTTTCATGCCGTCCGTTTCCTCCGGTACCGTTTTGGTGCCGGTCGCCACGATCAGGTAGTCGTAATTCATGACCTTGCCATTTTCCAACGCCACTTTGCTTTCTTCAGGAATGATTTTGTCAATACCTGAAAAAACCATATCTACTCCGGGAGGAATGAAATTACTTTTGGGTTTGATGACATCTTCCCGGCTGTACATACCGAAGGGGATAAAGAGAAATCCGGGTTGGTAATAATGAGTTTGGTATTGATCTACGATGGTGATTTTCCATTCTGACCTGTCGAGTACTTTTCTCATTTTGTTGGCCATGATCGTTCCACCTGTGCCTGCGCCTAATATCAGTAGATGCTTCATAATTTGGATAGCTGGTTATTATATGTTGTTAATCTTCAACACAAAGCTACATATGAAAAAAATGTCAACTGTTGACATTTATCAGAGGAGGGAAGTGATATTAGTCAATAAAGTCGGTGACAAATGGCACAGAAAAATCAGAAAACATATAAAGTATAGTGTTTACGGAGGGTACAGCGTGCAAAAGCACCGTTTTTTCTTAACCAGTCATTACGAATGCCCCTTTGCCACAATTTTCAAGATCTTAAGGTTCAGAACAAAGAATCGCCATATCTGGAAAGGTACAAAGCTTCTCCAGAATAAGGTGCGTTTTGTTGGTGTTGGCGGGTAATACTGATCTGTATATCTTTTTCCTTTTTGATTGCTTTTTCCTTTTTGATTGCTCATGTCGATGTTTTAAAGATTAATAAAGCGGGGAAAATCAACTTTATTCAGGCAATAGCCACCAGAAAGGCTTGCCTTTGGCTTTGTAGAGGAACATGTAGTGCATGAACCATTTCATCCAGTGTCCGGCCAGGCCGGGTTCTCCGACGGTATTTTTGATGTCCCGGCCCCATTGGGGATATTTTTCCCAGTCAGGTACAACCGGGTTTACGGTCATGGTTGCTGCAGTACCTTTGGTCATTCCAAAACCGGCAGAGACGATACAGGCAGCGCCCATTCGCCCCATAGAGGCTTTGTGTTTTATCAATGGTTTACCGGATTTAATCCATTCCGCAACATTGTCGGCAATAACTTTTCCAATAACACCTGAGGGCATTCCCGTTCTTGGCGGAGCAGGGAAGATCGGCGTACCGTTTTCACTCTTCATGGGTTTGGAGATAGCGTGGGGAGGGGCGAAGGCAATCCCCGCCGCAAAAATATTGGGATAATCGGGGTTCTGATAAGTTTCCGGCCAATCGTCGATGGACCAGTCTTCATAGGCTTTACCCGAATAATCAGCATCCACTTTCATGAAACCGTTTTTCGCAAAGAGTTTATCTGTAATGTCTGCACCCCCATTGTCAAATGCCTTGAATCCATGACCGCTAAAGGCCGGGATGAGCATGGCGAAATCGAAAGCCTGTGTTTGGTGTTTACCATCGAGGGTCTCGTAATGAACTTTGCCTTCTTCCACCTTTTGGACAGCAGCCCGCTTGATCCAGCGAATATTTCGTTCATTAAAATAAGACTCAGTAAACACCTTGGTTGACGTTATATACCCCCCCTTTTTGATGAAGGCGCCTCCCATACCAAAGTCTCCCAGTTCATATTCATTCGAGATCCAGATAACCTCAGCCATGTTTTCCAGCCCCCGACGTTTGATCTCAAAATCCACATTTAAAATATATTCGAAAGCGGCTCCCTGGCAGGTGGACATAGCATGCCCCGTACCGATCAGGAAGGTTTGCTTTTCCCCTTTCTCCATCTTGTCGAGACACACCTGCAATTTTTCCCAGGCTTCGGTTGCATGGGTATAGGAACAGACTGACACCGTATGTTCACCGGGGTTTAATCCCTCCGTAGCTTCAAAGTTGAGTTTGGGACCAGTGGCATTGATCAGGAAATCATATTCCACACATTCTATTTCCCCTTTGTTATCGCCGGCTACATATTCGACGGTTACAAAACCTTTTTCAATGTCGCCCTGACCTTCGGGATAGAAATCAACTACTTTGGCCTGTTTGTACTCCACTCCCCATTTTTTGTACAAAGGAGCAAGTTTAAAGCGAACCTGATCCGCATTCATTCGCCCCACACCAACCCATATGTTGGAAGGGATCCAATGGTAATAAGAATTGGGAGACACCATGACCAAATCGTGTTCCTTGCCCAATTGTCTGCGTAAATACGCGATGGCTGTGTGGCCTGAAATACCTGCGCCGAGTACTACAACTTTTGCCATTTTACGTGTCTTTTTTGATTAAAGCATTTCAAAAGTAAGGAATATTTTTATTAAATTAAAATATGAACATATTTTCATTTAAAACAAAAATTGTTCTTCCTTTTCATTGGGTAAATGCAGGAATAAGCCTTATTTTTACCTGAAAAGAAAATGGCCCATTCCACTTCCACTTTCCTGATTTCGGGAAGGTATATCCTGCCTTTTTTGTTGCTATTATTTGCTCTTTTTTTCTTGTTGCGCTGCGGTAACGGGAACAATGAAACCGAATCACAGCCGATCAAAACATATACCATTATTGAAAATGAAGGTCCGGAAACCTGCCTGAATTGTCATGCTGATATGACTGGATTCGTTGCTGATCATAACCCGCAAAAGATTGGATGTACTTCCTGCCATTTAGGGAATCCCAATGCCGAAGAAGAGGATGCTTCCCATGAAGGCATGGTACTCATTCCCGGAAATGTCGCCACCGCCAACCTTACCTGCGGCACGGTAAATTGCCACCCAGGAATTCCACAGCGCATTGAAAATTCCCTCATGAATACCATGAGTGGTGTGATCACCATTGACCGTTATGCTTTTGGTGAATCGGAGACTTTTGATGCCCATGAGCACGTAAAAGACCTGGGGCAGTCTGCAGCGGATATGCACCTGAGGAATTTATGTGTTTCCTGTCATCTCGGCCGGGAGAAACTGACTTCAGAACCCGTTACTGAAAGCACCCGCGGTGGCGGTTGTAATGCCTGTCATCTCAATTACAGTGATGAGGCCATAAGTTCACTTGACAACTATAGAAAGGGAGGAAGCATGCAGGTTCATGCTGCTCTCAATATGGAGGTGACGAATAATCATTGTTTTGGCTGTCACAGTCGATCCGGAAGAATCTCTACCAGTTATGAAGGATGGCACGAGACCCGATACACAGATGAGGAGGTCGCTGGAAAACCTGGGTTTAGAAAACTGGCAGATGGCCGGAATTTTGAATTTATCCAGGAGGATGTACACCATGCTTTCGGACTGGAATGTATTGATTGTCATAATGCCGGGGAGGTGATGGGAGATGGAAATTTATACATGCACAGTGAGGAAGCGGTGCGTGTCCGTTGCCAGGATTGCCATTTCCAGGAAGCCCCCGAAGTTGTTGCGCTGGCAGATCTGGATGCTGAATCCAAAAAAATTATTGGGCTGAGAAACACCTTGTCTGAACTGGAACGATTTGTTAAAGGTAAGCATGCGTCAGAAGCCATGATCAATGTTTCCCTGGACGAATCAGATCGCCCGTTTTTTATTTCCAAAAATTCAGGCAAACGGCTGGCACTCTCGCCACCTGCCGAAATTTGCACGCGGGGGGATGCGCACGATGAATTGACCTGCAGTGCCTGCCACACCTCCTGGACACCCCAGTGCATTGGTTGCCACAATACCTACGAACCCCAAACAAGTAGCTTTGATATGCTGGATCGCAAGGTCATCGACGGAAAATGGATTGAACATTTGGGGGAGTTTTTTGCAGATCAGCCAACGCTGGGTATTGTGGAAAATGAGGAGGGTCGCCATGTGAAAACATTTTTACCCGGCATGGTCATGACGATTGATGAATCTGAGTTCCCGCAAGATGAAGCTGACAATGGTTTTTCCTTCCACAGGTTGTTTGCTCCCCTGGAAGCGCATACAACAGTAAAAGAGGGCCGTGATTGTAAAAGTTGTCATAATGATCCTTTGGCTATTGGTTACGGCCGTGGTACATTGTCTTATGAGCCGGAGGGTGGAGTAGGGAAATGGACCTTTGTCGCTGAATATGCAGATGAGGAGTATGACAATCTGCCCCAGGATGCCTGGATCGGCTTTTTGGAGCTGCCAAAGGGTACCCCGGCTACCAGAAGTAACGCAAGACCGTTCACTCCGGAAGAGCAGAAACGTATCCTGATGGTCGGGGCGTGTCTGACCTGCCACCAGGATAATTCCAAAGTCATGATGCAAGGTCTGGATGATTTTGATAAGGTGTTAAAGCGAGTGAGTGGGGAGTGTGTGTTGCCGGAGTTTTAGCCGGTGGATGAGTTTTATTTAAAGGGAAAGCTTTCTGGTCGGGTGGAATCAAATATCTGGGTAAGCTGCATCATTTTTGATTGCAAAAAAACTCGCTAATTTCGAAGGGGATGAAAAGGAAAATGCAAAATGTCAGTTTTAAAACCATTGATGAGTTCCTCGCTTATTTGCCGGAAGATGAACTTGCCATTGTTAAAGTGTTGAGGGAGATGATTTTAGACAGTATTCCGGAAGCTAAAGAGAAGCTGACGTACAATGTGCCTTATTATTCCGGCAAAAAGAAGATTTGCTTTGTGTGGCCTGGAGCGGTATTCTGGGGGAGCAAGCGCACTTATGAAGGGGTGCGCCTCGGTTTTGTGCACGGGCATTTAATGTATGATGATATCGATTACCTGGAGAAGGAGGGCAGGAAGAGTGTTTATTATAAAACTTTTTCCAGTCTTGACGAAATCGATAAAGATATCCTGAGCGCCTACCTGATGGATGCGGTGATGATCGATGAGCAGTGGTGAGTTTAATTATGAATTATGATTGACGATTGACGAATGACGAATGACGAATGACGAATGACGAATGACGAATGACGAATTTGGTATTTGTTAATTTGTTTTTCTGCACCAGGTTCCCAATGGGAAACATCCGCTGCTTCGCCCTGTAGGGGCGCAATCCAGGTATCCCCGGCTAGAATACAAGATTTGGTGCCATAGGTACCTCATGACTTTTGAAGCACCAGTTATTTCCTGGAAGCTGAAATACTCATTGGGTTGGCAACCCTTACCACACAAAGAGAAGGCTGCCCGACGAACAATCCGGACAGCCTTCAAGTTTAGATTACCAACTATTATTAACTAACTAAACTATTCTATTCCAGTGGATTTTTGGTACACCATTCGGCGCAGGCGCCGTCATAGAGTTTTACGTTTTCGTATCCGAGTACGTTTTTAAAGGCAACAAATGCAACTGCTCCGCGGACACTTGTTTTACAGAGGAAGATAACTTCCTTGTCAGGAGTAATGCCATATTTTTCTGCCATTGCAGCCAAATCTTCTTTTGATTTAAAGGCACCTGCTTCTGTTTCAAATTCTACATAATCTATGTTGATAGATCCTGCAATGTGGCCGGCTTTATCTCCTGTGACGGCTTTTTCACCATTGTATTCTTCAGCTGTGCGAACGTCAACGACTACGACATTAGGATTTTTCAGGTTTTCAGCCACATAATCAGTCGTAGCATAGATCATTTCATTAACTGTAGGCGTAAAAGTAACGGCCTTGGGAGCTTTGGAGGCAGTTCCAGTAAGCAGGATTCTTGCGTTTCTCCACTCGTCCATGTCCTTGTGTAATATTTTGACATTTTCAGCACCGATATACTTCAGGATCCAGTAAAGCCTTGAAGAATACTTTTGAGAACCTTCGTCATATAATACTACCTCTGTTTTTTCGCTGATACCCATGTTGCCAAAGAAGGCTGCCAGTTCATCTGCAGATTTAATCACACCACTGACATCACCATCTTTGTAAAGATCATTGTGGTTGATATTGATGGCGTTTTTTATGTGTGCGTTGGCGTAAGTTTTGCTTTTGGCCGCATCGACAATAACCAATTCCTTATTGGCTTTCACCAGGGCTGTAAAGTCTTTGGCGGAAATGATATCCACCTGTGCATTTGCATTAACGGCTGCTGTTACAACCAATAACAATGCTATGATGATACTATTTATCGCTTTCATGTTTATTTGTTTTTAAAGTCATTTATTAGAATACTACCTGAAATTGTACAAGCAAAGCATCATTAGGAATTTCAACATTCCCGCTTTCTTCTACTTTGTACAGGTAATTTATTTGTAAACGAGTCCAGTCGTTGAAGAAATAGTTGAGACCATAAGTAATGGTAGTACGTTTGTCATCAATTATTTCAGCTGCCGCATTGGGCTCGTAAGTTTCATATTTAACCAGGGGTTGCAATCTCCATGGAGTCATGTACATTCCCTGTACAAAGAATCCGTTTCTGTCTACGGAGCCCTCGTGGAATTCAAGATCTCCACCGCAACCACCTCCTGTGGTATAGGAACCTACGTCAGCTCCTTTGGTATATTCTCCCTGTACCAGGAAGCCTTTGTGTTGTAATTCTACATCAAATCCCAGTCTCTTACGGGTATCGTCTTCCTCCAGTCCTGCAGCAGAAGGGTGAGCACCAAAACGGTAACTGGCTCCTACGGTGATGAATTCAAACGGGTGGAAGGTAACACGTCCGAGTACGTCCTTTTTAACATTGTTATCATTAATATTTCTGCCTGTACCGTTAACAACGGCAATAGAGTAGCCAAAGAGGTTTTTGGTTTTGGAACCAAAAAGACTCAGGGTATCGGTACCACCGGAGATCATGACACCAAAGTCACGAATAGGACCGGAAAGGTTATTGACCACTTCTGAACGATTGATCGTATGCAGTTTATGACATGCTGTCATCTGCTCGAGCCCGAAAGGGGTTTTGAACTGTCCGAAAGATACTCTGAAGTAAGGTCCGAACCTGTTGTAGGTGATAAAGGCATCGAGAATGGATGCACCACCGCCGCCATTGATCAGCGGGCTCATTTCTGAAACAAAGTAGTAACTGAAGTCGTAAGGAATCGTACCTACAACTCCCAAACGAGCGCGGTTAAAGTAAAAATTACTTGTATTCATTGATTCTCCACTCTTCGTTTCACCAAGGAATTGGTAATCTGCTTGGGGCTGGATGAAGCCGAAAATCTGAGCGCCTTCTTCGTCGGAAGCTTCAACACATCCCTGAGCGAAACCCTGGTTAACAAAAGCAAACAATCCCAGTACCGCGATTAAAAATAACTTTTTCATTGTGTGGAATATCATTTAGTTAGTAAAAAATTGCGCCTTACCCTGTCTCCAAAGATCCAGGGATACCCGGTACAAAACCGGAAGGCGCAATTTGCTGATTAATTGATAAGTCGGTTGGTACGACTATTTCTTGTGTTTATTATTTAGGACTGTGCATATTACCGTCACCATCGTAGTAGCCAAAGTTCATTTCACTACCGGAACCTTCTCCTTTCCAGCATTTTGCTTTAACGCTGGTATTAACCATTGCACTGTGAACGATACCATTGGCACCGAAAGAAAGGCTGCGTGCATTGTCAAATCCAAGTACTTGTAACCATGCTGTGGTGATGGAAGACGTTTGTCCTGTGTAGCAGTAAGTAACCATAGGTGTAACAGGATCAAGGTATCCAATACCGTCGAGGTTCAGGTCCTCATCAATTCTGTATGCTCCGGAGATGTGTCCGTAGGCATCCCATGAAGTGAGTGACCATTTATTGTTGATGAAATAGTTGCCTGGATTGTCGAGAACGTCAGCTTTGCTGGCGGTCCAGTCACTTGTAAGTACTGCCTGTACACGGGCTCTCAAAATATCTTCACCATTAACTTCACCTGTACTAAACTTAGGATCATCAAAGGAAGCGTAGGCTGGAGGAGTACCTGTAGTTACCCAGTTAGGAGAATCATAATCCCCTGCATTGCTGTTCCAAGGTCCTGCAAAATCTTCGTGCCATCCGCTCATTCCCCATTTCAAACTTTTAACATCATATCCCAGCAATCTCAACAAACCGGTAGCTCTCGCTGCAGTTTGTCCGGAATAACATACGATGAGGAATTTTTTGTCTTTTCCTAATTCTTCCGCTTTATCCAGGATACCGGAGAGTGGCACATTGATGGCATCTTTAATGTGGCCTGTGTTGAAAGCATCCGCTGATCTGATGTCAAGGATAGTGTAGTCAGCTACTGTATAATCAGCGGCATCTACAGTCAATCCGCCACCTGAAATAACCCAGCCGTCCAGAACGTCAGACAAATCCAGGTTATTCTGAGCCATGTAAGTGGTCAGTTTTTGAAATTCAGTTTCTGTAGCTTCCTCTTTACAGCTCATCATAGTAAGTAGAGGAATAATTGCTAAAGCCAATAAAAATTTAACTGCGTTTTTCATGTTTAAAATATTTTTAATCAACAAATTTTATTTTGAATCGATGGACTTAAGTATACTTGTTTGCCATCTTTCGAGAACAAAATTGGTGCTGGTTGAAATTTTATTCTATGATCTTTGTCAATATTTTGGGTGATGGAAGTCAGTTTTCGGGGGGTGCCGGCGGGGAGGCCTGATTTTATACGGGGATCCGGAATTATGAAAAAATGAACTTTTTTTCATAATTGACATATGTCAATTTTTTTTTGCCTTGATGTCAATTTGTTTGTATTTTTATGTCAGATTACCAATGATATTATACCATATGGAAGATTTCGGAAGCTGTACCATAGCTTGTAAACATGAAGATTGTTTTAATTTTTTGACAAAGGAAGAGCTTGAAAAACTCGAAAAACATAAGATTACCATCAATTACCGTAAGGGGGAAACTCTGATTAAGCAAGGATCTGCGGTCAATCATGTTTTGTTTCTCAAGTCCGGGTTGGCCAAGATTTATCTGGAAGGGTCTCAAAAAGATCTTATCCTCAAGATTATTTCTCCTCAACACTTTATTGGACTCTCGTCAGTTCGATGTAAGGATGATCTGCACATTTATTCTTCCTCGGTTTATGTGGATAGTGTCGTTGATCTCATCGACCGGGATTTTTTTCTGAAACTGGTAGAAGAGAATCCCCGGTTCGCACTCAGCGTGATCAGTATCCTCAATGAATCTACTGCCGTTAGTTACCGAAGGGTTTATAGCCTTACCAGTAAGCAAATGCATGGTAAGGTAGCGGATTTGCTGGTTTGCATGAGTGAGAATGTCTTTTTAGCCAATGAGTTTGAGGTACCTATTACCAGAAAAGATTTTTCTGAGTTGTTGGGTTTGTCCGTTGAAAGTGTGGTGAGGGTCTTCAAAGAATTTAAAGAAGCCGGTCTGGTTAAGATAAGTGGCACCAAATTCAAGCTTCTTGACACAGAAGGGCTAAAGCAAATCAGTAATTACGGCTAGCTCCGCATTTTATTATCCGTCAAAAAAGTCTAAATTTGGCGGATAATAAAATTATATGCAAAAAATTATCCTTTCTTTTCTCCTGCTTTCCGTTTTGTTTTCCTTTACATCAATGGCACAGGAAACACCCGGACAGGATGCCCAATTTATTAGAAAAATTTATGACGAAGGGCTAACGAACAGCAACAGTTATGCATGGCTCGAATACCTTTCCCTGGAAATAGGTGGACGCCTGTCCGGCTCTTCTGAAGCAGCCGCAGCAGTTGAATTTACCAAACAAATGATGGACACCCTCGGTCTGGATGATGTCCGGCTACAGGAAGTTATGGTACCTCACTGGGTCCGTGGGGATAAAGAAATTGTCCGTATTGTTAATTCGAGCAGGGGAGATGTGGATTTTCACGTTCTCGCACTCGGCAACTCCGTCGGAACGGGACCTGAAGGATTGGTCGCCGAAGTCATCGAAGTGCACGGAGTCGAAGAGCTCGAGCAGTTGGGCCGGGAAAACATTGAAGGCAAGATCGTTTTCTATAACAGACCTATGGATGGCAAACATATTCATACCTTCACAGCTTATGGCGGTGCTGTAGATCAGCGGGTCTGGGGCGCTGCAGAAGCTGCCAAATACGGAGCCGTTGCCACGCTTGTCAGGTCTATGACCACGAGTATAGATTATGTGCCCCACACAGGAGTTCAGATTTATAAGGACGGAATTCCACAAATTTCAGCCACGGCTATCAGTACTAAAGATGCAGAGCTCTTGAGCGATTTGCTCGAAAAAGAAAAAGTGAATATTTATATTAGATCAACCTGCCGCATGCTGGAAGAGAAATTGTCCTACAATGTTATCGGCGAGATTAAAGGAAGCGAATTCCCCGAAGAGATTATTCTCGTTGGGGGTCACCTCGACGCCTGGGATGTCGGACATGGCTCCCACGATGACGGTGCCGGATGTGTGCAATCTATGGATGTCATGGCGCTTTTCAGACAGTTGGGGTATCAGCCCAAACGGACCATCCGGGCAGTGATGTTTATGAATGAAGAGAACGGAGGCCGGGGGGCTAAAAAATACTGGTCTGATTCCAACGAAAAAGGGGAGTATCATATGGCTGCTATTGAATCAGATGCCGGAGGTTTCAGTCCCCGCGGATTTTCCTGTGATGCAGATAACAGCGTTTTTGATGGCCATTTTGAGGTAGTGAAACAATGGGAACCTTTGTTTCAACCCTATGGTGTGAACATTTACAAAGGAGGCTCCGGAGCCGATATCGGGGCAGGGAAAAGCCAAAAAGGAATTCTTTTTGGCCTGAGACCTGATTCTCAAAGATATTTTGATCTCCACCATACGGCAATTGATACTTTTGATAAGATCAACAAACGGGAACTGGAACTGGGAGCAGCAGGTATGGCAGCCCTGGTTTATCTTTTGGATAAATATGGACTGGGCAAACCAGTAGGTGAATAATAGATTTTCTTAAATAACCAGGATCAGATTGAGGGAGATTTGACCGCAATTAACCAGTAACCATTAACCAGTAACCATTAACCAGTAACAAACCTATTCCAATGGAATCTCTTGATAAAATGGATAAAACAATTCAGCTTCACGATTTGCATTTCACGCCTTATATTCTGGAAGAAGATATCCTGGAAAAGGTGGCAGAAATGGCCAGGAAGCTCATGCAAAAGTATGCAGATAAAAATCCGCTTTTTCTCGGGGTTTTGAACGGCGCTTATATTTTTGCTGCCGATCTGGTGCGGGCATGTGAATTTAATTGCGAAATCTCCTTCATCAAATTGTCTTCTTACAGCGGAACCAAGTCCACTGAAAACCTGGCCACCCTCATCGGATTGGCAGAGCCGGTTGAAGGGCGTCATGTGATCATTGTTGAAGACATCATTGATTCCGGGCAGACCCTCTGTAAATTTATCCCGGAGTTGATGGCATTAGGACCTGCATCAATCGAAGTAGCAGCCCTGCTGGTCAAACCGGAAGCAATGGAATACGAGGTGGATATCCATTATAAAGGTTTTGAGATCCCTCCGGCTTTTGTCGTAGGATATGGACTTGACTATGACGGGCTGGGGCGAAATTTAAGAGATATCTATCAATTGAAGATTTTGGGATCTGACTGATCAGAACAATCCAGTGGAATTACCCATACAGGGTGTGTTTTACAACACCCTTAAAGCCTTGATAATTATTGACTTTATCCTGAAAATTGAGTAACTTGCGGGTTAACTCAATCATTGATATTTGTCCCGAATATTGATGAATACCCTCGCACAAAAAGGCTCCGTTCGGAAGCCTGAGTTCAATTGACGTAATTGAAAGAGTTGAGCAACGTCAATCTACCCCTGCTCTAAAGTACCTTCCCGGTTGGCAGAGTACCTGTATTGGCAATTTGGCCAGGCTGGATTTGTTTTCTTACCCGAGCAAGTCCGTTCCACCTGACCACTCGATAATGTGGAAAATATCGAATTGTTTGTCAAAAGCATATAACTATGAAAAAAGCACTCCTAATGTTTATTGGAGCAGGCATCATTTCCTTTGCCTGTGCCCAGCAAACCAATTTATCTGTCATTGCACCTGCAGGAAATTCGGATACCAACAACGGGGTGGTAATCGAGTGGACAATGGGGGAGTTAGCCATTATGCCCCTTGAGACTGCTTATGGGTTCTTTACCCAGGGTTTCCATCAACCTTTTATTTCCGTTGAGACTTTAAGGGTGCCCCATTTTAATACTGCCGGTGAGGTGGTAATGACGGTCCGTCCAAATCCCGTTTCTGTAAAATTATTCATCGAATTCGATTCTGCATCAGGTGGAACAGGCATCTTAACCCTGATGAACATGGAAGGTGTATTGTTGAAAAAGGAGCAGGTAAGTCTGAAACCAGGCAGTCTGGAATGGAATATGGTGGATTATTCCGCAGGGATCTACATCCTGTCCCTGAGCATGGAAGACGGCACCCTTTTTAAATCATACAAGATCGTAAAAAATCATTAATCCAAATCAAAAGAGAATTATCATGAAAAAAATAGGTTTATTCTTAACAATGATGCTGGGCGTAGCCATGTTGACCTTCGCCCAAACTTTCCCCCAGGGCATGAACTACCAGGCTGTTATGCGAGATCTGGATGGTCAGGTTTTGGCCAATCAGGAATTAGGTATAAAGATCTCCTTGCTGGGTGGCAATGCAGATGGTAAAGTAGTTTACAGTGAAGTTCATCAGGTCAATACCAATCAATTTGGATTGATCAACCTCTTGATCGGCAAGGGAGAAATATTGGAGGGAGATATGCTGGAAGTACCCTGGGCTTCTGAGGAGATTTGGATGGATATTGCTATCGGTAACGATGACAAGACCTACACTTCTATCAATACAACGAGACTCCTGGCTGTACCTTACGCCTTCCATGCCCTGTCTGCTGATAAAATCAATTCCCTGGCAGATAACGAAAAATGGACCTCCCCATACTGGAAGACAGTTGGGAATACAGGGGTTACCATTTATGACTTCCTTGGCACCAAGGATTTTAGTAACCTCGTATTTAAAACCAATAACATCCAGAGAATGACCATTTTGGCAAACGGAAACGTCGAAATGGCCTATGATCTTTTTGTCGATGGCACTGTTGCCGCAGGTGCTTTTATTGGTGATGGTTCCGGCCTTACAGGAATTGATGTAAATGATGCAGACCACGACCCAACCAATGAGTTACAGGATTGGAGTAATCTTCCCGGTATTCCTGCAGACCTCCTTGATGGCGATGACTTCAGAGATGCAGATTATGATCCTACTAATGAGTTGCAAAAATGGAGTAACCTTCCGGGTATTCCACCAGACCTCCTTGATGGTGATGATGTAGATGATGCAGACCACGACCCAACCAATGAACTTGAATTGCCGGGTGGTGGTACTCCCGGGCAGGTATTGTCCATCGCTCCCAATGGTAAATACTACTGGAGAGATATAGAGCCTACTTATTCAATCGGCTATAATGCTGAATTGGGCGGGTATGTATTTTATGTAACTCCCAATGGTAAACACGGTCTTGTGGCAGCCATGCAGGATCAGGCTATAAATTCCTCCTGGCTCAAATGTCAGGACGAGATTAGTAATCCTGGCAATCATGATACTGATGGTAAGCGTTTTACAAACTGGCGCCTGCCTACCAAGTATGAATTGAATTTAATGTTTCCTTACAGGTACGCACTGGGTATGACAGAAAACTACTGGTGTTCTACGGAACAAAACTACTTTGATGCCTGGTATCAGAATTTCTGGTATGGATATCCAGGATACACTAGTAAAAATACCTCCTATTACGTCAGAGCCGTACGTGATTTTTAATTGTTAAATTTAATTGATGTGAACACATGACTCCTCCCAAATTTTGGCTTAGGCCAAAATTTGGGATTTTTCGTGTAAATGGTTGATTTTCAATCTTCCCGGCGAGGGAAAACGGCCTTATGGATTTTTGGGTAACAATTCTTAGTGAAGATTTTGAGCGCTGGCTCTGAGAAAGCACCCATGTCTGAGCCTGACGAAGGAAGGCGAGTTTGGGTGCGTGGCCAAAATCGAGCTTAGAATTGTCCAAAAAATACATACAGCCTTGATTTTTTTTGGTTCTTTTTTGTATCAAGACAAAAAGAATGTAAATTCCCTGAAAAACAAATAGTTAAATAACAATTCCGACATCAACCTCTGAAAAATAAATCATACCTTTTTAATTTTCAAAAATTAGGGATGTCTCATGTTTGGCGTTAAACGGCTTAATTTAACCTTCGCCCAGTTAAATCTTCCAATCCCTAATCCAGTCAAGTATGTTTAAAATTTTTATTAGGATTCCTTAATTTTTCCGTAAAGAAATTCTAATTCATGAGGAAAAATGGAAGAAAGGAAAGGTGGAAAAGGATTATGCTCTTCCCATTTTCCAGACCTACCAGCTTTCCAGTATTGCGGCAAGCAATCAGTCTTAGGTAAAGTGTTGATTATCAGTTATTAAAATTTTTAGACAAGCTCTTACCCTGCTTCATACATTTATTATAAATTTGTGCCAAATTAAATGCATGAAATACACCACGATCATCTGGGATTGGAATGGTACCTTATTGAATGACCTGGAACTCTGTGTAGAGATCGTAAGCGAACTGGCCGGACCTCACCGCAATACGCCATTGACTATTGAGGAGTACAAGTGCGTATTTGGTTTTCCGATCGCGGAGTATTATCAAAAGATCGGTATTGATTTTGCACAGGAATCATTCGAGGAACTGACGCATAAATTTATCGGTCAATACAACAACAGGGTCAGAGAATGTAGCTTACATTCCGGAGTTACGGCCACCCTGGATTTGTTCAGGCAAAGGAATTTGTCGCAATACATTTTGACAGCGGCTCATAAAAAGGATGTAGAAAGCCTGTTGTTGCATTTTGCCATTGAGGAATACTTTACCGGTATAGAAGGTTTGGATAATCACAGGGCAGAGAGCAAGGTGGAAAGAGGTAAGGCTCTAATGCGGCAATATGGTATTGAGAGGGAAAGAACGCTTTTGGTGGGGGATACAATCCATGACTACGAAGTAGCTCAGGCTTTAGGGGTGGAGTGTATGCTGATTTCTAACGGGCACCAGTCCAGAGACCGTCTGGTCGCCGGTTTTGAAAGTGCAGGAAACATACATGATAAGATTGAAGCGCTCCATAATTTAATTTTTTAGTAAATTGCATAACTAACCGGGGTTGCTGGTTCGCCCATTTAGGAAAGATTAAATAGTTTAAATTCGTAAATAGATTGTTGATTTGGTGAATTTTCCAAAAACCAAATAATCTTGTAACTCATAACCTGTAATCCGCAACTTGAATTAATTAATTTGGAGTCCGGATAATAACAACCATTCATGCTGGTATTTTGGATCATAATTTTTTTAATTTTTTCAGCTTTATTTTCAGGTTCTGAGATCGCTTTTGTCTCGGCCAATAAACTGAATATCGAATTGAAGAAAAAGCGAGGTGGCCGCAGGGGCAAGGTCATTTCCCATTTTTATGATAAGCCTTCCAGGTTTATGGGAGCCATGCTTATCGGGAATAATATTGCTCTGGTTGTATTTACGGCCTTGATGACCATTCCCCTGGATAAGTTTTTCATTTCCCGATTTGGCCTTGAGCAGGACAGTGCCTCCCTATTGTTACTCAATACCATTATCATCACTGTCGTGGTTTTGATCTTTGGTGAATTTCTTCCCAAGGCTTTCTTTCAGCTATATGGAGCGGATTTACTTTACCTCTTGGCCATCCCCTTGAGGGTTATGCAATATTTATTAAGTATTCCAACCCGCATGATGACCCAACTGACCAATTTTTTACTAAAGAATATCATGGGCAAAAAACTGGATAAAGGAGAGGAGGTCTTTACCCGGGTTGACCTGATTAATTTTATTCAGGATACCAAAGCCGAGAATGAAGAAGAAGATATTGACAAAGAGTTATTCCATAAGGCTTTACACCTCAAAGACAAGAAAGTGCGGTCCTGTATGATTCCCCGGACCGAAATTTCTGCTATTGACGTTAAGGAAACGGTGGAAGCCCTGGAACAGCAATTTGTCGAGACCAAGCATTCCCGTTTATTGGTGGTTGATGAAGACATTGATGAAGTGCTCGGTTATGTGCATCACCAGCAGTTGTTGTACAACCCAACGACGATCAAGGGGATGGTACTGGATATACTTTTTACCCCGGAAGTGACTCCCGTGATCGACCTGATGAATACCTTCATCAAAGCTCATATCAGCATAGCCTGTGTGGTAGATGAATTTGGGGGTATCTCAGGGATCATTACCCTGGAGGATATACAGGAAGAGATCTTTGGTGAGATCGAAGATGAACATGACCTGGAGGAATATGTCGAGGTCGCTATTTCTGAAAATGAATTTCGCTTTTCCGGTCGACTGGAACTTGATTACCTCAACGAAAAATACGAACTTGACCTTCCTGAAGGGGATTTTCACACCTTGTCAGGTTATATTGTCATGACTACCGGAAACATACCAGAAGAAGGCACAACGGCAACCCTTGGAGATTTTAATTTCACCTTTGAAGTGGTATCTAATACCAAGATAGAAGTGGTGAAAATGACCCGGATAAAAGAGGAAGGAAAGGAAAAGAGTGATTGACCATTATCGCTCCGTCCTCGTAACTTTTTCCAATACATTCTCCCTGGGAAAACAGCAACCTTGAAAGAGATTTTGCCCAACCCAACCCTGTCGGACTTCTTAAAAGGTTGTACTTCTTTTTACCACATACCCAAAAAAGATTGGATCTCCATTCGGATCCATTCGGAATTTTTGTTAATTTGGTTATTGAAATCACTAAAAACAGTAGTTGATTTTTCCTTTTGACACTTAAATATACCGATTATGAACACCTCTAAATTGACCCTGCTCATCCTGGGCATGTTGTGTACTTCTATCATTTTTTCACAAGAAATTGTCAAGCAGGATTCTTTTTTTGTGACCGCGGCATTGACGGTACTACAGAATTTGAACCTGAAACCCGCTCCATTATTCAGGAACACAATGAAGATGGACGTCCCCTGGTAATTGTTACCCATGTCTTTCAAAACGAAGAATGGATACCTTTTCGACGACGGGAACTGGAATATGACGGTCAGCGGATAGCTTCCGTACTTATTCAATCCTGGAATCCGGTGCCGGAGAATTTTTAAAACAAAAAGCGGATATTCAATTACAATGAAAATGATGATATGGAGAGTCGCATCCCCTGAGAGCCCCTGAATGTTAAGCTTACCAAAAGAAAACGGATACCGTCGATTTAATTATAATGAAGATGGGGTGTTGGAACAAAAAGGATTACAGTATTGGTCAGGTGGGGAATGGCACAATTTTCAGCGGAGACAACTTGACTACGATCCGCAAAATAATTATTCAATCCTGGAATCCGGGTGCCGGAGAAAAAGTTATGAATTTTGAGTTCGGAACAGGTGCAGCTTTGGGATTCCCTGACAGGTTCATGGGAAAATGAACACAGACAAAAGTTTATAGCAGGTCCTCAGGGGCAGTTTCAGGGCCGTTGGCGCCAGGTATGGGATCAGGGGGCGTGGTTAAACCAGTTTTTCGGCGGGCAAACGTTTTCGGGACAGGACCTTTTGGTAAATTATCAAAAATGGAATGCAGTGACCGAAAACTGGGAACAAGGATTCCGTCATCTGTTGAGTTATGATACTGATGCCAATCTGATCATGAGCAAGGGCTGGCAAACCTGGAACCCGGATATGGAAGAATGGCTAAATGACAATCACACTTTGAGATATACCTACTTCTGGTCTGATTTGATGACTTCCCTTTCAGCAATAAAATCTCCGCAATCCTGCCAGATAACTAATCCTTATGCAAAGGGTTTGCCGGTAATATGCGAATTACCTGAATCTGGGAATCAATATGTATTGGAGCTTTTTGACCTACTGGGAAGAAAAGTTTACGCAGCAACTTTTTCAGCCGGAGAACAACCTGCCATAAATCATGATCTCTCGCAGGGAACCTACCTGTTGCGAATAAGTCAAAATCAAACGGTTTTCCACCTTCAGAAATTAGCCATTCTCTAATCATCCAAATCATCGAAAAAATGAAAAAATTTATCATACTCACGTTCTTTATCATCGGATTTGCTCCCTTATTGAAGGCACAAAAAGGAAGCGACCTATCTTTACTGAAAACAACTTATCCTGTGGATTCCTGCCTTTATTTTATGGATCCTTTTAATATGCGGATCAACCAACTGGAGACGCTGGCAGGAGGAAAATTAAGGGTTAGAACAAGTTTTAGATCGAGCTCTGGCAGCAATCCAACTTTTATGATCAGAGGCGTTGGCCGTTTCATTATCAACCCGGAATTATTGCCGGAAGACCTGGATCTGGAGGTGAATGGCCGGCTAATGTCTTTTTTGAACTTGCCGAGTGAAGTGGAGGACCCCGATGCGCCATGGCAGGGGGAGAATCTGCCGTTTCCAGTGCTCCTGGATGGGTTCCTCATGAAAATTGATCAGACAGCTTTGGACCCTGGGCTGCCGATTGCTATTCAGGTCTTTCAGCTGGAAGTCATCCCCTTATCGGATTAACTTTTTTAAACATGTGACATCCCGAATTTTCTAGCCTAAGACCTCCGAGGTTTTTTAAACCTCGGAGGTCTAGCCTCCCCCCATACCCCCAGTTATAAAAGCCTCGAGGTTGCCAAACGTGACATCTTTTACCCGGTTTTTTTCAAAAAAAAAATACAAATTCTCTATTGACAGCCCTGTCAAACCCTTATTTATTAAGTCTCCAGGGGTTATGGTTTTTGCCCGAAATTCCTTACATTTAAGCTAATTAAAATTCAGGTTTTGAGTAAACGGAATCGAGGTAAACAGCCTAAAGATGATAAATGGTTTGCCCCCCAATGGCATCCCGTTTTGACAGAGGCAGCAGATGATTTTGGATATCTTCGCGGCCGGCATTATTCGGATAATGCTATCTTGCGGGTAGTGGGCAATCGGTACCGGCTCAATAAACGACAGCGCAATGCACTCCTGAGGATTGCGGCAAGCCATGAAGAAGTACTGAAGCGCCGAAAATCCATGTGTCAGCCCGAAGACCTTCAGGGCAGGATAGTTGTGATTGACGGTTTCAACCTTTTAATATTATTGGAAAGTGCCTTGTCGGGTGCCTACATTTTCAAAGCAAGAGACGGCACCTACCGGGATATTTCCAGCGTACACGGTTCCTACAAAAGGGTGGTGAAAACCGAAAGTGCCCTCCTGCTGGTCGGTCAGGTATTAAAAAAGCTCAGGATAAAATCTGCCAGGTGGTATCTTGACAAACCGGTGTCCAATAGTGGGAAATTAAAAACCATGCTCCGGGAGATTAGTGAAAGTAACCAATTTGACTGGACTCAGGAATTGGTCTACAATCCGGATCAAATACTCATTGATAGTGACCATATTGTGATAACGACCGACAGCTGGATACTCGATAATGTAAAAGAATGGTTCAATCTGGGCGCATGGTTGTTTGAAAATCACCTTAAAGAGCAAACGAAATTTTTTGAGATTGTCATTTGTTAACAACTGTAACAAAAATAAAATGGCCAATAACGAATTTGAAAAGGGAACCAAATTTTCTTTTAAAGATAGCATCGATTATGCCGACAAAGCGGTGGTCAGTAAGCACGTGTTGAAGAAAGGTACTGGCAATATTACCCTTTTCGCTTTTGATAAGGGGGAAGGCTTAAGTGAACACACTACCCCCTTCGACGCTATGGTGACCATCGTCGATGGGAACGCAGAAATTGTGATCGACGGAAACGCCCATATGCTCGAAGCCGGAGAAACCATCATCATGCCGGCTAATATTCCTCATGCACTCAGGGCCGTGGAAAGGTTCAAGATGGTGCTGACTATGATAAAAAGCCAATAACCGCGGGGAACCAAAATACATCTCTTTTAAAAGGTAGTAAACCATTTTCTTAAAATCATGGTTTTTATAAAAAGCGCTGATCAGCAATGGCGTTCCGGTGGTTTTAATCGTCCATTGTTAATGGCCTGTTTGGATCATTTGTCGATCGATCCAGCCGCCAAAATTGGAGATGACAGGGTATAAAAAGAAAGCCGATCGAGTAATCGCTGTTTTGTAACAGCCAACAGCAAAAACGAACACCTTAAACATGAAAAGGACCACAGTTCTACTGGCCCTCAGTTGGCTTTTGTATGCCACACCCTGCCATGCTCAATCTTCTTCCGGCACCGAATTCTGGCTGGCTTATATGGAAAATCTAACCTTGCTTTTTAATGATGATCCTGTTTTTGCCATTCATATATCTTCCGGGTTTACCACTTCGGGGCTTATCACTGTTCCGGCAACAGGTTATTCCCAGGCCTTTTCTGTAAATGCCGGGGAGCAACTTGAAGTCCTCCTACCTAATGCTATCTGGTATGCGGAAACTTCGGACGTAGTCGTGGGCAAAGGTATAAGGATCACAGCAGATTTGCCGATAGAAGTCATGGCTACGCATTTCCGCTTGTTTTTTACCGAGTCAACCGGTGTTTTACCAGAAAGTGAACTGGGCAATGACTACCTGGTTACCTGTTTTTTTGGTGCCGGAAGTCTTGATCCCCCATCCTCTTTTGTTGTGGTCGCTACAGCAGATGCAACGGAAGTAGAAATCATCCCTGCTGCCCTGACTACCGGACTTCACCCGGCAGGCACTCCTTATACAGTGATTTTGGACGAAGGAGATATTTACCAGGTGCAGGCATTGGATGATTTGACAGGGTCGCGGGTAAGTACTCCAAATGGAGAGAAGATTGCCGTTTTTTCGGGGGCCAGGCAATCCTATGTGGGATTTAACTGTTCCAATCCGGCAGATAATCATTTATGGGAACAAAGTCAGCCATTTTCCAACTGGTCGGATTTGTATTATTTTGTGCCGTTTAAATTTCAGGGAGGAGACTTCGTGAGGATATTAGCCCAGGGAGACGCTACCCAGGTCTTTTTCGACTGTGAGCCGGTGACTGTCCTGCAGGCCGGAGAATATTACGATACTTCAATAAGCCAGCCTACGGTTATCACCAGCACAGGGCTTGTCGCTGTTACCCAGTTTAATGAAAGCCAGGAATGTAATGCTTCCGGAATTGGAGATCCCAGTATGCTTCAATTGTTGCCAACGAGAAACCAGGCATTCTATGCACGGTGGCGGGCGACACCGGGTACGACAGGAAGTTCTTCCGTAATAACACAGCATTTTACCAATATTATGATGAGAACCGGGGATACGGATGCTATTCAATTGGATGGTAACAGTATTGAAAATCAATTTTTTCCCTTCCCGGCGGATACTTCCTATGCCTATGCCCAGGTGTCCGTTCCGGGGGGCGATCATGAGTTGCAATCAAGTGCGCCTTTTCATGCTTATCATTATGGTTTTGGCGATTACGATGCTTATGCTAAAACCGGGAACTATCAACAAAAAGAAACCCTCGACTTTTCCTGTGAAATGGAATGTATGGATCTGCTACCCGTTAATATCGTGATGAACCTGGAACAATGCCTAGGCCAGGTTTACACCGCAGTTTTGGAAACAACGGCCGAATTGGTTACCTATCAGTGGTTTTTAGATGGTCAGGCAGTGGGAAACAATGCTCCCGTTTTTCAGGCTGAACCTTTAAGTGTGGGCCTGAGCACTTTGTATTTGCTGGCTGCGGATGGAGATGGTTGTGAATATGAAGCAGCGGTTACTTTTAATGTCGATGATTGTGAAGATGATTGCCTGGGCTATGCAATAGGAGAGATAACGACGGAAGGCAATTTGTGTATTGATTCCCTGATTACCTTTTCGGTAGAGGCGATTGATCCTGCCACGGATTAATCTTCCGGACAAAGCTTACCGAGTCTCGCCGGAAACAGGTCGTTTCCGGGAGTCCAATCAATCCCGATGAGGCTTCTGTTCAATTAACCATCGACAGTTGTATAGCCGAAGACGATTGCCTCTTCCCGCCCGAGTCTGTCCAAATTGTGGCGATCGCAGATTTAAATTTATGCCCTGGGGATACCCTGTTATATTCTTTCGATACGGAACTGACCCTCCAATCTGTTTTTTGGGAAGCTGGAGATGGAAGAACTTTTACGGATTCTTTCCCCGCTGTTCCTGTGTTGGAGGCAGGTGATTTGTCGGTTTCCCTGACGGCTGTTGATGAGAATGGCTGTTTTTATTACGATTCTGTTACGACCATCATCGGTCAAAACTGTGGAGACCCTTGTCAGGTCTATGTGCCTAATGCCTTTTCACCCAATGACGATGGCGTAAATGACCACTTTAAACCTTTGAGTAACTGTGTGCCGGAATCATTTGAATTAAAACTATTTGACCGATGGGGAGGTTTGGTATTTGAAACCGGCAACTTCGATCAGTCGTGGGACGGTAAACTGAAAGGGCAGCCCTTGCCATCGGGTGTTTTTACCTGGTACATTAAATATAGTTTTACGGGTCAGGATATTGAAACAAAAGCCGGAGATCTGGTTATCGTGCGGTAGTCGTTTTTTATCAGCCGTGGTTAAAGAACCTTTCTGGTGACATATTCTGGAATATTTGTAAGGTAATAATATCTTTTTCTTTATTTTTAACGGAAGTTATAGTTGTGAAAAAAGATTACACCCATAACGCTTTTCTTTTTTAATGGGCAAATTTTCCTAATTGTCCGTCAGTTTTCAGTTCAGTTTTGACTTTTGTTTAATTGCTGAGTAAGAAAACACAAATCTTATATTATGGTTGATCAAAAAGACATTACCGAAACACCTGCTCAGGAAATTACCAGGTTATTTAACTTGCAAAAAGCACATCAGTTTGAAGTCGGCAATACTACTGTTTCTGAGCGAATTGCGAAACTCAAAAAGTTTCATACGGTTGTTTTGAAATACCGGGAACAGATTAAAGAAGCCATGTATAATGATTTTCGGAAGCACCCCAGTGAGGTGGATCTGGTCGAGATCTATCCGGTTACCAGCCTGATCAAACATGTGAAAAGGAACCTGGCCAGTTGGATGCGTAACGAAAGGGTGGATACGCCCATAGCTCTTTTGGGGTCGACTTCCTATATCAAATACGAACCCAAAGGCGTGGTATTGGTAATGGCTCCGTGGAATTTTCCATTTATGCTGACCCTCGGACCAGTAATCGTTGCCATTGCTGCCGGGAATACGGTAATTGCCAAGCCATCCGAGCATACGCCTAATGCTTCAGCCTTAATCACAAAAATCATCAGTGAAACTTTCCCTGAAAACGAGGTTGCAGCAGTACAAGGTGGCATCAATACTGCCAAGGTGTTGTTGGAATTGCCCTTTAACCATATTTATTTTACAGGAGCTCCTGAGATCGGGAAAATTGTCATGGCGGCAGCGGCCAAAAACCTGACTTCCGTGACGCTGGAGTTAGGAGGAAAATCTCCTACTATTGTACTGGAGTCTGCCAATATAGATTTGACGGCCAAGCGAATTGTTTACGGAAAATTTATCAATACAGGACAGGTTTGTATCGCCCCTGATCATGTATTTGTCCATGAAAACATCCAGCCAGCTTTTTTGGCAGCCGTCAAAAAGCATCTCAATGACTTTTATTCGGAAGAGGCATCCAATGAACCTTCTTATTGCAGAATGGTCAACGGACGCCACCATGACAGAGTAAAAAACCTTTTTGAAGATGCCATAGCAAAAGGGGCAAAAGTTGAAGCCGGGGGCGTATTCGACGAAAGTCATGATTATATTGCTCCTACAGTATTGACGAATGTTTCTGAGGATGCAGAGATTATGCAGGAGGAAATTTTCGGCCCCATTTTGCCGGTGATCCCTTTTGGTACACTGGATGATGTAATTACATCCATAAACGCTAAAGAAAAGCCCCTTGCTCTATATATTTACGGAAAGAACAAAAAAGAGATCAGGCAAATACTGGCCAATACCCGGGCTGGAGGAACCTGTATCAACCAAAATGCAGTCCACTTTTTTAATTTAAACCTGCCTTTTGGCGGATCCAATAATAGCGGTATTGGCAAAGGTGGCGGCGTTCATGGATTCAAGGAGTTCTCCAATGCGAGAGGTGTTTTGAAACAACATGTACCCAACGCCCTCGACCTCCTGACGCCTCCGTATAATAACTTCAAGCAAAGATTGATCGAGTTTACCATTAAATATTTATAAACCTGTATTAACCAGCCGGAACATGTTACACAAAAAGATCTCGTCTTTATTTAACCCTGAACGCTATCACGGCTGGGGAAGAAGCAAAAGGTATTTTGAAGGCTGGTATTACAAGGTAATTTCTGCTGATGAAAAGCATGCTTTTGCCTTTATTCCCGGAATTGCTATGGATGATGAGGGCAACCGGCAAGCCTTTATCCAGGTCTTAAATGGAAAAAAACTGACAGCCGACTACATCAAATTTCCGCCGGAGGCCTTTGAAACTTCGCATCGAAACTTTAAAGTGACCATCGGAGATAATGCCTTCGCCATGGACCAGATCCGGTTAAATCTGGAAAATGTTCGCGGAAGTCTGTCTTTTAAGAACCAGGTGCCGTGGCCCAAAAAATGGTACTCTCCCGGCATAATGGGGCCCTATTCCTTTGTGCCTTTGATGGAATGTTACCACGGGATACTCAGCATGGACCACGAAATAACCGGCGCTTTGGAGATTAAGGGGGAGACCATAGATTTTTCCGGTGGCCGTGGATACATGGAAAAAGACTGGGGACACTCTTTTCCCAGCGCCTACTTCTGGATGCAATCCAATCATTTTTCAGACAAAGGATTTTCCCTAAAAGCTTCTGTAGCCAAAATCCCATGGTTGGGCAGCTCTTTTGTGGGATTTATTGCCGGTATCTACTTGCAAGACAGACTCATTCAGTTTACGACTTATAATGGTACCAGACTCTTAAAGTCTTTCGCCGATGAAACGACAGTTGAGCTGGTGATGCAAAACAAAAAACACCGGATTGAAATTGTGGCCCACCGGAAAGATGCCACTGCTCTGGCTTCTCCGATAATGGGCTTTATGGACGGGCGCATCAGCGAGAGCATGACCGCTTCCATTGAGGTGAAATTGACAGACGGGAAGACTGGGGAAACACTTTTCGAGGATACCGGTCATAATGCCGGGCTTGAAGTAGCCGGTCAGACAGAACAGATTATTATTGGGTAATAATCATATTTTTCAGTTCAAACTTTCTGACAAATGATCATTTTATCCCGGCCGGAAACAGCAGGCTGCAAAATGTATTTAATCCTCCTTTGATCTAATTGTCGGCATTAAACCTAAAACCTTGACATATGTATATCAAAAAGACATACACCGCATTCCAAATGGCCTGGTGGACGAGATTCGAAACCTATCTGTTTCTCGGGATAATTGTAGCCTGGGTAGCCACTTATTATTTTTTGGATCTGCAATGGTTGAAAATCCCGTGGACACCTTTGGCGCTGATTGGTACAGCGGTAGCTTTCGTGATCGGCTTTCAAAATAATGCGGCTTACGGAAGGATCTGGGAGGCCAGGAAAATATGGGGTGGTATTGTCAATACTTCCAGAACCTTTGGTATGTTTGTTCAGGATATGCTGACGAACGAATATGCTGATTCTCCCATGACAAAGGAACAACTCAAAAAGGAGATCAAAATACTTACCTATCGTCATATCGCCTGGATGACCGCACTGCGTCATGCGATGCGGGTGCGCAAGCCATGGGAAACGACTTCATCACACAAAACCAATCGGGAATGGGATATTGGTCCTCCGGAATGGGATGCTTCTTTGGAAGCAGATTTGACGCCCTATTTGTCTGAAGAAGATCTGGCTTATGTTTTGGATAAAGGCAATAAGCAGACAGCGATTTTGTACCGGCAATCCCATCACTTGAGACAACTGAAAGAAAAAGGAATCATCTGGGAATTTTCATTTCTGGAATTGGAAGGGGTACTTCAGGAATTTTTTACCCTCCAAGGCAAGAGTGAGCGAATCAAGAATTTTCCTTACCCTCGTCAGTTTGCAACCCTCAATCACTATTTTATGTGGCTGTTTGTGCTTTTATTACCCCTGGCAATTGTGCCTCAATTTGCAGAAATAGGGAAGGAAATTGCTGATAATTATCCGATAACCGGTAGCATATTTGTATGGTTTAGTATTCCTTTTTATGTAATAGTGGCCTGGATTTTCCATACCATGGAACGAATTGGCCGAACCGGGGAAAACCCTTTTGAAGGAACGTCCAATGATGTACCTATTTCGACCATTGCCAGAGGTATTGAAATTGACTTGCGTCAAAATCTGGAAGAGCCCATGGAGACTATTCCTGAGCAGTTTACCGCAATGCATAATACACAATTTTGATATCTGACAAAGGATCATTATAGTGGAGCATAGTGCCCGCTGAATAGATACAATGCTGGAAAAGGCTTTTTAAGCAACCCAAACCTCTATTACCTGTACTGTTAATAAATCCATCAGATTTTAATTGTTTTTAGTCTAAACAATGATTGTTTCGCTAGCCAGGGCCCTTATATTGTTTTATCATTTTTAACAGCCATCGATTGTGGTCCAAATTAAATGCAAATGAAAAAACTATTGATCTGGAACGCCCTCATTTGGGCAGCGGTAATTCTAATAGCTTCCTGGCTGTTCAAGGATAGTGACCAGTACCAAATCCTATTTGGCGTGCTTGTGGTTGCTGCCGGACTTACAAATTCCCTGATTCATACTGCAATGAAGAAGATTGTAAAAGCTGATGGTAATTAAGAATCTCTAAAATGCCACGTTATTGATCTAAATTCCCTGATGCGATTCCCGGGAGGGAATGAATATTAATAAGCCGGGATCCATTAAGGATGACTGGTATTTCTGATTTCAAAAAGTGTTTCCGTTATACCTGCCAACGGGTTAAATACCTTTTCAAAACAGGCTGACTTTTTAGATTCCGTTTTTGTTGTTATTTTGTGAACGTCTGTTTTTATAAACACTTTTCAGTGAACCAATAGACAGCTGGCTGATTTGGGCAGCGTATTTTAATATAAAATAACATGAAAGACCAGTTACATATCGTTTTAGGGGCTTCCGGAGCCAGTGGCCTGGAAGTAATGAATGAATTACAGCAGCGCAATCTTCCGGTCAAGGCGGTTACCCGGCACACCAAAATTCCCGGCATGGAAACGTTAAAGGCAGATCTGAAAAATGCCGAAGAGGTGAAATCCGTTGTTGCCGGAGCTTCCCATGTGTATTTATGTGTCGGGCTGCCTTACCAGTCGAAGATATGGGAAAAAGACTGGGAGGTCATTATGAGCCATGTCATAGAGGCTTGTGCTGAAGCAGGTGCCAGGCTGATCTTTCTCGATAATGTTTATATGTACGGCCCTGCGCCATTGCCGGTTCCTTTTGACGAAATGACAAGCCAGGTTCCGGTTAGCCGCAAGGGAAAAGCCCGGAAAAGAACAGCGGATATGCTTTTGGATGCCGTTAAAACAGGTAAAGTGAAAGCCCTGATCGGTCGTGCTGCCGATTTTTATGGTGCAAAGGCGGTCAATAGTCCTTTTTACATTGCCTTTCTGGAAAAAATGCTCGAAGGGGAAAACCCTCAATCTCTGGCACCGGCGGGCATAAAGCACACCTATGCCAATGTAGCCGATAACGGCAGGGCATTGGTGGAATTGGCATTGGCCGAGGATTGTTACGGGCAGGTCTGGCACCTTCCGGTAGGAGAACCGATAACGGTGGAGGCCATGACAGCTTTGTTTAATGAGGCCATGAACAAAAACTTTAAAGTACAGTTTTTACCTCCCCTGGTTCGTAAATTATTAGCCATTTTTGTTAAGCCGCTGAAGGAAGTAGGAGAGATGATGTATCAATTTGAAAGTGACTACGTGATGTCCTGGCAAAAATTCCAAAACCGCTTCCCTGATTTCAAGGTGACGCCTTACCCCCTTGGGGTTAAAAAAATGGTAGAATGGTTTCAGGAAAATCCTGACACAACGAGTAACTTATAGGTTTTACAAGTCGTGGGAAAGTTAATTCTTTGGCCCGGCATCTTGAAATGTTAATAATGAAAATCAAATCCTTGTTGTTCCTGATGGGCATCTTGGCTTTTTGGGGGTGCCAAAATACCATGGTCAAAACTTCTTCAACGATCCGTGACATTGAAGGACTGACAACCCCAGAATTACAGCGGCAATACCTGGAGAAAATTCATGAGCTGGATCAAAAGGTCAGAAAAGAGGAAACGAGCATACTGCAACAATTCGGGTACAATAGTGAAGAACACCAAAAAGCCATTCAACAGGCTATGCAGACAGACGTGGAGAATCTCGAAAAAATAGAATTATACCTCCAAAAATACGGCCATCCAGGTAAGGCCTTGCATGGGACTATCGCCACCAGCACCCCATGGCTGGTCATTCATCACGCCAGTGGAATAGATTCCCGTTATCGAAACTTCAAATATATCTACAAGGCATATAAAAACAATGATATAGACGACGGCGAAATTTCTTTTTATTTAAACAGGATGTATGACATTCAATTCGGTAATCGAATTGAATGGAACGGTCCTTTTACCATTGAACAGGAAATAGATACCCTTATTAAAGCCCTTGATTTAATGGATATTGTGGAGGAAGTTGAAGGCTAAAAGAATAATTGTAAAAGTAAGGGTTATCTGCTATCTTTAATGATCAAAGTTGAACATCATGAAAAAACTCAAAAAAGAAGACATCAAACAGGAGGTATTTGACCTGTATGATGATTATGCCCATAACAAGATCGAAAGAAGAGAGTTTGTCGAAAAATTGTCGCTCTATGCGGTTGGTGGAATAACCGTATCCTCTCTGCTTGGCTGTCTGATGCCGAAATACAAGGAAAATATTACGGTAAGTCCGGATGATCCGGATATCGATTCCCAATACATTAACTACGATTCGCCTAAAGGCGGCGGAAACATCAAGGGGTTATTGTCTAAACCGGTAAAAGGTAAATCCAAATTACCCGGCATCGTGGTGGTTCATGAGAACCGTGGGCTCAATCCCTATATTGAGGACGTGGGCAGGAGGGCAGCAAAAGCCGGATTCATTAGTCTGGCACCGGATGCCCTGACTCCTTTGGGAGGGTATCCCGGTAATGATGACGATGGCAGAGCATTGCAGCGACAGCGTGACCAGAATGAGATGCTCGAAGATTTCATTGCCGCGTTTGAGTTCCTCAAATCACATGAAGGATGTAACGGCAAAGTCGGAGTTGTCGGTTTTTGTTTTGGCGGCTGGATTTCCAATATGATGGCTGTCAGGCTTCCCGATCTTGCTGCTGCCGTGCCTTTTTACGGGAGGCAACCTGCTGTAGAAGACGTTCCAAAGATCAAAGCACCTTTGATGCTCCAATATGCGGGATTGGACAAAAGGGTCAATGAAGGCTGGCCGGACTATGAAGCAGCCTTGAAGGCCAATGAAAAAGATTTTGTTGCTCATTTTTACCCGGAAGTAAATCATGGATTCCATAACAATACCACTCCCCGGTTCGATAAAGCTGCAGCGGATCTGGCCTGGGAGAGGACGATCAATTTTTTCAGAAAACATTTGAAGTAAGTTTAATTGACAATGGAAAAACTGATAACCATAAGACCCCTGGATTCCGGAGAAACGGAAGTGATCAGACAAATTGCCCATTGGTATGAGAAGGAGTGGGGTACTCCTGTTGACAAAACCATTCGGAGACTTTCTAATATTCCTGGAAAAGATGTCATTTTTCATCTGGTGCTGCGCATAAACGAAGAAGTTGTTGCCGCGGGGGGACTTTGGAATGATGTCAATATTTTTAGCTTTCATGAAAAGCTTAAAAAGTTTAATCCCTGGGTAGCTTCGATTTATACCCTTGAGTCACATCGCAATAAGGGCTTGGGAAGCCTGATGCTGGAACACATCGAAAGTCGTGCGAAAGACCTTGGGCTTGAAAAAATATATCTTTATACCTACACGGCCAATGACCTTTATGAAAAATATGGCTGGAAGGCAAAAGATTCGGTAGTATACCGAGGTCAGGAAACTGCTGTGATGGAAAAGCACCTTTAGGTCCGGTTTTCTGTTATATCGGGTGGCGGTAACGTATTGATATTGGATTTTTATATGTATATTTGTTTATGACATAACACTTACCTGGGATGAACGTTGAACCTTCTAATCAGAGCTCATGCGAAAAGTTTCCGATGTATTCAAAAACAAAAAGCAGGCAATTCGGCTGATGATTTTTAAGCCTGCGAAGGGTGATATTTATCTGTTCGGGTACCTTAAAGAACAAGATGGCCCTTCTGATTGGGATCAGTGCTTTGAAGACCTGGAAACGACTTATGAATACGCTAAAATGGAATTTGGTGTAGAACGCATGGACTGGCAAATTATCCCCAATCCATTAGCGGGGTGCCAGCATGACTGGATCAATCCGGTGAGGATTAAAGGAGTGGCGGAAGGCAAACCACTTTGGGGAGTATTTGAAGCGCTGGAAAACGGAGCATGGAAATCCATAAAATGAAGGAAATTTTCATCAATATTACTTAATTTAACGGATAACCACTCATCGAATTTGAGTCCTCAGGACTAATCATATATTTCGCACCCAATCGATTTTAAACAATTAAAATCAAACAGGGTAATGGAATTTCATTGGCTTAACGAACTAATCCTATTCGCCAAAAAACACAGGGGGTACACATTGTTAATTACTTCCCTGCTCATCTCCACCTCCTTTTTTATAATCAAAAATCAGGTCGTCTCCCTCATGGGCATTGAAATTTCTGCCCTGGTCGGCCAACCTGATGAAACAGGGATATACAACTTCGGGGACTATACCTATCAGGTCAATCATTTGGTCCGAACGGGCAGCCTTGTGGAGGAAGGTAAAGTATTAAACAGATATACCCCCGGTTATCCTTTGCTCTTGTATGGTACTTTTGTGCTGTCGGGATGGTTGCATATTAAATTCGTGTATGTGCTTTTCCTGGTCTCGGCATTTTTTATTGCCTGTTCCACCGTAATAATTGGGGAAATAGCTTTTCTTGTTTTCCGTTCCGGGGGTTCGGCGATTATGGCTGGACTTTTATATGCTACGCATCCTTATATGTTGCAGGGCTTGTCCAAGGTCATGAGTGTTACACCCTTTATGACCTTTTTCTATCTGGCACTGCTGGTATGGCTGCTATTCATAATTAAAAAACCATCTTCGCCGCTGCATATAGTTTTAACCGGGTTCCTGCTGGGGTTGGCTATGTTGATTCGACCCATTGCGTTGTTTCTGCCCTTGATTTTTATGGTACTGACGATAGTTTTCCTAAAAGGTCAGCAGTTTTACAAACGACTTGTTTTGGCACTGGCGTTGGTCGGCACATCCGTGCTCACCATTTCACCCTGGCAGCGTTTCAACGCTCGCCACGGACAGGAAATACTATTGTCTTCAGATGAGGTGCACAGCATGATCGACGGTGTCTGGTTTAATGATCATCCGGACAAGTTGCCATTAAAACTTCCTGCTGATGTTGATGCCTTATCAAGAGATCTGGTTAATCATCAAGTGTCTGGTCGAGCGGAATTTTTCAAAATGGTCTTTCGGCAATTTAGGGATCAACCCTTAACGGTAATCAAAATGTACCTGATCAAGGCAGGCCGGAGTTGGTATGGCGTTTTCGGTCAGGATGCCAAAAAAGAGAGGCTCAAATTATTCATTTCCGGATTCTACCTTTTGCTCTTTTTTTTCGCACTTTTCAGGATCGATTTCAGGCAAAGGCCGTGGAAGGTTTTGGGTTGGCTAACACTGATACTGGTTTTGTACTTTTGGGCAATGACTGTCCTGGTGGTTTCCATGGCCAGGTATATGTATCCGGTCTTTGGGTTGATGGTGGTGTTTATTCCGGGAATATTCAATGTTTTTAAACACATAGACATAAAGTCCACATAGCTCCTCTATCTTGAATTCTCTGTGAACTTTATGCCTATGTGTTTAACGCCCTAATCCTTCACCTCCACTTCCGTCAATCCCGCACGATCCAGGATAAAGGCATATTGCATGGCTCTATCTTTATACCGCTTGAATCTTCCCGAAGCACCGCCGTGGCCGGCTTCCATGTTTGTATGCAGGAAGAGTGGATTGTTGTCCGTTTTCATTTCCCGTAATTTGGCTACCCATTTCGCAGGCTCCCAGTATTGAACCTGGGAATCATGCAACCCTGTAGTGACCAGCATGGCCGGATAATCCTTGGCCTCAACATTGTCATAAGGGGAGTAAGACAACATGTATTCATAATAATCCTTGTCCTTGGGATTACCCCATTCATCAAATTCTCCGGTGGTCAGCGGAATGCTTTCATCCAACATGGTTGTCACCACATCTACAAAAGGTACTGCAGCAATAACGCCATTCCACAGGTCAGGACGCATATTCACCACAGCACCCATCAGCAAACCACCGGCACTGCCACCCATAGCATACATATTGCCTTTGGAAGTGTAGTTTTCAGCAATCAGGTACTCTCCACAGTCGATGAAATCGGTGAAGGTATTTTTCTTCTTGAATTTCTTACCATCTTCATACCACCAGCGTCCCATCTCCTGTCCGCCACGAATATGAGCGATGGCATAGATGAATCCCCGGTCCAGCAAACTCAGCCGCATGGAGCTGAAACTTGGTTCCATACTGGCGCCATAAGAACCGTAACCGTACAACATCAGCGGGGCGGAGCCGTCTTTTTTCACACCTTTTCTGTAAACAAGAGAAATCGGAACTTCCACGCCATCGCGGGCTTTGGCAAAAATGCGTTCCGTCTGGTAATTGGCAGGATCGAAATCGCCGACAACTTCCTCTTGTTTCAATAACTTCATTTCCTTGCTGTTCATACCATAGTCGTAGGTAG
The DNA here is from genome assembly GCA_942492125.1 of uncultured Bacteroidota bacterium. Taxonomy (GTDB): domain Bacteria; phylum Bacteroidota; class Bacteroidia; order Chitinophagales; family Saprospiraceae; genus BCD1. The sequence goes on from CALODM010000045.1 coordinate 456,353, forward strand.
AGTTCGGTGTGGACATGGATTGGTAACCGATACGCAGGATATCCGTATCAAAATCAGGATTGGTAGAGACATACGCCAAATAAGCATCTTCCGGGAAGTCGATGTAGTGGCCTTCTCCCTCAAATGGGCTGACATAGATTTGGCGAATACCTTTGATCCTTTCTGAAAGTACCAGGTGATCTTTGAAAACCTCCATGCCTTCAAGCAAAACATCTTCGCGATGGGCAACTACTTCTTTCCAGTTTTGTTTTCCTGTGTTGTCTTCCGGCGTTTCCATCAGTCGGAAATTCTTGGCATCCAGGTTGGTCAGGACATAAAACTTGTCTCCATAGTGGGCAATGGAATACTCCAGGTTGCCTTCGACATCTCTGGGTTCGAATGTCCTGAATTCTCCATCAGGGTTGTCTGCTTCCAGGATTTTGTATTCTGCCGTCATGGTGTGATAGGAGCCCATGACCAGGTATTTTTCTGACTTGGTTTTGTAGATGAATACACTGAAGGTTTCATCTGCTTCATGATAGACTTCCACATCCTCCTCGACAGGAGTACCCAGTTTATGTTTGAAGATTTTATAGGCTCTCAGGGCATCATCTTTTTTGGTATAAAACACCGTTTTGTTGTCATTGGCCCAGGTCATACCTCCCGTGGTATTTGGGATTTGATCCGCCAGCATTTCACCGGTTTCCAGGTTTTTAAACCGTAAAGTATATTTCCTGCGACTGAGGGTATCTTCTCCATACCCCAGAATCTTGTTGTCAGGGCTTACTGCCCGTCCGGAAACAGCATAGTAATCAAATCCTTCAGCCAGCTCGTTCACATTGAGCATGATTTCCTCCTCGGCATCCAAAGAACCCTTTTTACGACTGTGGATGGGGTATTCATTCCCTTCTTCAAACCGGGTAATATAGAAATAGCCATTATATTTATAAGGCACGGACATGTCCGTTTGCTTGATTCGGCCGATCATCTCCTCATACAAGGTTTCCTGGAAAGCTTCGGTACCTTTCATGCCGGCTTCGGTGTAATCATTTTCAGCATTCAGATAATCGATTACCTCCTGGTCTTCCCGTTGATTAAGCCAGTAGTAATTGTCGATTCTGGTGTCCCCATGAATCGTCATTTCCTTTGGTTCTTTCTTGGCCACCGGCGTTTCAACACCATCTATTGAGATCGCACTGATGGTAGCAGCTTCCTTTGTTTTTACTTCCGAATTACAGGAAGTAATAAGCATTGCTGATACGCAAAGGAAACATACAGCAAGAATTGGTTTTAATTGATTAAATAACATCATTCGTTGTTTAACAGGTGATTAAAATATTGAAAGTGAAAATTAAAGAATAATCCAGCCTTTTTGTAATAAATTAAAAACATTTGAATTTGATAACTGTATTCATTTAAATAATAATACACCAGACGGGGAGATATGTTTTTATCATCATTTTGTCAAAAAAATATTTCCTTTTGTCTGATACCGTCAAGTCTTCTAAATTCATGCAATTTTTAAAACATTATACCTCGGGCTGTCAATTCCGGTAAATTGCCATGCCTGATTGTTAAAATCGAACATAGTGCAACAAATAATTGAACATCTACCCATTCTGACGACTATTCTGGCTATTGTTTTTGCCATTGAAATATATAAACATTACCAAAGGAGAAAGACTACTTATCTGCTTTGGTGGACCATTGGGGTTTTGACCTTTGGTTTAGGGACGCTTGCGGAAAGTATCAACACTTTATTCGGTTGGCATGAAATCAATTTAAAATATTGGTATATCGTTGGGGCGTTATTGGGGGGATTTCCCTTAGCCCAGGGGTCTGTTTTCCTCCTCATGAATAAAAAATTTGCCAGAATTACTGCCATTTTATTGGTAGCATTGATTCTGGTAGCTGCAGTTTGCGTGATTATTACTCCTCTGGCCATTCCGGACGACTATGATTATAAATTGACAGGATCCGTTTTTGCCTGGCAATGGGTGCGTTTATTCTCTCCGTTCATCAATATTTATGCTTTCTTGTTTTTAGTTGGCGGGGCTATTTATTCTGCCAATAAATACTACAGACAAGGTATCAGAGAAGCGCCGTTTAAAGGGAATATTTTTATTGCCATAGGTGGCTTACTTCCAGGGATCGGGGGTACTTTTACGCGCATGGGATATGTAGAGATGCTTTTCATAACTGAATTAATTGGCTTATTCCTGATTTATTACGGATACAGGATCATTAAACTGGATAAGAAGAAGAATTATAAACCAAACCTAAAAACCGCTTGATTTTAACACACCAATTAAAACATGTTTGTTATACAAAATTATCCAGCTTTTCCTCCCAGGAATAAGAGCTAAAAACAATTTTAAAACCTTTGGAATTGAGGTCGAACTTATCTTTCAAAATTTTCCGGATACCTCTTTTGCTACCAAAATCGCCCAGGTACCAAAGGAACAAACGGCTGATGTGAATAACCTTTGCTGATTCGTTTACCTGGGTTTCATTTTCCAGAAAGGAAAGTGTCGCTATTTCGAGCTGTCTGTCAATTTCATCTCCAGAGTAAAAGGCAATCGGCGGACAACTTTTAGCACCACAGTTCAGGGCAAAGTGGATGCGGTAATCCAGTTTGGAAACCGTGAGTTTTTTGATGTTTTTTGATAAGAAAGGATTGGTAAAGAAACCAAGAGAATATTTGTAGCGTCCTTTTCTCAGTATGCCGTGTTCGATATCATCAAGACTCCATTGTTCTCCGGCAATTTCGATGCATTTTTTTGTGTAAATATCTTGCTTGCTGACCTCCCGGTATTTTCTTAAAATCAGAAAGTAAGCGTTGTAGGTATTGATCCAGAAGGCTTTTTTGAAATCGTCGGTATTCAATTGTTCCCGCAATTCGGCCATGGAAATATTCTTCAATTCAGCCTGAAGTGCTTCCGAAGGTTGCTGTTGTTTTACAGAGAGCAGGAGTTGTTCAGATACGTTGTTTAAGTCTTTCATTTTTTGATAGGTTTAACCGCAAAAAGGTTAGTAAGAAAGTCGCACGCGGATTCCGCAGATGGAGCAAAGTGACATTCGCATACCGTGGGACGGAATTTTTGCAGAAAAAATTCGCTGTATTAAAAATTCTGCAGAAAATACGAAGATGCCTGACGAGTAAGCTTTGGGGTTAAACAGGATGTATCAGCAGGAAGTTTAACCTACCATTACGAAAAGATTCAAACTGTAGCAATGACGACAAGTGAAAAATCATACAGAACGAATAATTCCGGTCCCATCGCGACCCCATACCGGTAGGAAGATGCGGCAAAAATGACACGTGCCGTCAGGTACGTCATGAAATTTCAATCACGAAGCGCCTTTCGGATTTGTTCACGTAGTTCAGGTAATACCATTTCCCCGAACCATGGGTTTTTAGCCTGCCAGATATTATTGCGCGGAGAAGGGTGTGGCAGGACAAAAAAATCAGGCAGGTATTTGTTGAACTGGCGGACTGTTTCTGTAAGGGTGGGTTCCGTTTTTTTACCTAAATAATAATCCTGAGCGTATTTGCCGATCAGCAGAACGAGTTTGACGGAAGACATTGCGTCGAGTAGGTTTTTGTGCCAAAGGGGGGCGCATTCTTTTCTGGGAGGCAGGTCACCGGATTTACCACGCCCGGGATAGCAGAAGCCCATGGGGACAATGGCAATCTGTTCGGGATTGTAAAAGGTTTCTTTGTCGATCCGCATCCAGTTGCGCAGGTTGTCGCCGCTTTTATCATCCCAGGGGATGCCGCTGTTGTGTACGGCAAGTCCAGGAGCCTGACCGATGATCACGATTTTGCTTTGCGGACGAGCAGCCACAACAGGTCTTGGTCCTAGGGGAAGGCTGGCTGCACATTCCCGGCATTGGGAGATCTCGTGAAGTAAGCTGTTCATAAATTGGGATTCTGGTCTTTGGCAATATATATGAAATGGGCTGATAATACAATTTTAAAAACAGTATTTACCAGGGTGAACAAGGTTCACAAGGAAATTTTTAGACAATCAAATATTCCGGGTTAAATTATTTGGAGGGTTGAAAGGTGTTTCTGATGAAGAACGATTACAGGGTTAAAATCTCCTGCAATAAAGCTTTTGTTTTTGTAGATTCAGCCTTTTTGTTTTCTTCTTTTTTCGGCTCAGTAGCGTAGTGACTTGGATCATATTGGTATTGTTTCCAGCTTTGTTCATGGTATTCCAAAGCAGATAGATTTTCAACCCAATCCCCTGAATTGAGGTAAAGCACTTCTCCCCGGGGAGTTGACACAATTCTTTTCTGAGGCTGGTGTATATGGCCGCAAATAACCGTATCAAACCCTTGATCAGCAGCTAGATTGATTGCTGTATCCTCAAAATCACCAATAAATGAAACTGCTCTCTTAACAGCAGCTTTTACCTTTTTGGAAAACGACATTTTGGGTTTACCCAATTTTTCGCGCACGCTGTTGACTATTCTGTTGATCCTGATCAACCAGTCATAACCTTTACCACCCAATCTGGCAATCAAGGGAGAAATTCTAACAGAAGCATCAAATACGTCACCATGGAAGATCCAAACACGCTTGTCATCAAGCTCCAGGGTCACTTTGTCCACCAGATGAATATTGCCAGCTTGAAAATCAGAAAACTGTCGTAATACGTCATCGTGATTCCCGGTGATGTAATAGACGATGGTACCTTTAGTGGAAAGGTTGATGATTTCCCGAATTACTTTTATATGGTCCATGGGGAAATAGCTACGTTTAAACTGCCAGGCATCAATAATATCACCATTCAATACCAGAATTTCGGGTTTAATACTTTGTAAGTATTGCAGCACTTCTTCCGCGTGACATCCGTAGGTTCCGAGATGAAGGTCTGAGATGACAGCTACTTCTAACTTCCTTCGCTTACTCATTAATATCGTTTTTTCCTATGTATATAAGGAATTCCCACATACCGGCATAGGCTGAGTGGGTTTCCCTTAATGTCGTCTTGAAATTATCCTCTAAAAAGGGTAGTAAATGTCCATCCATCCGCACATGATTGTTTCCCATATGCTTTTTAAAACCGTTGAATTTAGAATTATGGAAATCCACAACAGCGATAAGCCCTCCGGGGCGTAGGTCCGCTTTAGCCTGTTCGATCAAAGATGCCCAGTGGGGATTTATCATGGTAAGGCAATAGGAGAAAAGAATAATATCCTGTGGTTCTTTTACAACCTTTTGTCCTTTTTGATAGGGCATTTCTATTAGCCTTAAACGGTCTGTCTTTGCCGGAAAACGTCGGGAGGATTGTTTCAGCATTTCTGCTGAAACATCCATCCCGGTCAAGCATGATTTAGGGAACTGACTATAGATTCTTTCGAGATTAAACCCTGTCCCGCAGCCTACTTCCAGGATATGCCCGGCATCCGGCAGGGTTTTGGCTAATTCCCTGACCAAACGTTTCCTCCCAAACAAAAATGTCCAGCGTGTAAGATCATAAATAGTTGCATGCACCTTGTAATAGCGTTGCATGATTCCCGCCTGAGTTGTTTCAGTAGCCGAATTGCTGAGAGAAGACATTTATATCATTTTAGGTTATTATTCGTTGACAACTCCGAGGTAAACACTCCCATAAGTGCCCACGCGATCCTGTTGGTGTTGTATGGCTGTTTTTTCTTTTTCGAAGGTTACTTTTTTTAGTACGAACTCCGGAAAGAAGTCTATATTTTTTGCAGCTGAGCGGAGTAGTATTTTTGTGCCAGGTTTGCTGTTTTGTAAAATAAGCCGCCACTCCTGGATCAAGGCTTCTCTGTTGTTGGAAGCAAGCCAGTCCTGATGATCAAGCAAAACATAATGGGAATATTTTCCCGGGTTGTCGGCCAAAAAACGACTAATAGATTTGGTGTGAGTCTGAATTTTATCTGCTTGAGAAGCTATGGTCTCGAAGTTTTTTTCTTTGAGATATTCCGGACAACAATCGCTTGTATAACGTCCGTTGAAATAGACCTGGTAGAAGTAATTATCCCGGACTTCCAGTTTTGTGAAAACCTGCTGGAAACACTCCCGAATGTACCCCATCACTCCCTGAGGATATTCATTGGCAAACAGTTCTCGTTGACTTCCGGGCACTCCTGCTAGATGTAAGGTGAAGTGACGATTGACCAGCCATCCGAAACCGGTGTTCAGGATTTGAGGTTCTACCTGGGCATAAAGCAGTTGTTGTTCTTCAAGGGTAATGGCATTGAACAGCGCTTTCAGTTTTTTATACAAACGGTACCGCATACGCAAATATCCCCCAATCGTCCATGCCAGTATTCCCGATGTGCCGAAATAGTAAAAGCTTTTCCGAAGCCCTTTTCCATTAAACGCCCTAATATTTTTATCCCAGTATTTCCTTGCAAACGCATCAAGATCATTTCGGAGTTTACTTTGATATACGGAGTTTGCGTTAGGGTGACGACCATTTCCGAAAAACTGAAATAGTTGGTTGTGGTCTGTATTTTTAAAAAAGGAAATTTTTAGATCGAGCAAGGCATTTTGCCTGGGGTTGACATCTATACAATGAATTTGAGCAGGTTGATCCAGTAAATAAGCCAGTGCATTACATCCTGCGCTGGTAATCATCACTACACTGCTGTTCTCGTCAAATTCCAATAAATTTCGGTCGCAGCGAGGGTCTTCCCAGCAAGTATTGTAAACCATATTTTTAGAATGGATGAACTTAAACATCCATTCCCGGATCCGGGCCAACTTCATCATCGTTCAGGCATTTTATTTAAGGGACAAAAATAACGCCCTCAATGCCCGTATCTGGAGAAATTAAGTTTAAGAAATAGTTATTTATTCGTAAAGAACTACAGGGGTTTGTAAAGTATAGATGAACCACCAATACTTCATAACCTCCAATGGCAATACTACTTGCTTTAACTTCCCTTATTGGTTTTTGACTTTGGATATTTTTTTTGGGGAAATTCCATTGGTCATTTTTGGGTTCCTGGGTAATACCTCTTCCGGGAATGGGAAAAGGATCGTTGAGTTCTTTTCAGAAGCAATATTGGCCAGCGTCTGGTATAGCCTCAGTTTTATGGCGGAAGGTGATTGGTCGATGATCTTTCCGGCCTCAAACAGTTTTTGTGCTGCCTGTTCCTCTGCTACGGCCAGGATGACACGAGCTCTTCTGGAGCGTTCGGCTTCCGCCTGGTTGGCCATCATACGCCTCATGTTTTCGGGAAGCTGAATATCCTTGATCTTTACATCAATGATGAAAATACCCCATTCGCTGGTCTCATTTTCAACGATGTGTTTGATGTTTTTGCCCATCTCTTCCCGCTTGGACAAGATCGTATCCAGCTCTACTTTACCACATACATCCCTCAGGGCTGCCTGGGCCAGTTGCATGATGGCGAATTTGTATTCTTCCACTTCCAGAACAGCTCTTTCCGGATCATCGATTCGGAAAAAGACCACACCATCAATACTACAGGGAACATTATCTTCTGTCATGACTTCCTGAGAGTCGATGTTGATGGTGATCACCCGGATGTCTACGATCTGGATGGTTTCAACAAAAGGAAAGATCCACCGGAAGCCAGGTTCCAGCACTTTGATGTATTTCCCAAACCTGAATTTTAGTGCTCTTTTGTATTCAAAAATGATCCGAATACCAGACACCAGAAAAATACCGGCAACGATTGAAATAATTAATAAAGGATCCATAATATCTGTTTTTATTAGTGTGTTACTCGAACTTGTGGAAACAGATTTATGTCATATTGGTCTGGGTGAGTAAAAGGGTGGTTAGTCATATTCAACCCGTTTCAGGGTTGATTGCTTTCTAGTCGGGTGTCTATGGATTTCATCCAAAGTTATTGATATGGATACCCTTCGGGAATATTTTAGGTTTCTGTAGTAAGGAACCACAACGTGATTCAATATCAAAAACGTAGAATGAAATTCTACCCCCAGAGGAAATCATGCCAACCCCGATAGTGGGTTGAATATGCTTAGCGGTATCGTAATTTACGAAAAAACAGGCTCTAATTCAAGGCCTGATTAACCGCCATTGTGATATTGAAATCTTTTACCATGAAAATGCTACTTTTACAAAAAACATACATCATGAAAAAGATTCTCTCCCTTCTCTTCGGGTTGCTCGTTCTGTTTACCTCTCTCAGTGCTCAACAACAGGAAACTTACGATTATTCCAAGGCGTCCAGGGAAATGATCCGATCCGGAGTCCAGGCTATTTTGATGTGCAATGGTTTATTCACCTCAAATCGTACGCTTGACCAGGTTTATGAGCAGGAGTTGGCATATCTGAAAAACCCCATTGGCAGTCCTTCCGGAGGAGATTATCAGGTTGACTGGGATCGGAAAGCGGTGGCCATAGGAGTGCCGGGAGGAGTACCGGTCATGCGGGCTGTTTTTCGAGAAGGCCTGGGGTGTATGATACTCGCCCCTGACCAGACTTTTGAAGATATCGAAGACTTGCCAGAACTCACAACACCACCCTTGAAAGGTGACCCTGCCAATATTCCGTGGCCGGACGGAGACATGCTGGAGATACAATCCTTACCCGAGGAGATCAATATAAAATCCCTGAAGGAGGCTTCCAATTGGGCTTTTGACCGGGAGTCTCCGGAGCAGGTAACCTTGAGTTTGTTGATTGTGTACAAAGGAGAAATTATACATGAACGATATGCTCCGGGTGTGGATATGACTACCAAAACAAGGACATGGTCTACGGCCAAAAGCATCGCTGTTACCCTCATTGGCATTTTGGCTGATGAAGGGAAGATGGATCTGGATAAACCATTGGGTTTTGAATGGTTGCCCCAGGAGCGATCTCCCGAAACTGATCCCCGGGCTGACATTACTTTGCGTCATGTATTGAATATGTCCAGTGGTTTATACACCGTGGACAGTCGGGGCATGGAATATGCCACCGGCTCCGGCCTGGCCTATTGGGCTGGAGCGAGTTCCGTAAATGGAGCCTTGAACAGAGGATTGATCCGAAAGCCCGGAACTTTTTGGGATTATGAAAATTATGACACCATTCTGGCAGTATTGGCCATGAAAAAAGCTTTGGGAGATCCGAAGGCCTACATGGAGTTCCCACGCAAAGCATTGCTGGATAAAATAGGTATGCGGAATACCCTTTTAAGTGCTGACCGCTTTGGCGATTTTATTTTGAGCAGCCAGGTCTATACCAATGCCCGGGATCTCGCCCGTTTTGGGATGCTTTATCTGCAAAACGGACAATGGAATGGTGAGCAGATCATTTCCGAAGAATGGATCGAGTTTGTCAGAACACCAGCGCCTGCAACAGCTGAAAGAGGTAATTTTTACGGCGGCCAGTGGTGGCTGGTGCCTGATGATCGCAAAGATGTTCCCGGGGATGCTTATTCCACTGCCGGCAACCGAGGCCAATACGTGATTGTGGTTCCCACTCATGATCTGGTTATTGTGCGCAGAGGATTGGATTACGGCAGGCAGGGCTTAAACCGATGGGATCTGACGAGGGAAGTATTGAAGGCTTTTGACAAATAAGTAGTTGTTAAGATAGCCGTTCTGAAAAAATAATTCTAATTTTAATCAACTTCAAAATAAAAAACGACTGTTATGAAAAAAAACTTTTACACCAAATTTGGAATATTCCTGTTCGTCTGTTTTACCATGACACTGCAGAATTGTAAAGTTCAAAAAGGGATATCCGGCAGCAAGGACAATAGCGTTGCTACTGTTTCTTATGAAAAGGATATTCTTCCAGTCATGCAGCGCAGTTGCACTCCTTGTCATTTTCCGGATCAGGGGCGCGTGAAGATGCTGGATAATTATGAGGCCACCAGGAAAAATATTAATGGTATTTTATACCGGGTTCAATTGCCTGCAGAGGATAAAAATTACATGCCTTTCAAAAGCAAAAAGCCCGCCCTGACCGAAGCTGAAATTGGGATGTTTAAGGAATGGCTGGCGCAGGATATGCCCAGGTAGTTTTGGTTATGCAATCTTCTCCAGAACTTTGTTAAAAAGCTCATCCTGAATGCTCCGGAAAATTATCTTTGCAGTAATGTTGAGAAAACTATGGACATACGGCCTGTTGTTTTTGGCCACGGTTACCTTTTCCCAATCCTTTAAAGGAAACCTCAAAGTAGAGAACATCACTTTCCCGGAAGGGAACCAGTTGGCTTATGTGTATGATATCGCTCAGGATAGCACCGGGCTGATCTGGCTGCGGGCTAATTGGGATATCTATACTTATAATGGTCACGAACTTTCCAAACTGGGCGAGGAAGTACTTGGCTTTCCTGCGTACAATACGCGATGGGTATTTACCGATCAGTCGACTCCTGATTTTTATTTTATCCGCGATACCCTTGTCATTTTTGATCCTGTTGCACGAAAGATCAAAGAACGTCACATCTCTGAAGACATAATCAACAGCGTTGAAATTAACCTGCTGGCCTATATTGGTGTTGCGCAAGACGGGGCGTTGTGGTCATTAGGTAATAAAGCCAATCATTCTAATGAAAAATTTGTTTTAAGGGCCGAAAAAGGCGAAAAATTTAAAGTAATTTGTCCGTTGGAGGTTTCCTGGTATTATGATCAGACACTAACTCTTGGAGATAATTATTATGTAAAACTCCGGGACAGGATTGAAGTATTTGGTCCATCAGGAAAGGTTCAAACCTACTCGTTCCCGCCAGGACCAGACCCGGTAATGACCAGTATGGTTAAGGACGTAGACAATACCCTTTGGGTCGTACACAGCCCGGATAAATCCAAAGACCAATATGCGGTTTATTACCTGAAAGAAGGACAGGACGAATTTGTCCGGCTTCCCCGGGATAAGCGTTTTGTACAGGAAGCAAAACACGGACAATTGTTCGCAGATGGAGAATTTATCTGGCATCGGGGTTACCCCTTCCGGTTGTCGAGACTGGGGATAAAGGATGGCAGTATTGAAGATTTTACGGATAAAATTATCGAACAAAGTCACGCCTTCCCTTTTTACAATAGCACTTTGTTGAATATGTTCCGGGATCGATCCGGACAGTTGTGGCTGACTACCCGGGCCGGCATTGTCAAAATGACGATAGAAAAGGATATTTTTAAAAAATATACGCTGGAAGATGCTGGCCTTAAATGTCAGGGAGAAAATTGCCAGATCAGGGCGGTGGCCGAGGACGATGACGGATTTATTTATTCCTCTTACCAAAACGGCATTCTTAAACTGAATCCCCAAACCGGAGAATTATCCGAATTACCCTTGAATATTCCGCCGCAGAACCAAAAAGAGCATGCCCTCACCTATGCCCGGGAAACGCTGTTCTGGAATGATTATGCCATTGATTTGACGACTAATGAAAGTCGCAGGCTTTTTCCAGCCACTACTTTCGAATACATCGCCCACGGAATGGATCCGGAATCCCGACAACTTTGGATCGGGGTCAATGATCTTCCTTTTAAATTTTATCGGTATGACATACTGACCAGGGAAACGACCAGGCTGGAAATTCCAAATGACTTTTTACTCAGTACCAATTCAGAGGTAAGGCAAATCCATTTTAGTAAATTTACAGGCACCTTGTTTTTGTCTTTATGGGCTGACGGCATCATGGAAATCGAACCGGATGGAGCAATCATTAACCGGTATAAGGCAGACCCTTTTTCTGATGGTTGGCAGTACAGCTCCAATTATGGCGTTTATGAAGATGAACATGCTCAGCTTTGGTTCGGGCATGGTAACGAGGCAGGACTGAGTAAATTGGATTTGAAAACCAGGGAAATAATACATGTTCCATACCCAATTAATGTACCAACCGATCCTTTAAAAAGGGTATTCGAGATCTTACCCGGAGCAGGAGATGACCTTTGGCTGGTGACGGAAAAAGGAACTTTAAAACTGAACAAAAAAACCGGAAAGCAGACGCATTTTCCCATGTTTCCCACTTTGTCGGAAATGGCCTATCACCGGCTTCCGGCTTTTGGGGCATCGGATGGTACTTTTTATATTGGGACTCCCGACGGCAGCCTTAATGCCTTTCGTCCTGATGAACTGGAAGCAGCGGCTGGTTTTGACGATGCCTATCCGGTGGCGATCAATCGTTTGGAGCGATTTGATGAAAACGAGGATTCCTTGTTCGTTCAGATGAACGAACTCAATGACCTGTCAACTATCCGGCTTCATCATTTTGATCGATTTTTCAATCTGGAATTCTTTGTTCCCGATTATCGAAATACCGGCCAGGTCTTATACACCTGGTGGCTGGAAGGCTATGATAAGGAATGGAGTGCCCCTGCCCGGATTAATCAATTACAATACGAGAACCTGCCCCCGGGAAAATACAACTTACACATTCGCGGAGGTATTACACCTGAATTTTTTGAATCTTCGGAACGGATATTATCCGTGGTGGTGGTTCGTGTCTGGTATAAAAGATGGTGGGCTTTTACACTTTATATCCTTGGCTTTTTAGGCTTGGTTTATCTCTACTACCAATACCAGGTCAAACAGCAACTGGAAAAAGCAGAAGTTAAACGGCTTAAGGAATTAGATGGGCTCAAATCCAGACTTTATACCAACATCACTCATGAATTCCGTACGCCGTTGACGGTCATTATGGGTATGACAAATAACATTAAAGGTCACTCCCAGGAACGCAAACTCATCCAGCGCAACAGCAAAAACCTCCTGCGACTGATCAACCAGTTGCTGGACTTGTCCAAACTGGATTCCGGTACCCTGAAAATGGATAAGGTTCAGGGAGATATTGTCAATTACCTGCAATACCTCACGGAGTCTTTTTATTCCATGGCTGAAGAAAAGAAAATACGACTGACCTTTTATCCTGAAGTCAAAGCGTTGGTCATGGATTTTGATGAGGCCAAGATGCAGCATATCGTTTACAACCTGCTCACCAACGCCATTAAGTTTACTACAGAAGGCGGAAAGGTCATCCTGCATTTACAAAAAGTGAAAATCGGCGGGACAGACTGGCTCCAGGTGAAAGTCAGCGATACCGGGATAGGTATTTCCCAGGAGAATTTGCCAAAAATATTCGACCGCTTTTATCAGGGAGATGCTTCTTCTACCCGCAAGGAGGCCGGGACCGGCATTGGTTTATCCTTGACCAGGGAACTGGTGGAAATGATGGGCGGCTCTATAGTGGTGGAAAGCGAATTGGGCAAAGGCACAGACTTTTTACTCTTGTTTCCCATTCATTTGGATCCTGATACGGTTAAAAAGGATATGGATGATTTTGGCGGATATTCCATGCACAGTCAGAGAAAGGCAGGGGATGAAAATTTAGTCCCTTTATTGGAATTAGCCACCTTTAACGAAAATTCTGAAACGCCATCTTTGTTGATTATTGAAGACAACCGTGATGTGGTCACCTATATCGAAAGTCTACTCAAAAAGGATTACCATATCGAGATCGCGCGAGACGGGCAGGAAGGGATCGAGAAAGCCCTGGCCATTGTGCCGGATATCATCATCAGCGATGTAATGATGCCGGAGAAGGATGGTTACGAAGTTTGCGAGACCCTTAAAAATGATGATCGAACCAGCCATATTCCGATCATTTTGCTAACGGCAAAAGCCTCCGTTGATGACCGCCTGGAAGGATTGCGGGGCGGGGCGGATGCTTATTTGGTAAAACCATTCCATAAAGAAGAGTTGTTCATCAGGCTTGAAAAGCTCATTAAACTCCGCAGGTCATTGCAGGAAAGAAATACAGGGGTAGCCTTCTTATCCGGCAATATTGCCGATAAGAAGGCTCCTTCCCTGGATGAAGTTTTCCTCCAAAAGCTCATCCTGTTGGTGCAGGAACGTTTGGACGATCCGGATCTTAATGTCAACGATCTGTGCCGGGCTGTTCGGCGGAGCAATACCCAGGTCAATCGCAAACTCAAGGCGCTGACGGGTAAAACGCCCAGTCAATTCATCCGTTCCATTCGCTTACAAAAAGCCGTTGAACTGCTTAAAACCACCGACCTGAACGTTTCCGAAATCGCCTATCAGGTAGGTTTTAACGATCCCAACTACTTTTCCCGCTCTTTTTCCGAGGAATTTGGGGTTTCCCCCAATGCAATACGCAAGTAATTGATATTTAATGGTTTATATTGACATGTATTTTGCTGATGCAAAATATTTGCTACTCTTTTTATGCCTTTGGGGAATACGTTTAGGTTTTGGGGAATGGGTGAAGGACTCCCCTAAGGTATTCCTGCATCTTTGGGGTGTTCGAAAGATCTCAGCTGAATTGTTCATTTAAAAACCATCACAATGAGAAACATTAAACTCTACATGAGTATGCTGTTCATCTTATCCTTATTAGGAGGATTACAAGCACAACAATCTCTGCATCATGCCACCGGAGGCGATGCCTCAGGTAGCGGCGGGACGGTAAGCTATACGGTTGGCCAACCTGCTTATACCACAGTAATCGCAGCCAATGGAACGGTTGCTCAGGGTGTTCAACACGCTTTTGAAATTCTGGTAACAACAGGGCTTGAAGAAACCAACATCAGCCTGGAGCTGGATATTTTTCCCAATCCAACAAACGGTTTACTTAATCTTCGGATAACGGATAGTCAAATTCAAGGATTGATCTATCAACTGTTTGATGTCAGTGGCCGCTTGATTGAAACAAAACAATTGACGGATTCTATTACGAAAATAAGTATGGAAATGCTACCGCCAGCAACCTACTATTTACATGTAACCGACCACAAACAAACCATGAAGTCATTTAAAATTATCAAACACTAAAACTTTCAAATCATGAAAAAAATAATTTTCATCATATGCTCTTTGGTATTTGCCATCACTTTATTCGCTCAGTCTCCTGAAAAAATGAGCTATCAGGCTGTTGTAAGAGATGCTACTGGACAATTAATCACCAATAGTGAGGTGGGCGTTAGGATCAGTATTTTGCAAGGCAGCTCATCTGGTTCGGCAGTTTATATTGAAACACAAAACCCAACGGCCAATGCTAATGGTCTGGTCAGCTTGGAAATAGGTGATGGAACAATTGTCTCCGGAAATTTTTCGACTATTGATTGGGGAAGTAACAGTTATTACCTGAAAACGGAAACAGACCCCAATGGCGGTTCCAACTATGCCATCGCAGGCACAAGCCAGTTGCTTAGTGTACCCTATGCGTTGTATGCGAAGTCAAGTGGAAGTAGCGATTGGACCCAAACCGGCAATAACATTTATTCGGCTAATTCGGGCAATGTTGGCATAGGTACTTCAGTTCCTATCTCAAAACTTCAGATTTCAGGAACAGATAATTCTATAAGAATTATTGGAACCCAAGGACCCTATCAACATGGAGGAACCCTGAAATTCGGTGATGCAGAAAATGCGACAATTCAGGAAGATGTGGATGACAAGCTCAAAGTGACTGCTAACAGAGTTTGGTTAAAAGCCGATGTGGGGATTGGTCTGGAAGTGCCGGAACAGATAGCCAAACTTGATGTGAGAGGGAATGCCAAAGCCATCAGAGGACAGGTCGATGCAACCGGAGTAAATGTGAATGAGGGTGTTTTTGGGTTTGTCCAGGGAGGAGAAGGAACGAACTGGGGTGTTTGGGGGGATGCAGGAGCAGGCGTTGTAAATGTGGGGGTATTAGGCACTGGTAGTGGTATTTTGGGTGCTATCGGCGTACGTGGATTTGGCCAGGGTCCTGGTAGCTATGGCGTATTTGGGGAGTCTAATGGAGCCTTAAGCTGGGCCGGTTACTTCGATGGCAATTTAGGTTATACGGGGGAGCTTTTGGGACCTTCGGATGCCAGACTAAAAAAGGAGGTGCAGGTATTAACCGGTGCTTTGGAGAAAGTCCTTCAGCTGCAGCCCAAAACCTATTTTTTCAAAACCGATGAATATGACCATATGAACCTGGCAACAGGTCAGCAGATGGGATTTATTGCACAGGAAGTCCAGGAGATATTCCCGGAAGTAGTCAAGGAAAATGTTGTTTATTTCCCAGGGGAAGATGTCGAGAAACATGAAATGATAAAAACGGAATACATTGGTATCAACTACCTGAGCTTTGTTCCAATACTGACAAAAGCTATCCAGGAGCAGCAGGAAGCGATCGAGTCATTGCGAAATGAAAACGAAGCCTTGAAGGCGCGAATGGATAGATTGGAAACAATGTTGGAGGGCATGAATAAATAAATGCATTAATCTAAAATGTTTGAGTTATTCTAGGCTGATAATTTTTTAACGACCAAATTTCTAAAAATGAAGTTTAAAAATATTAATTCCAAAAGGTTATTATTTATAGTCATTTGTGCTCTTTTTTTTATAAACCTTTCGGCACAACAAAAAACTATCTACCAGCATCACAGAACTGTTTATGACCAAGTAGTTCAAACCAACGTCATCCAGTTTTTCTATGATTCTTCTCCTAAAAAAAACGGGTGGGTTAGTGATGGAATTAAGTTTGTTGTTTTTACTAAACAAGAAGATAGCCCGGGGCTTATACCGGTTTATCAATTCATTACGGATGATGGACGTCAATTGTGGGAAACGGAAAAACCCCCGTCTTGGGATGATAAGGGATGGAAAGTTATTTTCTATGCCCACAGTTTACCTGTCAGCATCGCTTCAAATATTATTACTAAACCAATTTATCAATATGGGAGAAATGGAAGTGTTGTATATACTACAAATGAATCGGTAGAACAACCTGCTATTGCAAATGGATTTAGGAAAGCCCCAGAAGCATTATTTCATGCTATAGTTCCATTGAGAGGTATTCCCGGCCTGAATATTTTAAGTGAAATTCCCTTGATCGGACAGGAAACAAATTTATGGTGTTGGGCAGCATGTACTCAAATGGTTATGGAATACTACTATACTTTTGTTTCACAGTGCGAAATAGTGAATAAAGCAAAAAAGCGAGAGGATTGCTGTACGGATTCTGATGCAAAACGGGATGGGTCAAAATGTAGACAAACAGGATGGTTCAGGTATGATAAATATGGCTTTGACTATGATTCGACCACATTTGGAACTGCAATTAGTTGGATCAAGTTAAAGGAAGAAATTGATGCCAACAGACCGGTTTCCTTTGCCTGGAGTTGGTCTTCCGGAGGAGGCCACCTTATGGTTGCAACCGGATATTTGGAGAGTGGCGACAACAAATTGGTTTATGTAACTGATCCATGGCCCGTTGACAAAGGTGATCACAAGTGGGTAACTTACGAGCAATTTGTAAGCCAGCCAAAGAATCATACTCATCAATCTGATTTATATAATCTTCGCTATAAAACTAAATAATATTATGAAAAGGATAATAATTTTTAATCCGCTTCATCTTTTATTCCTCATTGCAGGAATTACGAATATTTTTTCCTGCAATGAAATTTTCTATCCCCATAATCCAAATCCTAAATCAATGGACCCTGCTCAAGAAGCTTTAAAATTGCTTGAATCCTTGGCCAACGAACAGACATATAAAGAAATGGGGTTTGCTTCATTAGAGGAGGTTTCCTCTGCGGAGCTAGGTGCTCCGGTGTCCGTATTTACAGTTGGGTATGATGTTATTAAAAGCTATCAGGATAATATGCACCCCAATTTACTCTTAACCGATCTGCATGAGGTTATTTACCCTGTATTGTCAGATGGAAAAATTCGAAGTTCTATAGGAGTAATGCATGATGGTGAATTGTGGGAATATACCGAGATAGGACGTCCAAATTTCACCAATGCCCTTTTTGAGGCTCGCAACTTGCATGTGCCTTCCACAGGGAGAAACCAGGAGGATTTTTTCCTGGTGAATTTTCCGGCCTTGTATATTACCCTTATTGCACACCGTTTACAAGATGGTTCAACTGAAATGGCTGTTGTGCATGGAAGTGATTTAATTGGTTTAAAAGCCAATGAGTTGATGCCCAGAAAGAAGGTTTTTACAGCAATTGCTGCTTTTGCGAAAGACCATCCCGTTGAAGGTATGTCTCCGGATTAGACAACTAATAATTCTTTATTCCTCAATCCCAATATCCAAATGTCCCAAAAAACCAGGTAGCCCATTGACCGAAAACCTGGCGCCCTTGATCCGGTTGTTCCGGATTGAGGGAAAAGCCCGGGGCTGTCCGTAGATCAGCCTTTTCTAAAATGCTGTGGTCAAAAATGGCGCCTGCAAGATCGGAGTGCTCCAGCACCGCTTCCGCAAAGTCAGCCCGGCTCGTCTGTCGAATCACTCCCGACCCTTCGGGTTTCCCTGACGGCGGGACAGGTTTTGTCCATGGTTCCGTGATCCTTGTAGGTCAATACACTAAAAAACTGCCGTAATTTTTAAAAATGAGCTAAGATCTACTCTAGCTATTCGTACCTTTGCGCCCTCAATATTCAAACGGATAAATATATGTCATTGATCAGCTTTGGGGAGTACATAGAAGGAACGAATTATAAGGTTCTGGACGAACGAATTGTAAGAGGTAGTGCCGGAGTAATGTTTTTACTTGGGATAGTGGCTTTTATCAATGGGTTTATCATAAAAAATTACATAGTGATTCCCTATATCTCAGGAGTCCTGGCTTTAAGTTTTATGATCGCTGTTTTTATTAACCCCAAATTTTCGCCCACCGTATTTATTGCTACGTTGATGGTCAGCAAGCAAAGCCGGCTTCCCATTGGAGCCATTCAAAAAAGGTTTGCCTGGAGCCTTGGATTGATCCTGTCATCGGCCATTTTCATTTTATCGCTGTTTTTATTGAAAGATGAATCCTATTTTGACTCAGTGTGTTTATTGTGTATGGTTTGCCTTGCATTTTTGTTTCTGGAAACGGCCTTTGGTATTTGTATCGGGTGTAAACTTTACCATCTTTCGCTGAGGTTAAACCTGATAGCACCGCCAAAAGAAAAGCCCAATTGCATGGGCGACGCCTGTGAAACTGATCTGTAAATCAGTGCTCTATTTCAATGTCAAAATGTGCCAACAGGCCTGGTAGCCCATCGATCGAAAATTTTGCTTTTAAAATGCTGTTTTGTTCCGGATTTAAAGCATAGCCCCGGGCTGTCCGAAAGTCCGCTTTCCCCAAATTGGTATGATCAAAAATAGCACCGGTAAGGTCGCTGCCTTCAAAAGAGGATTCGGAAAGGTCCGCTTCGGCAAAATCAACTTCTCCAAGTTTACAATTATCAAAACGGGTGCCCTTCAGGTTTACCTGGTAAAAACTGCACATATTCATCTGGCAATTTTTAAATGCCACAGCAAACAGGAAATCGTTGCAACTGTCGAAACTCAACCCAAGCATTTTGCAATCTTTAAAGCGTACTGTTTTCAAGGCCGTTGCCGTCAAGGTAGCATTGCTCAGGTCGCAACCACTAAAGGTACATTCTGAAAAATGTATTTCTGATAAATCTACATTGGCAAAGTTGCAGTTGATGAATGCACAATTGTCGTATTTGGCAGGAGCCAATCTTTCCTCTGAAAAATTAATCCCTTCAAAAGTCTGATCCTCTATGTAAGCTATGGACATGATACAAATGCTTGCTTGAATATTAAAGAATTGTATTGGACAAAAGTATCAATTTTCAATTAAAGTTGCATTTTAGTACGATTCGTATTATATTCTTAGTACGAATCGTACTAAAATGAAAAAACCTACAATAAAAAAACCGAGCTTACTAGATTATGCCATCCTGGGACTCCTGCGGCAAGAGGATTTATCCGGCTACCGAATCAGGAAAATTTTTGAAGAGACGGCAATGGGGAATTACAGCAGCAGTCCCGGGTCGATTTATCCGGCATTGAAAAGATTGCAGCTTTCCGGATTGGTGACGAAGAAAGAGGTGTCTGGAAAATTATTATTCCATCTGACAACCCAGGGACTTCAACAGTTTAAAACCTGGTTGAAAAAACCGATCGAAAAAAGAGATGTCGAAAGACGACTGAATGAATTACTCCTGCGGTTTGCCTTCATGGACAACCTGTTGGCTAAAGAAGAAAAAAGCCAGTTCTTAATCTCATTTGCTACATTATTGCAGGAACACCTGGAAGACCTGGAATATTTTCATCAAAATGAAGGTCAACAATTACCCTTACATGGCAGGCTTGCCTTCGAACATGGTATCGAATCGGTAAAAACAACGATTAAATGGGCGCATAATGCGCTCGATCAAATTTCAAAATCATGAGAACACAATTTTTTGCAAAAGTGGCATCCATCGCCGTTATCCTGACGGTTATTTCTATTGTCGCAGAACAACCTGCTATCAATTCTTTGAAGTATCTGGATATATTTTTGATATTTCTTTCTAATGTTCTGGTCGTTGGATTGCTGGGATATTATATCCTCAAATCCAATTTGGCCAGGTGGAAGTTGATCATGTCCGTTTTCCTGATCTATTTTGTTATCGGGTATTTCAACCACCTGATTGAAGCGCTGATATTCAACGTTACTGAAGCGGATGAAACCATCCGGGAAATTGTGGCCGGGTTATTATATGCTGCTGTATTTTCTCCGATTTTGGTCTATCTTTTTGGGAAATGGGATACCTCTCCATTCGCACTATCCTTTAAAAAACGGCCCGTCGGAAGCTGGATTTGGCGGATTCTGGTAGCTGATTTGTTGTATGTGATAATTTATTTGGCAGCGGGAATGATTCTTCAGGCTGTTTATCCTCAAATGCTTTCTTTTTATGAAGGAAAATTGCCTCCTGCTGAGCTCCTGATAGGTACTCAATTTATTCGGGCAGCTATTTTTATAAGCCTGGCACTTTTGATACTGAGGACTACAAATTTGCCAAAAACAAAACGAGCTGTATTGGTAGGGCTGTTTTTTTCGATATTGGCAGGCATCGCTCCATTAATGACTCCCAATCCATATATGCCCGAATATGTAAGGATTGGCCATATTGTTGAAGTGGGTGTTTCCAATTTTATTTATGGGTTAATCCTTGGACTTTTACTTGGGCAAAAATTAATCTCAAAGCAGTAGACTTGAAATTTTCTGTTCAGGCCTCTTCGCAAAGGGATTATTTTTTTTGGATCAATTCCGTTTTTTGTAACAAACGCAGTTCCAGGGCTGCTTCCGCATCTTTCCCCGAAAATGCACAGTCGAAATTTACACTATGCTCGCCTTGAGCCATAGTATAGCCGTGAAAACTTACGGGTACATTACCTACCTTCTTCCAGTTTTTATCGAAAATATCCGCCATTATGCCACCGGCATATTTGAGGGTTTGTCCGGATTTCAGGGTGACCGGAATGGTCACTTTTTTGTAATTATCAACTTCAAAGCTGATATTGCTGATGTCGCCGCCCCTGGCCGTCAGGTTAAAATGAAAAGGTGTTTTATCCTGTGCCAGTTCAAAATTTACCGTGGCAGAGGTTGGTTCCCCGGGCTGTTTGACGACCTTTTTGTGTTTATATTTGACCGAATTGATATGCATCAAATACCAGGAATCTTCCCTGAGTTTTTCCAGGTGGTATTCGTTGCTGACATCTTCCATCAAACGCTTTTGTTCCTCCGAAAAAGAACCGGAAATTCTCGCTGCTTCCCACTCACCGATCAGTTCAAGAATCTGATCAGCGTGTTGATTTTTGTCCAAAGAGGCATAATCCACCACAAAAGCATACCCGGCATCAAAAGCCGCGGATCGGGCCAGCATCCATTCGATATCTTCGATACTGGTTTCATCCGTCATTCGGAACCAGCCAAGCATGCCGGGCATGAGGTTGCGTTTAAAATAAGCCTGGTTTTTAAGCCGATATTCCGTCTGGCTTTCCCGGAATCCGGCATACCAGGGCTCGCCCCAGTTCATGCGGGTGTACATATGCCAGAAGAAATGGGAAGTCCGGCTGGCATCAGCAATGTAATGGGATTTGATATCGTCATTGATATGGTTGAACCAGGTTTGGGTAAATAGGATTTCGCCGTAATTACCCATGCCTGTTGAGCGATTACCTTCCAGTCCATCGAAAGATATTTGGCGTAAGCCGGTTTCATTGAAAATATTGGCAATATTTTTGGCTATTTCTTTACTCAGGGAAGTTTCTGACAAAAAGACTTTGTAACCGTGATCGATTAGTTTGCTGATGGTGTCATTGGCCTGGTGTGCCGTTGCTATGGTGCCAAAAGCACCCCTTTCGCAATCCAGGAGTGTCCAGGGTTCGGTTTCTGAAACGGTTCCATAGCGGATGAGCTCGTCGTCGATCTGTACGGTCTTTAGGTTATTGTTTTTAAATTGGTTGAAAAAGTCCGGTGAGGCGATCGGTATTTCTTTTTGATTCTGATCTATGTTCTGTAAAAGGATAGAAGATCCGACTTTTGCCAGCCTTTTATCGGGAACCGGTGTCACATAGGCATCGTTGGTGGTGATGAAATTGGAGAGCGTATGAATGCCCATTTTTAAACCGGCCGCGGCAGCTTTATCTGCGCAATATTTCAGATCTTCGATGCCTTTTGGAAACCTGTCGGGGTTTAATTCAAAATTCCCCCAGGTTTTAAAGGGCCCGTCGTGGTAAAGGTATTTTAGTCCTGCCTTTTTGGTGATCTCTATAGCTTTGTCTATGTCGTTTTTGCTGAAATTCATGATGATGTAGGCACTGGCAGCTTCCGGAGCTGTTTTGGTCCAGACGCCATCCAGTTCGGGATGGGGTAGTCCTTCGGCTGTTTCAATTTCACCTATAGTCGCCAATGTTTCGGCTCGTGGCGTTCCAAACAAGGCGATTTTCGAGCCAATTATACCACCATCGTCATAGGCCGGAGCGATGTACCGGTCATGATTGAGATTTTCAATGAGTCTGTCTTCCGTGCGATTTCGGCAATACGCCTGCAAAGAGCTGCCTTTGTCGGTAGGTTTGGCGGCTTCCACGCGGTACAGCACATAATCCTTGTCCGGCGTTTCTTGCATGTCCGACAAATCGTCCTGCTTGAAGATATTGATCTGGGGCATGCAGTCGTTGTCTGTCCAGGGGGAGCCTCCGAGGGTTTTGGGGTTCAACGCCTGTAATCCAAGGGAATAATCCTTTCCCTGAACAACGCCAACTGTTTCGCCGATAACTTCATTGACTGTCGTTTGATAGGGGCCCCAGATAACCATATCCACCTCCTCGTTTTTAGTCATTGCCAAAACTTCGAAAGTGATATGTGAGGGGTTAATAGCATATCCGATGGTAGTTGAAAAATCCCTTTCATAATACAGTTCAATCTGTTCCTTTTCAGGATAGAAGCTGGCTTTTTGTGGATAATAAATTACTGAATCCACTCGGATGGAGAGGAAGGGAGAGAGGGTATCAGTGACGATGTGATTTTTACCATCATTCGCATTGGATAATTCGACAACAAATCCCTGTGCATCAATAACCATTGTGAATTGATCACTGGCAAATTCAAAGGAACTGTTTTTGGAATTACAGGAAAAAAGCAGGAGGGGGATGAGTAAAATGGTTAGGTGCTTAAATGACATTGGAAATGGTTTGGATTTTATGGTAATCATTGGACAACATCAGCGAATTTAACAAAAAGTCTGAAAATGTGATTTTTTGATACTCCTCACAAAACCCTGCCTGTTGACAAAAATCATAGGAACTTGATTTAAAAAGTGTTATTATTGATATGCCATCCTCCTGAACACTAAAATTGGGGCATTTTTGATTGACTCCCCCGGTTGAACGTTTTTTTAGACACTATTGCCCCCCACTATTACACCTTTCTGACATTGTGTCGATCTTCTTATTCTAACGCTATCGGCATTCCCGGTTTTTGGATGTGAGTTTTACTTCTCTTCGCTGTTTTCTTTTCCTTACCAGGGGAAGGGAAGTAGTTGACTTGTAAACCATTTATTACTAAAAACTTGCCATATGAAAAAGCTAATTGTTTTTTGTTTTTGCGGTCTATTGGCCTACACCATCCGGGGGCAATCCCTGGAACCTTCCCTAATTGGTGTGACCAGCGGAACTGCAGCCGACGCAGAAGTAACTTTGTACTTTTCTGTAGGGGAAACATTCATTAAATCCCAGTCAACAGCATTTGGATTTATGACAGAAGGTTTTTTACAACCTGAGCTGCAATTCCCAAATGATTTACAAGGAAGAAATTTATTAAAAGATTTAATGTTGGAAGTTTTTCCCAACCCCGTTTCTAGTCAATTAAGATTACAGTTGAATCGGGTATATGATTCAGATTTTTACGTTTATGTCCTTGATTTCTCGGGGAAGATTAAATTCATCCGAACTTTTCCTGCCGGTAGTCTGCAAATGGATTTGAATATGACCGGCCTTCCTTCCGGAGTTTACCTGGTCAGATTGTATGATTCCTTCAGTGGATTTAGTTTAACCCGTAAAGTACTGAAAGCAGTAAGGTAGTGCCCCGCCGCTACCGACTGCACCTTAAATCGATTGTCCAATTAAAAACCAAGAGTTATGAAAAAAATATTTTCAATTTTAGTTAGTTTGTTATGTTTTGTGTTGGTACTCTCAGCACAGAACATCCCGCAAGGGATTAACTTCCAGGCTGTTGCCCGGGATACTGAAGGTGAAATCCTTGCCAACAGAACCATTAGGTTAAAACTCAGTTTAAAAAGTCAACAACCTTCGGAACAGATTTTTTATGTTGAAACACATCAGGTGACCACGAATGCTTTTGGGTTGTTCGACCTTGTTATCGGGCAGGGAGATCCTATGGAAGGGGCTTTTGAAAGAGTACCCTGGAGTACCCGGCACATTATGATGGAAACGGCGATGGATGACCGCGGAGGATCTGAATATAAAGTACTGGCAACAACCAATTTACTGGCTGTGCCCTATGCATTCCATGCTCAGACAGCTTCCGGATTTGCTGAAGACGTTCCTGAAGAAGAAAGCCTTGAAAAGAGCGACCGACCGGTTCCTTGCCCTACCAAAACCTGTTATTGTGAGGGAGGATACACAGAGATGAAATTGTTTTATTTCGGGGAAGATAATGTTACTGTTGAAGCATTTAGCGACTACGCAATGAATAACCTCTTTCTCACTTTTAATAATGTAATGAGTGGTGACCTGTTAGTCATTGACGGCAGTAGCCTGCCCAATGGAAGACTAGCTTCCAACACCTATTTTAAAGTTATTACCGCAAGTGGTGAAGATTGTATAACCAAAATACATTCCAGGTGCCCAACCAATTCGTGGCCTTACGCTAAAGCAGACCAGGAAGTATTGGGTAAAACGTTTGGAAATTTCTCCGTTTATTCCCATACGAGCCAGGAAGACAACAATGAGTGTACCATTGATGATATTGAAACAGACTGGCATGTTGGAGGTAATATTGTTGGGACGGACAATAAAAACCTCGGAACCAGGAATAATGAGGATGTTATTTTTATTACCAATGATATAGCGCGTGGTATCATCAATAAAGATGGGCAGTTTGGCGTGAAAACACTGGAGCCAAGAGAAGGGGTGGATATGGATGTTAAAGGTATTTTCATTGCCGACAGCATTATTATTCGCGGTGGTCTTGATGTTGGTGGAAACCTGAAAGTCCATGGAGATTCTGTGATCATTGATCATAACCTCTTCGTTGGCGATACTACTTTTACCAGGGGATTATATGTCAAGGATAATGTTCCCGATGGCGGACATCTGGCTATTTTTGAAAACACTCATGGGGCAAACGGAGATGGTATTAAGATCAAGATCAATACCAACCAGGCTAACAACGGCAACGACTTTGTTTCTTTCTGGGATAATTCAGGAATGCGGGGCCGTATTGAAGGACAAACTAATGGAGAATTGGCTACCGATCCCGAATATATAGTTAATACCGTTATTCTGGCGGCCGAAGTAACTATGGCGACTGCAGAGTTAGGCATGGCTACGGCAGATGTTGTTGCAGCAGCTGCCTCCACAACAGCCTGTATTGGCCTTGGAGCCTGTGAAACGGTTCCTATTCCCTCCCTGATTACAGCTTCTGTAGCTAACGAACTTGTAGCCGTAGGCAATGAAGCGGTAGCTATTGCTAACCTGGCAGCCTATGAAGCTTTTGCGTTTGATAATTTAGGGGTCACTTATGAATCCGGAGCTGGTGACTATGCCGAATGGCTGGAAAGAAGTAATCCTGCTGAAAAAATGATTCCTGGGGATATTGTCGGTGTTTTCGGGGGCAAGATCTCCAAGAAAACTCAAGGTGCTGACAATTTCATGGTGGTGTCTTTCAATCCTATTGTTTTGGGAAATATGCCAAAATCTGACAGGGAAACGCTGTATGAAAAAGTCGGATTCATGGGTCAAGTACCCGTTAAAGTTAAAGGGCAAGTACAAATGGGTGATTACATTTTACCTTCCGGACAAAATGATGGGTTTGGTATTGGTGTAAACCCGGAAAAGATGAAGGCCGATGATTACGGAAGGATCGTCGGAGTGGCCTGGAGCAATAATCCAAAGAATATTGCCGGGGTAATAAAGATGGCGATTGGAATCAATAAAAATGATGTGGCTCGCACAGTGGTGCAGCAGCAAAAGGAAATCCAGGAACTTAAGGATCAATTAAAGACTGCCGAAATGAACTTCGAAACGCTGTCTTCAAAAATGGAAGGTTTAACTGATCGTCTGGACGCTCTTGAAATGAGAACGCCTGTTTCTGATAGTATCATGAGAACTGCCACAGCAGAAGAATTACATTCCTACACTATTACACGTGAGCAAATCGAATCATCCTTTGAGTTGTTACGAAACAATTTAATTGATCAGGGTATTGATTTGGAAAATAATCCTGCTTATGGCAAGATATTTTCTGATCAAGAATATCGCGAGCAACTGATCGATCAAATATTGTCCAGATTTGAAAAGGAAAGAAGCTTGATGATTGATATAGATAAAAAGGAAGGATTCTGATTTAAGAAACCTTGATTTTTAAACGTGAGCACCCCTGATTTTTAGCCAAGGCTTTAATCAGGGGTGCTCTTTTAGGATAGGGGAATTTACTGTACTAGTCTAACAATTGTTTAATCTTACCGTACTAGTTCGTTTTGCCGGAATCACTACTTCTCTTCCCTCTATAGTTATTCCTTCTGCGATTATTAGGCCCACCGGGTCTGTTTTGTGGTTTTCTGCGCGGCGGTCTGGGTGATTGGTGTTTTGGTTTAGGTGTTTCCGTCGTTCCGTCATCTGGAAAAGGATGGTTATCGATCACGGCAATTTTTTGTTTGATCAGTTTTTGAATGTCCTTGAGGCAGGTCATTTCATCTTGCGCACAAAAAGAAATGGCAATACCGCTGGCCTTGGCCCTGCCTGTTCTGCCGATTCGGTGAACATAGGTTTCCGGGACATTGGGCAGGTCATAATTGATCACCAACGCCAGTTCATCAACATCAATTCCCCGGGCAGCGATATCTGTGGCCACAAGGACTTTAATCTTACCGTCTTTGAAATCCCCCAGTGCCTTTTGACGGGCATTTTGTGATTTATTGCCGTGAATGGCAGCCGCATTGATCCCGGCTTTGACCAGTTTTCTGACAATTTTATCGGAGCCATGTTTGGTCCTGGAAAAAACCAGCGTAGAATCTGCTGTTTCTGTTTTCAACAAGTGGGTCAATAAATTGATCTTGTCCTGTTTGGAAACATAATAGAGCGCTTGTTCTACTTTTTCAGCAGTAGCTTGTTCGGGTTTGACGCTTACCTTCTCAGGGTTCCCAAGAATCTTTTTGGACAGGTTTACGATATCCGGTGGCATGGTAGCTGAAAAGAATAAAGATTGCCTTTTGGCCGGCAACAAAGCGATGATTTTTCGAATATCGTGGATGAACCCCATGTCCAGCATGTGATCAGCTTCGTCCAGGACAGAGTATTTTACATGTTCCAATGAAATGATCTTTTGGCTGATAAGGTCGAGTAAACGACCTGGGGTAGCGATAAGTATGTCGACACCTTTTTTGATTTGTTCAACTTGCCTTCCTTGTTTAACACCTCCGAATATGACGGCATTACGCAAGCCTGTAAACCTGCCATAAGCCGTAAAACTATCGGCGATCTGTATAGCCAGCTCCCTTGTAGGGGTAACGATCAGAGCCTGAATTTTTCCAGGTCCTTTATGATTCCGGGAATTGTCAAGATAGATATGTTGAAGGATCGGGACGGCAAAAGCTGCCGTTTTTCCTGTGCCTGTCTGTGCGCATCCGAGTAAATCTCTGCCTTTTAAAAGGGTTGGAATGGCTTGTTCCTGGATTTGTGTAGGGTGTGTGTAACCTTCGTTTTTCAGGGCTTTCAGTATGGGATCAATTATCCCTAATTCTTTGAATGTCATTTAATTAATATAAGTAAAAGAAGACAAAGGTAACCTAATTATCCGTAATAGTACCTTTTTATCTTTTTTCCAGGATTTTAATTATTCAGGCTATTCGCGGTTTTGTGTCCACAGTCGGAGAATTTACCATACAATCTCTGAGGATTTTTTTTAGCATTATCTCCTGAAGTGTCGCATGTCCTCTTTCGGAAGATTAGGGCAGGGAAGAAGGTTTTAGGATGATCATTGTTGATTTTAAAATTCAAAAACAATCATTTACTTCCACAGATTGCCTATACTGGGTTCTTCCCCGCAATTCATGCAGGGGAAACGGTGCGGGGCAAGCATTGCAGGGAGATTTCACTTCGTTCAACATTCACCGGAAATCCTCACGGCATAGGTTCACCGCGGGAAGCGATAAAAATGCGGAACCACTGCTCCAGGCTCATGTCGATATCGAATGATGCCACAGCTGATCTGATGCGATCGATTTTCCCGGTTCCAAGAACGGGCATTATGTTTGCCGGATGTTTGAGTAACCAGGCATAGACGATTTTGTCCCTGTTGTCAACGCCTAATTCTTCGCGAATCGCCCGGATCTCTTTACAGACACGTCTTCCCTTATCATCTGTCGGGCTGAGAATACTGCCGCCAGCCAATGGGGACCAGGCCATGGGCTTAATGCCTTTTCTTTGGAAAAAATCCAGGTTGTCATTCTCAAAATGTTCCAGGCAATAGGGAGAGATCTCCACCTGG
This sequence comes from uncultured Bacteroidota bacterium, assembly GCA_942492125.1. Classification (GTDB taxonomy): domain Bacteria; phylum Bacteroidota; class Bacteroidia; order Chitinophagales; family Saprospiraceae; genus BCD1. The sequence goes on from CALODM010000045.1 coordinate 485,304, forward strand.
TTGGTAACCAGGGGTTCGTCGGTGAAAGCCTCCAGGGTTTCAAATTGCTGAATATTGAAATTGGAAACCCCGAAATGTAAAACTTTGCCACTTTCTTTTAAATGCCGGAAAGCCCTGGCCGCTTCTTCCGGGTTGAAAAAGGGAGATGGTCGGTGTAACAACAGCAGATCGATGCGGTCCGTACCCAGTTTTTTCAGGGATTGTTCTGCTGAGAAAACGATGTGGTCGTAACTGTAATCGTAATGTCCGACCGTCCTTTCAGGATATTTGTCCGACAGCATTTTAATGCCGCATTTGGTGATGATCTCTATGTCATCCCGCAGGGATCTTTTTAATCTTAAAGCCTTGCCAAACTTTTTTTCACATGCATAATTTCCATAAATATCCGCTGTGTCAAAGGAGGTAATCCCAAGCTCCAGCGTTTGTTCCGTCATTTCCAACAGCTCCAGGTCTGTCATGTCCCAATCCATGATCCTCCAATGGCCGTGGATCATTCGGGAAAGGCTAAAATCCTTGGTAAGTTGTATTTTTTGCATAATCTGGTTGGTGGTTGGTGGTTATTTTGGCGTCTTTATGTCATCAAAAACCCAATCGCTTTTGTGCTTCTTTTCCGTCGAAGTTTTCTCTTCGGAACTGATGAGCCTCCGTATTGAATAAATGCTCATCAAAAAACACAGGATTTTGGTAATGTGTGAATGTAAGATACAGGTATTTTAAGGTTTCTGCAAAGAAAAAAGTAGGCATGTAATCCCGTTTCTCCATGGTTTCGACATTCTCAACAGAAGTAAAGGCAACATCTGTCCTGCAGTGTTCTTTGATGTCCGACCAATATTGTTTATTCATGTTGAAATAGGTACTGTCGCCGGTAAGGTGATACAGATAGTAAGCAGATTCCGTGATCTCCGGATTGAGGTCATAAACCGGGTAATTAGGGGTGTCTTTTTTATAATCGTAAACCATCGGTTCCAGTCCGTATTTGTTCCACAACCAGTCCCATGTTTTCTGGTGTTTTCTGGCCCGTTCGATATCTCCGGATAAAGCCATTAGAGCTGGGAAAAAAGCATCGTAGAGGGTGACGATGGTGTTCAACTGTTCTCCCGTATTCATATACACGCGGGCGTACCAAAGGTTGCCCTGGTAAGTATGGCTGAGATACATGTGGACGGCAGGAATACTCGCATCCCATATTTCTTTTAACTCGGGATCGCCGAACATCAGGTAGCTTTTGTAAAGGTATTCGTAATAGGAATCTACCCCGGCACAGATATGACTGACACGGGATACCCATTCCCCGGTTTCCACATCAATGATATCACCGATAAGGCCGATGTCGGAGCGTCTGTCGAAGATGGCTTTTGTAGCTTTTTTTCCGGCCTGGTAGTATTTTGGATCCTTGGTGTAATAGCTCAGGATACCCATCTCAAAGGTATACGTTCCTGCTTCTGCGACATTTACGGTGTCTCCGCTGGCCATGCCGGTTCTCAGGTTCACCCAATATTTGGGGATGCCTGTAGGGGTGTCAAAGGCAGGCATCATCCGATCGGCAAAATCCACGGTCTTTTCCAGGACTTTTGGATTGCCGGACAATTCGTACATGGCCAGCAGTCCCCCAAGGATGCGGATGTTTACTTCGAAAATCTTGGCATTTATATCGATGTCAAAATTCAGGGAATCAACGACGTAGTTTTCAATTTCAGCGGCTTCTTCATCGAATCCCATGAGCCGCAGGGTACTGTAAGCATCAATAGGGGAAATATACAATGGTTCCTCATACCAGTCTTTATAAGATTTGGACAGTGGGGTAAGCACATCATGTCCCCAGGCATATTTTTTGTATGCCTGCCATGTGCGATAGGTCTCGTCCTTTACGTCCTTGGCCAAAATATCGGCTTCCGCCGTATTGAGTGGCGTCAAATGTGATCTGTCAGCAGGACTTTCTTTTTCTTTAGTTGAGCAGGACGCTAAAATCAGAAGCAATAAAAAAGGTAGTAATTTTTTCATATTCATCTTTATACCGCTGGTATCTTCACCAGCGGTATAAAGGTAAGAAAGAAATACTTTGGGGAAAAGGGCGGATCAGGGAAAAAGGCAAACAGTATTGTTCGATTTATTGGTGGAGGTATGTTTTTGCCTATGCTTCCTCTTGTTTTTTTCTCAAAGCTTCCATTTCATCCTGAACTTCCTCTGCCTGTGCATATTTTTTATAGCTTTCCGCACGGCTTGAAGAGGCAAGCGCTCTTGCTTCCTCTATGAGTTTCTCATATTTTTCCTGGAGTTTGTCCATCTCCGTTTTTTTCTTAAAAAGACCAAACATATTTATTGATTTAGGTTGACTAAAGTTTTTGAAAGATTAAAGATAAAAACAGGTAACCGGGTATTTTGTTTACTCCGGCAACAAAAAAGAGCGAAGGTGATCCTCCGCTCTTAGTGGTTCATGAAAAAAAACAGATATTTATTCTGTCAGGTTTCTCAGCATAAATCTGTCATTCGACGATGAATTTTTTAACGGCCTGCCTGGTTTCATTTTGTAGTCGGATCAGATAAATTCCCGGGAGCAGGTCTATTGCTCGCCGGAATTGATGTTGTCCTGCGGCAAGCTGATCGTCAAACAATATCATTACTTCCTTACCAGTCAGATCGAGCAATGTGCAGGATGTCCGGCTGTTGGCGGGTTGATAAAATTCGATGAGCAGGTTATCACGCGCCGGTATTGGAGTTACTTTAAAACCGGGCCAGGTATCGGCAATTTCAACAACATCGGTTACAATGGTCACTTCGGCATCAGCAGTTCCCGGTTCGGCTTCTTTGTTGCCCACACTGTCGATGGCAATGCTGTAAAATTGATAACTGACGCCATATTCACCGGTGAATAAAAACGCATTGGTATGCTGAATGCTGTGGAGCATAAATTCCCCGTCGTTTTCCGAAACATAAACTTCATAGCTTCGAATTCCGGAGCCATCATCAGCGCCATTGACAGAAACCGTCAACAGGGTATCAGTGGATACCGGATTATTTATGACCAGTTCACTCGATGGAGCTTCAAGGTCAAAAGTATTGAGAAAGTTATTGGTAACAATGGGCGCATTGGCGTCAAAGTAAATAGATGCCTGGTTTTGAACAACATCCTCGTGTTGAATATTGTCGAATAATCCGATCGTAAAGGTCACAAAGCCTTCGCCTTCGGGAGAAGTTACGTTGGGTGGCAGGAATCCGCCAAAAACATCTTCCACCAGATCAGTAGTTTCAGGATCCAGGGTGATGAAATGGAAGCTGAGTATCCGTTGTTCAACATCGAGTTTTCCTTCCATCCGAACGATAGCTTCTTTCTCCGGTCGCAGGTCTGCTTCCAGTCCGAATTCATGGATGCCGGGGTTGACGAAGAAGATGGAATCCCCGAAACCCACGGCGCCGAAGGAGAAATTGGCCAGATCGTACAATTCGCTTTCCAGGGTATCGATGATCCAGACCTCCTGGGCAGGGGCGGTGGCTTCAGCCTTGTTTTCAAAACTGATCTGGTAACTCATTTGCCGGGTTTCCGCGATGTAATTGGCTTCTGTATATCCCTGGGGGCCATACTTTTCGTTGGGGTCGAAGGAGTTTACAGCCTCAATCCGTTTGTTTTTGACATTGGGATCCCCAAAGGCTTTATTGCAATCATTGAGCTGATTGGCATAAAGGGGCATGTTGGCAAAGATTGTCCACATGGCTTTTGTGATCGCTCCGACACCCGATAAGTTGATGCCACAATCCAAAAGTACCGTTGACCAGGTAAACGTCTGACTCCAGAATGTCGGTTTGGTCTTTGGGCGGTAATCATCATGAACCCCGAACATCTGGGAGCCGATGGCGGTGATACAACCCACTACTGGAATGCTTCCTGCAGTGACCTGTATAAAGGCTTCCGTAAATACAGATATCATACAATTGGACAGCGGCGTGCTCAACGGTGACTGGAAATAGGGCGTACCGTTCCAAACGAACAATTCGTAGTCCTCCGGACTCTTGATCCTTATCCTTACGCTATTGGAAAAATTGGCCGGTATGTGTGGAATGATCAGCGGGAAGACCTTCATGGATTTGGTGTCTCCTAAAAACTGATCCATGGGTACTTCCATACCTATGGTGTCGATACCTGCATACCCGTTTTCTATGATATATTCCGGCATGCCGACATTGAAGTCAAGAAAAACCATTTCGAGATTTTCAACATCCGACACCGCGATCCACAGAGGAACAGCATAGGCATCTACATTGGCAGAATTGCCATAACTGATGGTGAAATTGGTCCACTTGTTGATAAGCACTCTTCCCGGACCGGCGAGCTCTGCCCAGGGCTGACTCTTTTCACCTTCAACAACTTCAAAGGCATCAGGCAATTCAAAAGTGGTTGAGCCATTATCTACTACCAGGGTATATACCCCCAGCGGTTTGTCGATTAAGTCAAATTCAACTGAAATGACATTTGCGCCTGCATCGGTATTTCGAATGGAAACAATATCTTCAGTGCCCGGTTTCCGCAACAGGAAATCGTAATCGGCAGAGAGGTTTCCGCCATATACCAGGGCTGTCACTCCTCCCGTATTACCACCGGTCACAGGCCAGATTTTTTCAATACCTTCGACAATCACCTCTTCACAGATCACTCCTATATTTTCATTGGCGCAAACGGTCATACAGACCTGGTAGGTGCCCGGGGCGGTAAAGGTGTGTGTTGGGTTGAATTGGTCGGAGGTATTGCCATCTCCAAAATCCCATTGGAATTCCTGCCCGCCTTCGGTCAATTGAGCGAAGAAAAATTCCGATACATTTTGGACAAAGGAGAATTTTGCTTCCGGATCCGTGATGGTGCTGGGTTGAACTTCTTCCTGGTACATCAGGAAACCGGTGTTGCCATTGCCCGTAATATCACATACCTGTCCGTCAACAGAAACAGCATTGAAATTATAATAAGCGGCGAGCCCCGCTTCGTTGCCTTCGAGTGGTTGAAATTTCATGGCTTTAATTTCCTCTGCACTCCTGGCCACGTTCCAAAATCTAAGCTCATCAACACTGCCGTAAAATCCCTGGCTGAGATAGGTGTCGTCGTAGGCGCCTAATTGCCAAAGGGCTTTGGGCAAACTAATGTCACCAGAAGTGGTTTCACTGGCGACAACCTCTCCGTTAAGATATAGTTTGAAGTTATCGGGGGAGCCATCATTGGTATAGGTTATCGCCAGGTGATTCCAGAACCCGTCTTTCATGTTTTTATTTCCCCATAGCGCATATTGTCCTGTTTCGGTATTCACGACACAAACAGGTTGCCTGCCGTAATGATCCCATGTTCTCAACTGGAAACTGCCGTAATCACCAAAAGCGTATTGGTTATCATATGTAATGAGTATGTGTTCTTTCAGGCTCGAACCGATTTCGGGTTTAACCCAAATCTCTACGGTCATGGCAGTTTTGAAATTCAAGGAGTTGCTGGCGGCAATGCTCATATTGTCAAATTGGGTAATACCTGATCCGTCACCGGGATTTGTAATGATCTTCATATCGAGAACATTATCTGATGTGCCGGTTTCAAAATATGCAGGATTGATCCTCCGATACATAATGTCTTTATCGGAAAATACGCCTGTAGAAAACCAAAAGCCACCGCCTTTATAAACGGTATGAATAAGGCCGTTTTCACCAAATACCAAACGCGGGGTTTCTGTGTTACGGTAACCATAGTTCCCGGTATATTGTAAACCACTGTCTTCTTCGCCGGGTGTAAAAACGCCGTAAAGGCCTGCGTTCGCAATAAAGTGAACCCGCTCACCATCTGGATCCATGACGAGTTGTGACCACCAGGAACCATCAATGTCGTAGGCTCCCGCAGGAGTGATGCGTTGTGGATCAGTGAAAGATGCTCCACCGTCTGAGGATTTACATAAGTAGGTGGCTGATTGTGGAGTGGTGAATGTAACGTACACGTAATTTCCCTTGCCGGCGATGGTTTCCTGCCCGCTTTGCATAGAAGTAATGGTACCTGAAACTTGTAACGCATCCCCGAAGGTATTGCCACCATCCGGGGAAGATCGTACAAAAACAGTTTGAACATCTGCTTCATTCAAGCCATTCCAGGTGACCCAGATGTTATTGCCATCCACGGCCATTTTAGGGGAATAATTGTAATCCTGGAGTGCATAGGTATGGTGGTTGATGCCATCAGCCCTGGGGGTTGAGACAATGGTGTTTTGAAAGTTTACACCCCCGTCATTGGAATACAATATGTGTGTAATATAGTTGTATGACTGCCAGGGTGCAGTAGATTCATTATACAGAAAATAACAATTATTTCCGGTGGATTTGAAGTCAGAAATATTGGTGATATTACCGGTCGGGGCCGTCAAGGCTACACTTTCCATGAAAGTGGCCCCGTTATCTGTAGATCTCAATACCATGAGTTTTTCCTCGTCGGCATAGTTGATGGATTGCATAAAGGCGATCTGGAAATTCGATCCTGATCCACCAATCATTACATTTTTAATGATGTAATAAGAGGCAGAAGTATATAATTCCCGCACGGGTTCAAAAGTAGCTCCGCCATCCGTTGACCGAAAATAGTTAACTACGCCGTGCCAGCCGCCTTCGTCGAGCTTGTTGCTGATAGCAATGTGTACATAGTTTCCGGAGACCAGTAATTTTTGTTGGCTTATCTGATAGGCAGTATAGTCGATGTCGTCATCTTCGTATAACAATTGCTTTGGTTCCCAGGTAAGGCCGTTGTCTGTAGATCTGCAGTAATAGAGTTGTTCGAGGCCTCCGGCAGCAGAAGTGATCCATGTGACATGAACGGTGCTACCAGAAACGGCAACTTCCGGATCTCTGTCGGTAAAACCTGTTTGAAGTTCGGCTGTCTTCTCTGATAAATTATGGATCCAGCTCGAAATTTCCGGATTGGTAGCCTGCAGTGTAAAATGTACAAGGAGCATGGCACAGAACACGTACAACGATTTGTAAAGTTGATTACCCATAGCTATTGATTTAGACGTAAGAAAAATCTGAATAAAGAGCTAGAGTCCTGAGTTGTTCGATTTGTTGCGCACCTTTATAAATCACGTTTGAAATCAAAAAAAAGGCAGGCAAATAATATGGTTAGAAAATGATGATTGTCCCTTTACTCAGAAAGATTATTGCGGGCAATGTAAGTGCGGCCTGGTTGCTTAAAAATGATTAATTTCATGAGGAAAGAGTGATTTATGTCAGTACTTCTTAAATCATTAGAGGTTGTACATTTTGTATTTTTTCAAACCCTTTTTTTCGTGTGAACCAGGCTGTTTCTGAAACTGTTTTACACAAAAAATGACGCCTTCTTCACCGGGTTATTCCGGGAATTAATCAAAAACATCCTCATTGGAATCGCTGTAGGTAAGCCAGTTTCTCTCCGGGGACAATATTGCAATTTAGTTGCAGTAATTACCGCTTGATATGGGATTCATAAATATCGATCCATTCTTTGACGGTCATGCGTCTGACCAGTTCTCCGATGAGTTCAAAAGGCATTAAGTCAGGTTTTTTGAAACGCACACAACTTTTTCCCATGTCCAATTTCGTTTTTATATACTTTGGGTATTCATTTTGGAACCATGCCAATAATTCCGGATTGGCATAAATGCCACTATGGTAAAACGCCACGAAGTTTTTCTGGGAAGCAATGCTCATGAAGGGGAGTGGTATCTTGGGATCTACGTGATATCCGGAGGGATAAATGGAATGTGGTACGACATAGCCGATCATGCCGTAACTGATGGTCTCTTCAAATCCTTCAGGAAGGTTATCGAGAATGGTTTGTCTCAGTTTGTTGAAAGCAGTCTGGCGCTCTTCGGGAATTTGCCGAATGTACTCCTCGGGTGTGTTTGCTTTGATCTGCATGATTATAAAACGATTTTGGTTATTATTTTTTGAATTTCAGGGCCTGAGAGCTCCAGAAAAAATACGCCGGTCAAATTTGGATCGAAGGTAATGGAAGAGGAATTTTCCAATGCTCCTTCACTGACCAGCCTGCCAGTAACATCAAATAATTTCCACGAAGATAATTCAAATTTTGTCTCGATGTTCAAACTTGAACCGTTAGCCGGATTAGGAAATAGGATGACCTGGTCCTGATAAGGTGGCGTATCAACGGCATTGGGTGTACAAAAATCAAAAAAATCGAATCCGGGCAGGGCTGAATTATTATTGTTGAAATTAAAAAGACTGGCATTTTCATAGGAAGACCCCTGTCCCCAAAGATCAGCCATGCCGGAGGAGATCCAGGCGGGCTCCCAATAGAAGATGCCCGTACCGCCATTGTCATAAACCATATTGGCCAGGTCCAGCAAAAAGGATCGTTGTCCCGCTGCCGAGACGGTGTAGTTCAGGACATTCCCATTGTTGCCCATGAAATTCCCATAGCTATCCCCATTTCCATTGGTCCAGATGAATCCCGTTTCGAATATCATGATTTCCTTGCCTGAATTATTGCCCAGGCTATTGATCAATTGTCCCATTTCTTCCAGGTCCGTATTTGATGAAAAGTAGGGGTAGTAGGAAATTCCTATGATATCGTAATTCGTTATGCCCTGCTCTTCAAATAAACCAGCAAGCCAGGAGGCCGTTGACTCGGTAAAATGGAGTGCTTTTTTTATATTTTGGCCAAAAGCCGAATTGAAATCATCAACAGCATTGAGCCCTGCATTGAACTTATCCGCATCCTGAGGCCAGGAAAACCCATTTGTAGGAACCGATTCATCCACAAAGCCCCAGGTAGTTTCATTGCCGATAGCGACGATTACCGGAACCGTATTTTGCAGGTACAGCTTTTCCAAAACCTGGTAGGTATATTGATAAATAGAGTCCAGCAACACCGCATGGGAAAGCCCTTGCCATGCCTCCGGGCGTAGTTGTTTGCCGGGGTCATTGAAATAGTCCCCGTAATGAATGGCAATATTTAGATCCATTCCATGGGCAACAGCTCGTTCAGCAGCCTGTAATACATCCTCCAAGCTGGAAGAGGTGATAGGGTTTCCGTCCGAGGCGATAAAGTTTTCAGGAGTATGCCACAAGCGCAGTCTGATCATACCTGCTCCCCGCTCGGCAAAATAAGCATAGGGATCAACGGAAGTTCCATTTTCATCTGCGTAGTTTCCTCCGTTTTGTTCGATGGTGTTGACGTAGGATAAATCTGCCCCTGTGACCAGGCATTGTGAGACTAATTTTGAGGCAAAAAAAAGGAGTGTCAATAAGCAAGCAGAACGCGTTATGTTTGGCATAAATGTATTGTTAAGCAGGAAGTTCAAAATGTTTTAAAACCCTTAGGGCCCTCAAGGTATTCCATCTGCTGGGTTTTCCGGCTTTTTCCATTTCAAAATGTTGAGCACCCGGATGTTTGGCTTGTACATTCCAGGTGCCGTTTTTGTTGCGTTTTTTGATCAAAATATCAATAGCCGGCTGCATTCGGTCATCCCAAAGTATTTTGGCATATTGAAAATAATCCAGTGCCTTGAGGATGTCGTACCGCCATCGGCCCGGGTAAGTCAGCTTCAGGAAATCCTTTTTGATGATTTTCCCTGTGCGGTCAGAAATATACAGCTGGTGCATGAGGATGAATTCGAGGGCCGAAGCCTGAGCTTGCTTGAGTTCCTTCAGCCTGTAGGTATAACCCTGGTACTCATATTCCGTGATTCCTTCCAGGACTGAAAGCGTTGAGTGCAAAGAACTGTGTTTTGCCCCTGATCGGTTGTATCGGCAATTGAATCCGCCGTCCGGCAGTTTTTGCGAAAGTACAAAATCCACAACAGAGTTCATTGCTTCTTTCTCTACATTAAAATAGCAACCATAATTCATGAACATGCCATTGAGGCAAACATCACTTTGCTGAATATCGTCCGAAGGATTGACCCCGCCGTCAGAAACTTTGTTTTCCCTGGCAATCATTGCTGCAGTTTCGCAGGGCAGCGGATGATCCGGATCCATACCAAGATGTTTTAAATCCAGTAAAGTGTAGTGGGAAGAAGTCCATTTAGGCTGGTAAAACTTTCGCCCCCAATGGCCATCGGGCAGTCTTTTCGAAAGGAAAGCAGTACCCCAGCCTTCTGTGGCGATCCGATCCCTCAGGTCTGGACGGTCGGTGTCCAATAAATCGCGATGGGTTTGGTATTGGATGGCTACATCACCTTTTAACAACCAATTGATGATTTCCTGATAATTCATTTTTTTACTTTTATTAATGAAGAAAACCATTGAATTAATTCTTTTTCATCTACTATGCTCCAGCTGTGGGGATGACGGGTTCCATCCGGATGATAACCTTTGTTTTCTGTAAGGATAAGTTGGGCTGCCAGGTTACCTTGTATGTTCAGAGTGTTTATCAATGCTGCCAGATCAACGGCATTCATGGCATAATAATCTTTCCTCCTTGTTTTCATCCACCATTGGACGTCGGGTTCGGTATAAGCGCGAACAGCAATTCCCTGCAAAGCCATAAGGTTTTGAGCTCCCTCTGTCAGATAACTATAGGGGGAATAATTGATATATGCCTGAAGGTTTTCGGTCGGAGTGCCGCCGAGGTTTTTTTCCAGATAAGCCGATACCCAGGAGCCTTCATTGGCGGCAGCAGCATTAAAAGCTATCTTTTTGGCCTTTACCATTTCCTTATGAAACCGAACCATGTCAAGTGGTGAGTCGCAAAGGGCGACTGCACTTGGTTTTAGGTGGTATTTGGAGTCATCGGACTGACTGAAGATGGCTAGTTTTATAGCCCGGGTACCTTCGAGGGACATACCACAGAAAAGCAAATGTTCCGTTGGGATATTATGCTGGGACAAAACTTCAAAAATATACCGTTCGATCTCCTGCATTTTAGCTGTATCAAAAAAGAATTCAAGTCGGTTGTCAGTAGTGGCATAGATTACCGCAAGCTGATTTTTCAGAGCCTCATCAATAAGCTGATCTGAATTGACGGTGTCTCTTCTAGGGTGGGTGAATACGATAAGACCATTGGCCGGTTCCCTTTCGGGCAACCACAGGGTATAACCGGGATTGATCACGGGAATGGTAATGCCTTCGGCCAACTCGATATTGCCTTCAGCTTTTTGCTCAAAATTAACTACTCTTTGAGCCTGGCAGCTTAAAAAAGCAATAAAAAAAGAGTATAGTGTTATCAGAAATTTCATAAGAGTTTTAGTTAAAACGGTATGAAACCATAGTGAAAGGAATATTCCATATATTCAGTTGTATGTCTGCAAAACCAAAGGAAGTCAAGGTGGTCACAAAATATAATGAAAGGGATTAATTTTGTCAGCAGGAGTCCCCATAGTCCAAAGGTGACCAGGTTTTTTAACCATCCTGGCTTAAGGTACTCGACGACTGGTAGCAATAAAAAAGAGATCAATACACCATAAAAAGCCAGATCGACCAAAAAGCCTGTTAAATAAATTTCGTGCTCGAAAGAATTGACCCAGGTACTCGACATAAACGCCATCGGGAATCCATAAAGGTCTGGACCCCCGTCGAGATTGAAATTCTCTGCTTTCATGGTGATACGGAGCATCGCCATGACCGCCAGAGGAATCACATAGCGAATGATCATCCCCAGGTTATTACGGATTTTTGGTTGGGGTTCCTGAATTTGAAAATCTCCATCTAAAACTTCCTGCATTAAGCGGCTAATTTTATCTGCTTTAAATACCAAACGGTCAAAAGGGTACCGATAATGCCTAAAATACACCATAAAATGATGAGAAAAGTATCCGGATTGAGTTTTTGAATATACATGCTCAGGCTCATTCCCATTAAGGCAAAACCCAAAGTACTTGATTTGGTCAACATGACTCCCGTCAGTAAATATCCATATTGCCGGTTCATTCCGTACCCGATTTCTGCAAGCAACATGAGGGGAATAGCAATAGCCAGGTCCAGAGAGTAAATGATCAACGGGGCAAAACCGTCAGGAGTATCGGATTTATATCCCGGAACGGTGAGGTGTTGTAAGATATCCGATATCCAAAGGAAAATCAACATCAGGGAAATGAGCATCAGGTAACCTACGATCAACCTTTTAGCCCAAAGGCTTTTTCCCGTGATCCCTTCCTGTATATTGAAAAGATCAAAAAATGCCCAAAACAGGCTGAATACTGAAATTCCAAAAATCGGCAGGTGGAGCAGGTATAAAAAGGATAATTCGGCGGCAAACATGAAAAAAGCATAGGTGTAAACAAAGTAAAACAAGGCACCCGTATATACCATTTGCCATCGCCACCGCTTTAACCGGTAACTTTGAATGTAGGCAATGAATAATAGAGGAACAGCAATGAAAACACTCACAATATCCTGTCCGAGCCATTGGGCATTGATCCATGTCCCATCCTGGTAAATGTTGTTGTTGGTGATACTGATGAGTCCTGAAATAAGCACCAGTACTATGATGATGAAAACAAGGGTTGTTCGCGTCTTTTTATTCATTGCAAAAGGTTATCCGGTGACAAAAAAAATCATGGTCACGTGTTATAATAATACAGAAAGCCTTTTGTCAATCAGGTGGTAAAATGAATGAAGGGTATTTTTCCTGGCGTGGATGATCTTATTTTCAAAAATACGAAATACCTCCTGGAAATACGATTCTGGAGGTAATAAAAAAGCGGACCGAAGAAATCTTCGGATCCGCTTTTTTGAGTGGTACGTCGGGAATGAAAATGAGCTTCCTGTTTTAGGACTGTTTTACCAATTGTGCATCAATGACCAATTGGATTTTATCAGCCACAACGATGCTGCCCGCTTCGGTAATTGCATCCCATTTCAGGCCGAACTCCTTTCTGTTGATGGTTCCGGAAATTTCGAATCCTGCCTTTGTCTGGCCATAAGGATCAACGGCTGTTCCGTTGTAATCCACATCCAGGGTGACTTCTTTGGTGATGTCGCGGATGGTCAGGTTGCCGGTCAGTTTTTCTCCATCAAAGGAAGTGGATTTAAAGGTGATCTTGGGAAAAGATCCGGCATTGAAAAAATCATCTGATTTCAAATGCGCATCGCGATCAGCATTTTTGGTTTTGATGGAATCTGCATCAATACTCACTTCAATGTCAGCATTAATGAAGTTTTCATTTTCAGATTCTACATTTACTTCAAAAGATTCAAAATGCCCCTTTACCGTAGAGATCATCATGTGTTTTACTTTAAAACCTACTTCAGAGTGCGTGGGGTCAATGGCCCATTTTGTTGCGGTTAATGTGTTCATTGTTCGTTTATTTGTATGAATTAATTAATGGATTTACAATTTATGGCTGGTTCGGAAGGCGCAAATAGCATTCGCGCCCTCCGGAACTACCACTTTATTCAACTTCTATTTATAATGGATCAGCCACATTCTAGATAGTCATGGGAACTTCCATGAGCAGAATTCTGGCTTCTGTGTCAGCGGTAATATCAATTTGGTCCGTATTCCATACGCCAAAGCCGTCTCTTTTCCCGAGTGGCTGGCCTTCAATGGTAGCATCGCCTTCCAGAATGAAAGCATAGACACCATTGGTGCTGTCCTTAAAGCGGTAAGTTTTACTTACTCCTTTGTCCAGATTACCCATATGGAACCAGGCATTCTGATGAACCCATACACCTTCGTCATCCGCAGAAGGGGAAAGGATTTGTTGAAATTGATTACGCATTTTGCTTTCATCCAGCGTGATCTGGTCGTACCTGGGAGTTACTTGTTTTTTATTCGGGAACATCCAGATTTGCAGGAATTTCACTTCTTCGTCCTTGTTCTTATTGTACTCGCTGTGAAAAACACCGGTACCGGCACTCATTACCTGGATATCTCCTGATTTGATTACAGCGATGTTACCCATGCTGTCCTTGTGTTCAAGATCTCCCTGCAATGGAATGGAAATGATCTCCATATTATCATGAGGATGTGTCGAAAATCCGCGGCCTTTGGCCACTGTATCATCATTGAGTACCCGCAAAACACCAAAGTGCATTCTTTGCGGATTATAATAATTGGCAAAGCTGAAGGTGTGTCTTGAATCGAGCCAGCCGTGATTGGCGTGACCTCTTGTTTCGGCTTTATGCAATATTGTATTCATCGTTTTCTCCTCTTTGTTTGGTAAATGATTGAAACCGACTTGTTTCATCAATTTATCGTAATCAGAATTTTTAACTTTTATGTTTTTTGCGCTCACCATCTGGGGAACCAAAGCACCTAATGCACCAGTGAGAAATGTTTTTTTGATAAATGATTTCCGGTCCATATCCTTGTCATTTTGTTTGATGCAAAGATGCAGGTAAAGACAGGGGGGAGAAATACAATAAAGCGGGGAAGAATTATAAAAATCCGATATCAACGATTTTTTTTGAACTGAGAAGGGGACATGCCGGTACATTTTTTAAAAAATGCACTGAAATGAGCTGGTTCAGAAAAGCCTAAATGATAACCTATTTCTTTGCTGGTAAGTCCTGAAAAATAAAGCATTCTTTTCGCCGCGGTAGTGATTCTTGACTGGATATATTCCTTCGCCGTTTTGCCGATGAGCGATTTTACCGTGCGGTTGAGGTGGTCGGGGCTGATGGCGAGTTCCTGGGCATATTGGGAGGTGGCGTGCCATTGGGTATAATGTTCATCGACAAGGGTTTTGAAACTCCTCAAAATGGTATTGCCCGATTCTATTTGCTGGGGATGGTTTTGTGGTTGTGTACAGATATTATTGCTGCTGATCAAAAACAATTTGATGATGGCGCCTATGGCGGCATCTTTGAATTTGTCGTCAGACTGGTAATAACGGATAATTTGTTCGCTATAGTCCGAAAGTGTTTCCAGGGTTTCATTGTCGAGATCGAGTGGGGGCGTGTCGCCATAGTCATTGAAGAGATTTAGATCTTCAATGAAACTGAGTGGAATATGATTTTCGACAAGGAATTGTGTCGAAAACACCATCGCATAACCATAGGATTTTTCAGCTTCGATGATCTGGTGTACCTGTCCGGGAGAGATGAAATATACCTGATTGCCCTGGAGGGGAAATTCCTTAAAATCGATGAAGTGCTGGCCATTGGCCTTTTTGACCAAAACCACGGTGTAGTAATTGTGTCGGTGTGGTTCATCGGGTTTGCCACCGTGTTTTTCGTGGATATCCTCCATACGCGAAATGCCAAAACTCTTTGAGGAGTCATTCCGATTGACGTTGCTGTACGTTTTTATTTCAGACATGGAGGATTGACGGACTGTGATTTTAAAAAGTATATCCTAAAAAAACACCTGCCCTGAGTCCGGGCCTGCGTTCATATTCAACAACGATTTCTTCTTTTTGGTTGTTGAAGTAGGTTTTTTCGTAGTTGATAAAGCTGTATTTGCCACCAAAAAATACTTCTATGTAAAACCTGTTTGAAAAGCTAATGTTTCTTCCGGCCAACACCCCCGGACTGAGCATTTTTGCTGCCCCCGAGATGAGGAAGTAATTGGGCGCCTGCTCACCACTGGGCAGGATATTGATTTTGGTCAGTTCACTGAAAATGCCAACGAAAAATTTATCGGTAAAGAAATTCCCATTTCCCAAATAGTACCTTACGTCCGGAGTTAGCGTATGTGTATGTTCTGAAGGGCCATCGGTATTTCTTTCATCAAATCCATAATGCAACCAGGATATTTGTGCCGTAAAGTTTTCTTTCAATGATACTTCATAACCTGCCCCCATGAAGTATAGCTTGGGGTAGCCGATGATCATGCCTTTTACCGCATGGGATTGGGAAAATGCGGCAGCTGGTGCCAGGAAAAGTAACAGGATGATCAGTTTTTGTCTCATTAGTTATGTATCATTATTGTCTCAGTACCGAACTCAACCGAAGCATGCCAATACTCAGGAAAATGAGAAACAGGAATAACATATTGAGAAAGAAGTCGTGGCCGTCTTTATTGGTTTCGTAGAAGTAGTAGAAACAAAATCCCAGTACGGTTAGTGTATGAAACAAGATGAAGCTCCATTTTAACCAATTGGAGCCGCTTTTCATCCTTTTGATCTCTTTCGCGGGCGTTTTGGCGTTGCCTGCATGATTGATGATTTCATTGAGTGAAACCACCGGAGCGAAAAAATTCATCACTGGAATCCACCATAAAATAAAAGGTAGATCGGGGGCAGGTTTACTGAATTTACTGGTAGATGCGAAATCTTTAAAATGTTTGGTTACACTTGACAGCCATACCGTACCGAGTATAATAACAATGGGGACTACCCATTTTGGTATGATATTATTTAATAATCGACTTCTGCCAATGCCGAAATAATCCAGGTCCATCGAGTCATTGAAAAGGCAAAGGAAGGCGTAAAGAGCCATTACCAATAATACCCAGGAGAAGAAATAGACAGTGTTGGATAGTTTTTGCATGAGTAGGGTTTAGTTGTGAACAGTATCCTAGGTTTTAGCTTGGGATTATTTTTTTTAATTCGTGAACTACTTGATTGTTTTTAAAAATGCCCTAAAGACATCGACCTTATTGGTATAACCATGTGTTCCCAAAATATTTCCCTCCACATCTATTAATACGAAAAAAGGTTGCCTGTCGGTTTGGAATTTTTCCTTTTGCAGGGCCAGGTTTTTTTTCCCGAGGCTTCTGTAGGTTGCTTCTTCGGTGGGTGTTTTGTCATCGACATACAAGGCTACAAAAATGAAATGCTGATCAAGTTCAGGTCTTATCTTATGATTGTTGAGTAGATAGTCTTCCATTTTTAAGGCATTGACGCAGGCATGACAAGTGAAGAAAAGGATCAGCGGCTTTTTAGCAGATTTCGAAAGCGCTAAAGCCTCTGAAATATCTATATTTTGGTATGTCCATGGCTTTTTACCGGCAGGAGTTTCCAGTACAATTTCGGATTTATCCAGTACTTTGAAAAACTGTTTATAGGTCAGGTCATTATCGATAGCATATGTCAATCTTCCTTCAGCTCTCTGCCTAAGGTTCCTAAAAACATCCAATTCCTCAAGAGCGGCTTTTGTCGATGGCCAGTTTTCCAGGGTTACCTTTGGCTTGAGGATTACCAGTACCTTCGCTAGTTTGACTTTAATTTCCTGGAATTCTTTTTGCTTGCTGAAAGCTGAGTAACTTACGATGATCTCATTCATCGTCAGGGTTTGTGACGGGTGTTTGTCTTGATATAATTTACTTACCAAATCCGGCAGGAGGCTTCCACCCATGAGCAATTCTACGTCAACACTGTCAATACCACAGCCATCGAGGGCATAAAAATTTTCGTAAAGCCAGGTTTCCGAGGCTTCATCCCGGATTTCAAAGTACCGCAATTCTTGGCTCCTGAGGCTGTCGCAGGGGCTATCCTGACTGAGTAAAGGCACAACCAGCATAAAGGGGATTAAGGCGCTAAGTAAATATTTCATATTGTTTTAAATTATAGGTATTTGTCTATCCAATTTTAATAACTTTCATCACAACAGATAAAACGAGTATTAGTGGAATTCCGAAAATACCGTAAATAAGCAGCAGCTGGTTGAGTTTATAAAAAAAAACGGCTCTCGATTCTTCAATATGAATGTCTCCATATTGGCTTCTGATGAAAAATGAAATATATGATACTGACTATTACCCAAAGAGCCATGCCTGTGAGAATAAATTTGTAGTAATTCGATTTTTGTTTCCCTGGTTTTGACATAAAAGATCACATCATTTTTTCCAAATAAATTTTTGTCCATCGTACTTATAAATACCGGTGGTCAATAAAGGAGCATTTTTATTCATCTGCGTTTCGATCAATTCCGGCATTAATTCACCGGATTGTTTGACGAAGTCCCTTTTGTTCTCAATCAATTTCACTTTTATCTTTCCCCTTTTGTAGTTGATGTCAAAGTCGTACCACACATTGGCCTGTTTGGTTTCGCGATATACAAGGCCATTGATCTTAACTTTTTGGGTAAAGTGATATTCATATCCCAGGTAAACGTTTGATAAAACACGGTGGAGGGTATTCAAATTGAATAGGGAAATGGATTTTGCCCGTTTCCACTCAGAATCCACCCGGGAACCGTATTTGCTTTCTACATTTTTATCTCGGTACACCATTACCTGCAAATGAGGTTCTTTCTTTTTGCCAAGTCGCACCAATTTAAATTCGACAGCATCATAGGCAAGGTGGCGAAAAATCCTCATTTTAAGAATCACCCAGTTTTTGTTGTTGCGTACTGCCAGGAACTGGTCAGCTCCCATTTTATCGGTTTCGACAAAGCAAAACAATTGCGAGGAATCCATATTTGCAATGAGGAAACGTCGATGCATGGAAATGGTATCCAAACGATCTGTACTGTATATAAAATATTTACCCAGGCTGTTATTGGCCAAAGCAGGCTGGGGTTTTTGTTCTATCAATTTTTCCGGAAAATAGGGGAGATAATCATATCCTTCCATCGGTTCCGGCGCCATAGTGACGTATTGTGCTTCTGTACTTAAATGTAAGAACAGGAGAATTAAAACCCAAAATGCCTTATTTACTGGTTTAAAAATCATTTATCCACCGCTTTTTTGGTCCTAAAGTGATAATTTACCTTTTTCTTTTCTTTGCAAAACCGTTCATAGCATTCTCAATTTCTGCTGAGTCTCATTTTGTTCAAAATGTCCCGATAAATATCACCAGATTGGAAGTCCGTTTGAACCATAAGTGATGCCAGCTTTCCAAGGTTTTCTCTCCCGAGGTCGATGTGGTGATCTTCGCAGTAATTTAGCAATTTTTTTGCAGTTTGTTCATGCTGTTCCCTGATAGCCACTGCCATTTGTTCCAGGATGGCTTTGGTGATCTCCAGCTTATCCCATTGACCGGTATCCAGTTCATTCAGGATAGCATTTATAATGATTTTGATATCGGATATCTGGTTGGGTACCCTCACCACCAGCAAGGTCATATCATCTTTCTGGGCATCTCGGTAGGAAATATGTAATTCCTCTACGGCCTTTTGCATATCGAGAGCACCAAAGATTTTCGTAGCATCTTTTGCAAAACTGTTTTTACTGTTATGAAAACCGTCAGATGAAAGCAGGAAACCTTTGGTGGAATTTATCGGTTTTACTTGAACGGATATGCTGAGGTCATGGCTGCCCATGGCATTGGTGATGCCTTCTGCGACAACGGCTGTGCCGGAGATAACCACTGGTTTGCCGTCTTTCTTTTTCAGTATTATGGATTTGGTCTCGTCCTGGCTTATTTGACTGAGTGTTCGTCCGTTATATTCATAGATCCTGGAATCCCCGATGTTGACGAAAAAGCAGGTTGCTGTTTTTAGGTTCCAAACCAGGAGGGATAAGGTAGATTTCATGCCAGCACAAGGTTCCGGCTCCAGAAGCATCTCTTCATTTGTTTTTATCATGGCAATCACGATGCGTTTAATCAGGTCGGTAATACTGTTGTGCTTTTTGAATTGGCTAATGAATTCGGTGCAGGCCATTTTGGATGCTTTCCAGTCACAGGGACTGCTGCCGACTCCATCACCTAAAACTGCCAGGAGTAGTTGTTCCTCCTCCAGTATCTCCCAGGAGCAATAATCTCCATTGCTGACCTTTTCGGGATTACGGGAGGAATACGATGCTATGTCAAAAGCTGGTTGTTTCATACGGGTTAAACGTTAGCAAAGGTAAAGTCGTTCCCTGAGTTTTGCTTTATTCTGTTGAGAAATGACCGACTTAGGACCATTTAAACTTTTAACAACCTGAAGATCCAATAACCCAGGGTCATTTGAATCAGTCCTACGACTAAAAACAAGGGTTGTAACCAAAAACTCAGTCCGATCATGCCGACCTGAATCAGAATCCATAAAAAAAGTATGGCGCCCATTGTCATGCCAATGATCCCACTGTATTTATGTTGCCTGAAAATGGGCATTGCAACAAGAAGATTCAAAAGGCCGAGGATAAAAAGCAGGAAGAGGCCGGGGATCAGAAAACTCGAAAAAGGAGAACCTGTTAACATCTCCGGAGACATCCCCAACCCGGAACCGTCTGTGGTAGTAACCATACTATAACCAGCAGGCAAAGCGCCCAGGCCAACAAAGAGGTGCAGGATAGCCAATGCGATGAATAGTTTCCTTTTCATGATGTAATATAGATATCGGATAAGGCCTAAATATACTAAAATATAGAGATACGCTGGTTAGAGCAAGCGCATATAATGAAGTCGTTTCTATCAATGAATTACCCGGGCTTTTATGCCATCAGGCTTGCGAAAAAAGGAGGCTTACCCGGCTTTTAATGACCCTTATATGTTCCGGACACTTCCGGCCAGGTCAGACACTTTTCAGCCAGCCGGCTATACTGATCCTGTTTCGGGTAAAAGAAGGATGTACCTCATGCTCCATTTCATCACTTCTGAAAAAGACAACCCTGCCTCCAATCGGATAAATATCGATAACGTTATTTTCGTCAACGAAGAGCGAAATGTTGCCTCCGTCGGAGGCTGTCCAGTGTTCATTCAGGTATATGACGAGAGAGAATTTTCGACCCTTATCGCTTTTGAACTGATCCAGGTGACGTTTATAAAAACTACCGGGCTCGTATTGAGCGTAATGAAACTCTACGTCGTTGATACTTGTGTAACAGGATTTGTTGAGATAATCAACAAAATGAGACACTTTCTCTAAAAATAGCGCCTCGTAAGGATTGGTGGGATTTTTTTCTATCCAATGAATCATATCTCCCCTGATCATTGTATTTTTCTGATAGTCAAATTTTTTGCCTACACCGGCAGGGTGCATCTGCCCTGCTTGTTTGTAATTTTCAAGATTAGCCCTGAGGCCGATCAAAGTGGTTTCGTCAAGGAAACCATCGCAGACACCATACTGGTTATCCAGTAATCCCAGGATCAGGGCTTCGAATTGAGCCTGATCTTGAGCTTCCAATAAAGCTTTATTCATTAATTTTGATGGAATAATTCAGGCACACAAATTGATGATTAAGGTCATGATCGCATTGCAAAGCCTGATCAAATGATGAAAATGAGTGTGTAGAAAACGGATTTACGAAAGAGTGGTGTTAAGAAATGGATAGCTGGTCCGGCATTTTGGCAGATCTTTTATCCGTTAAGGATGTCGTCTTTGATCCATTTCGGCTCCAAAGTGAACATAATTTTCATAGAATCAAAGCTTTTAGGGAGAATTAATATATGATGATGACTATAATCCAAAGTGCCAATCCGGTGAGCATGAATTGATAGTCTTTGGATTTTCCTTTTCCTGGCATAACAGATCTTTGATTTTTCCTTTTCGATGTAATGGTATTCATAGCCCGGATAAACATTGGACAAAACCCTGCGGAGGGTATTCAGGTTGAGCAGGGAAATGGATTTTGCCCGTTTCTACTCAGCATATTACTATACAGATTTGCGCATATCGTTTTAAAATCATTTTTCAATGGCTTTTTGGGGCCTGAAATTATTATTCAACTTTTCCTTTTCTCCATCAAAACCCGTGATGGGTGTTTAATTAAAATAAGTTGCGGGTTACAGGTTTCAAGTTACTGGTTAAATATTAAAAAAGGATCTTTAATGCCCACCCTTTACTCTTGTTCATTTCAAAAGCAGGTATGAAAACCTTCCCGTCTTTAGCATCGAATGATATGGTCTTTCCATTCAATTTTACGGAGGAAGGTTGTTTTTCGGTGAAAACCATTACCTCCCATTTCCGATCTTCTTTCATGCTTTCGTAAAAACCTGAAACAGGCAAAACTTCCAGAGCCAGGCTGTTTTCCTCGACATCAAGTAGCATTTCGGTTTTGGCATAAATCCCCTTGAGGTAATCATTACTGCTGCCGTCATCCTCGATCAATGTGAACTGCCCTGCTTTGCCGGGATAAATGTGCAATTCCAGCAGGTCATTGGTGCCGCTTTCAATGGAACGGGCATATTTTCGTTGCGGAATGATGCTGCCTTGTTTGACAAAAAGCGGGATTTGGTCAATAGGAGTATCTACCATAATTGTTTGACCTCCGGAGAACGTTTCTCCTGAATAATAATTTACCCAACTATTGCCTTCGGGCAGAAAAACGGCTCTTTGCTTTTGTCCCTGTTCGTAAACAGGAGCCACCAAATAAGATTCCCCGAATAGGTACTGGTAAGGATGACCAGGGATGAGCCGGATAGTATTAACGCCATCCAGTCTTGATTTGTGAGCATAGGTGTAGATGTAGGGAAACAGTTTCATTTTCATTTGTGCATAATTCCTGAAAATGCTGTCGGCCCTTTCGGAAACGAGGAAGGCGAAGTTCCGGCTGGGGTTTTCCGGTTGGGCAAAAGGGGTTGTCAGCGGTACAAAAACGGCGAATTCTGACCAGCGGATATAGAGTTCCTCATCCACGAAGCCGTCAGTACTTACGGCAAAACCTCCCATGTCATTTGCCAGAAACGGAATTTTGTGGGATTGGTTCTCGGGATTGGTGTATTTGAATATATTTTCCTTGAAGCCAACTCCGGGCAGCCAGGGAGAGAATTCCCGGGTATGGGTCTTTGCCGACCAGTCAGAACGGGTGTCGTCGGTCCATTTGGCGGGGAATTTCTTATAGTTTTCGTCTTTGGTCCCACTATGGGAGAACATGAATCCCCGGCCGTTGGTCTCTTTCCCGAAATCCTGCGATAATTCAAACATAACTTCAAGCACGGAAATATCGTCTGTCCGGTCGAGTTTGATAAAGTCCAGACCTTTATCAAAAAAGTGTTTTGTCTTACTTCGGAAATATTCCACAGCTTCAGGATCATCAAAATTGATGTCACCACACCAGGTACCCTCGACGGTTTCGCTGTTGTCGCCAATGATGGTCGTTTTACCACCATTGTGCCAGGTGTCGGTTCGAATGAATTCCCGGCTGAAAAAACCCTTGGAACGGAAATCTTCATAAACTTCCTCATTTCCCGTTTTGAGAATGCAATCCCACATCCACATACCGGATTTAATATTACGCTCCTTCATGTAATCCCACATGCCCTGCATGTCGGGATAAGAGATGGTATCTGCAACGAAGTCCATATATTTTTTGGGTCCAACTCCCTGATTTTGCCAGTCCCATATCCAGGAATCTATCCAGTAGGCGTCAATGGGGTAGTCGCGTGCGATCATCTCATCGATGAGCTGAATGGTTTCTTCCTGGTTGGAATAAGCGCCGTAAATGATGCCGAATGCCCAGGATGGCGGGAGTACTACACTGGTATCAATAGTGGCTGGTTGCGGATGAGGAATATTGTTGTTCTCCTTTGGCTGCATATTGCACGAAAATAACATTAGAGAACAAAATACCGACAGAATGAGAAGTGACATGGAGGTTGAAGAAATAATTTTCATTTCCTAGTGAATTTGTGTTTAAAGATTAATGAACGTTTTTGGAAAATATTAAAACAAAATAAGTCCGGATTTCTGTACAGTCCTATGGTGAAGAACAGGGCTTGTAACCAAAAGGTCATGCCTGCAACAACGGCCAGAAAGAGTGCCGGGATGAAGTAATCCGGAACCAGGGAACGCTCCAGGCATTCTGCTGGCATGGTTATACCCGGGCCATGGATGCGCGGAGGTCAAAGCAAAACCACCTGGCAAGGCTCCAGTGTCTACAAATATATGGAGAATGGCAAAGAGGATGAATAGTTTTTGTTCCATTGGAAAAGGATTGGCAGAAAGATAACAAATTCCACTCATTTTATTCGCTTTAGGAGGGGAATTTAAGTTCGAAAAGCATCAGTTCCTCCGGGTCATCAGGCAGTCGAAACATTTTGGAAAAGGTGAGCCCTAGTTTTTCGATGAGTTTCCGGGAAGGCAGATTTGTCTCGAGGGTAATGGCGCTGACCCTGGTGATGCCAAAATGTTCCAGACCTGTTTCCAAAACCTTTTGAGCACTTTCATAGGCATAG
The DNA here is from genome assembly GCA_942492125.1 of uncultured Bacteroidota bacterium. GTDB lineage: Bacteria > Bacteroidota > Bacteroidia > Chitinophagales > Saprospiraceae > BCD1. The sequence continues at coordinate 509,174 of CALODM010000045.1, forward strand.
CCTTGTCCTTCATATTCGGGGAGAAAGGCAAAACCGATATCCACCCCTTCAAGGCCTTCACGATCGTACAAGCCGCAGGTGCCCATTTTAGTACCATCAGCTTTTCTTATGACGGTATAATTGGAAAAGCCCAGACGCTCCAGTTGCGGGTACATTTTGGCAATGATGTAATTGCGGGCATCCCCGATGGTTTTTACATTGCGGTCGCCAATATTCTCCAGCCATTTGGGAGTGTTCATCAATCGCAATATAAAGTCTGCGTCTTCTACAGTAGTAGGTTTGAGGTTAAGGCGTTCTGTCTCAAGGGTCAGGTGATTTTTCATGGAGCAGGGTGTTTAGTTAAAGAATTAGGAGGAAACTTTTCTGTGATCATTAAAGCCCAAAATAAGAACAAACAGTCCCTGTACAAAATAACAGATTTCAATGACCGAAGGCACAGGAATTTTCTGGTTGCGGATAATTATCTCTCCGGTGATCTGCCCCATAATGATCAGACCTGCGGACAAAAAAGGAAGGTTCATTTTTTATTTAGTGTTCCGGTGGAGCAATAATTTTGATCATTTTATTGAGTATCAGTGTGTTGGGAATGGTGATTTTTTCATCATCTTCCGTTTTCAGGGTAATGAAGAACAGCCCTATGTCACTAATCCTGCCTTTTAAAGGAAAATCCTTATCCAGGACAAGCAGGTGGTCCCCGATTTTTGCCGGGTGATTTACAAATAAAACGATGCTGGCAGTAATATTGGACAATAAGGACCATTGTGCGAAAAGCGCGACCCCCAGGACGGTCAGAAAGGAGGAAATAAACAGAAAAATATCCCTCTGATCCACAGCCCAAATGATGAGAATACTGACAATTGCGATGAGGTTAAAAATAAGGTTTTTGGCCTTGTTAACCATCTTAATCCGCTGTTTTTGCAATCCGAAATTTTTCCGGATTCTGTCCAGCAATTTTTTGGATAACCATTTAAGGAATATGACTAATGCAATTACAGAGACCGTTTCAATGAAATGAAAATAATATTGATCCATGGTGTAAATTTAGTTAGCCATCCCAAAGGAAGACTCTGGTTTTAAGATTTTTTTTTATTGTAACCCAGCGTCGAAATTCGGTATTTTTTTATTCATTTAAAACACCATTCACCAAGGTTGAGTTTATTCTGACAGAATTTAACCATCCACTCGACTCCTTTTTTTACTTTTGCGGGCTAAAACACAAAGCAATATGATTTCGGTAGATGGCCTAACAGTTGAATTTAGCGGCAAAACGCTCTTTAAGGACGTTTCTTTTGTGATCAACGAAAACGATAAGATCGCCTTGATGGGAAAAAACGGTGCCGGTAAATCAACCATGATGAAGATCATAGCGGGTATCCGTGGGGCAACAAAAGGGCAAGTCAATTATCCCGGGGAGGTGGTTATCGCCTATCTTCCCCAACACTTGCTGACCGAGGACAATAGTACCGTCTTCGAGGAAACGGCCAAAGCCTTTCAGCAGGTTTTTGAAATGCAGGGTGAAATGGAAAGGCTGAACAAGGAGTTGGAGACCCGCACGGATTTCGATTCTCCCGAATATATGGCCATTATTGATAAGGTGAGCGAATTAGGGGAGATCTATTATGCCATGGAAGAGGTCAATTACGATGCCGAAGTGGAAAAGACTTTATTGGGGCTCGGGTTTAAAAGAGAGGATTTTTCAAGACCAACGAGCGAATTCAGCGGCGGCTGGCGGATGCGCATCGAGTTGGCAAAAATATTACTTCAAAAACCGGATTTGATCCTGCTCGATGAGCCTACCAACCATATCGATATTGAATCTGTCATGTGGCTGGAAGATTTTTTGGTCAACAAAGCCAAGGCTGTAATTGTCATTTCTCACGACAGAGCATTTATTGATAATATTACCAATCGTACGATCGAGATAACCATGGGGCGCATTTATGATTATAAGGCCAATTATTCCCATTATTTACAACTTCGCGAAGAAAGAAGAGCCGCTCAATTAAAAGCCTGGAAAGATCAGCAAAAATTCATTGAAGATAGCAAGCGGTTTATCGAACGATTCCGGGGCACCTATTCCAAAGCCAACCAGGTCAACTCCAGAGAACGCATGTTGGAAAAGCTGGAAATTATCGAAATTGATGAAGTGGACAGATCTTCCCTCAAACTCCGGTTTCCGGCATGCAACCGTTCCGGTGATTATCCCTTGATAGCGAAAGACCTGTCCAAAAGTTATGACGATCACGAGGTGTTCAGGGATGCAAATCTCACCATTAAACGGGGAGAAAAAGTCTCTTTCGTGGGTCGCAACGGCGAAGGAAAATCCACGATGATCAAGGCCATTATGGGAGAAATAGACTTTGAAGGAGAATGTGCCCTGGGCCATAATACGGAAGTAGGATATTTTGCCCAGAACCAGGCCTCTCTGCTCGATCCCGAATTGACTGTTTTTCAGACTGTCGACAATGTGGCCAAAGGAGATGTCCGGACCCAGGTCAAAAATATCCTGGGCCAGTTTATGTTCAGCGGTGATGATATTGACAAAAAAGTATCTGTCCTGTCCGGAGGAGAGCGTACCCGGCTGGCTATGGTGAAATTACTGCTGGAGCCCGTCAATTTCCTGATTCTGGATGAGCCTACGAATCACCTCGACCTGAGATCAAAAGACGTGCTTAAAGAGGCGTTACTCGCTTTTGACGGTACGTTGATCCTCGTTTCTCACGACAGGGACTTTTTGCAGGGCCTGTCGGAGAAAGTTTTTGAATTCAAGGATAAAAGAGTGATTGAGCACTTTGAAACTATTGATGATTTTCTAGCCAGGAACCGGATGGAGAATTTGGATCAGATTAATTTGAAGGCTTAATTTCAGAGGTTATTATTTCCGAAATGAACGTCAAAACTTCCATTGGAGTTTCTAATGGACTGACGTGCCCTCCTTTAACAATTGTTGTTGGCAAGGGTGGGGTGGGGACATAGTCTTGCTGGCCTTTGAGTGCTTTGGCAGGAATAGTCAGTTGATGAATCAAGGACGTTGAATCGTTTGCGTCTAGAATTACCTGCTTGTCTATAGACTTGATGGTTTGGTTTTTAAGTCGGGACATTGGTCTTAGTAATTTATTCATTAATTCCGGATTGGTCTGTAGTGAGGATTGAGTGAAAATTGTTTTCCCTGCCCGTTTTAAGTAGAACTTTCTAAAGATCAGCATGGTGTGTTGTAGTTTGAATGCGCAGCGTTGCCGTTTTGATTGTTGTTCAAAAGGCATATTGCATAAGCCCATGGAGGTAAAACGATCCGGGTGTTTGTGGGCTGCTCTGAGAATAGTTATACTTCCCCAGGAATGTCCAACGGCGATGACCTTTTGAATTTCCAGGCTGTTCATGATGTCAATCAGCATTTCTCCGCAATCATCAAGTGTCCATTTTTTTGGAATATCATTAATGCTTTCACCATGCCAGGGCATATCAATTGTGATCACCCTCCTGTTTTGGATGGCTTCAACCTGGAAATCCCATAGATGATGGTCAAAATAAACGCCATGTAAAAGGATCAAGGGTGTTTTTTCATTCTTTACATTGTTTTGATAAACCATGATGGAACCAAGTGATGTGGGTATGGATAAAGGGCTCATATTAAATTTATTTTGCTGGCCAGTGACCAAAAGATGGGCAAACAGAAAAATGGTAGTGACGATTAGCGACTTCACGGTCAATATTGAATTTTCAAGGGAATGTTAAATGTCCTGAGTACTGTTTTTTGAAAAAGGGGTTCCGGCAAGAAAAATGCTAAACTGGTCAGTAACTTACTCATGTGACCTATTTTGTATCTGAATCCAGGTCTTGGTGTTGCTATGATTTTTTGAACAATTCCGGAAATAGTATCCAATGGAATTCCCCTGGTACTGTCGGCCATCATCTTCTGGTGCATTTTAAGGCGGTATGCCGAAAAAAGGGGATGATTGGATTGAGGGGCGATGATGGATTGATCCGAAGTACCTGAATTAATATAAGCGGGGGTCAGGTTTGAAACGTAAATACCGAATGGCAGCAGTTCAAGTCTGAGCGATTCTGCATAGCCTTCCAGGGCGAATTTGCTGGCATTGTAGGCACTGGTGAAAGGCAGAGACAGTAATCCGCCCAATGAGCTCATATTGATGATCTTTCCCGATTTCTGCTCCAGGAACAGAGGCGTAACAGCTTTTATCATATTGACGACACCATAAAAGTTGAGTTGCATTTGTGCATCTATCTCCTGGAGAGTTGTTTCTTCAGAGGCTCCCGTAAGGTGAGATCCGGCATTATTGATGAGTACGTCCAGTCGGCCTTGGTCAGCAATTATGCGTTCAACAGATTTTTGGCAGGATTCGAAATTCGTCACGTCCAGCTGGAGGTGATATTTTTGATCAGACTGGCCATTCCTCGAAGAGCCGTAGACGATGTATCCCAGTTTTTCGAGGTGTTCAAACAAGTGTCGGCCAATACCTCTGGAGGTGCCGGTGATGAATACTACTTTTTGCATTGTCATATCGTTAGATTTTTTTGATACAACAAAATTGGCGGGATTCCACCGCATCACACTTAACAAATGATAAGTCCGGTTATTTTTCCTTCTGAGAACGGTATTTTCGCAACCGGCTGAGGGAAACAGGGGTGATGCCAAGATAGGTAGCGATATCTTTCAATTGAAATCGCTGGAAAACTTCGGGTTGGTGTTGTTCGAGGTATTCGTAGCGTTGCAGCGCATCCATATTCAAATGTAACCTACGGCGATTGAATTCTCCGACAAACTGGAATTCTGCCATGATTCTCCCTATGCGCTCCAGTTGGTGGGACTGGTCGTACAGTTTTGTCAGTTGAGCATGAGGGATAGCCTGCAATGAGCAATTTTCCTCAGCTTTGATGCTGACTTCTGAAGGCGTAGCGGTTATCAGGCTATGGTACATGGTGAACATTGTAGGTGCAATGAAGAAGTGGGTGGTCTTCTCAGTGCCGTCCATATTCTCGAACATCCTGAGGGCACCTTTTTCCAGAAACCATATATACCTGCATATTTTTCCCTCTTCGATCAGGTACTCGTTTCCCGTACATTCCATTGGTTGGATGATCCCATTCAGCAAATTCCAGTCTCGATCAGGAATTTTTCCGGCGATTTGTTCGAGGTAACTTCTCAAGGTTATTGCTTTGAAACTAAAAAATCATTGTCATACCGTTGATTTACTGCTTTTCGTAATGGGTCAATCCATTGACCGACATTTTCAGGCAGCATCCCCCGGTGGCAAGACCAATGTATAATGGGTTTAACACCTTTCATGAAATACTGATCTTCATAGGCAATGTTACTTAGGGCCTGATCAAAAGTCCTGTTGGTAGATCCTTTTTTTCCACTGCCGAGATCCCGCGCCCTCGAATATTCGTTTTTTAGTTTATTTTCCAGATCGGTCTTGTCTTGAATGCCAGTTTTGTTGAATCCGCCAAAAGGAATGATCTTATCTGTTGGACAAAAAACATGAAAGTGGTTGATATCTGCATCCGCCATTTGGGCTCCGCCCACCACATTGGGGGTATTTAGCGTAATAATGTTGATGTCGATATCCGATCCCAAAGAGGAACGTAGCCCTTCGCTGGCGAGCAATAAGATATTGCCACCATGGCTATGTCCAGTTAAGGTAATGCAGGGTTCGTCGATATTAAGGGAAGCTCTCGAAGTGATGATGTGTTCGATTAGTTTGTCTGCAGCTTCAATTCTGGCGTAAGTATTGTTGTCTCCACTCCAGCCGAATAATTCTATTTGATCATTAAAAGCCTGGTGCCCAAAAATATCCCTGATTTCATTTCGCACCACGTCGTTCCACACACTGTTGTCACAGCCGGTGCCGTGCACAAAATAGGCTTCCGCATGTAAATGGGAAGAGGCTAAAAACAAGATCACGACAACCAGGTACCTCAATATCATTTGGGTGAATACTTTTTTATCAGGTCAAATTCAGGAGATGTTGAGTGCAAATTTTTTCATTCCCCCTGCCTTGGCATTTTACAGTAAATTAATGACTAAAAAGAATAACGATAAAAAGGAAAAAAAGGTGTTTTTGTTGTGGTGTTTTTTTTGATTTCTATTACCCCTTTTAATAATTGAAATAATTTGAGCCTGAAACAGAGTCAGGTGGAACCGCAGAATGTCGAACCTGACTTCCTGCGATCAGCAGGCAGGTATCCGATTTCGAATTTAGAAGTTTAGGGGAATTAATAGCCACCGGGCTATTTTTTTAAGCGCCCGCCAATACCATTTCGATCAGGGAATTCAACACTATCTGGTTTAACGATCACACCTTCGGCAATGTCTTCTTTTAGCAATAAAGCTCCATCCATGTCCACATAATCCAGCATTGGCAGAAGGTGGGCAATGGCGGATATACCAATGGAAGATTCTGTCATACAGCCTACCATCACTTTCATGCCGAGTTCCTTGGCTCGTTTGATCATCCTTCGGGCAGGGGTCAGCCCACCGCATTTGACCAGTTTTATATTGACGCCATGGATGTGTCCGTGGCATTTGTCGATGTCGGATTCCACCTGGCAACTTTCGTCTGCGATAATGGGTAATACACTTTCGGCGTAAGCCTTTTTAAGGCCTTCCCAATCATCTGTTTTTAAGGGTTGTTCCAGAAATTCCACGCCCAATGCTTTCAAGACCGGCGCATTCTCAATGGTTTCTTCCGCAGTCCAGGCAGTATTGGCATCGATCCGGAATTTGGCATCGGTATGTTTGCGTAATTCACGGATGATCTCCTGGTCGTGGTCGGTACCGAGTTTGATTTTGTAAAGCGGCCAGGGTTTTGCTTTCATTTTTTCCACCATCACCTCAATGGTATCCCGACCGATGGTGTAATTGCTATTGGGTAAGATGTCGATAGAAAGTCCCCAGACTTTATAAGTAGGCATCCCCTTCATTTGTCCATAGAGGTCATGGGCTGCGTTGTCCAGCGCACAAAGCTCAAACGGATGACCTTCCAGGTGCTTAGACATTTTATCCCAAAATTTTTCCGGATTTTCAATGACAGAAGACTCTATTACAGCTCTTAAAGATTCCAGTTTTTCGATCATGCCCTCCAGCGTCTGGCCATAATAGGTGGTGGCAGAAGCTTCCCCGAAGCCGGAAAATCCTTCGTGCTGTAATTCTACCACAAGACCATTTTGGAATTTTCGCGATTCATGCGTGATGGTAAAGGTGTGCTCCAGTTCAAGATTGTAAGGATGGATGATCATTTTCATAGAAAAGGGATTTTGATTACGAATGACGAATTCCAAATTATGAATGACGAATGTTTGGACATACTTTCAGAAAAATTTCTTTGTGTCCATTGCGTCTTCTTTGCGTCCCTTGCGGTTAACCAGCAACTTGATCACTCTTCCCGCATCATTGCCGGTACTTTCATGGCCCTTCTGGCGGGGGCAATGGACACTAAAAAACCAATGATGCCAACGATGACAGCAACAATGACGAAGTCCATAAATTGCATGCTCATTGGGTAGGCATCAATAATGAAGTCCCCGGGCACGCTGATGATGCCAACGGATTTTTGAAGGAAATAAATTGCCCACGCCAGCAGGAATCCAATGATGATACCCAGTCCGGTGAGTAACAAGCCTTCAAAGAGGAAAATGTTGCGTATTATTTTGACGGTTGCTCCCATAGATTTCAAAATAGAGATGTCTTTTTGTTTTTCCAGAACGATCATCCATAATGCACCGATCATATTAAAGGATATTAACAGCATCATAAGGCCTACAATGGCAAAACTGAGCCATTTTTCGACTTGCATCAGTTTGAGAAAGGATTCCTGTTGCTGGTATTTATTTTTAACGGTAAAATCAGGACCGACAATATCCTGGATGGCCTCGCGTGTTTCGGGAATATCAAAGCCGGGGGCCAGTTTGATTTGCAGGGAACTCACCTTATTGCCAATGCCTAACAGCTCACGGGCGAATGCCAGGGAGGTGAAAATATACTGATTGTCAAATTCCTGCTGTATCATGAAGGTTCCCGACGGGTAGACCATGCGTTTGACGAACATGGGTTCAAACGGACCTACCTTTTTCCGTTTAGGCATATAGACATTGATGGCATTGAATTCGTCATTGATGTTTACGCCAAGTTTGTTACGCATACCCAATCCGAGTACAGCATGATGACGACCGCTGTAGAGTTTGAATTTTCCTTCGCGTACTGTTGAATCTATGGCCAGTACATTGGTGTAGTTTTCATCTACGCCAAACAAAACCCCAATGGCATTATTTTCCTTGTATTCAAAAACCGCTACTTCCTCCATGGTCTCCGAGACGTACTCTACGCCCGGTACACCTCTGATCTCCGTCAAAAGGCTGTCGGAAGTTTCAAAGAATTTTCCCTGGACCGGAGCTACTTTGACATCAGGATTGAAATAACTGTACATGCCGGTAATGAGATCTTCAAAACCGTTAAAGACCGACAAGACCAGAATGAGGGCTGCCGTACCCACCGAAATACCAAAAACGGCAATACCGGTAATGATATTGATGACATTGGTCGACTTCTTGGCGAAGAGATATCGGCGTGCTATGTGTAAGGGCAGATTCATGGCGGGTAAAGTTAAGGAAACTAAGTAGAAGAACGTGCGACGGAGGTGGAAATTTTGAAAGGAAGGCTTTTGTTTGATGACAATTAAAATAAGAGTAACCTTTTGTCTTGGTATAATAGAACCAAAAGGTCAAAGTCTGCACCGCACATGAAATGTCGGGCCCTTCGAATTTATGAAAAAGAAGAATCTATTCTTTAGGAACCGGTTAAACTAACCTCAAGTTTCGTAAATTGCATCACTGTAAAATTTCAAAACAAATGTCCAAACCACAAATTCTGCCCACCACTGAGGCAAAAGAATACTTTACCGAAGAACGTTGTCATATCATTGAATTATTCAATCAACCCGAAGAGATGGCTTCCATCGCCCGGGCAAGAGTAGAACCCGGTGTGACAACAGCACTGCATAGCCTGAATGGCCTGGAATGTTATTATATCCTTTCAGGAATAGGGGAGATGGAGATTGATGGGGAGCAAACCGGTAGCGTGGGCCCCGGGGATACGGTTGTCATCCCGGCCAATGCACCGCAGCGGATTACGAATAAGGGAAATGAGGATTTGATTTTTCTCTGTTTTTGTGCGCCCAGGTTTGTACCGGAGAATTATGCTGCTTTGGAGTAATGATAGAACCTGCCTTTGCCGGCAAGCAGGCGCGGATAGGAACTGATATTAAGTTCATTCCTATAATACCTCAAGTGTGAGAGTAGCCTGAAGGCCGATTCCTGTTTATTACTTATCGAAAAGCTTATCATTTTTCACCCAAAAGCCAGTCGGTTTTTTAATTAATCACCAACTTTGCGGGATGCGAACCGATTTTATCACGCCACAAACGCCGGAATGGTACAGTGCCCGTTCCGGCAAGTTCACGGCTTCAGGCTTTGGAAAATTAATGACGGACACCAAAAAAGGAGGTTGGACCATTCCGGCACTTAATTATATCTATGAAAAGGCCCGGGAGAAATTTTCGGGAGGGAATGTAAAAACACTAATGACCAAACCCATGCGATGGGGGAGCAGAATGGAATCTCCGGCCATAAAGACCCTGGAACGTTATCTGGATAAAACCGTTCATGAATGTGGGTTTGTAACCCATCCTCAAATCACAGAGGCAGGAGCAACACCCGACGGCTTGATCCTTGATGATGATGGTTACGAAACAGCTCTGGTAGAAATAAAGTGCCCTTACAATCCAAAGGTGCACCTCAACTATTACAACAGGATAAAGACCGGGACAAATCTAAAAGGAATAAAACCTCAGTATTATTGGCAGGTTCAGGGAGAGCTATGGGTAATGGGGCTGGATTTAGGCTACTTTGTTTCCTTCGATCCACGCCGCCTCGATGAAAAAAGACTTCATGTGGTGGAAATCAGCCGTGATGAAAAGGATATTGCCAAATTAGAAAAAACGGTGATCAAAGCTATTGCTGCACGGAATGAAAGAATGAAATCATTCTGAAAATCAGTCCTCAGACCTCCGAGGTTTTCAAAACCTCGGAGGTCTGGTGGTTGCTGCCGCCCCTTATATAAAAGCCACGAGAAGTTCAAACGTGACATTTTTTCAGCTACTTTTTTATGTTAAAGTTTTATACCAGTCATTTTTAAATGGTTCCTGCCCCAACATAACGACCTCACCAGGTTCTGGTATGCAAATTGGCTGGGCTTTATTTTTTGCAGCAGCTGTAAACCGCTCAACAGGCTCCTTCCAGGCATGCATGGCCAGGGCAAAGGCACCCCAATGAACGGGAATAGCTATTTGGGCTTCCGAGTCTATAGCGGCCTGGACACTTTCTTCCGGGAAGAGGTGAAGATCATGCCATAAGTCATAATATTGACCACACTCCATAAATGCCCAATCGAAAGGACCGAATTTTTCAGCTACTGTCTTGAAGTGAGAACCATATCCACCGTCACCACTCCAGTAAATGTTATGCTTTCCATTTTGTAAAACCCATCCACCCCAAAAAGATTTGAACCGGTCACTCAGCCCACGACCGGAGAAATGTTGGGAAGGGGTAAAGGTTATTTTTATGCCTTTAAATTCTGTTGTCTGCCACCAGTCAAATTCAGTGACTTTTTCCGGATCAACTCCCCATTTTTCAAGATGTCTGCCGACCCCAAGCGCTACCAGCCACGAGGGGATTTTAGATTTGAGTTTTTGAATGCTTTTATAATCCAGATGATCATAGTGATCATGAGAAATAAGGGCGGCATCGATAGGCGGCAGTTGATCAATGAGATCGAGCGTGTTTTTACTGAATCGTTTGATCCCTGCAAAGTTCAGGGGGAGGGAGAAGGACCAAACATTGGATCAATCAGCAGGTTTTTTCCTCCTATTTGTAACAGGAGCGTGGCGTGGCCATACCAAATAAATTTGGGTAAGTCCGGGGCAGATCCCCAGGAATCCTGATCAAAGGGTTTTATGGGGATAGGCTGTTCGGGTGCTTTAGCCGTTTTGTTAAAAAAGCGTTCCTTTAACAACCCCGGCAAGGTTTTCAGGTTGACGTCCATGTCGACCGGGGTCAGGTTTTCAAACACCTTGCCGTTCCAGTGCCTGGATCGTTCAAACACCTGCTTATGAGCTTTTGTGAATGATCCCCCGAACTGCGGGCTGAGTTTGATGAATACCCTCGGGGTAAACCAGAGCGCCATAACGGCTATTGGCAGCCAGATGATTATGGACATCTTACAAAAATTGAATACCTGTTAATTGTTCAGAGGTTTCCCATAATTTTTCAGCCGCTGCTTTGTCTCGGGAGTAACTGCTGGAACCGACCTTTCCAGGCTTGCCTTTCATCTCGCGGTAACCGGTTGGCCCAAAATAGTCTCCTCCGTTAACATCCGTTCCGAGTGCGCCGTACAAACTTGGTAAAGCTCCTTTTTCAGGTGAATGTGTTACCAAAGGAGCCAAAAGCATGCCGATCACTTTCATCCATCCGGGAGCATACTGGACAAGGTTTGTAATGGATACCCCCGGATGAGCTGCCACTGAAATCGTATTGCTTCCTTTGTTCTCCAACCTCCGCTGAAGCTCATAGGCAAACATCAGGCAGGCTACTTTGCTCTGGCCGTACGCCTGCATTTTATTATAGGATTGTTCGCTGTTTAAATTGTCAAACTCAATAGTTGCATTCCTGTGGGCCAGACTGCTTAGAGACACGATTCTTGATTTTTTTTGTTTTTCAAGCATAGGTAATAAAAGCCCTGTGAGCAGGAAATGGCCAAAATAGTTGACGCCCATCTGGCTTTCAAAGCCATCTTCTGTTTTAGAAAATGGTGGAATCATGATCCCTGCGTTGTTGATCAAAATATCCAGCCGGTTATATTTTTCCATGAAGTTGGTGGCAAAATTCCTGACGGAGTTTAATTGGCTAAGGTCAAGTAAACCGATTTCCAGGTCTGCTCCAGGCACTTCTTTGAGAATGTCGGCTTTCGCTTTTTCCGCTTTTTCACTATTGCGGCAAGCCATGATCACCTTCATTTTTTTGGGCAAGTCCGAGGGCTGTTTCGTAGCCTAAGCCGATATTTGCTCCGGTAACAATTGCTATCCTTCCCTTTTGGTCAGGGATGTTGTTTAAATTAAATTCCATAGATAATTTTTTAAATAGGACTCAGCTTTAAAATGGGAATCTTCCATTAAGAAAAGGGTTTGGCAGTTGGTTTTGCTTTTTACTCTCCTTAAAACGCTTTCAGAGAGAATTCGTTTACCTGCAGTCAAAAAACATTTGGAATGTCATCAGAACAACATTGCGGGCAGGTGATATGTCACTCCGAATCATATGCTGTATCACGTCCTATAATTTGTTTTTTTGATGGTAATAAAAGATATTTATAGTGATATAATTCCGTCTTATGGCTAAGTCGAAATTTTTTATATCGATTTTGTAATTTTTAAATCTATAGTCATGAGATACAAAGATTTTTTCATCAGAACCGGATTCTTCCTGCCAGTAGTAGCCTTTGCCGTTTTTGTATTTATGATGGCATTTGGTATCGTTTCAAGTGTTTGTGGTGCAGGCGCTGTATTTTATTGCTCTGTTTACTGCAAAATTGGCATATCCTTACTGATTGCATCATTGGCCGCAGTAGTTTTTTGCCAGGCAAGAGCCTGCCGGAAAAAGTAGTGGGAAGAAAATTTAACCCATAGGTCTTATGGATGATCTGTTTTTGGGGCTCAGGTTTTGTCTTTCCGTTGGCTGATACCCGGAGAGGAGGGACGCCTTTATTATTTTTATCACTCTTTTTACAGGTTTGAAAAGTATCGTTTTTTTAAACGTAAATTTTGAAAATGGATCAAAACCGGATTCTTTTCCTTTGTTTCATTCACCCCGTGCAACATCCTTTGGAATGGGGTATTTCTGCTTAAATTTTCCAGTGATTTAACTCACAATTTCTTGATTTTTACATCACTTCGTTTTTCTTGATTGTGGTTGCGGGGAGGTATAATTTTACATCAAAACCGGACATAAGGGAAGGTGGTAACAGAAGTGAATGGATGTCGGGAAGCTACTTTTAAACATAAACCGTTCGAGATGAAAAAAATAATTCCATTCCTGTTTATGGTAATAATACTAGGCGGTTCCACCTGGTTTGTCATTGATCATACCGATAAAACCATCACAGCAGAAGGCTTTCAGGTGGATACGGTTTTTACCCACATTGCATCTGTGGATCATTCCAAATTCGAAGTTTTGCAGCAGTCTTTTGCATCGGGTCCTGAAGTGACCGAAGCCTGTTTGTCTTGCCATAATGGCAGAGGACAGGAGGTAATGCAAACGGCTCACTGGTTATGGTCCCGGGATGAATATATTGAGGGAAAAGGAATCGTTTCCCTGGGTAAAAAAAATGTCCTGAACAATTTTTGTATTGGTACTCAGAGCAACGAGGCGACGTGTACCCGTTGTCATATAGGTTATGGCTTTGCGGATAAAACCTTTGATTTTACGAATGAGCAAAACATCGATTGTCTTGTTTGCCATGATAATACGGGAGATTACAAAAAGGATAAGGGAAAAAGCGGGCAAGTAAAAGCGGATGTCAATCTAAGGTATGTGGCTCAAAACGTTGGGATGCCACAAAGACAAAATTGTGGTGTTTGTCATTTTTGGGGAGGTGGCGGCAACAATGTCAAACATGGGGATCTCGATAAAGCCATGCTGAATTGCAGTAAGGATGTTGATGTGCATATGGCGATTGATGGGAGAGATATGACCTGTGTGGATTGCCATGAAACGGAGCGACATAATATTCCGGGGAAATTGTATGCACTTTCATCTGAGAATAAAAACCGGTTAACCTGTGAGAAGTGCCATACGGAAGCTCCTCATACCAATGCCATTCTCAATGAACATAACTTTAGGGTTGCTTGCCAAACCTGCCATATTCCTTATTTTGCCAAAGCCAATGCTACCAAAATGATCTGGGACTGGTCCACTGCCGGAGAACTTGACGAAAGCGGCAATCCGATTATTCGAAATGACCAGGATGGTAACCATAAATATATGAGCATCAAAGGTACTTTTATCTGGGATAAAAATGTTGAGCCGGAATATGTCTGGTTTAACGGGACTGCCGGTCACCACCTCCTCGAAGATAAGATAGATACCAGTCAACTGCCTTTGGTACTGAATCCACTCACTGGAAAATATTGTATCAAAAAAGATACCGTCAATCAAAAATGCTCCAAGATATGGCCCGTCAAAGTTCACCGTGGGAAACAGATTTATGACCCCAACAATCTTACCCTCATCCAGGCAAAATTGTGGAGCGAAGAAAAAGGAGCGGGAGCTTTCTGGAGTGATTTTGACTGGGATAAAGCCTGTGAAGTCGGGATGGAAAATGTTGGGTTACCTTATAGTGGTGAATATGATTTTATTCCAACGGAAATGTACTGGCCACTTAACCACATGGTTGCCCCAAAAGATCAATCGCTGGACTGTAAGGCCTGTCACGACAGGCAAAATAGTCGCATTGCGGCTTTGAATGATTTTTACCTGCCGGGCCGGGACCGAATGCTTTCCCTGGATCGCATGGGCATTGCTCTGATCATTCTTTCTTTGGTCGGTGTCATTGTTCATGCGTTACTCAGGGTGTTTTACCGAAAACCCCGAAAAAGCGGATGATGCCTGTGTGACTAGTCGGGGTTCTGATTTTTAATTGGGGATCAAAAAAGCATATCATGAAAAAAGTATATTTATATAAAAGGTTCGAGCGGTTCTGGCACTGGGCACAGTTTGTATTGATTACTGCTCTGATTGTTACGGGATTTGAAATACACAGTTCTTTCCAGTTGCTGGGGTATGAAGCTGCGGTGGTTTGGCATAATTATGCTGCCCTGAGTTTTATTGTGCTCATTGGTTTTGCGATTTTCTGGCACTTTTCCACCGATGAATGGCAGAATTATATTCCAACCACCAAAAACCTCAAAGCACAGCTCAATTTTTATTTGTTCGGCATATTCAGGAACGCTCCACACCCTACCAAAAAGCGGGTTTTGAGCAAACTCAATCCTTTGCAGCGGTTGATCTATTTCGCATTGAAAATTCTGGTCATCCCTGTCATGGTTGGCTCCGGGTTGTTGTATTTCCTCTTCCACTACCCGGTAGGCGGGATGGAGGTTGTTTCCTTAAGGCCTGTAGCTATTCTTCACACTTTTGGAGCATATCTGCTGGTCATGTTTCTCATTGTTCATTTATACCTTATTACAACAGGACATACTCTTACCTCTAATCTAATGGCCATGATTACCGGCTGGGACCGGATGGCCGATGAGGATGCCAAACAAATTGTCGAAGATGCGATTGAGGAGGTAGAGCATAATATCCTGCAGCAAAGGGGTGAAAATGGAGAAAAGAGTAAAGAAGTGAAAGAGATCATTCTCGAAACCATGGGAGAGATCAGCGAGAAGCAGCATAACGGTAAACCTAAAGCGGAGGAGGTTTTAGTAGATTGAGTACCCGGGCAGCATTTTTTAAAATCAATAACATTAAACAATTATCATCATGAAAACCACAAACGAAAAATACGATTGCTATCAGCTGACAACCGCTTCTTTAAGGAGAACCCTGGTATTGGCTGTCCTGGCCCTGTTCCTGCTGGCCTGTGAGGAAGATGCTTTTGATTATTACAATGTTGATGCATTTGTCGAGGAAGCATTAGAAGATGTTGAAGGGATCTCGGTCCGGGAAGCCAGGACCATTTTTGATACTGCTGCTTATTATTTATTGCTGGATGTAAGGGAGCCGGGGGAATATAAACCCGGGTATATTCCCGATGCCATCAATCTCCCCCGGGGTCTTGTGGAATTTAAGATCCAGAGTGAAAAATTCTGGGAAAATAAGATGCGCTATTTGCCGGATCATTCGGATCTCATCCTCGTTTACTGCCAAAAGGGAAAGCGCGCTATCCTTGCTGCCAATACGCTTAAAAAGATGGGTTTTGAAAATGTAAAATACATCATTGGCGGTTTTAAAAAATGGGAATTGACTTATCCTAATGATTATCATTTTATTCCGGAAGAAACCCAGGGACATGAGGTTAAGGAGGAAGGAGGATGTTGATTTTGAGACCTCAGGAGTTGTGTCAGCAGCAAGGAGTTACAGCATTTTCAGGAGGCAACATTACAAACTCGAAAGCCGAAAAGAAATAAGGATTCTTTACGCGAACCATATTATTTAACAAGAGATTTCAGGCTTTAAAACCTTAAATCAAACCATAAAACAGTTGTTATGAGATACAAAGAGTTTTTCATCAGAACGGGTTTCTTTTTACCCGCAGCAGCCTTTGCTTTATTCATTTTTATGATGGCTTTTGGCATCATTTCAAGTGCCTTTGGGGCAGGGGCTGTTTTTTATTGTTCGGTGTACTGTAAAATAGGAGTTTCCCTGCTGGTGGCTGTGATTGCCGGCGTTGTTTTTTGCCAGGCAAACGCCTGTAGGGGTAAATAGAGCAAAGGTCATTGAGTATGCTTCCCTGTTGAATTGGGGGAAGAAGAAAAGGGAAACCTGAAATTATCCGGTTTCTGATATTCTTTCCAGTTCTTCTTTATCCAGAATGGTAATAATCTTTTTATTGATTTTGATTATGCCATGTTGAGCAAAGTCGGAAAGGATGCGTGAAACGGTTTCCCGGGATGAGCAAGTGAGGTCCCCCAATTCATTTCTGTTGAGCGGTAGTTCGAATTCCAGGCTTTCAAATATCACTTCTGAAAAATAGAGCAATGCTTCGGCAATTTTTCCGTTGCCCTGCTTTTGTACCTGGTTGATGCATTTCCTGAAATTAAACAATTCGTTTTTACACAATTCAACGATGATTTCATAAGCGAAAGCACCGTTTTGGTGTATGAATTCCTTAAAGACATCCGCCCCTATAAAACAAACGTGAGCATCAGAAATACAGGTGGCTGAATAGGGATTGATCCTGGTCCCCACAGTTGCCGGAACACCCAGGTAACAGGGGCCTTTGGCAATTTTTAAGATCTGATCCCTTTCCGGGCCCATCATATGTACTTTGACCAACCCTTCCTTGACAAAAATGATGTTATAGGACAGCGCGTCCTGGATCATGATCCTGTCGCCACGATGAAAGGTGACCTGGTTACAGCTATCGCCTAATTTTTCAAGTTCCTTACGTTGAAGTTTCCCTGCTGCTATCGACTTCTGTTTACAATAATAACAAATATCCATTTCACTCAAAATTACACAATTTCCTGTCGGGTAGCACAATCCATGAAGGTAATTGGCATTCCGGCAGGAATGAAACAATAAAATAAAATTTTCAGGACATTTGGGTGTTGATTAGTAGGAAACTATAGGTATCTGGAATACGTATTCCATAGGTGCAAATATACGCATTTATTCACAGAAATGCTTGTTATAGGCGGGAACAATAAAATGTTCCCGCCTATAACGGGCAGTTTATTCCGGAGCTAATTCCGGATTGAGCAGGTCGTAAAACTGATTCAGTTTAGGCATGATGATAATGCGTGTGCGGCGATTGATGGCCCGACCGTCAGCTGTTTCATTCGAAGCCAGCGTGTTGTACTCTCCACGTCCCGCAGCGATCAGGCGGTTGGGATCAATATTAAACTTGTTTTGGAGGACTCTGACAACGGAGGTGGATCTTTTTACGCTGAGATCCCAGTTGTCTTTAAAACACTCCGAACTGATCGGAACATTATCCGTATAACCTTCCACCATTACTTCCAGGTTTGGACGTGATTCGATGATCTTGGCAATCTTACCCAGTACTTCGTTGGCTCTTGGCGTTATCTCGGCACTTCCACTCTGATAAAGCATTTTGTCTGAAAGGTTGATGAAAACGACCGTTTTATCAACCTTAACTTCTACATCATCGTCCTCAATGCCTTTTTGCAGCACTCCTTTAAGGTTGATGGCCAGTGCCAGATTGATGGAGTCTGCTCTTGTTTTGGCAGCCTGAAGGAAACGAATGTATTTGTCCTTGCCTTCGAGTTGAGAAAGGGTCTGATTAATATTTTCGCTGGCTGATTGTGATAGATTCGTCAACTCTGTCACTTGTCCAGCCTGCATGTCCCGTTGTTTTTTCATGTCTTCAATCAGGTATTTGAGGTCATTAACCTGTTCTTCCCTGATTTTGAGGCTGTTTTTTAAAGTATTGCGTTCCTGGTCGCAGGCAGCAAGTTTGTTCATGTAATCGCTCAGGCTTTCTCCGCATTTGCCCAGATCTTTATTAGCCACTTCAAATTGATTTTGAAGGTCCAGGTATTTTTTCTTAGTCACACAGGATGATGTGACAAGGGGTATGCAAAGCAGCAGTAATAATTTGATTGTAAAATTCATAATCGGTGTTTTAATGTAGTGTTGAAATTTTTATTATACTAACTCTTTTTCCAATGAATTGCAAATTTTAATTTTATGGTAGATGGCTTGCAACCGGAAAGTCGGGATATTTCAGGCATAGCAGTAAAATGACCATCGTTCGCTTTCCAGCGATTTTGTTTTTCCAGGATGCTTTATTTCAAAGATTCATAAAAAACGGTTTGCATCCTTGGACGGATATCCATTTTGTTGATCTTGTAATTTCTCATACTGGGGAAAGTCCTGTTGGATAAAAAGACATAGATGATATTGGTTTCCGGGTCTGCCCAAACTGCTGTGCCGGTAAACCCCAAGTGTCCAAATGTCTGTGCAGAAGCCAGCTCCGATAATGGAGAACTGGCATCGGGGTCCAGTTGAGGCATATCAAAACCTATACCTCTGCGGGTATCCAGCTTGTGCCGGGTGGTAAAATTATTAACGGTTTTTTGGGATAAAAATTTTTCGCCGCCATATTCTCCTTTCCAAAGGAGCATCTGCATGATGATGGCCAGGTCTTCGGCACTGGCGAAAAGCCCGGCATGCCCACTAACGCCACCCATCATTGCTGCTCCCATATCATGAACATAGGCATGTACCTCCTGATTGCGCCAATAATGATCCATTTCAGTTGGAACAACCCTGTCGAGCGGAAATTTTCCTTTTGGGTTGAAGCAGGTTGATTGCAACGCCAGAGGCCCGTAGAATTCTTCCTGGACATAGGCATCCAATGTTTTTCCGGTCCGTGCTTCGGTCAGTAAGGAGATGAAGTAAAACCCCAGATCACTGTATTTATAATTTCGTTTACTTCTTAGGTCTGATTCGATGATGCGCTGGAAAATGGTGTCGGGATAATCATTTCTCAAAAAGACATTTTCAGCAACTTCAATATTGAATTCTTCACTTTTTTTGGTTCTGTAATAATCCTGAGAAAGTTTGGGGTGTTTCCGCCCTTCAATAGTGGCCTTATAAAAAGGGATCCAGCTTTTCAGCCCGGCACGGTGCGCCATAACATCCCTGATAATCAGCCCTGATTTATTGGATCCTTCAAGCACAGGAAGATATGCTCCAAGGCTATCGTCCACGGAGATGAGCCCCTCGTCTTCCATTTTCATAACGGCAATGGTAGCCGCTGCGATTTTGGTAATAGAAGCAACATCAAATAAATCGGTGGCCCTCATTTTTATGCGCTTATCATAAGTATGATGCCCAAAGGCTTCTTCATAAATGATTTTTCCCTCTTTGACAGCCAGCACGACACATCCCGGAAAGGCTCTTGATTTAATTCCTTCCCGGGCCAATTCCCGAATTTTGCCAAGACTGTCAGATGCCATACCTACTGCTTCCGGAATGGAGAAACCCAGGCGGAACAGACCTACCGTCTCAAGGCCGGTATTGAATTTGCTTTTTTCGGAAGCTGTAACCGGTAAACGACCCCGTAAAGGCAAACCGCCAAAAAGGGATTGTGCTGCAGCATCCTGTACCATGAGTTCATCCTGATAGGCTTCCAGGACCCAGTCATTGTCGTCAAAGAATTTGAGGCTATAAGGGGTGCCAAATACCACTACGACAACCTTTGTATGTTCGCCAAGACGCTGAATGAAGTCTATTTCATCGTCAGAAATGCCATAATTTTTTGTTGCGTTTCCTGACATGTCATGAAGGCTGATGATCACTATATCTTTTTCCCTGAGCTGGTTGATCAGGTATTTTTTCCGATCAGCGGAGATTGTTTTTTTATTCTGGAAATGCTCTATTTGCGCATAATTATCCATGCGAGCCTGGAAGGCGGTTTTTTGGGTAGATCCAAGGCTGACAGATCCCAGTTTAAGTCCATCCAGTTTTTTAAATGGGATAAGGCCATTTTTATTACGTACCAATGTCAAAGCATTTTCAATTAGTCTTTGCTTTAGTGCCCGGGCTTCATTGGTGTTGAGTTCTACCCGAATATTGGCAGTTTCAATAGGGGTGAAAGCAGCGAGCCCCAACCGGTATTTCGCACGCAACACTCTTTTGACGCTTGTGTCCAGTTGATCCTGGGATAATTTACCCTCTTTGAGGTAACGCTTGATTTCCCGCATAGCCGCTTCCATATCTTCCGGTAACAACAAAACATCATTTCCGGCCAGCAGTGCTTCGGCTTCCACTTGTCCCGGAGCAAAGTGTTTGGTTACGCCTTTCATCTCCAGGGCATCTGTAAAGAGGATCCCATCGTATCCAAAGTCCTTTCTCAATAAATTGGTCACGGTATTTCTGGATAAGGTGGTCGGACGATTCGGTCTTTCTTCCAGGGCAGGTACCTCCAGGTGGGCAATCATCATACTGCCTACGCCTTTTCTCGCCAGGATCCTAAAAGGATATAATTCCATACTGTCAAGCCGGTTCCTGGAATGCATGATCTTGGGCAAGTCATAATGGGAGTCCACATCCGTATCTCCATGTCCGGGGAAATGTTTGGCACAGGCCATAATGCCATTGTCCTGCATGCCTTGCATATACATATAACTCTTAACGGCAACATTATCTCTGTCTTCGCCAAAAGAGCGGGTGTGTATTACAGGATTGGCTGGGTTGTTATTGATGTCTACGACAGGAGCAAAATTTACATGTACGCCTACACGTTTCATCTGTCGGGCAATTTCTGCCCCGAAATCGTAGATCAGGTCATTGTCTTTTATGGCACCGAGCATCAATTGTCGCGGAAAACTAATGGTAGATTCTTTCATGCGCATTCCCAACCCCCATTCTCCGTCGATCGATATCATCAAGGGCAAAGCACTCAACGCCTGGTACCGGTTGATCAGTTCCGCTTGTTTTTCCGGTGTGCCCTGGAAAAAACACAGGCCGCCAACTTTGTATTTTTTGATAATGGCTTCCACTTCTGCAATGTGGCTGGCACCGAGGTCAGAATGTGCCCGGATACCAAATAATTGACCAAGACGTTCATCTGCAGACAGGGCATTGAAAACCGAATCCACCCACATCTTTTCTTTGGGATCCGGGCCGGGACCATTGGGTGTCTGGGCAGGATTGTTGTATGCTGATAGGGTGGTCGTCAGGTAAATACTCAGGATGACTACTATTAAGCGCTTCATATGAACTCGGGTTTACTTATTTGTTTATACCGTTTTTTGGTCGAAAAAGTTAAAAAAAAATGTCACGTTTGCCAGTTTCGTGGCTTTTATATGTAGGGCAGGGGGCGAGCCAGACCTCCGAGGTTTTCAAAACCTCGGAGGTCTTAGTCCGAAATCCCTGCTTTTAGTTCCTCCTTATGATTCCTGCTTATTGGTTTTCCCTGCGTTTTTGGTCGATATCCGGATCGATTGATCTGGCTTTATTAATATACGACGTTCCCAGTTCTTTGTTGTCTGCATTGAAATAAGCTACTCCGAGATCAAACCAGGCAAATGCATTGTTGGGCTCTAGTTCAGTACACTTCGTAAAGAACTCAATGGCTTTTCCACTATTGCCTCCCATGCCATAAGCAACGCCCATCAGTCGGACAGTGGCATAATCATTGGGGTTCATCTCATAGGCCTTTGTCAGGTAGTTCAAGGCTTTGTTGAGATCGCCCATTTCTTTACCAAAATACTCCCCGGCTTCCCGGTAAGTGATTCCCAGGTTTTTACGGGCATCTGCATAATCTGAATCCAGCTGCAGGGCACGGTTGTAATCCGCAATGGCTTTATCGTATTGTTTTAACCAGTTGTAGCAGTTGCCTCGAATGAGGAATGCATTTTTGTAAGTAGGATGTATTCTGATAGCTTCATTTAAATGCCCTACAGCTTCATTGAGCATGGCATTTTTCTTTTGAATGTTTGTTTCCTCATTTGCTGCAGTAGAAATTGCCCCGCCGGCAGCATTGCGCAATTTAGCACTATTTTGGGAAACATGCACGTCTGTTGTGAAAAGAGTGAAATTATCTTTCCAGACCTTATTTCGATCAAAAGTTTTGAGGGCAAACAGCAGGGTAATGACTCCAATGACCAGGAAGAAAGTATTCGCAGAAGCCTTTTTTGTCAGTAGGTAAATGAGGTAACTGATACTGATAGCAAATCCTACCGATGGCATAAACATGAACCTTTCCGACATATTGGTACCTACGGGGAAAATGATATTAGAAACAATCGAGAGGGTTATGAGATAAAAGGCGATACCAAAGGCAATCGGGCTTTTTTTGGCAAACCCCAGGGCTGCAATTACTGTCAAACCAATGTATAACACCAGGGAGCCCAGTACCATTGGGTCCGCCCATGTTCGAATACCTACCTGGTAGGGATAGTAATCATGTGTCAATGGATGCGGAAAGACCAGGAGTTGGACATATTTCCCTAAGGTGAACATTATCGTCGCGAGTTTTTCAGCTCCCGTAAAGGCTACCCAGGCACCGTTTTCTATTTTTAAAAACGGGTTGTTCATCAATTCTCCCGGAGGTTCACCGATCGTCCAACCCAGGATACTTCCTCGCAGAAGGAGGAAAACAAGGGTTGCAGTCACGAAAGGCAACATAGTCAACAAAATATTGTAAACTTTTTCTTTGGTGAAAAAGTAAAAAGTCAACGGCACAATGGCCAGAAAAGTGATGGTATTTTCTTTTGATAAAAGACCGAGGAAGAAAATGGCTCCGCTAAGGACATGCAGTCCGATTTTTTGCTCAAAATGCGCCCGGAAAGAAATATACATGGCCAAAAGGGATGCGAATAAAGCGATGATCTCGTCACGCCCTTTAATATTGGCAACGGCTTCTGTATGCAAGGGGTGGGCAGCAAATAACAGGCTGGCCCCGAGTGCTATCATAAGGGCAGCCTTTTGATCTTCCCGTCGGCTGAAAAGCTTGAAAAGTAACAGGAAAAGCGTGATAACCGTCAACCCGTAATAAAGGGCATTCATCACATGTCCAATCCAGGGTTGTTGTCCGAAAATTTCATATTCCACAGCGAACATCACTGGCGTCAGCGGTCTGTATCTCCCTCCGGCAACAAGCTTATCTTTGCCGCTCTTCTTAAAAAAACCGTAAAAGGTATCGTACTTCAATAAGCCGGGAATTCCCTCAATGCCTTCCTTGGTAAACATATTATCCGTAATGACGATAGCATCATCCTGGGTGTAATCATGCGAAAAGGTGTTGGCGTAGAGCAGGAAACTAAAACCAAACAATATGGCAATATAGGTCCAGGGAGTACCCGTTACCGCAGGGTTAACCGACCTGGGAGTCGGTTTCTTTTTAGGTAGATGTTTGTTTTTTTTATTGGACATGTTAGACTTTTGAATTTAAAAACCACCGTAAATCTACAAAAAAGCACTTTTTTCCAGTTTCAGCCAATCCAGTATATTGTTACAAAAGATATCTTCCACCGTTGACTCCGGTAAACCCATTTCTTCAATAAAAGCACCGATTTCCAGATCTCCCAATGGAAAAGGGTAATCTGAACCCAGGGTAACTTTTTTGGGATTGGCCGTTTTCAAAATGTACTCGAGCATGACATCATCGTGTGTAATGCAATCGACCCAAAATTTGCCAAGGTATTCCCGGGGATTGACCGGGTTGTCAATGGCAACAAGATCCGGGCGGCAGTTGAATCCGTGTTCAACACGACCTATGGTTGGCAGGAAAGAACCTCCGGCATGGGCAAAACAGGTGCGTAATTCAGGTAGTCTTTCGAAAACACCACCAAAGATCATGGAGCAGATAGCTCTTGACGTTTCAGCGGGCATACCTACCAGCCAGGGGAGCCAGTATTTTTCCATGGAGTGAAAACCCATCATATTCCAGGGGTGTACAAACAAGGCCATATCGAGGTCCTGCATGGCTTTGAGGATGGGGAAGAACTCTTCTTCATTCAGGTTTTTGTCATTGATGTTTGAACCGATTTGAACGCCTGCCAGCCCGATTTTTTTACACCTTTCAAGTTCCTGAACGGCCAAGTTAGCGTCCTGCATGGGGATTGTCCCAAGGCCAATATAGTTTTTGGGATGATCCTCAACCGTTTGGGCAATATCGTCATTGAGGAATTTCGATAATTCCAGGCAATCCCTGGATTTGGCCCAATAGGAGAACATCACCGGAATGGTGCAGACTACCTGCACCTGAGTATTATGTGACTCGTATTCAATGATACGTTCTTTAGGGTCCCAGCAATTGGATTCAATTTCCCGGAAAAATTTGTCCCCTTTCATCATATTGGCAAAGCCGGGTTTGTGGTGGACGAGGTGGATGAAGTCTCCATACCCGAATTTTTCGGCGAACTTTGGCAGGTTCTCGGGGATGATGTGGGTGTGCATGTCGATCTTTAACATGTTGGTGTTGGTTTTATTGTTAGAAGTGTTGCAATTTTTTACCACAGCGAACCCTGAGAAGGCACAGTGTTCGCTGGGTTTTTACTTTAGGGATTCCACAAACTTAAATTAAAAAGCAGAGCCTTCAAAACTCAATCTCCCAAAGCTTTCATTTTAAACCGTTCGATGGTTGCCGGCTTGTGTTCTGATTCCATGATTGCTTTGATTTTTTCCACAATTTCCGGATTTTCCGCAGCTACATCGTTTTGTTCCCGGAGGTCAGTTTTAAGGTTATATAATGCAATATGCATGCTGTCTTTTTGTATGTTCTTGCGAATGCCTTTCCAATCGCCCAGTCTTACGGCTTGTTGACCACCATAGGCGGGAAATTCCCAGTATAGGAATTCGTGTTGCTGTTGATTTTCTGTATCTCCGATCATAGTAGGGAGGAAGCTTAAACCATCGGATTTGTTAAATTCTTTGCTTTCAACTATCGAGGATAAGGTGGGCATCACATCCCAAAAGGCAGAGATGTGATCTGTTTCGCTGTCTGGCTCAATTTTTCCCGGCCAGGAAGCAATCATAGGGACTCGTATGCCTCCCTCGTGGGTAAATCCTTTGGTCCATCCGTATCCGTTATCAAAAGGGGCCGCACTGTTGAAATATATTGGATCAAAACCACCAACGTCATAAGTTGGCCCATTGTCGCTGGTGAAAATGATGAGGGTGTTTTCGTAAATGCCCAGCGTTTTTAATTTGTCCACGATTTCTCCGACTTGCTGATCCAGGTAAGAGACCATGGCCGCATACGTTGCCCGCGGATATCGGCAAGGAAAATAACCTCGTCCACCTATATAGGGTGATTCATCGCCGAGTTTGTCAACATAATATTCTACCAGTTCCTCAGGTGCCTGTAACGGCAAATGAGGAATGGGGGAAGCGTAATACAAAAAGAAACTGCTGTCTTTATTTTGCTCGATGAATTGTAATGCCTCATTTTGCATAAATGTGGGAGCGTAATCTTTTTGCCGGAATAGGGCATAGGAGTCTTCCGCCAGCGTATCTGCATCGGGCTGGAGTTTTGTTCCCGGGGAAACGACATCGTTTTCCAGCCATTCTTTTTGATCGTTTTTCCAAAGGAAAGGTGGATAAAGATTGTGTGCCTGTCTTTGACAGTTGTAGCCGTAGAAAAAATCAAAGCCTTGGCGGTTGGGCGTGCCTTCCGTCTCCGGGGCTCCCAATCCCCATTTGCCGACTATGCCGGTGATGTACCCTGCTGCCTGGAGGACTTCCGCCAGCGTTACCGTAGTGTCAGGAATAGGCCGCTGGCCTTCGAGGTTAGGGTCCTCTACGGCGGCAGCGTAGTTCCAGACTTCTCCCCGTTCCCGCCATTCGTCATTGCCGCGTATGTGGGCATGACCGGGGTGTTGGCCGGTCATGAGCATATATCTGGCCGGTGCACAGACCGGTGCGCCGGAATAGTGCTGGGTGAAGCGCATGCCATTTTCGGCTAACGCATCAATATTGGGCGTTTCGATTTTTTGTTGTCCATAGGCGCCAACATCGCCATAGCCGAGGTCGTCGGCGAGGATGTAAATGATGTTGGGTTTTACATTGGCAGGTTCTTTTTCGGTACATGAAAAGATCAAGGATGGGAGTAATAACAGGTATAGTATGTTTTTGCCCATGATGGATGATTTTTGCTAAGGTTTCGTTGGGGTTAAGATAGTGAATTTTTGGATATGGCGGACGGGAGTCCGCGAGCCAAGTTCATGTACGACTAGACGTCGTAACGAGCTATTATTTTTTCGATGATCGGGAATCTGCGAGCCAAGTTCATCTAAGACAAGGAATTTGAAAAAAGCTAGTTGTCGAATAAATTCGACAGCTACGATGCAATGATGTCCTGGCGAGCGGTTATTTTAATAGTTCAAGGACAACTAAGACGCCACAGTGGTCGGAAGCAATTTCATCACAGAGGACTTTTTTGGAAAGAATGCGCCATTTTTTTGCGGGTTTGTAAAGGATGTAGTCAATTTTCTTTTTAGGGTTCGTTGAGGGGTAGGTTGGAAGGTAATCTTTAAAAGCTGGTGTCCAGAATTTGAATAGACTTTGCATGACTTCACTGTCAGGCGTATCATTCAGATCACCGCCCAAAATGGTTGGCAGGGATGTGTTGGCGTATATCCTGTTTATTTCATCGGCTTGTATTTGTCGGTTGTAGTCATTGGATTCGTGATCCAGGTGTGTGCCCACAAAACAGACGGTATCGCCGCTGGCTAAAACAAAGGTAACTTCAAGGGCAGCCCTGGGTTCTTTGCCTTCTGTATAGGGTAGCGGATGATTTTTGGTGCTTATGAAGGTGTAATTAGATAAAACACCTTCACCATATTCTCCATCATCATAGTACATGGCTCTTCCAAACAAAGGAGCCATTTGGATGCGGTATCCCAATTCTGTTGCCAGATCCATTTTGCGGGCCCGGTTGGTTTTGTAGTCAACTTCCTGGAGTGCCACGATATCCGGATCGACGGATTTGATGACTTCTGCAATTAGGTCGATATCAAAGTCTCCATTCATGGTGGCTCCGTGCAAAATGTTGTAGGTGAATACGCGGATGAGGCGGGAGGAGTCGATGGGCTGGGCGGAGATATTAAAACTGGTAGCCAATAAGCAAATTAGAATGATTGAGAATTTTTTCATGGTTTTGACTTTGTGGAAACAAGATAGGAAGGGATTTTGAAATGGTAGGTGTCGGTGCTGGATTTTTGGTTGGAATAGCGGACGGGATTCCGCTGCTTTTGTCCTTGTACGACAGGAAGTCGTAAAGAGCGGTTATTTTTTACGACAGATAGGAATCCGCGAGCTTGGTCCGTGTAAGGACTATATGTCCTAACGAGCCGTGCGGAGCGGTGGTCCCATCGTGATCAAATATCGGTAGCCCTTGAGAAAGATCTCCATTTGTCGATAAAAGGTACCTGTTGGTCAAGAATACCTTGAGATTTAGGTACTTTGTGTTGCATAGTACCTGAAATTGGTATATATTTGTGATATGAAATCAAAGGAATTAGATAAAACACGGACACAGATGAAGCGGGGAGTGCTTGAAATGTGTATCTTATCTCTGATCAGGGAGAAGGAAACTTATGGCCGTGAGATCAATGAGCGGTTGAAGGATTCTGAGCTCGTCGTGGTCGAGGGCACATTGTACCCGTTGCTGAGTCGTTTGAAGAAGGCAGAGTTGCTGGAATACAAGTGGGAGGAGTCCACATCGGGCCCGCCGCGAAAGTATTATAAGATCACGCCCAAAGGGGAGGAATTTCTGGGTGATCTGTTAGCGACCTGGGGAACCCTGGTCAATGCGGTCAGTAAAATGACGCAGAACGGTTCCAAATAATTTTTGAAAAATTTAAACACAACACATAATGAATAAGGTTTTCACTGTCAATCTTGGAGGATATCCATTTACAATTGATGAAGATGCTTTTGAATATTTGGATAAATACCTTAAAGCCATTCACCGACACTTCCGTGGCGGGGATGGATATGAAGAAATAACGAGCGATATTGAATCCAGGCTTGCCGAATTGTTTCAGGAAAGTATGGGCAGTCGCAAAATTGTATCCTTAAAGGATGTCACCAACGCAGTATCCACTATGGGGCGTCCGGAAGATTTTGGTGCCGATGATTTTGAAGGAGAGATGGGCTCTGGCAAGAGTGACTATACTTTTAAAACGGGCAAAAGGCTTTTCCGCGACCCGGAAGACGAAGTGGTAGCCGGAGTCTGTTCCGGAATAGCTGCTTACCTGGGAATTACTGATCCACTGTGGGTAAGAATTGCCTTTATCGTTTTCACTGTTTTTGGCGGATCCGGTATTTTATTGTACGCCATACTTTGGGCTATTTTGCCGAAGGCGGAGACATCAGCCGATTATCTTGCCATGAAAGGAGAGCCGATCAACATCGACAATATCAGTAAAATGATCAAAGATGAATTTGAAAATTTGTCTGAAAAGGTGACGGAATTCGGTGGGGAATTCGGTTCAAAAAAAAAAGTCAAGCCGGAGAAGAAGGCGAGGAAAAAAATAATGGAACCGCTGCCCTTAAGAAAGGGGTTTCTGTTCTAGGCAGCCTGTTGCTGACTATTGTTTTAGTGCTCCGCAAGATTCTCCCGACTGTTCTTAAAGTTATTGGAATTATTATTATCATAGGACTTGGAGTGTCCTGGTTTGCTTTACTTGCAGGCATGGCCTATGGATCTCCATATCTCGATTTTGTTGTACCCGGCCGTAATTTATTCTCCTATCTCGGTGCTTTCAATTTATTCATGATTATCGGAATCCCGCTGTTTGTGATCGTATTGACGATCCTGCGGGTATTTTTCCGCACCCGACTGAGCAAGAGATGGAGAACGGCCCTGGGTATTTTTTGGGGTATAAATATTGCCGGGTTATTTTTATCTGCGGCCCTTGTTGGAAAGGAATTTGAATTCAATGCAGAGGTTACCCAAGTCCAGACTGAATTGGAAGTAACCTCAGATACCCTCGAACTGGATATGTTCTCCAAGGAGTACAAAACCTTATTCGGGCTTGAGGATGAAGATGTAAAACTGACGGAAAACGAACTGGTTTTCGATAACCTTACCATTTCAATTCAAAGAGGGGATGGTCCCAATTTTGAAATGATCCAGGTGAATGAAGCCAGGGGCGTCAGTTCACAAAAAGCGTATGAATCTGCTGAAAATATTGATTTTGACTACCGGATGGAAGGAGACAAATTGTTGTTTCCGAAATACCTGGAAGTGACCAAAGACGAGAAGTTTAGAGTACAAGGTGTGCATGTCACTGTATTGATTCCGGAAGGTAAATTTGTCAAAATTTCAAGAGCAGTTGCCCGCAATCATGGACAAGTACAGAAGAAAGATTCTGAACATTACATCTGGAGCAGCGATAACAATATCTGGAAGATGGAACATGAGGGGTTGGTATGTACCGACTGCGAGTAGATAATTACGAAAATTTAATTTCGAATTACGAGTTTGGAATTACGAATTTTATGGTCTGCTTACTGATACTTTTTCTCCAATTCGTAATTCGTAATTTCAAACCTGCCTGACGAGGTCAGGAGGCAGGTTCGTAATTAAACTTGGAAATCACCTGACGCCTTTTTTGGCTTGAAAATAACCTGTCTTAAAAAGGTAATTTTCTGAATTTTATAAATTGATTATGTGTTTTGCTTACCGGGATCTGTTGATCTCGGTAAGCATTTTTTATAGAACCTGCCTTTGCCGTCAGGCAGGCGCGGATTTTAACGGGTTGAACTGGTTTTGACGGATCTATTTATCGAATTATAAAGAAACAGCGAAAATCAGTTCGATCAGTTTAATCCGTGTTCCATCATATAAAGCACCAGCAACCAGTAACCAGTAACCAGAAGTTTTTACAAAAAGTCATACTCATCGACCATCTTGTTGACCTTCGGCTGCAAAATCCATACGCCAATGGGCGAAAACCAAACCAGGAAAAACTCCCCGACAAAATCATTGAAGGATACTGATTTTTGCAGTTCTGCCGTTTTGAATGTTTTGGCGGTGAAATAAAAACAGTAAAAGATACAGAATATTGAAAACAGATGTAGGGGCACAATGAAGGTTGCCATGTTGAAAATCGAAGGATCGATGTCAGGTGGTGTATTCGATGCAGCCAACTCCATAAACCCACCAATAAATTTGGACGCCAGATAGGTTATTCCGACCAGGTACACCAGCGGAATGAAGAAGAAGATTTTAAAAAGTCCGGTTTCCGGTCTGATCTCCACGGGTATTTTTGAACGCAATCCCATACTGATGGACCACATCCAGCCAAAGAGGACTCCCATGACCAGGATCATCACGATGGGGTAGTATTTCATAAAGTCTGCGATAAAGGTCAAATCTTCCGGATCACCGGTGGTTAATTCGGAAAACATGGAATTCATCAGGTAGAGCTGGAATATGAGCGGGATACCCAGGATGAAGATGAATAACTGCCAGTGTTTTGCTCTGAGGAATAGGTTGATCATGATGGGATGGTTTGGAAATAAAGATAGGGAAAATTTGTGGGAAGCCGCAAAATATGTCGCGCAGATAACGGAGATAAGCACAGAAAGACGAAGTAGGAAATTAACCCACGAAAACCCGTTTAATCTGTCAGATCAGCGTTCCATCGAAAATAGTACGCGGATCTGGACGGGTTGGACGGAGGAAGGACATAAAAGGATTTATTTTTCCCTGAACCAGTCGGTTACCTTCTTGGCAGCGCTCATTCCGACCTCCTTGGCAATTTCATTTAAAGTAGCAATTTTGATCTTTTTCACCGAGCCAAAATGCGTCAGCAATTTTTGGGCCGTTTTGTCGCCGATGCCGGGAATGTCGGTCAACTCGGTGGTGAGGAAGCCTTTGGAACGTTGGTTGCGGTGGAAGGTGATGGCAAAACGGTGCGCTTCATTACGCGCGTGCTGGATAACTTTCAGAGATTCTGACTTTTTGTTGATGTACAATGGAATGGAATCTCCCGGGAAGAAAATTTCCTCCAGTTTCTTGGCGATACCCACGACGGTCATTTTACCTCTGAGACCCAATTTGTCTATACTTTTCATCGAAGCACTCAACTGTCCTTTTCCACCGTCAATGATGACGAGTTGCGGAAGGGATTCTCCTTCCTTGAGCAATCGGCTGTACCTCCGGTAAATGACTTCCTCCATGCTGGCAAAATCATCCGGTCCTTGCACGGTTTTGATATTGAAATGGCGGTAATCTTTTTTGGAAGGTTTCCCGTTTTTAAAAACCACACAGGAAGATACGGGATACGACCCGTGGAAGTTGGAATTGTCAAAACATTCGATGTGCAGCGGCACTTCCTCCATTTGCAGGTCGGACTGGATCGTTTTGAGGATTCGCTCCGTGCTGGTTTGCTTGCGGGTTTTGGAGGCATCCTGTTTCTGCTTTTGCAGCAGGTAATATTTAACGTTTTTACTGGAAAGGTCCAGCAGTTGTTTTTTATCGCCTCTTTGAGGGACGGTTAATTTGATGTCTTTTTCCGGCAGAGTCACCTTGAAAGGGACGATCACTTCATCGCAGAAGCTGTTGAAGCGTTCTCTTAGGGTAGGAATGGTGTATTCCAGCAGACTGCGTTCATCATCGTCCAGGTTTTTATCCATTTCCTGGGTATGCGCCTGGATGATGGCTCCGTTGACGACTTTCATATAATTGACGAAAGCTTCTTTTTCATTGGAAGCGATGGAGAAGACATCGACATCCCTGATGTTGATACTCACTACGGTTGATTTGCCCTGGTAGTCCTCGAAAGCGGCCAGTTTGTTTTTGATGGCCTGGGCTTTTTCAAACTCCAGGTTTTGAGCATGTTTCTCCATTTCTGCTTTGAAATGGGTAATCACCTCCCTAAAATGCCCCTTGAGCATATTTTTGATCTGATCGATCTTGGCGTTGTACTCTTCTTCGCTTTCGAGACCTACGCAAGGGCCCATGCAGTTTTTTATGTGGTATTCGAGACAGACCTTGAATTTTCCGGCCTGGATATTTTTCTCCGAAAGATTGAAAGTGCAGGTTCGCAATGGGAAGAGTTGTTTGATGAGTTCCAGGATAACTTTTACCCTTCCTCTTGAAGTATAGGGGCCAAAGTAGGTGGAGCCGTCCTTGATCACTCTCCTGGTGAGGAAGACTCTCGGGAAGCGTTCATTTTTGATGCAGATGTAAGTATATCCTTTGGCATCCTTCAGCATCACATTGTACCGCGGCTGAAACTTTTTGATCAGGGTATTTTCCAGCAGCAGTGCATCTGCTTCGGTTTCTACAATGGTAAATTCAATTTTATCGGCATGTTTGACCAGGTTACGG